>JAOGYN010000015.1:0-47802 GCA_028112705.1 Paracoccaceae bacterium | reverse complement strand
ACGAAATCAGTCCTGAGGCATTGGCAACAGTAAAAGAAGTGGAAAAAGGTGCAAAAAAATTAAACCTTTTGCAACTCACTGAAAGAACATGCAAGTGGCCAATTGGTGATCCAGCGACTGATGATTTTTGGTTTTGTGGACTGGCTACGCAGACAGGCAAACCATATTGTGAAGCCCATGTTGGTGTGGCATTTCAACCAGTCTCAAACCGTAGAGATCGAAGGGCATCAAGATAAATTTTATTGAAAATTTTTTATTTAAAAATTTATTAAAAATGAAAATTGTTTTAATTTAAGATTAAGATTTTATATAGGTTATATTTATTTGGTAAATTTTGAATGATTAAATATAGTTTTAAATGTTCCAAGGGACATGAGTTTGATAGTTGGGTACAATCAGCTAAGGCTTTCGAAAAGTTAAAAATCTCTGGAATGATTTTGTGCGCTGTCTGTGGAGATAAGAGTGTTGAAAGGGCGTTAATGGCGCCACAAGTACGCCCTGCGAAAAATAGCTCTAAAGAATTAAAAGCAGGACCTTTATCCGGACCATTAACTACTGCTGAGCAAGCGTTTACAGAGCTAAAGAAAACTATTGAAGAGAACACGGAAGATGTTGGCTCTAATTTTGCAACTGAAGCGCGAGCAATTCACGACGGTGACGCGGAAGAAAGAAATATAAGAGGTAAAGCTACAACCACAGAAGTTAAAAGTTTACTTGAGGATGGAATAAAAGTTGCGCCACTTCCCTGGAGAGAACGAAAGACTAATTAATTTTAACACACGATACTTAGGGGTTAAATATGACTGCTGTTATAACGGGAGCTAGTAAGGGCATTGGCTTTGAGTTGGCTAAGCAGTTAGGTGCTGTTGATGACAATGTCATATCTTTTGCTCGTAGCGATGGTTTTAAATATCTTGATTTGGAAAGTATTTCATCGATAAATGTTTTAAAAAAAGAATTTTTAAATACACCAATAAATTTATTAGTTTGTAATGCTGGAATTTACTTAGATAAAGATGAAGATTTGAAATCTGGGTTTAACCCAGATCTTTGGAATAAAACCTTTTTTGTTAATGTGACAAGCGTTTTTTTATTAATACAAAACCTGCTTCCAAATATTATTACTGGAAAAGGAAAAATAGTAATCATTTCTAGCCAGATGGGTAGTCAAAATCAAGCAAATGGTGGGAGCTACATATATCGAGCGTCAAAAGCCGCAGTTTTAAATTTAGGTCGAAATTTGGCTAAAGACTTGAAGCCAGAGGGAGTTCCAGTGGGTATTTATCACCCAGGTTGGGTAAAAACCGACATGGGTGGAGAAAACGCTGATATTTCAATAACTGAATCTGCTAGAGGTTTGATACAGCGATTTACTGATTTGTCTCTAGAAAATACAGGGTGTTTTGAAACTTGGGACGGTAGGAGCCATCCGTTTTAGAAATACTTGCTCTTCCTAGCTACTATCTTTAGTAACTTGATCGAACTTTATTGTTGGAATTGGTTAATATGCCCAAACTAGTTATGAAATTTGGTGGTACTTCAGTTGCAGATTTAGATTGCATCAAAAATGCTGCGTCAAAAATATCCCTAGAAGTTAACAACGGATTTGATGTTATCGTTATTGTATCTGCAATGTCTGGTGAGACAAACAGATTGGTATCTCTTGTAAACGGAGTATCAAAAATGCATGATGCTAAAGAGTATGATGCAATTGTGTCCAGTGGAGAAAATGTGACTGCTGGATTGATGGCAGTAACGCTGCAAGAAATGGGTGTTTCGGCGCGGAGTTGGCAGGGCTGGCAAGTACCTTTAATTACAAATTCGAGCCATAGTTCTGCTAGAATTATAAAGATTCCAACTGACAACCTTGAGGAAAAATTTTCTAAAGGTATGAGAGTAGCAGTTATAGCCGGTTTTCAAGGAATTAGTGAAGAAGGACGGCTTTCTACTTTAGGTCGTGGTGGATCTGACACTACTGCTGTAGCATTTGCGTCTGCATTTGAGGCTGAAAGATGTGATATTTACACAGATGTGGATGGAATTTATACAACTGACCCAAGAATAACTAGTAAGGCTCGAAAGTTAAGTAAAATTAGTTATGAGGAAATGTTGGAGCTTGCATCGTTAGGTGCTAAGGTTTTGCAAACTCGATCAGTAGAGTTGGCGATGAGGTACAAAGTTCGTTTGCGAGTACTTAGTAGTTTTGTAAACAATCCAGGAACTTTGGTTTGTGACGAGGAGGAAATCATGGAAAGTAAGATTGTATCTGGTGTGGCTTATTCCAGGGATGAGGCAAAAATGACACTTGTTTCTGTAGCTGATAGGCCAGGTATTGCAGCCTCTATTTTTGGCATTCTTGCGGATAAAGGTGTGAATGTTGACATGATTGTTCAAAATGTCTCTGAGGGTGGTAGAACAGATATGACTTTTTCGTGTCCTGTTGATCAAGTGGATTTAGCTGAACTTTCATTAGATAAAGCAAAGCAAAGCCAAACCATCAACTATCATGATTTGATTGCAGACACAGATGTAAGTAAAATATCTGTTGTTGGTATTGGAATGCGTAGCCATGCAGGTGTTGCAGCTAAGATGTTTGAGGCTTTATCAACTGAGAACATAAATATTAAAGTTATTACTACTTCAGAAATTAAAATATCGGTGCTTATTGATAGAAAATACATGGAATTAGCAATACAATCATTACATGATGTTTTTGAATTAGAAGCCAAAACCTGAAGAGGGTGATAAATGGCATTAGAAACTGGAATACAATCTAGGATACTTCTTAAACGCCTAAAAGAAGCATTAGCGGAAGAAGGCGAAGGTCAAAAAAGACTTGATCGATTAACTCACTTAATTGCCGATAGCATGGGAACGGAAGTTTGTTCTGTGTATTTGTTAGTTGATAACAAAACACTTGAATTATGTGCAACTGAAGGGCTGGATTTGGCTTCTGTACATAAAACGCGTCTACGGATTGGTGAGGGTTTGGTTGGTTTAGTGGCAAAAGATGCCAAACCTATAAATACAGACGATGCTCCTTCACAGGCGGGTTTTAGATTTATGCCTGAAACTGGTGAAGAAAGATTTTCTAGTTTTCTGGGTGTACCTATTCAAAGACTTGGTGAAACACTTGGTGTTTTAGTGGTTCAGTCAAGGGTGCCGCGACTTTTTTCGGATGACGAAATCTATGCAATTGAAGTGGTAGCTATGGTATTAGCTGAAATGACTGAACTTGGTGCATTTGTGGGTGGGGATGAAAATCTAAAAGCGCCTCATCAATATTCTGTCTTAATTAAAGGTGGTGTTGCTCACGAAGGTGCTGCTTCAGGCAATGTGCTTTTACACGAACCTCGGGTGGTAGTTACCAATCCTTTTGCTGATGACACCAAAGCGGAACAGGGTAGGCTACAAGAGGCAATTCAACGTCTTAAAGGTGATGTTGATGGTATGTTAAATACAGCCTTAAAAGGGGCAACAGAAGAACACAAAAAAATATTAGAAGCTTATAGAATGTTTGCTAATTCCAAAAGCTGGTTAAAAAGAATGGAAGAAGACATTGAAAGTGGCTTATCTGCAGAGGCGGCTGTTGAAAAGGAGCAATCAACTGTTAGGGCCAGAATGAGTAGGGTAGAAGATATTTACCTACGAGATCGACTTCATGATTTAGACGATTTATCAAATCGCTTATTACGAGTTTTGACTGGACAAGGGAGTTCAGATCATACTGATTTTCCAGAAAATCCTATTTTAATCGCAAGAAATATTGGGCCTGGTGAGTTGCTCGAATATGGTAGGAAATTAAAAGGAATTATTTTAGAAGAGGGCTCAGTTGGCAGCCATGCTACAGTAATAGCGAGAGCGATGGCTATTCCTCTAATTATCAACGCTCCTGGAATAACTACTGAAGCACTTAATGGTGACCATATCTTAGTAGATGGTGACGGGGGGATAGTTAATTTACGTCCAGAAGATAATGTTAAAAAAGCATTTAGTGAAAAAATCGCAATGCAATCAAAAAAACTAGAGCGTTATGCTAAATTAAAAGACACACCGGCAGTTTCTAAAGATGGTATCAAAATAAGTTTAATGATGAATGCTGGATTGATGGCTGATTTACCGAGTTTAAAGAGCTCAGGCGCTGAGGGTGTTGGTTTGTTTAGAACTGAATTACAATTTTTAGCTCGAAATTCCATACCAAAGAGAGGTGAGCTCGCTGCTCTTTATGGTCGAGTTATGGATGCGGCTGATGATAAAAGAGTGGTTTTCAGGACATTGGATATCGGTTCGGATAAGGTATTGCCATATATGAGACCTACTGATGAGCCTAACCCGGCAATGGGTTGGCGAGCGATAAGGCTTGGCTTGGACAAACCAGGTGTAATGAAAATGCAATTGCAGGCAATTTTTAGAGCGGCTAGCAATAAAAGTGTATCGGTAATGTTTCCCATGATAGCGCAATTTGATGAATTTAGGCAGGCGCGAGACCTGTTACATGGTGTGCTGGCAAACGAGAAAAAAATGGGACATAATCTTCCCAAAAATGTAGAAATTGGTGCTATGCTCGAAACACCGTCCTTAGCATTTGCCCCAAGACAATTTTTTGAATTAGCAGATTTTGTTTCAATTGGTGGTAATGATTTGAAGCAATTTTTTTATGCTGCGGATCGAGAAAACGAAAGAGTTAGAAAGCGTTATGATTCATTAAATGTTAGTTTCTTAAATTTGATTAAACAGATTGTTGATAGGTGTACAGAAACCAAGACACCATTAAGCTTCTGTGGTGAAGATGCTGGCAGACCTATAGAGGCTGTATGTTTATTAGCAATGGGTATCAGGACATTATCCATGAGACCCGCCTCCATTGGAGCAGTTAAATCATTAATAATGGAAATAAATTTAAAAGATTTACGTCATATCATAGATAAAGCACTTGTTTCTGGTGATCAATCTATTCGATTGGCGGTTGAAGAGTGGATTAAAAAAGTTACGTAATTTTGTTATAATGATTTAGGTTTTTTCACTGTTAATCTAAAACACATTTTATAGCGTCACCCTTTAAGCCATCTGTTTTAAAATTATTGAGTGATCTTATTAAAATCCTACCTGGATCAGTAGGTGAAGAAAATCTTATTGATTTTGCAATATTAAAGTCAAATTGACTGTAATATGAAAGATCGCCAATTAAAATTACTGCTTCCCAACCTAAGCTTTCTGCTTTTTTCAAGGTCTTGCTAATCAAGTATTTACCGTGACCCTCAGCTTGTCTGATTGGATGTACTGCTAATGGTCCTAACAATAAGCATTTAAAGTTTTCTATTTTGATTGGCCAATATCTAATTGCAGAAAAGACTGACCCAGTTTTATCCCTAGTCAAATAACATAGTTCTTTAATTGGCTCGACATCTTCTCGAAACCTGTAAGAACTTAATGCTTTTCTACTTGGGGAAAGGCAAACATCATAAAGGCTCTCCACGTCCCAGAAATCATTTTCTTCTTCTAGTTTTATATTTATCAAACATCGCTCCAAAATTTATGATTAGCGCTAGAATTTCCGTTATCATAAGGTTACGTATAGAGCCAATATTATTAAAGAGGTTTTTTTATGTTTTACAAACCGAATTTTCGACCTAACTCTCTTCCTCACGATCCATTTAAGGCAATCGTTTCTCCTCGACCAATTGGATGGATTTCTACAATTAATAAAGATGGGTCTGCAAATTTAGCCCCGTATTCTTTTTTCAACGCAATTGGTGATAAACCGCCAATGGTGATCTTTAGTAAAACGGGCCCAAAATTAGGAATAGCTGAAGAAAAAGATTCAATTGTAAATATAAGAGAAACAGGTGAGTTTGTTGTGAATTTTGTAAGCTTTGAGTTAACTGATCAAATGAATATTTCTTCACAACACTTTAAACATGGTGAAGATGAATTCACAGTGGCTGGTCTCGAAAAAGGAGTATCAGAGATTGTTTCAGTTCCATTCGTTAAAGCGGCACCTGCAGCATTTGAATGTATCCTGCATAAAGAAATTAAACTCCCAGGTGAGGATCAAATTGCAATTATAGGGGAAGTTAAAGGTATTCATATTAATGAAAAGTATATTAAAGACGGTATGCTTGATGTTACATTGTATAAGCCTTTGTCTAGACTTGGATATCGAGATTATGCAGTTATAGAAAAGCTAATTACCTTAAAGCGCCCAGATGATTAAATTAATAAAATTTAGATAATCTTTAGTTTTAAGTTCTTTATTCTTATCGTTAAACGTTTGTAGTATTAAAGATTCCAGGTAAAGACACTTCCAGTAACTCAAGATCTTTAGAACAAGAAGTGTATTTTGTTTTCATATTTGGTGGAATCACAAAAGCGTCACCGGGCTCTAAATCATTTGATTTTTCACCTTCCCCTTCTAAAGTCATATGACCACTCATAACAAAATTAAATAAAATATCAGTGTCGTGTGAACTCCAAACATCACCACCACTGGTAAACTTGGCTACTTTAACCCCAGCAACATTTTTAGTATTTTTTGCAATGGTAGTGTCTCTTGATTTGAATTGACTTAACCGAAAAGGTTCCCACACCGCATCTTCAACTTTATGATGTACGAATTTCTGACCCTGAAATTCTCGCTGCCTATTAATTGTATCATTTGGAAGACTCATTTCATGATCAATAGTTGTTACATGTTCTGCAGGAACACCAATTTCTATTACTTCGATGTCGTTACTAGCAAATAATACTCTATGGCGAATTTGCGGAGGTTGAATAACGCAGCATCCTTCATTTAATCGAAAAGGCTTTCCTTGATCTTCATATACTAAATCAACCCAACCTTTATAGCAAAAAATCAATTGAAAGCCTACGGTGTGATAGTGCACCATATCAGGAACTGGGCCACCATCTGGAATTCGTATATGACTTGCGATAATTGATCCACCAAGTCTTGATGGTATCAAATCTCTATAATGCATCCCTGCTCGACCTATTACCCATGGTGCTTGATCAGAAAGTCTCCTCACTACAAAGTCATGATTAGTTTTTGGCATTATTAAAGGTGAATTATTTTCAATAAATTGAATCTTCACTCCATTTGGGGCCACTAAATATTTTCCAGCCGCAGAAAAACGATTAATGTCGTCTGTTAATATACGAATAGTACCAACTGGTTCATCTGATCCTTTATCAATTCTCAGTCTAAGGCCAAAGCCTGAAATAACTGCTACTGAAGGATCGTCAGCAGGAAATATTTCGTCTAATCGCATCCCAATTTTTTTTGTAAAAAAATTAATATCATCACTCAAATTCTTTGAAGGCAAAATTAATTCTGCTTTAGTTTGTTGATTGCTATTAGACATAGAACCTCATAAATAAATATTAGAAACTATGTTTTAATTGCCTATTTTATTTAAAATAAGCAATCCTATAATCGCTTATTAACTATTTTTCTGGTATATTAATTTATAAATGGAGACAGAAAATGCTAATTTCACAACAAGCCAAGTGGTCAATTTTGATATCTTTTATATTAATTGGCGCGATTTGGTTGCTTAGTGACATACTATTACCATTTTTAATTGGAGCGGCTATAGCTTACTTTTTAAATCCTATAGCTGATAAGTTAGAAAGGATTGGAATTAATAGATTATTTTCAACACTAATTATTTTTGGAACATTCCTTTTGTGTTTACTATTATTCAGTGTTTTGGTTTTGCCAAAAATTGCTAATGAAATTTTTTCATTTTGGGAAAATATACCAGTAATAATAAATAAATTTATTGATATATTTAAAAGTAATTTCGGTCAGTTTTTTGGGCTATATGATTGGGATGGGCCAATCGCCACTATTAAGTCAACAATTCAATCAAATGCTATCAGTGTTTTGAAGAATTTTTATTTCTCCGCAATGGGTGCACTTGATACATTTATGATAATCTTTATTTCGCCAATCGTATCTATATATTTATTGTATGATTGGAATAAAATCTTGTTAAAATTTGATGGCTTAATCCCTTTAAATTCAAAGAATTCGATTAATGCGATTTGTTCTGAGATTGACTTAACTTTGTCGAAATTTATTCGTGGTCAAATGATTGTATGCTTTATTCTCGCAATTTTTTACGCAGTTACATTAAGCTTTGTTGGTTTAAATTATGGTATTTTTATTGGTCTATTGGCAGGATTTCTTTCGTTTATTCCTTATGTTGGAGCAGTTTTTGGAGGAGGTTTAGCATTGGGTTTGGCCTTATATCAATTCTGGCCAGAGCCTTACTTCATTGCAATGATTGGAATTATTTTTCTTATTGGCCAAATAATAGAAGGTAATTACCTCACACCAAAAATAGTTGGAAATTCTATAGGTCTGCATCCAGTCTGGTTATTATTTTCTTTATCATTTTTTGGATCTATTTTGGGTTTTTCAGGTCTACTGCTAGCTGTGCCAATTTCTGCTTCATTTGGAGTGATTATACGATTTTGGATTAAAAAATACAAAGTCAGCACTGTATACTTGGGTTCTGAAAGGGATTAAATTTGAATGATCAATTAATTTTCAATTTACCTTCCTACCCAGCGCTTGGCTCAAAAGATTTTTTTGTTTCAAAAGCTAATATTTTAGCTTTTGAATATATTCAAAATTGGGTGGACTGGTCTAATCGTAGAATAATTATTACTGGCGCAAATGGATCTGGAAAAACTCACCTTTCTAACGTGTGGGCTAATTTAGCTGATGCTAGTTTTATAGAAATTAATAGTTTAGAATTTGATAGCACCAAAGAAAAAGCAATAATTATAGAAAATATTAATTTAGCAGCTTCGCAATCTGATTTAGAAGAACATTTGTTGCATATTCTTAATGGTTGTAGTCAAATGGGTACTTTTGTTCTAATGACTAGTTCTGTTCCTTCAAGTAGGGCGGGGTTTGAGTTACCTGATTTATCAAGTAGACTTATAGCTACTGAGCATATTCCAATAAACTCACCTGATGATGCATTGTTATCAGCGGTTTTAGTCAAGCATTTTAACGATCGACAAATTCGTATATCTCCTTTTTTAATTGAATTCATTTTAAAAAGAATTACACGATCTTTGATTTCTATTTCTAACTTTGTAAACGAGCTGGATAATACAAGTTTGAAATTAGGGAAAGGCCCGAGTAAGGCAATAGTTACTGAAGTTCTGGACAAAATTAGAAAAAATGAGGCATAAGTCTCTTCATGAACAAACAAATTCATCATAAGATTGTTAATTCAGATTTTTTGAAGTCTATCAAACACGAGGCTGTCGACCGTGATTTTGAGAACTTTGATAGTAATAAAAGGTTTTTAAATCGTGAATTGTCATGGTTAGCTTTTAATTCACGTGTTTTGGAAGAAGCTGGTAATTTAAGTGTACCTCTCTTAGAACGGTTACGGTTTCTTGCAATTTCAGCAACAAACTTGGATGAGTTTTATTCAGTTAGAGTGGCTGGATTACGGGAACTTAAAAACAATAAAATAAACACTCCAGCTGCTGATGGTATGACACCTACACAACAATTATTAGAGATAGATAAACGAGTTAGAATTCTTTTAAACCGACAACAAAGTCAGTGGATTGAATTAATATCAGATTTAAAGTTAGCGAATATAGAAATCTTAAAACCTAATGAGCTGAGTAGCAAAGAAAGATTATTTCTTGATGAAGAGTTTGTAAACAATATATTTCCAGTTCTGTCCCCTTTAGCTGTTGATCCTGCGCATCCATTTCCGTTTATCCCAAATGGTGGTTTTGCATTAGCATTACAGTTAAAAAGAAAACGAGATAATAAAGAGTTATTGGCTCTATTACCAATTCCCAATCAACTTCCTAGGTTCGTTCGACTTGGAGAAACCAAGAGTTTATTTAGAATGTTACCCCTTGAAGACGTTTTAATTGAATATATCAATGATCTTTTTCCAGAGCACAAATTGGAAAATTTTTGTGCATTCCGTCTTTTAAGAGATAGTGACTTAGAAATAGAAGAAGAAGCAGAGGATTTGGTAAGAGAGTTTGAAACAGCACTGAAACGGCGAAAGCGAGGAGAGGTTATTAGTTTGTCAATCTCTGCTGGGGCAAATATTAATTTGGCAAATCTGATAAGAAAAAACTGTCAAGTATCGAAAGAAGAAATTTTTGAAATTGATGGGTTTATTGCTTTATCTGATTTGAACGAATTGGTTGAGTTAGAAGTGAGTAAACTTCTGTGGCCAAAGTTTACTCCAAGAATACCAGAACGAGTTGCTGATTATGATGGAGATATTTTTAAGGCCATTCAACAAAAAGACATGTTACTTCATCATCCATACGAAACTTTTGATATGGTTGTAAGGTTTTTACAACAAGCGGCTGCTGACCCTAATGTCCTCGCAATCAAACAAACGTTGTATAGAACTTCAAAAGATTCACCTATTGTTGATGCTTTATGTGAGGCTGCTGAGGCAGGAAAATCAGTGACCGCATTTATTGAATTGAAAGCACGTTTTGATGAAGCTGCAAACATTAGGCAGGCCCGCCGGTTGGAACGAGCAGGTGCACATGTTGTTTATGGGTTTATCAGCTTAAAAACTCATGCAAAACTATCTACGGTAGTCAGGCGAGAGGATAAAAAATTAGTTACCTACACCCATTTTGGAACAGGTAACTATCACCCTATAACTGCAAAATACTATACAGATCTTTCATTCTTTACCTGTAATTCAGATTATGGTCGCGATGCTACAAGTGTTTTTAATTTTATTTCTGGTTATGCAAAACCAAAAAAATTAAAAATGATGTCTATATCACCAATAAACCTTAAAACTTTTTTGTTGGATTCTATTGAAAATGAAATAAAATTTGCCAGGGAAGGAAAACCTGCTGAAATATGGGGTAAGATGAATGCTTTAATTGACCCAGACGTTATCGACGCACTGTATAAAGCGAGTAGGGCTGGAGTTGTAATCAAGTTGGTAGTTCGCGGTATTTGTGGCCTCAGACCTGGGATTAAGGGTTTAAGTGAAAATATACAAATAAAGTCGATAGTTGGTAGGTTTTTAGAGCACTCACGAATAGTTTGTTTTGGTAATGGAGAACCAGTAAGTTCTGTAAAAGGTCGAGTTTATATAAGCTCTGCAGATTGGATGGACCGTAACCTTAACAGGCGTGTGGAAGGTTTAATAGAGATCCATAACAAAACTGTGCGTTCACAAATAGTGAGTCAAATTATGGCTGCTAATCTAGCAGATCAAAGACAAAGCTGGGTACTTCAGGCGGATGGAACCTATTTGCGGCATAATGAAATTGATAATTTATTTGATTGCCATAGATTTTTTATGGAAAACCCTTCTCTTTCTGGACGCGGTTCTGCTGGAGCATCTGATGCTCCAAAATTGACTCATGCTAAAACTAATACTTAAAATTTGATTAACTCAACTTTTTTTACTGGTAATAACTTTGACAGATTTTTATTCAACAAAAAGCATAGCTAATAATCTTTCAAATGGTGCGATTGATCGATTGGGTGTAATTGATATTGGTTCAAACTCAGTTCGTTTAGTAATTTTCGATGGTGCAGCGAGATCACCTGCTTATTTTTTTAATGAAAAAGTTCTTTGTGCCTTAGGTGATAATTTAGGACCAAATGGTGACTTAAATGATATTAATAAACAGCGGGCTTTATCTGCAATAAAACGATTTGTGATGTTAGCCAAATCAATGAACTCTAGTTTAAGAGCAATTGCTACTGCGGCAATTAGAAATGCTCCTAATGGTCAAGATTTTTGTTCCAAAATTTGTACAGAAACTGGTTTAAAAGTGATTATTGCCACTGGTGAAGAGGAAGCAAGATTGTCTGCAGAGGGCGTCTTGTTGGGATGGCCAGATTCAGATGGTATCGTTTGTGATTTAGGTGGCGCGTCTATGGAATTAGCTGAAATTTCAAATGGGATAGTAGGGGCAGCTACAAGCTCACCACTAGGACCATTAATTTTAGATCGTTTGTTTACTGATCCAATTATAAAAAGAAATTATATCAAATCCAAATTAATTGAGTTAAGAAAATTATTTAAAAAAAATTATAAATCTATATATTTAGTTGGTGGATCTTGGCGAACAATTGCTCGGCTGCAAATGGAAATATCTGATTACCCTTTAAAAGTTTTGCATGAATACCAAATTAATATCAGCGATATTAAAATAACAACTGATTGGATTATGAAGAGTTCTATAGAAAAAATGAGTAAGGTTTATCCAAGTTCAACAGCTCGTTTAAAATTACTCCCAACATCGGCATTAATTTTACAAGAGATAATCGAAAATTTTAAACCAAAAAATATTGCAATATCAAGTTATGGTATTAGGGAAGGATTATTGTATGGATGTATGGATGCAAAGTTAAGAAAGCTCGATCCTTTAATAGAAGCCTGCCAATATATGGAGAATTCTGCATCAAGAATTCCAGGATTTGGAATGGCTCTTTTTAGTTTTATCCTACCATTATTTGATAAAGATGATTTAAAAATTGTTAGGTTGGTTCAGGCTGCGTGTCTATTACATGATGTAACTTGGAGAGCACATCCAGATTATCGTGCTGAAGTATGCTTTGAATATGCTACAAGAGCCAACTTGGGTGGATTGGATCACAGTGAGCGCATTTTTCTCGCTCTTGCTCTCCTGTTTAGGTACAAGAGTTCAAGAAATAAGAGCGCTTTTAAAAGTGTTCAATCAATTTTAACTAAAAACGAACAGACACAAGCAAAAAAATTGGGAAAAGCGATGCGTTTTGGAGCTATGTTGTCAGGATCAATGGACGGTTCTATGGGTGAATTAAAAATACTTAAGAATAAAAAAGTTTTACAAATTATGATTTCCAAAAATAACAAAGATTTATTTGGAGAGGTGGTTCAACTACGATTTTCTAGTTTAGCAGAGAGCCTGGGTTGTGAGCCGTCTTTGGTAGTACAAAAATAATTTAAGTTATTGTTAATTACAGATTAAGTTAATAATTTTAACAAAGTTTGTTGATTAATTTAAAAATAGAGATAAAAAATGAATAATTTTCTTGCTATTGATCAAGGAACAACATCCACAAGGGCTATTTTATTTGATAAATCCCTTAATGTTGTTAATAGCTTTAGTGAAAAATTGGCTACTAGTTTTCCAAACTCAGGTTGGGTTGAACAAGAGCCTCTAAAAATTCTTCAAAGTGTGAAAAATACAATTAATAAAACTGCATCTATTGATATTGTTGGAATTGGTATCACAAATCAACGTGAAACGGTAGTTATTTGGGATAGGAGTACGGGTTTACCAATTTATAATGCGATCATCTGGCAAGATAGACGGACCGCAGTTCGATGCGCTGAATTAAAAAAAATGGGTTATGAAAAGTTTATTAAAGAAAAGACAGGTTTGCTATTAGACCCTTATTTTTCAGCAACAAAAATTTGTTGGATCTTAGATAATATTCCTAAAGCAAGGGCTGATGCTGAAAATGGAAAGTTAGCATTTGGTACTATAGATTCTTTTCTTCTCTGGCATTTAACAAATGGTAGAGTTCATGCGACCGATGCAACTAATGCTTCTAGAACAATGCTCTACAATATCTTTGAAGGTAAATGGGATTCCGAATTATTAAAATTATTCAATATACCTCAGTCAATTTTACCTCTGGTAAAAGATAGTTCTTCAGATTTTTCCGAAACTTCAATAACTGGAACGAATGTACCAATTAGAGCGCTGATTGGTGATCAACAGGCTGCTGCTATTGGGCTTGGTTGTTTTAAGACAGGGATGATTAAAGCTACATTTGGAACTGGTTGTTTTGCTTTACTTAATACTGGATTTATACCTAAAAAATCACAATCTAATTTAATCACCACGATAGCATATCAATTTGAAGGCAAAGCCAGTTATGCTTTGGAGGGTTCTATTTTTAATGTTGGTACAATAATCGACTGGCTTAAAAATAATATGAACTTTATAAATGATTACAACGAGCTAGAGGGGTTGATTAATAATTCTAATAAGCCCAATGAAGTTATTTTTATTCCCGCATTTACTGGACTTGGTGCACCATATTGGGATTCTCAATGCCGTGGAGCTATATTTGGACTGGAGAGAAGTACGACTATTAATGATATAGCCAAAGCAGCATTGCAAAGTATAACTTTCCAGGCTCGTGATTTGTTTAGTGCGATGTGCTCTGATTATTTGGATCAAAAGTTAGAAATATTAAAAGTTGATGGTGGAGTGTGTAGAAACAATTGGCTTATGCAAAATCTTTCAAATCAAATTGGCATTAAAGTTGAAAGACCACTAAATATTGAGGCAAGTGCCGTTGGGGTTGCATTTTTAACAGGTTTATCACTTGGTTATTTTTCTGACTTAACTGATTTGGAAAAGATTCTACAGAAAGATATGGTTTTTAATCCTGTAAGTAACAGATTTTCGATTGATACGGATTATGCTAATTGGGAAAAAGCAGTAAAAAAGCTTCTAAGTTAATATTTATTATTTTTAATCTATTAAATTTGACCACCCGCTATTTCAAGTGTTTGCCCATTAATAGACTCAGAATTTTTGTTCACCAAGTATTCTGCAGCACATGTAATCTCATTTACTTCTATTAAGCGCTTGTGACGATTATCCTGAGACATTGATTTTTCTGCCTGTTCACTTGTCATATTGCTTCTAGAGGCAATCAAATCTCTATTCCTATCTACAATTGGTGTTCTTACGTAACCTGGGCATATGGCATTTGCTGTTATTCCAGTACTCATATATTCCTCAGACAATGTTTTTGTTAATCCAATTATGGCATGTTTTGATGCTGAGTATGCCGCACCGTATTTTAACCCTTTTAATCCCGCAATTGAACTAATGGTAATTATTCTGCCATAATTATGTTCTCTCATGCCAGGTAATGCTTCACGAATTCCTAAAAAAACGCCATCCAAATTAGTTCTCATAATCTTATTCCAAAACGCCAATTCCATTTTGTGAACAGGCATAGTTTCAGCAATTCCTGCATTGGCAACATGAATTAATGTTGGGCCTCTTTCGCTAATGGCTGATTTAGTGCCTGTGATTACACTTTTTTCGGAAGCCATATCCATTACTATGGGAAAAATATTGTCAGCTAATGAACATGTTTCTGTTAATGTTTCTATTCTACGACCAGTGATAGTAACAGTAGCACCAAGTTTTGAAAGCATTACTGCAATACCTTGCCCAATACCAGTTCCACCACCAGTAACTAATGCATGTTTACCTTTTAAATGTGTCATAGTTTTCTCCTTATTCAAAATTTGATAATTTTGGTTTATTAAATAATATACAAAAATAATGTTAAACCAAAGCTTAATTGTAGTTATGACTTACTAAACTAGATTAAATGATTTTAAAATCATAATTCTGATTTAATTGGTTTGATAATTGTTTAAATTATACTATATCCAGTACAATAGTAATTTGGAATTTATGATGAAGATAGGTGCTCTAAAAGAAAAGGCTGAAAACGAACGCAGGGTTGCAATGACCCCAACTTCTGCCAGTCAAATTATAAAGCTTGGCCATGAATGCTTTATTGAAGAAAATGCGGGTATAACATCTGGATTTTCTGATCAAGATTATATAAATTCAGGTGTCATAGTGCTTAAAGAAGAGAAGAGTCTTTGTAAGGAGGTGGACGTTTTAATTAAAGTTCAACCACCCACTACTGATGAAATTGAATTATTAAATAAAAATAAAACTTTAATTAGTTTTTTTTACCCTGGTCAATCTGAGAGTTTATTAAGTTTGATTAATAAACAAGGTGTTAGAGTTGTGGCAATGGATATGGTGCCTCGAATTTCCAGGGCTCAAAAAATGGATGCTTTGTCCTCAATGGCAAATATCGCTGGTTATAGGGCGGTTATAGAAGCAAGTAGTAATTATGGAAAATTCTTCACAGGGCAGGTGACTGCTGCTGGAAAAATTCCACCAGCAAAAGTGCTGGTCATTGGAGCTGGTGTAGCTGGCCTTGCGGCGATTGGTGCTGCCACATCATTAGGTGCACAGGTATATGCTTTTGATGTTCGCCCAGAAGTAGCCGAACAAATTGAATCAATGGGTGCAGAATTTGTGTTTTTGGATTTCACTGAAAGCCAAATAGATGGAGCTCAAGCCGGTGGCTATGCGTCTCCTTCTTCACCTGAATTCAGGGAAAAGCAGTTAGAGAAATTTATGGAGCTTGCACCCACTATTGATATTGTTATTTCAACAGCACTTATCCCTGGCCGAGATGCTCCAAAGCTCTGGATGAAAGATATGGTTTCTTCAATGAAAACTGGTTCAGTGGTAGTTGATTTGGCGGCTGAAAGAGGTGGTAATTGCGAATTAACAGTACCTGATAAAAAAATCCTGAGTGATAATGGTGTAATAATAATTGGATTTACAGATTTTCCAAGTAGAATGGCAGCTCAATCCTCTGAATTATATTCTACGAATGTTCGTCATATGCTGTCTGATTTGTCACCAGAAAAAGATGGTCAAATCAATCATGATATGAATGATGATGTTATAAGGGGTGCAACAATTTGTTATGACGGTGAAATAACTTTTCCACCGCCCGCACCCAAGATACGCGCTATTGCGACTCAAAAGATCAAACCTGTTGAGAACACAAAAGAAGAATTAGAAACAGAAAAAGCAACTGCACTTGCGAAATCTGGAAAACAGCAAACTTATGTATTAGTTTTTGGATCTGTGTTGATGCTTTTGATTGGTGCGTATGCTCCAATAAGTTTCATGCAACATTTTATTGTTTTTGCGTTAAGTTGTTTTGTTGGGTTTCAAGTTATTTGGAATGTCAGTCACTCACTTCATACTCCATTAATGGCCGTTACAAATGCAATATCTGGAATCATTATATTAGGTGCATTGTTACAAATGGGTTCAAGCAATATCATTATAACCATACTTGCTTCGATTAGTGTATTAATAGCTACCATAAATATTGTTGGAGGATTTATGGTAACAAGAAGAATGCTCCAAATGTTTCAAAAATCTTAGAAGGTTGGTTTAATGGGTACAGGCATATTATCAGCGGCATATATAGCGGCATCTATCTTGTTTATACTTTCTTTGGGAGGTTTGTCTAACCAAGAAAAAGCAAAACGAGCGGTATGGTATGGTATTTTTGGTATGTTAATAGCTGTAACTGCAATCATAATATTTGGCCCTGGTTTTACAACACTTTCTTATGTCCTTTTAGTTCCACTTCTAGCAATAGGGGCCCTTATTGGTAAGACTGTTGCACAACGGGTCGAAATGACTGAAATGCCTCAATTAGTGGCTGCATTACATAGTTTTGTTGGGTTAGCTGCTGTCTTTATTGGCTTAAACGCTGCACTGCAAATTTCGGGAATGGACGATCAGCATGATAAATTGACAAATGTTGAACTCCTCATCCATAAAATAGAAATATTTTTAGGAGTATTTATCGGAGCAATTACTTTTACTGGATCAATATTAGCTTATGCAAAACTAGCAGGTAAAATTGACGGCAAAGCTTTAATTTTACCTGGTCGCCACATATTAAATGGTTTAGCAGTATTTTTTAGCTTCATGTTGCTAATTATGTACATAAACTCATCAGAACTGTGGACGTTATATTTAATGCTCTTAATTGCATTTATACTAGGTGCTCATTTAGTGGCAGCTATTGGTGGTGCCGACATGCCTGTCGTGGTATCAATGCTTAATAGTTATTCTGGTTGGGCTGCCGCTGCGACAGGATTTCTATTGGGGAATGACCTGCTAATTGTTACTGGCGCACTAGTTGGCTCATCTGGTGCCATTCTATCATACATTATGTGTAAAGCTATGAATCGCCATTTTATTGCTGTAATACTGGGTGGCTTTGGAAATAATTCCGGTCCTGCTATGGACATTGAAGGTGAACAGATAGCTATAGATAGTGTAGGCGTTGCTAGTGCTCTAGAGGATGCAGATTCCGTAGTAATCGTTCCAGGTTACGGTATGGCTGTTGCACAAGCTCAGCAGTCAGTGGCTGAGCTCACCAGAAGATTAATTGCTAGTGGAACTAAAGTTCGGTTTGGTATTCATCCTGTTGCGGGGAGATTACCAGGTCATATGAATGTATTACTTGCTGAGGCCAGGGTCCCATATGATATAGTATTGGAAATGGATGAGATTAATGATGATCTTCCAAATACAGATGTAGTCATTGTAATTGGCTCAAATGATATTGTTAACCCAGCTGCGCAAGATGACCCAAATAGTCCAATAGCCGGAATGCCAGTGCTGGAAGTATGGAAAGCCAGACAGGTATTTGTATCAAAAAGAGGACAGGGAACAGGTTACTCAGGTATAGAAAATCCTTTATTTTTTAAAGAAAATACGCGCATGTACTATGGAGATGCCAAAACATCTATAGATCAATTACTCACTATTGTTACTTGAGTTTAATTATTGATTCATCTACCGCGAATTCTTGGATCTAATGCATCTCTAAGGCCGTCACCAATATAATTCACACTTAAAACTGTTAAGCTTATTGCTAGGCCGGGATATATAACCCTTTCAGGGCTTATTTTCATAAAATTAGTACTATCGTATAGAAGTCGTCCCCAAGTTGGAAAGTCAGAGGGGAAGCCTAATCCGAGAAATGAAAGTGCACTCTCGGTAATTATAGCAGTAGCTACACTCAAAGTAGCCGAAACCATTATTGGACTTAGTACGTTTGGTAGAATATGACGCGTTATCATTTGCGTATTGTGGGTTCCTAAAGATCTTGCAGCTAACACAAATTCTCTTTCTTTTACAGCCAAGACATCACCTCGTACGATCCTAGCTATTGGCATCCAACTCGTTAACCCAATCGCAGTTACAATTAAGATAAATATTCCAGTTTCAGGACCAAACATGCCTCTCAATGTATCCCGAAAAAGCATTATCATTACTAACAATAAGGGAAGAAGGGGTAATGCTAAAAACAAGTCAGTTAATCGCATCAATGGACCATCTAACCGTCTAAAAAATCCCGATACAACGCCCACGAATGTTCCAAAAACTACGGACAAAGCCATAGCTGTAACACCAACCAATAATGAAACTCTGCCTCCAGCTAGAAGATTTGAAAAAGTATCTCTTCCTAATTGGTCTGTTCCCATGGGATGAAGAAAATTAGGACCTTGGTTTTTTGCACGTATATCAATATAATTTGGATCCAACGTCCAAAACCATGGGCCAAATGCTACTAGCATACAGATTATTGAGAATACGATCATGCCAATTAAAGCCCCACGGTGCGTTTTAAATTGCATCCATACATCTAGCCATTGACTTGTTTGTTTTGTACTTGTTTTTTTAGTCATATCTTATCCTTGGATCTAATATTCCATATAGTACGTCTGCGACTAAATTAAAAAATACTATTAGAATTGCAAAGATAAATGTGAGTGTTTGAACTAATGGAATATCAGCGCCCTCTATTCCCAATATGAGAAGAGCTCCTAAGCCATTAACTTTAAAAACCTGCTCGGTTATTATTGCTCCTCCAAAGACGTGGGGAATATTTAAGGCTAATACTGTAACAACTGGAATTAAAGAATTACGTAATACATGAACTAGTAAGACGACCCTTTCTTTCATTCCTTTGGCGCGAGCTGTCCTAACATAATCAAGACTTAAATTGTCAAGCATAGAAGCTCGCATAAATCGACTGATTTGAGCAGCGTTGTATAGTGCTAAAACAAAAACTGGCATTAAGATTTGTCTTATTTGAAATACAAAGCTTTCCCAGTCAGTAACCTTATGTGTTGTGTCGTATATAGATGGTAACCAAAAGATACTATCAGTTGGTATTAAAGTTGAAAATATAACAATTAGCAAAACGCCAGTAAAGAATGTTGGTACAGAAAATCCAACCATCGCAATAAACGTACCTGTCTGATCAAACCAACTGTATTGTCGGTAGGCTGAAATGACACCAATTGGTATAGCTATAATAATACCTACGACATAAGACATTCCTACAACCCATAGTGTTTGAGGCGTTCTCTCAATTATCAGATCAACTACTGGTGATCTCGTGGCCCAACTCATGACCCGAGTCCGACTTCCGCATTCTCCCCAACAAACTCCCCATGCTTGTTCGATAATATTTAAAGGCTCTATTATAAAAAATTGATTGCACCACATTAAATATCGCCAATACATAGGCTCGCCTAAGCCCAGAGCAAGTCGTATTTGTTCTCGAACCTCTGGGGGAACCGTCATTGGGAGGTTTCCTGTTGGGTCACTTGGAGCTAAGTCTAATAGTAAAAAAATCACCAAACTTATAAATAAAAGAACTGGTATGGTGAAAATCAATCGTCTGATTGTGTATTTCAACATTGCAGTTCCTTAACTTAAAAGTGTTAAAATTGTTTTGGTTACTGCCCCAAATAATTTTTGGGGCAGTAAGGGTTTAATAATTAGTTACGGAACCAATCGGCTACGTTCCAGAGTTCACTGTCCCAAGTATTTTGGATCACTCCACCTAATTTATTTGAGTGTGCTGATACTCTACCACGGTGTACTAGAGGGATCATTGCACCTTCTTGCATCAACATATCATTCATTGCCATAATAATACGTGCACGTTCGCCTATGTCAGCGGTTGTAGCAAGTTCTGCTGCCATAGCATCGTAATCTGGGTTACAATATCGTGGCATGTTGTTGCCCATCCAATTGTTTGATGGCATCGGCATTTGTGAACAAACCCAGCCACCCATATAGGCTTCAGGATCAGTTCCACTAAACAAGTTTGTGTACATCTCGATATCTGAGAAATGTTTTTGGTATGTATCTGGTGAAGATTGATCTCCGCCAAAGAAAACAGACGCACTAATATTTTTTAGCTCTGTTTCAACACCAATTTCAGACCACCACTGTTTAACCATCGCTTGTGTATCCTGACGAACAGCATTTGTAGATGTTTGGTAAAGAATAGATAATCTAACACCGTCTTTTGCTCTGATACCATCTGAGCCTCTTTGCCATCCAGCAGCTTCAAGAATATTGTTAGCTTTTGCTATGTCTTGAACTAAGCACTCATCATTTGCTGTAGAAACGTAAATAGCTGGGCCTGGAACAATATTACAGGTTGCTTTACCTGCAGCACCATATCCAACTTCAGCTAGAAGGTTTCTATCAATCGAAACACTCAGAGCGCGACGAACTGCAGCATCCGTTAAAAACGGATGAGGACCACCTTCCAATGTAGACCTTAGATCGCCTAATGCAGGGTCTGGGTTGGAAAGGTTAACCATTAATCTCTCAGTTGCAGTACCAAAGCTTGAAATTACTGTTCCTTTACCAACAGCCGCCATATTCGCAAGAATAGTTGGGTCAATTTGTAAGTTCCATGCATAATCAAACTCGCCTGTTTCTAGAACAGATCTTGCTGCTGCTGCTGCATCGCCGCCACCTTTAAAGGTAACACTTGCAAAAGCTGGTTTGGAGGCATCTCTATAGTGAGGGTTTGCTTCCATTGTTATAACATCATTTGCTTTAAAATCTGTTACGACAAATGGTCCAGTTCCAATTGGTCCAAAATTTTCTGCGGTACACTCTGGCGCTTTTGCACCCATACAATCAGCAAATTGGGCTTTTTGAATTATTGGCTGTTCCGCTCCAACAAAAGGTCCATAAGGAAATGGTTTAGCTACTGAGAAAGTAACTTTTACAGTCAAGTCATCTAATGCTTCAATATTTGCTACATCAGCTAATTTATTTGACTGTGCACAACCACCGTCTGGATCCATACAATAATTTCCAGAAAATACAACGTCATGTGCTGTAAACGCTGAGCCATCAGACCATTTTATTCCTGGTGTTATGTTCCAAGTGATAGACATAAGATCAGCACTAACACCGCCATTTGCTACTGTTGGAATTTCATTTACTAACCAAGCTGTTAATTCTCCATCTTGGTTGTAGCGTGCGAGTGGTTCAATTATCATTGATGAGCTCTCAACATCTTTAGTCCCACCTGATAGATAAGGATTTAGAATTGATGGCGCTTGCCAATAAATAATATTAACGTGACCGTCTGACCCTCTGTCAGCTATTGCCATCGATGCAACGCTAAGGGCGGCAGCCGTTCCTATAATGAATGATTTTAACTTCATAATTTCCTCCTTGTTGTTTAGCTCATTTTCCTCATGGTACAGTATCCTCTGTATTAATCCTAATTAATCGAACGAAAAGTCGTTCGATAAGTTCTTATAGGAACGAAAATTTAATTGAATTGCAAGTAAAAAATCCTGAATGCATTCGTTATTGAAGTAAAAGTTTAATCAATGTAATTATTTGGGTCTTATCGTATTATTTAAATTTAAATATTTGACAGTATAAAACTTATCTATAGCATCAAAATCTCAAGCAAAGAGGAATAACATGTTAGACAATCCAATTACTCGCGTAGAAAAACTTCAGGTTCAGTTTGAAACTAAAGATGGAACTGTAACTGGTGTAGAAGATGTTTCTTTTGAAATTTTTCCAGGGGAAACTGTTTGTGTCGTGGGCGAGTCTGGCTCGGGCAAATCTGTCTCTTCCCTCTCTTTAATGCGGTTAGTTGAATATGGTGGTGGCAAGATTACTGGTGGGGAATTAATTTTTGATAGAAAAACTGGTGAATCTATTAATTTATGTGAAACAAATCAAAAGGAAATGAGCAATATCCGAGGAAACGAAATCGGAATGATATTCCAAGAACCTATGACTGCGTTGAATCCTGTGCTTACTGTTGAGCGACAGCTAACTGAGGGCCTAAGGTTTCATAAAAAATTATCAAAAAAGAAAGCCATAGAAAAAGCTTTAGAGATTTTAAAACAAGTTCGTCTTCCAGAGCCTGAGAAAAGATTAAAGCAATACCCACACGAGCTTTCCGGTGGAATGCGACAGAGGTTAGTAATAGCAATGGCAATGGCCTGTGAGCCAAGATTGTTAATTGCAGACGAACCCACCACAGCTTTAGATGTTACTATTCAAGCAGAGATCTTAGCTTTAATGGATAGATTGAAAAGAGAAACTGGTACGGCAGTTATGTTCATCACGCATGATATGGCAGTTGTGGCTCAGATGGCTGATAGAGTGGTCGTAATGTATAGAGGCAATAAAGTTGAGGAAGGTACAGTTGAGGAAATTTTTGAAAACCCTCAACATGATTATACGAAAGCTTTACTTGCCGCAGTCCCAAAATTAGGTGAAATGAAAGGCAAGGCCTTTCCAGAACCGATGCGTCTTCTTGGGACAGAAAATGACACGATCGTACCAATCAAGGATAGTAATGAACCACTTCTAACTGTAAAGAATTTGACAGCACGGTTTCCTGTAAAAGGAGGGCTTTTTAGAAGAACTATCGCCCAGGTTCATGCGGTGGAAGATATTTCATTCACTATTAATAAAGGGCAAACACTTTCACTGGTTGGGGAATCTGGATGTGGAAAATCTACGGCGGGCAGAGCTTTAATAAGGCTGGTTGAGCCTCATGCTGGATCAGTCAATTTAGATGGTCAAGAAGTTCTCGAGTTATCAGCTAAGGCTATGCAGCAAGCTCGATTAAATATTCAAATGATATTTCAAGACCCTTTTGCTTCTTTAAACCCGCAAATGCAGTTATATGATCAGGTTGCTGAACCTTTAAGAAATTATAAAAACATAATTAACGAGGATATTAATAAAAAAATAGAAATGCTTTTTGATAGAGTTGAATTGCCTCGAAGCTTTATGAGAAGATTTCCTCATGAGTTATCAGGAGGTCAAAGGCAGAGAGTAGCAATTGCGAGAGCGTTAGCTTTAAATCCTAAATTAATTATCGCAGATGAAGCAGTTTCAGCTTTAGATGTTTCTGTTCAAGCACAGGTGCTTAACCTAATGATGGAACTTCAATCTGAACTCGGACTGTCTTTCTTATTTATTAGTCATGACATGGCAGTGGTTGAAAGAGTAAGCCATAGAGTTGGTGTAATGTACCTTGGTCGAATAGTTGAGATTGGCTCACGCAGCGCAGTTTTTGAAAACCCTCAACATGCATACACAAAAGCATTATTGAAAGCGGTTCCAATAGCAGATCCAAGAAAACGCAAAAAGGAGAAGGATCTTAATTTTAAACCGATTCCTTCACCTATCCATCCCAGTGGCTATTCACCTGAGCCATCTGAATATAACGAAGTATCCCCTGGTCATTTTGTTTTAACGACTGATAGCGGATATTAATGTTGGGATTTGTAACTTTTTTTAGTAATATTTATTAGGAGAATAAAATGTCATTTGATTTGTCAGCTCGTGAAATTATGGAAAAATTAATTTCATTCCCTACCGTAAGCTCTGAGAGTAATTTAGAATTAATTACGTGGGTTGAAGAATATTTGAACCATTATGATGTAAAATCGACACGAGTTTATAATGAGGATAAATCTAAAGCAAACTTATATGCAAATGTAGGACCTATGGTTGATGGTGGGGTTATACTATCAGGTCATACTGATGTTGTTCCAGTTGTTGGACAGGATTGGGATACAGATCCATTCACAGTTGTAGAGAAAGATGGTAAGTTTTTTGGCCGTGGGACCTGTGACATGAAGGGTTTTGATGCTCTGGCTTTGGCAACTATTCCTAAGGCACTAAAAAAAGGAATTAAAAGACCTATTCAAATAGCACTGTCTTATGATGAGGAAGTTGGGTGCATTGGTGCTCCATTTATGGCAGCTGAGATGGCTAAATTAATGCCAAAAGCGTCAGCGGCAATTATTGGAGAGCCATCAATGATGAAAGCAGTATCTGGTCATAAGGGTGGACTAGGTATCAAAACACATATCC
The DNA here is from genome assembly GCA_028112705.1 of Paracoccaceae bacterium. Classification (GTDB taxonomy): domain Bacteria; phylum Pseudomonadota; class Alphaproteobacteria; order Rhodobacterales; family Rhodobacteraceae. The sequence goes on along the minus strand of JAOGYN010000015.1, from coordinate 22,932 downwards.
GTGGTTTTGAAGTGCATTCGTCTCTTCAACACATTGGTGTTAGTGCCATAATGGAAGGTGCAAAACTAATAGAGTGGGCAAATCAAATGAATATTGAAAATGAGGCAAAAGAAAGGGATGAAGCAACCTCAAGTTTTGTACCACCGTTTACAACAGTACATGTCGGAATAATAGAAGGTGGTACTGCAAATAATATTACTGCAAAAGATTGTCATTTTGTAATGGGCTTTCGTTGTATACCAAATGAGGATGCTAATAATTGGAAGCAAGCCTATACTAACAAAGTTCGTGAGATCGAAGCTGGTATGAAAAGTATTAACCCAGAATGTTTTATCGCATTAGAATCCGCCCATGCAGTTCCTGGCTTAAAACGAGAAGAAAATGGTGTGGCCGAAGCATTAGTCAGAAAGTTAACTGGGGATAATGGTCAGCATGTTGTATCTTACGGCACAGAAGCGGGACAGTTTCAAGCTGAGGGTTATTCATCAATTATATGTGGCCCTGGTGATATTGCTCAGGCCCATCAGCCCAATGAATTTATTACAGTCAAGCAATTTGAGACTGGTGAAGCGTTTTTAGATCGACTCATAGTTGATCTTTGTCGAGGATAAAATATCATGCCAATTAAAAATAGAATTATGGAAATGCATGCTGAAATAACTAAATGGCGCAGAGATTTTCATGAAAACCCTGAGTTGCTTTATGATACGTTTAGGACCTCAAAAATTGTCAGTGAGAAACTAAACTCATTTGGATGTGACATGGTTAAGGAAGGTATTGGAAGAACAGGTGTAGTGGCAGTTATAAAAGGAAGAAGTGATTCAAAAGGTAAAGTAATCGGACTAAGGGCAGATATGGATGCTTTGCCTATTAAAGAGATAACTGGTTTGGAATATCGTTCCAAAAATGATGGCAAAATGCATGCCTGTGGACATGATGGCCATACTGCTATGCTGTTGGGTGCAGCTAAATATCTAGCAGAAACAAGAAATTTTGATGGAACCGTTGTTGTTATCTTTCAACCAGCTGAAGAGGGTGGTGGGGGAGCAAAGGAGATGTGTGATGATGGGTTAATGTCAGATTTTGACATTAGTGAAGTTTATGGAATGCATAATGCTCCAGGCTTACCAGTTGGACAATTTAATATTAGATCAGGTGCTTTTTTTGCTGCAGCAGATCAATTTACATTGGATATCGAAGGAAAAGGTGGCCACGCAGCTAGGCCTCAGGATACAATAGATCCAACTATAGTGGGAGCGCAAATTTTAATTGCGTTACAATCTGTCGTATCGCGCAATACTGATCCACTAGAGTCTTTGGTCGTGTCTGTGACAAGTTTTAGAACTGAGAGTGATTCCTATAACGTGATTCCGCAAACAGTGCAGCTTAGAGGAACTGTGAGGACACTTTCTAAAGAAGTACGTGATATGGCGCAGGAAAAGATTACCCAATTGATAAAAAATACTGCTTTGACGTATGGTGCTAAAGTTAATTTAAATTACGCTAGAGGTTACCCCGTTATGATAAACTCTGAACTTGAAACGAGCCACATGGTTAATGTAGCAAAAAAAATAGCGGGTGATAATAACGTTGATGATAATGCGTCTCAAGTTATGGGTGCTGAGGATTTTAGTTATATGTTAGAGGAAAGGCCTGGAGCTTATATTAGAGTGGGAAATGGAACCACTGCGTCGCTCCACCATCCCAACTATGATTTTAATGATGAAGCCATACCTTTTGGAACATCTTTTTGGGTAGAGTTGGTGGAAACGAGATTACCTTCTTTGTAATACTTGACCTCGCTTACTGGACATTGTAGCCGATTTTAATGGCCATAAATGCATTACTACAATTAAATGACGTTGACCTCACATATGGGGGTGATCCTTTATTCGTAAACTTAGATATGATTATAAAGGGTGGAGATCGCGCCGCATTAATCGGTCGAAATGGATCTGGAAAATCCACATTAATGAAAATTCTTGCTGGGACAATAGAAGCAGATTCTGGAACGAGAGTGGTTTCAAAAGGGGTCTCTGTTGGGTATATGGAGCAGGATCCTGATTTTTCGAGCTTTACTACTTTGGGTGATTTCGCAATTTGTAACTTAAATTCTGATGAATTCTACAAAGCTGAAAGGATAGCCGAGAGTCTAAATTTAAATCTGGATAGAGAATGTGTTTCTTCATCAGGTGGTGAACGTAGACGAGCTGCACTAGTAAAACTGTTCGCTGAAGAGCCTGATTTGTTATTGTTGGATGAGCCTACTAATCATTTGGATATTGAAGGAATATTATGGTTAGAGAAAAAATTAAATATTACACATTGTGCATATTTAGTGATCAGTCATGATCGTACTTTTTTAAATAATCTTACGAAGCAAACTTTTTGGATCGATAGAGCAATAGTGAGGAGACGTGAACTAGGATTTTTGAAATTCGAAGATTGGAGAGATAGAATTTGGCAAGAGGAAGACAATGAATCGCACAAATTAGATCGAAAAATTAAAGCAGAATCTCGATGGGCTATTGAGGGAATTTCAGGAAGACGAAAGCGAAATATGGGTAGGATTAGAGCATTAGATTCTTTGAGAGAGGTTAAGTCTGGAAAGATAAAGCGGCAAGGAGTGGCAAGTGTTGTAATAGATTCAAGTGTCATGTCTGGTCATAAAGTTATTGATGCTAGAGAAATATCGAAATCATATAAAGATCAATTAATAATTCAGAAATTTTCAATTAAAATTGTGCGTGGTGAACGTATTGCTATTGTTGGTAGGAATGGTGTTGGAAAATCGACCCTGATTAATATGTTAATTGGTAAACTAAGCCCTGACTCTGGAAAAGTCAGATTGGGAACAGGATTGCATCAAACAATATTTGATCAAAATAGAGATGTTCTAAATCATGAGATGTCATTATGGGAAAATTTAACAAGTGATCCTGAGTTGGGAATTTCAGGCACCTCTGATCAAATTATGGTAAGGGGTAGCCCGCGTCATGTGGTAGGATATTTAAAAGATTTTTTATTTTTGGAATCTCAGGCGCGAATGCCTGTTAAGTCTCTCTCAGGTGGAGAAAAAGCTCGTTTAGTTCTTGCAAAAATATTATCAAAAACTAGTAATTTATTGATTTTGGATGAACCAACAAATGATTTTGACTTGGAAACTTTGGACCTTCTTCAGGAAGTTTTAGATGATTATTCTGGCACTGTTCTGCTAGTTAGCCACGATCGAGATTTTATTAATAGAATTTCGACTAAAACATTAGTTATGAATGGTGATGGCATGGTAGAGGAGTATAATGGTGGATGGTCAGATTATTTTTTTCAAAAAACCGCTGTCCAAGATAAGCACAATACTAAGTCAAAGAATGATCCCTCTTTTAGACATAATATCAAAGATAGAAACAAGCCTGAAATTTTAAGTTTTACGCAACTACATAGGTTAAAAGAGTTGCCAATTGAAATTAATAAATTAAGTGTAAAAATCTTAGAAGTAGAAACGATTTTATCGGATGCTGATATATACACTAATTACCCTGATAAATTTCTAAAATTAAGTAAGGCCTTAGGTCTTTTACAAAAAAAATTAGCTTTTCTGGAAACAGAATGGTTGAATCTTGAAGAGCTTTCAGAAAAAAAATAAGTTTAATTTGATGAGTTTTTGACAGAAAAGGTGTAATTTGATAAAATGAGTAAAACAATAGTTAGCTTGAGTGAGATTGAGAAAAGAACAACGGCCGCTTTGATTAGTCATGGAGCCGAAGAATGGGTGGCTAAAGAAGTTGCAAAAGCTGTGCGTTTGGCGGAGGCAACAGGAAATTTGATCTGTGGACTTTATTATTTAGAAAGCTACTGCATGCAACTTTTATCTGGTCGGGTAAATGGAAAAGCTATACCTGAGGTTTTTAAACCTAAACCTGGGTCAGTTTTAGTAGATGCAAAGTATGGATTTTCCCAAGCTGCATTTTGTATAGGGTTACCAAATGCAATCAAGGCAGCAACGGAAAATGGAATTGCTCTTCTGGGGATTGCGCATGCCCATACATGTACTTCACTTGGGTTTTTCACAAAACAAATTGCTGAAAGTGGATTTGTCGGTATTGGATTTGCTAATGCTTCATCTGTAGTTGCACCTCCAGGTGGAAAAAAACCAGTGTTAGGTACGAACCCAATTGCTATGTCTGTACCAAAAAAAGGTGGCGGAATCCTATTTCAATTTGATCAATCCACTAGTGCAGTCGCACTAGGTAAAATTACAAAAGCTAAGGCTGCAGGGGAAGCTATTCCACTTGGATGGGCTGTTGATTCAAGAGGGGACCCTACATCTAATCCGAGCGAAGCTTTAAAGGGTTCTTTAGTATCAACAGGTGGATATAAAGGTTGGGGTTTTGGACTTATGGTTGAGGTTATGGCTGCTGCTCTAACTGGTTCTGTCACTTCACTGGACGTCAAAGGATTAAAAGAAAAAACTGGTCCCCCACATGATCTTGGTCAAACATATATTTTAATTGATCCTACTGTTTTTACAGAAAATGATTTTTGGGATAGAATTAAGCGGGTACAAACTGCGGTTAATGAGGAAGAGAATGCAAGATTGCCAGGTGACAGTTTAGTTTATAACGATCCAGTTGAGATTGATAGTATGACATGGGCGAGAGTACTAGAATTGAGTTAACTCAACAATTATATATCTAACTCTTCTACAAATCGAGCATTTTCTTGAATGTATTCATATCTTGCCTCAGGTTTTTTGCCCATTAATTGTTCCACTAATCTGTCAGTTTCTCCAGGTTCTTCATCGTCAATTTGTACCTTAATTAGTTTCCTGGTTAAAATGTTCATTGTCGTCTCTTTTAAATCTTTTGCATCCATCTCACCCAAACCTTTAAACCTTGAAACATCAATACGACCCTTACCTCCCAGTCCATCTTTGAGATGATTATTTTTTTCACTCTCATCTATGCAATAAACTCGTTTTGCGCCTTGTGTTAATCTAAAAAGTGGGGGACAGGCTAAAAATAAGTGCCCTTTGTCAATCATTGGACGCATTTGTGTGAAAAAAAATGTCATAAGAAGACTAGCAATATGGGCACCATCAACATCGGCATCTGTCATAATAATAACTTTTTCATACCTTAAATCATCGATGTTAAATTTAGATCCCATATTAACACCTAAAGCCTGGCAAAGGTCACTGATTTCATTGTTTGTATTTATTTTAGAGGATGCAGCTCCTAAGACATTGAGAATTTTACCGCGTAATGGAAGCAATGCTTGAGTTTTGCGATCTCTAGCCATTTTTGCTGAACCGCCTGCACTGTCGCCTTCAACAATAAATAATTCCGTCCCTTCTCGTTTTGAGGATGAACAATCCACTAACTTTCCTGGAAGGCGCATTTTTTTTGTAGCTGATTTTCTGGCTGTTTCTTTCTCTTGGCGCCTTTTTAATCTTTCTTCTGACCTTAAAATTAAATAGTCTAATATAGCTCCAGCAGCTTTGTTATCGGATGCTAACCAGTTGTCAAAATGATCTCGGATAGAGGTTTCAACTAATTTAGATGCCTCTACAGTGGCCAACCTATCTTTTGTTTGACCAACAAATTCTGGCTCACTTATAAAACAACTCACCAAAGCGCATCCACCATTTGTAATATCATCTTTAATAATATTTTGTGCTTTTTTATTATTTACTAGCTCACCGTATGCTCGAACTCCTTTAAGAATTGCTGACCAAAAGCCAGTTTCATGGGTTCCACCCTCTGGGGTGGGTACTGTGTTACAGTAAGATTGAATGAACCCATCTTGTGATGGGGTCCAATTTACTGCCCATTCAACTGAACCTACTTTGTTTGATTGAAATTTTTCTGAAAACTTTACTTTTCCATGAAAAGGGGTGTCTGCATAAGTTGAGGAAACTCCTAAGCGCTCGTTTAAATAATCTGATAATCCCCCAGGAAAGTGAAATGTGGCTTGTAGAGGTGTTTCACCATCATCAATTTCTGATTTCCATTTTATTTCAACACCGCTAAATAAATACGCTTTTGATCTCGCCATAGAAATCAAACGTTTTGGTTTAAATTTATGATTGCCAAAAATTTCAGGATCTGGATGAAACTTTATTATAGTCCCTCTTTTATTATTAGTACCTCCGATTTTCCTCACTGGTCCGAGTGGAATTCCTCTGGAAAATTCTTGCTCATAGGTTTCTTTATTTTTTGAAACTTCAACTAGTAGTGTGTCAGATAAAGCATTGACAACTGATGCTCCAACTCCATGTAAACCCCCAGAAGTTTGATAGACCTTGTCATTAAATTTTCCACCTGAATGTAAGGTGCAAAGTATAACTTCTAATGCTGACTTTTCAGGAAATTTTGGGTGTGGATCAATCGGAATTCCACGACCATTATCTTTAATAATCATAAAGTAATCGCTGGTTAGTTCAATTTCTATTCTAGTAGCGTGTCCCGCTACAGCTTCGTCCATTGAATTATCAAGAATCTCTGCAACTAGGTGGTGTAGTGCTCTTTCATCCGTTCCACCGATATACATTCCAGGTCGCTTCCGTACCGGTTCCAACCCCTCTAAAACTTCAATTGATGAAGCGTCATAATTATCAGTTTTTTTATTGGATAAAAGATCTTTTTCCATATACTACTCTTTAGTTTATTCTTGTTAACCAGATCTACTACAGATGAGCAATGCTAACCCCTAATAATTCTTATAATTTAAAAGCCAATCTGTAATTATTTTTGATATTTCTTTGGGTTTTTGATGATGCAACCAATGATCTGCATTTGGGAGTTTGAATATCTCCAAATCAAAACAATAATCTGCTAACCCGATAAAGCTTTCTGGTAAAAGAGCTGTGTCGTTCTCCCCCCAAATCAATAAATGTGGACATTCAATATTTAACTTTTTATTTTTTAAAAAATTAATTTGATTTATTTCTGTATTGTTGGTTGGAACTATCAAAGGTGATGCCCTATACCAATTAAGCATTGCTTTTAAACGTCCTGGACGAGACCATTCAGTTATATAATCGATTTCGGTTTGTCCTTTTAGCCAAGAGGTGTCCATATTGGCTGAAAAAAGGATTTTTAACTTTTTGAAATTATCTTTCATTAAAATTGGTTCTATATTTTTTTTGCGTAAATAATTTATATACTGTGAAGCTTTCGTTTGGGATCCACCAGATAATAAGGCTTGCTGAAATATAGCAGGGTGAACACCATTTAAAACAATTAATTTTTCAATGATCTGAGGTTTTGAAAATGCTAATGCATAGGCTGTTGCTGCACCCCAATCATGCCCTAACACTATAATTTTTTTGTCATAGTAATTTATTAAAGCTTCTAGATCATTGATTATTGAAGCTGTTTTATAATATTTTTCTTCTAAAGGAGCCCAGCTTTGTCCAAAACCTCTTTGATCTGGCGCAATTAAATAAAATCTTTCTTTAAGGTGATTTGCTAACGTGTTCCAAGCGCCTGAATATTCTGGGAAACCATGTAATAATAAAATTTTCGGATTGTCAGCTTTCCCCCACGTTCGGACAAAATATTGATTATTATTTATTTTGATAAATTTTGAGTGCATTAATTAATATTATTTTGATTATTTGAAATTAGCAATTAAGAAACTAATGCTTGTTTAGATGGGATTAGTTTACTAAGGCAGGTTATGTTAAATGTGTTAAAAAAGTCTTATAAATTGCATTTTAAAGCTACGTTATCTTTGGGGCTACCATTGATTGGTAGTCATTTAATGCAAATGGTGCCAGGCCTAACTGATACTATCATGTTGGGATGGTACGGTGTGGATGAATTAGCTGCATCAGTTTTGGCTCATTCGTTGTTTTTTATTATTCTTATTGTCGGGTCGGGTTTTGCGATTACGGTAATGCCTATGGTAGCGAGCGCGGCAGCTATTGATGATAAAACCAGTGTTCGTAGAAGCGTTCGAATGGGATTGTGGATTTCAATCATTTATTCAATATTCTTTATTCCTATTTTATTATTTTCTGAGAATCTATTTTTAATTTTAGGACAAGAAGAGCATTTAGCTAAAAGTGCCCAAACTTACTTACGTATTGCTGGTTGGAGTATAGTGCCTGGTTTATTAATAATGGTTCTGAAGAGTTTCTTTTCAGCTTTGGAGCGTCCCAATGTTGTTTTACTATCATTAATTATTGGTGGACTGGTCAATATAGTTTTAAATTATACTTTGATTTTTGGCAATTTTGGTATGCCTGAATTAGGCTTAACTGGTGCAGCAATAGCTACTTTGGTAACAACTATTCTTTCAATATTAATTCTTTTATACTTTTGTTTATTTAAAGATGAATACTCTTCATATCTAATTTTTAATAATATTTGGCGATTGGATATTGAAGCTTTTAAAGAAGTTTTCAAATTAGGATTACCAGTTGGAATAACAATGTTGGCAGAAAGTGGCTTATTTTCAGCAACTGCTGTGATGATGGGGTGGCTTGGAACTAATGCTTTAGCGGCCCATGGAATTGCGATCCAAATTTCAGGTATCACTTTTATGGTCTATTTAGGTTTGGCTAATGCTGGAACAGTAAGGGTGGGAAGGGCTGTGGGTCGGATGGATAATTCTGGTTTAAAGCTTGCTTCTATTTCGGTAATTATTTTAACTATAGGAGCAGTTTTAATTGTGGCTTTTACGTTTTTATCTGTGCCAAAGCCTCTATTAATGCTTTTTTTATCCCCCTCTCATGTGGATACTCCTTCAATAATTCTTATTGGTGTACCTTTATTAGCGATTGCTGCGATTTTTCAAATTGCTGACGGCTTACAAGTTGTTGTTCTGGGTCTATTAAGAGGATTGAAAGATACAGCAATTCCAATGGTAATCACAACAATTTGCTATTGGGGCGTTGGCATTCCTTGTAGTTATTTGTTTGGCTTTGTTTTTAATTGGGGAGGTAACGGAATTTGGTTTGGCCTAGTAATTGGGCTTACTTTGGCGAGTGCCTTTTTAAGTTCTAGATATATTAATATTATTAAAAAAAATTATTAGCTTCCATCATCTGATTTTTTTTCAAGTAGATAATATTTCATCAAAAGGATAAGATGTTAAGTTTTCAAACCCGTCTTCTGTTATTAAGACTTGATCTTCTAATTTAATTGAAAAGTCACCACCCTCTGGAGAAACTAAAGCCTCTACACATAAGACCATTCCTGGTTCTAAAACATAATCAAATGCGCCTTCGACAAATTTGTCTGGGTACGCTATCAGTGGCCATTCGTCGCAAAGACCTACACCATGCATTTTACAGCCATATTTTAATTTTTGATATTTTTTATCTAAATGGTGCCCTTGATGTGTGAGATCTCTAAAGCTCACCCCGGGTGCTAACAAATGCATATTAGTCTCTATGTGTTCTATACCATGCTTCATTGCATCTATCATTGCTTGCTCTGGTTTTTTATCACCGATCCACCATGTTCTGCTGATATCAATGCAAATACCATATGAACCAATTAAATCTGTATCAAAAGCAATAATCTCATTATTTTGTACTATCCTAGGCCCACATTCTTGAAACCATGGATTAGTTCTTGGTCCAGATGCTAATAGTCTTGTCTCAATCCATTCTCCACCGCGTTTTATATTTTCAGCATGCAAAACAGCCCAAATATCATTTTCTGATAAATCCCCATTAGGGACACCCTCTCTAGCAGCAATTTCCATTTTAGATACTGCTGTTTCACAGGCATGATGAGCGCAACGCATTGCAAGAATTTCGTCGGGCCCTTTTATAGATCGGGATTTTTCAGTAACTTCTTCACCTTCTAATATTTCAAAACCAATTTTTTCGAGAGCTCGAAGCCCTTGGATCATTATTTTATCAATGGCTAGTCTAAGATTACTGTCACCATGTGCGTTAACTAAGGCTAATACTTGGTTTGCAAAACTTTTTGCATCATTCTCTATTTTATCACCACCAGAAAAGTAAAACATAGACGCCCCAGAACGACTCTCTTTAACCAATGGATTGAAGTCCGCTAAAAATGGTGCATTTTTATAATCCCAAATAACCATATACCCATCAGCACACAACAGCACCGCCCTAAATGGATTATGTGTATTCCATAATTGCATATTTGTGGTATCAGTTGCGTATCGAATATTTAACGGATCAAACATTAATAAACCGCCTAAATTTCGAGAAACAATATGATCTGTTAATCTCTTATGGCGATACTCTCGCATTTTTATTAAATTTGGTAACTCTAAGTTGGCATCTTCCCATTCGTTAAATGCCAAACGAGTAGGGCCAATTTCAATTCGATTATTATCGTTTAACGTTCCATCAGCTAAGAACTGACTTTTTGTTGGGTCAATTTTCCGTATTTCTGAAAATGGTTTATTCATTGCTCTTCACTTATTGTTTAAATGCATTATTCTGTCATTTGTATAAATAAACAATTCTGAATACGTCAATTAATGTCGCTTTTTAAGAGTAATAAATGAAAACTTTTCAAGAAATTTGTCAAAAAAATATTAAGATTGCGGCATGGATGGAGCCTAAACTTTCTCGATTACCGGGACTTAACCCATTGAATCCAGTTGATTGGCTTTTTTCAGATGATGTCTTTGCGAAGCAAATGGCATACCGTGATTATTTAATTTCTTCTAAAAGGGACGTGGTTTTTCAATCTCTTGCCGGATCAGAAGCTGCATGTGAAGAGCTTTTAGATCTTATGGTTAAACATCTTGTTTTGTGTGACTATCAAAAAACATCTAATGGAATAATCCGTCCAGATGGAGTTGAGGTAATACTTGGCGAAGATCATCCGTTAATAGAGGCAGGCCGTTTAACGCAACATGATCTTTGTATCATGGAAGAAGACGGACCAGAGCATAAATTATCTGCCGCATGTTTGTGTTTTCCATCAAGTTGGTCATTAGACGAAAAAATAGGAAGGCAATTAATAAAAATTCATGAACCTGTCCCAAGTTATGATGCGCAAATTGCGAAAAGAGTTCAAAGGCTATTCGATGCTATACGTGTCAATAATCCTATGTTCCGAGTTAATTCATTAATTTATTCTGATCCCAATTTGCATCAACCAAGAACGATGAGTGCACGAAGAAAAGTATCAAATGCAAGTAAGTTATGGTTAAGGTCAGAATTTCAAACGCTTATAAGAATGCCTATTTCAAAAGCAGTTATATTTTGTATCCATAATACCATTGTTCCGATGGAAAGCCTTAATAAAGTACAGCGTGAGCAATTAAACGTGGACGAGTTAATGTCTGCTTATGGGGTCGCTTAACTATAACTTTAGTTCTTACCTGTAGCTTTCAATCCCTTTTTTCTCACCAGTAGGGCGGGCAATTGCATGTATAAGTTGCTCTAACGAAGCTGCACCAATTATTTTCCCATCTTTTACGACATTAATACCATTTGCTTTTGACGAAATAATTTTTTGCAACGCGTCTTCAACAACTGTTTCTGCATCCATTGATGGTCCTTCTAATTTTCCTTTTGGATCTGCTATTGAACCAATTTGTAGAACCCTGGGACGATTTATATCTTGAATAAAGTCAGAAACATATTCATCTGCTGGGTTCAATATAATTTCTTGAGGGTTACCTTGCTGGATTACCTCGCCATCTCTAAGGATTGTGATATTGTCACCAATTCTAAGTGCTTCATCCAGGTCATGCGTAATGAAAATTACTGTTTTATGAAGCTCTTTTTGTAAGTCCAACAAAACATCTTGCATGTCTGTTCTAATAAGAGGATCAAGCGCTGAAAAAGCCTCATCCATTAAAAGAATATCTGCATCAGTTGATAAGGCTCTAGCTAATCCAACCCGTTGCTGCATGCCTCCAGACAACTGCGCCGGGTAATGATTTTCAAATCCAGAAAGTCCAACTCGGTCTAACCATTTTTGTGTCTTTGGCTTTGCCTGATTATCTTTTTCACCTTGTATTTTTAACCCATACATTCCATTTTCTAATATAGTTTTATGTGGGAAAAGTGCAAAATTTTGGAATACCATTGAAGCTTGAAAACGTCGAAAATGCTCTAGATCGCTATCAGACATAGATAAAACATCGTTTCCATCTACTATCATCTCGCCGGAAGTAGGTTCAATTAATCTATTTATGTGTCTAATTAAAGTTGATTTTCCTGAACCAGAAAGTCCCATAATCACCTGAACACCCTTGGCATGCACATCAATATTTACATCTTTTAAAGCCAAAACATGTCCGTGCGTTTCCAAAAGCTCTGCCTTGCTCATTCCACTTTCAACGTGACTGATCATTTTTTTGCCATTTTGCCCAAAAATCTTATATAGATTTTTGATTTGTATCTTTAAATCAGGCATCATGGCCTCCTTCGCGATGACGCTGTAATCGTTTTCCGTATTGCTGACTAACGCGATCAAATATAATGGCTAATGCAACGATTGCCAGTCCATTCATTAAACCTAAAGCCAAATACTGATTTTGTATCGATTGTAGAACGGGCATTCCTAAGCCTTTAACACCAATCATGGAAGCTATAACAACCATAGCTAAGGCCATCATTATTGTTTGGTTCACTCCAGCAAATATATTTGGTAAAGCTAATGGAAGCTGAACGCTAAATAACCTTTGCCGGTAATTAGCGCCAAAAGAATCAGACGCCTCTAAAATGTCTTTATCAACTAGTCGTAATCCTAAATTTGTTAACCTTATAATTGGAGGCATAGCGTATACGCAAACAGCTATTAGTCCCGGAATTTTTCCAATTCCTAGGAGCATAACTACGGGTAACAAGTAGACAAAAATTGGAATTGTTTGCATGATGTCTAAAATAGGGGTTATTATTTTTTGAACTCTATCTGAGCGAGACATCCAGATCCCGAGTGGAATACCCAAAACAATACACAAAAGGGTTGATACTGAAATTAATGCCACAGTAGACATGGTGTTTTTCCACATGCCTAAATATCCAATAAGTAAAAATGAAATCATTGCCCCAACGGACAACTTCCAACTTCTAGACCCCAGGTAGGCCAATGCACCCACTATTAGAATAATTAAAGGCCAAGGTGTGGCATTAAGTAGTTTTTCAAACCAATTCAGAAAATAATATAGAGGATCAAAAAATGCTTCAATCCCTTCACCCCATTCTCTTGAGAATTCTTTAAACTTGCCGTCTATGCCTTTTTTAAAATCACGTAGATCGGTTTTGCCCATCGCTGGAAATTTGGTAAAAAAACTCATTATTCACCCCATATCTTAAAAAAAAAATTGCCCACCTATGATATCATGGGTGGGCAATAAATTACATTTTATATTACAGTGCAGCTTTTACTTTAGCAGCTATTTCAGCTGGTACCCACTGCATCCAAAGGTCTTCATGAGCTTCCATGAAATACGCAGCAGCATCTGGACCATCTGCTTGTTCTGAATCCATGTAAACAAGCATGGCACCCATTACGCCACCAGGCCAAATACGGTTGTCAAAGTAACCCATAGCTGGTCCAGCAACATTTTTAAATCTGTCTGTTACAACTGTGTGAACTTCAGACGGAGTCCAGGCTGATGGTTTTGGATCGGTACAAGCTTCTGGGCCTTTTGCGACACAGCCATCCCAATTTTCAGCTCCTGCAAATGGCACACCAAAAGGCATCATTTGAAGATTATATTTACCAATCATTGATGTTGGCGCCCAGTAGTAACCAAACCAATTTTCTTCTCTTTCGTTGGCTTTAATAATTGTTCCATCTAAGCCAGCTTGTGATCCTGGATCAATTAGGTTCCAGCCTTTTGCTTCCATGTCAAAAGCAATGAAAAGACTTTGGTTTGACAATTGACAGCCCCAACCTGCTGGGCAATCGATGAAAGCGCCTCTTGAAGGGTCTTCTTTGTCTGGAAATAAATCAGGACGTTCTAGGATATCTAAAACTGTTTTCAGCTCTGGATGAGCTGCAACTGTATATGGTGGTAACCACCAGCCTTCACCTAGGTCAGTGATTGGCCCTGAACGTGCAGAGTGTAGTCTTCCTTCATCCATTGCGGCAAATAAAGGTTCTCTAACAGCGTTGATCCAAAGTTCAGCAGCAACATCTGGTTCGCCTTTATTGTCCATAGAAGCAAATGTTGTTGTTGTAGCGCCGCCAACCATTTCTATTTCGCAGCCATAACCGGCTTCTAAAATAATTTTGTCAACGTTTGCCATTAATGTGGCAGAAGGCCAATTCATATCGGCCATACTTATTTCGCCACATTCAGAAGCATTAGCTCCTGAAGACATGGCTAGTGCACCGGCAACAATTGCGGCGCTTAAAATTGATTTTTGCATAGATTTCTCCCTCTTATGCAGCTTTTTTAATATTATAACCGTCATAATTCATCAGTAACCCGACAGTGATAGGTCATTAAGCGACATTTGGCTGCTTTGGTCAACCCAATCACCTATATGTTTTACCTAAGGGAATTTTAAATTTTACGATATTAGTTTGCTATCATAATAAAGATTTTGAGTTAAGTGTGATTGATTCGTCTATATTATATTAAATTATTGCCCGATAAGCCCATTCCTTATCGGACAATAATTTAACTAACAGCTGTAATACATTCCAAACTCAACAGGATGTGGAGTGCGTTCATATGTAACCACTTCTTCCATTTTTAATTCTATGTAACCGTCTATTTGCGATTTGGTAAAAACATCTCCCGCTAATAAAAAGTCCATATTAGCTTGCAGTTCTTCTAGCGCTTCTCTTAAGCTTCCACATACTGTTGGAATACCAGTTAACTCTTCTGCTGGAAGGTCATAAAGATCTTTATCAGACGCTTCTCCAGGATCTGTTTTACTTTTAATTCCATCGAGGCCTGCCATTAATAGAGCGGCAAAGCAAAGATAAGGATTTGCCGCAGGATCTGGAAAACGTGCCTCTACTCGTTTTGCTTTTGGTGACTCAGTCCATGGAATTCTAACACAGCCTGATCTATTTCGTGCAGAGTAGGCCCTTAAAACTGGTGCTTCAAATCCAGGTATTAACCTTTTGTAACTATTTGTAGCGGGATTGGTGAATGCATTTAAGGCTTTTGCGTGCTTTAGTATTCCCCCAATAAAGTACAATGCATCTTGAGATAAGTCTGCATATTTATCTCCTGAAAAGAGTGGCTTTCCATCTTTCCAGATCGACATATTTACATGCATCCCTGAGCCATTATCACCTGCAAATGGCTTGGGCATAAAAGTAGCAGATTTTCCATAAGCATGCGCTACATTATGTATCACATATTTATACTTTTGAAGTTCATCTGCTTGATGGGTTAGGCTTCCAAAAATAAGCCCTAATTCGTGTTGGCATGATCCAACTTCATGGTGATGCTTATCCACCTTCATACCCATGCGTTTCATTGTTGATAACATTTCTGACCGAATATCTTGTCCTGCGTCAGTTGGGTTTACTGGGAAGTAACCACCCTTTAAGGTTGGCCTATGACCCATATTTCCCATTTCATAATCTGCATCAGTGTTCCAAGAAGCATCGGCAGCGTCTACTTCATAAGAGACCTTATTTATGGAATTTGAAAATCTAACATCATCAAAAAGAAAGAACTCTGCCTCGGGGCCGAAATAAGATAAATCGCCAATACCTGACGCAATCAGATATGCTTCAGCTTTTTGAGCAGTGCCTCTTGGATCCCGATCATACGCCTCACCAGTATCAGGTTCCACTATAGAGCAGTGAATTGCTAATGTTTTTTCGGCGTAGAATGGATCTATATAACATGAATTACTGTCTAACATTAATTTCATATCTGATTGATCAATTGATTTCCATCCCGCTATAGATGACCCGTCAAACATAAAACCTTCTTCTAGAAAGTCTTCATCAACTTGGTCGGCCATTATTGTAACGTGTTGCAACTTTCCTCTTGGGTCAGTGAAGCGGATATCTACATATTCAATACCTTCATCGTTTATAATTTTTACAACTTTTGAGTTTTCAGTCATTTTTTACTCCTCGATTACCTATTATTTTCTAAAGCGCGTCATCGCCAGTTTCACCAGTTCGAATTCTTACGGCTTGCTCAACATTTGTCACAAAAATTTTACCATCTCCAATTTTGTCAGTCTTCGCTGCTTCAATAATTGCATTTATAGCTTCTTCGGTTTGGTTGTCGGATAGTATTACTTCGATTTTAATTTTGGGTAGGAAGTCCACAACATATTCTGCACCGCGGTACAATTCAGTATGCCCTTTCTGTCGACCAAATCCCTTTACTTCTATTACACTAAGTCCTTGAATTCCAATATCTTGAAGAGCTTCTTTAACCTCATCTAATTTGAATGGCTTAATAATAGCTTCTATTTTCTTCATGGTTAGTTCCCTTCTCTTTCGCGTAAAGCATCAAGCGACCGTAATCTTCCAATACTTTCTTTAATATCAGATAAAATTCTTAAAGATTTATCAAGTTTGTTTAAAAAATAGGCAGTTTACTTATTTTTTAAACAAATTAGAAAAATATTCTAACAATTTGGAACATTAACTGCAAGTCCACCTAATGCTGTTTCTTTATATTTCATATTCATATCTCTCCCAGTTTGTCGCATCGTTTCGATGCAACTGTCTAAAGATACAATATGATTACCATCACCTCTTAAAGATAAAGATGCT
The DNA here is from genome assembly GCA_028112705.1 of Paracoccaceae bacterium. Taxonomy (GTDB): domain Bacteria; phylum Pseudomonadota; class Alphaproteobacteria; order Rhodobacterales; family Rhodobacteraceae. The sequence continues at coordinate 6,268 of JAOGYN010000015.1, read as the reverse complement.
GCAGAAATCGCTTTAATAGCTCCCAGTCCATTACGTTCTATACAGGGTACTTGAACTAACCCTTTTATAGGATCACAGGTCATGCCGAGGTGATGTTCCAATGCTATTTCAGCTGCATTTTCCACTTGCTTTGGAGATCCCCCTAGTAATTCACATAATCCTGCCGCTGCCATTGCAGATGCCGAACCTACTTCGGCCTGGCAACCACATTCAGCACCAGAAATGGAGGCGTTATACTTTATTATCCCCCCAATTGCTGAGCAAGTTAGCAGAAAATCTGGAATTTTTGATTTTTTCGCTTGGGGAACAAAGTCGAGATAATATCTCAGAGTTGCAGGTATCACACCAGCTGCACCATTTGTTGGAGCCGTAACTACTTGCCCACCATTTGCATTTTCTTCATTTACAGCCATAGCGTACACTGAAATCCAGTCATTTATTATATGAGGTGCTTGTAAATTATTTCCTTTTTCTTTCTGAAGACTGTCATAAATACTTTTTGCGCGTCTCTTTACATTCAAACCACCAGGTAGAACGCCTTCTTTTCTGATTCCACGATCAATGACATCATTCATTGTTTCAGCGATTTCAAATAATTTTTTCTCCAAAATTTTGGATGAAAGAATGATATTTTCATTTAGTAATTTCATTTCAGAAATTGATTTACCACTATCTGCTGCCATTGAGAGCATTTCAGACGCATTTTTGAAAGGGTAAGGATAAATATTTGTATCTTTGGTTGCCTGAGGGTTATTCATTTCATGTTCAGTCACAATGGCACCACCACCAACTGAGTAGTAAATTTCAGTTAATAATACATCATTTTGAGCATCTAGGGCAAAAAATTGCATCCCATTTGGATGGCCAGTTAACTGTTTCTCATAATCAAATATAATATCAGTTTTTGGAGAAAATTTTAATTTTTCTATACCTTCTGGTTGGATTGTTTTCAATGAGATAACAGAATTCACTATTTTATTAATATTTTGTTCATTATATTCATTTAATTTGAAATCTGATAATCCTAATATTATTGCTTTATCAGTCGCATGGCCCTTACCTGTGAAAGCCAGTGAACCATGCAATGAAACTTTAATAGAGTATGGTGAAAAGTGACTATTTTTTATTTTTTGTAAAAAGTTAGAGGCTGCTATCATAGGCCCAATAGTGTGGGAGCTGGATGGTCCTAACCCAATTTTGAATATATCCAGTACTGATTGAAACATTTCTGATCCTTCTTGATAACAGCATGGTTTAACTTAAAGTAGATGACACGAAGCAATGAAAACGACTAATTATGGTTTTTTTAAGAATTAATACTTTTTTAAAACAAAATTAATTAAAATTTACTCTCGCTCTGGTGAAACAAAATGGCTATATCTGGCGTAGGAGTGTTTAAGATGGATTTTACTTTCAATGATAGTGACAAAGCAAAGTATGCTTCGGCAAAATATTCATTAAATTTTATTAAAGATGGAATGAAAATTGGCCTTGGAACTGGCTCAACAGCTGCATGGTTTGTCGTATTGCTATCTGATTTTATTAAGAAAAATGATATTAAAGTCACTACGGTAGCAACGTCTAGCTTTACAAAAAAATTGGCAAAGGCTGTTGGTGTAATAGTTGTCAGTTTAGATGAGATTGAGTGTTTAGATTTAACTATTGATGGAGCTGATGAATTTGATGATCATTTAAATTTAATAAAAGGTGGTGGTGGAGCTTTATTACAGGAAAAAATTGTTGCATCCGCAAGTTCAGAAATGATTGTTATTGCTGATACTGGTAAGTATGTAAAAAAATTAGGCAAATTTCCTCTACCAATTGAAGTCGTGCCATTTGGCGCTTCTTCTACAAAAAATATTATAGATAATTTGTTCATTACATGTGGGTTTAAGGATATTTCAGGAATATTTAGGCAGGAAAATGGGCAAATTTTTGTTACTGATGAAGGTAACAATATTATAGATTATAAATTAAATGAAATTAACAATATAAAGGAATTATCAATAAAAATCAATAATATAACAGGAGTTATTGAACATGGTATTTTTACAAATTTGTGTACTAAAGTAATTGTAGGCAAGCCTAGTGGAGGTATACATTTATTCAGTAAACAACTTAAAACCGATAAGTTTCAAGCTATTGATTTAAGTGAAATGAATAAGCTGAATAAGACAATCTTGGGAATAAAAAATGAAATTTGATTATGATTTATTTGTTATTGGTGGTGGATCGGGTGGCGTAAGAGCTGCCAGGTTGGCAGCAGAATTAGGTATTAAAGTTGGCCTATGTGAGGAGTATCGAATGGGTGGTACTTGTGTCATTAGAGGATGTGTACCAAAAAAATTATACTTTTATGCTAGTTCTTATTCGGAAATGTTTAAGGATTCTTTTAATTTTGGTTGGGATGTGAATAATATTTCGTTCGATTGGCCAAAGTTAGTTAATGCCAAAAATGGTGAAATTGCTCGTTTGGAAAAGATTTATCATAAAAATTTGTTAAAAGCGGGTGTTAAAATATTTAATGCAAAAGGAAGAGTTGAAGGGGCACACAATATTTCATTAAGCAGTGGAGAGGAATTTTCAACAAAGCATATTTTAGTTGCTGTCGGAGGCGCTCCTTACACCCCAAAATTTGAAGGTTCAAATTATTCAATTAGTTCAAATGAAATATTTGATTTAAAAGTTTTCCCTAACAAAATTCTTGTTGTTGGTGGCGGTTATATTGCTTGTGAGTTTTCTAGTATTTTTAATGGATTGGGCGCAAATGTTGTGCAGTTTTATCGCGGTTCATCCATTCTTAGAGGTTTTGATGAGGAAATCACGAATCATGTTAGTAATTCGATGATTAACCGGGGGATTAATCTTAACCTGAATACAGATGTCAAAAGTATTAAAAAAATAAATCAAGGTTACTTAGTAAGAGATAATAATGATGTAGAGATAGTGGTAGATGTTGTTTTGCACGCCACTGGAAGAAAACCACTCACTAAAGGATTAGGATTAGATGAAATTGGCTTAAAACTTGGAAAATTAGGTGAAGTTAAAGTTAACGAGTACAGTCAAACAGAAATTCCCTCCATTTTTGCCGTAGGTGATGTGACAAATCGTGCTAACTTAACGCCTGTTGCGATCAGAGAAGGTTCAGCTTTTGTAAAAACAGTTTTTGAAGGAGTACCAGTAAAAGCTAATTATCCCCTAATTCCAACAGCAATATTCACACAACCGGAAATTGGGACGGTAGGGATATCAGAAGATTTAGCAAAAAAATCTGAAAAGATTGAAGTATATGTTGCAAAGTTTAGGCCAATGGCAAATATTTTGTCTGGAAAAGCGGAACAGATTATGATGAAACTTGTAGTGAGTTTTAAAACAAAAAAAGTTTTGGGCGTTCATATAGTGGGAAGTGGTGCCTCAGAAATGATCCAGTTAGCTGGAGTTGCGCTTCAGATGGGTGCAACAAAAGAAGATTTTGATAATACGATCGCAGTTCACCCAACTGCTGCAGAAGAATTAGTAACAATGAAATTACCCACTAGAGTGTCTTGATTTTTTGTGCGATGACACCAAGTAACAATTAATAAGTAATGACCTTTAGGAAGGACAACTTTAAATGTCAGACAATGATCAAGGACCTTGGGGTGGCGATGGCTCCAAAAAAGGTGAAAGTAAAGAAAATGGAAAGCATATCCCTGAAAAGCAAAGTGGTCAAAATAATGGAGGTAGCCAAATGCCCCCAGAGTTGGATGAGATTGTAAGAAAAGGTCAAGAACAACTTAGAGTTTTAATGGGTGGAAAAGCTGGCAAATCTGGTAATGGAGGCAACCAAGGAGGTTCCCCAATAAGTATGGGAAAGCGTCCGATTTATTTAGGATTAATTGCATTAGCAGTTTTATGGCTTTTTACTTCTTTTTACCGTGTTGATACATCAGAACAATCCGTAGAGCTTTTGTTTGGAAAATATTTAGAAACAGGTGAGGAAGGTTTAAACTTCGCTCCTTGGCCCATCGTAACAAAAGAAATTGTTGCAGTAACGAGAGAAAATACTGAGGAAATTGGTGTTGGTAGATCGGGAAGAGCATCTGATCAAGGTTTGATGTTGACAGCTGATGAAAACATTGTGGATATTGATTATCAGGTTGTTTGGAACATTAATGACGCTCAAAAGTTTCTGTTTAATATAGCAGGGCCTAAAGAAACAATTAGAGCTGTATCAGAGTCTGTAATGAGAGAAATTGTTGCACGCACAAACCTCACCCCTATTCTAACTACTGGTAAAGGAAAAATTGAACAGGAGCTGCAAGCGTTAATTCAGCAAACACTCGATAGTTATGAAAGTGGCGTAAGAATTGTACGTGTAAACTTGGATAAAGCGGATCCACCTGGTGATGTTGCTAATGCATTTAAAGAAGTGCAGGCTGCAGAGCAGACAAAGGATACATTGGAAAAACAAGCCGATGCATATTCAAATAAAGTTGTGGCTGAAGCAAGGGGTGAAGCTGCCCAGTTGCAACAGCAAGCTGAGGGTTACAGAGCTCAAGTAATTAATGAAGCAGTTGGTGAAGCATCAAGATTCAAGGCAGTTTATGCTGAGTATGCTAAGGCACCTGAGGTGACGAGAAAACGTTTATATATCGAAACCATGGAAAGAGTTTTAAGTAGTGTAGATAAGATACTGATTGATCAAGGTGCTAATGGTCAAGGTGTACTACCTTACTTACCAGTTAATGAATTAATCAAGAAAAAAGGGTCAAACTGATGAGCCGTACTTATATATTAGTATCATTTTTAGTAGCTGTTTGTTTTATAGCCATGTCAGCGTTATTCACCGTGGATGAACGACAGAAGGCTCTTGTCCTACAGTTTGGTGAAGTAATAAAAATCATAGAAAAGCCAGGACTTGCCACAAAAATTCCTTTTATTCAAACAGTTGTGAAATATGATGGCAGAATTCTACCTTTAGATACATTGCCACTCGAAGTCACAATGAAAGATAATAGACGATTTGACGTTGATGCATTTGCTCGTTGGAGAATTGCTGATGTTAAAGCTTTTAGGCGAGCAGTTGGTTCTGGTGGCGCTGGTGCAGCAGCCTCTAGATTAGAACAAATTCTTAATGCGGAGTTAAGAACAACTTTGGGTGAAGTTAATTCTAGTGAGTTGTTGTCTGTAAACAGAGTAAAATTGATGAATACCATTCGTGATTCTGCAAGGGCTAAAGCATCAGCCCTTGGTGTTGATATAATCGATGTACGTATTAAGCGAGCAGACTTACCAATAGAAAATCTTAATGCAACTTTTTCAAGAATGCGGGCAGAACGTGAGCAAGATACAGCAAAGTTAATTGCAGAAGGTAATGAAGCGGCAAAAAGAGCTACGTCTCTAGCAGACCGTACTGTTGTTGAAACTCTTTCAGAGGCCCAGAAGAATGCTGATATTGTTCGAGGGGAAGCTGATGCAGAAAGAAATTCTATCTTTGCAGAAGCATTTGGGAGAGATCCAGAGTTCTTTGCATTTTATAGATCATTAACTGCCTATGAAAATTCTCTTAAGGGATCGAATTCAACGCTTGTAATATCACCAGATAGTGAGTTTTTTGATTATTTAAAATCTGCTTCTATTCCTACTGAAAAATAGTGCTGTCCTATATTTTAACTATCCTTGGCTGTGTAGCGGTCTTGGAGGGTCTGGTTTTAGTTTTAGCTCCATCGCGATTTGAAGATTTAATCAAGTGGTTGGGGGAATTAGATATTTCTTCTAGGAGGAATATTGGATTATTAACCGTTGCTTTGGGGGTGTTTCTCGTATGGATTTCAAAATATTTTTTTTAATTAATATGTTGAAACATTCCCATTTACTACTAGTTCATAAACAATGGCTAACTGGGTCGAGGTATAAATGACTAAAATTCTACAGATCGAATATAGCATCAAGCGTGTAAGCATTCTATTTATACAGCTTTCTCTTTTATCCATTGCATTTTTATTATTAAGTTACTCTTCAGCATTTTCTCGAACCGCTTATGAAAGTTTTGCTGATTTAGTGGATGAAATTAGTCCAGCAGTTGTAAATATTACAACGACGAAAGAGATTGAAAGCTCTGGATCTTTGTTGCCAGAGATTCCTAAAGGTTCGCCCTTAGAAGATTTGTTTCGTAATTTACCAAATCAAAATGGGTTAAACGGAAGTCCGAAGAGGAGAAGAACGTCTGCTCTTGGCTCTGGATTTATCATATCTGAAACTGGATTGGTTGTTACAAATAACCACG
>JAOGYN010000014.1:0-51830 GCA_028112705.1 Paracoccaceae bacterium | reverse complement strand
TAACCGCTGTTCTATTAATTCCTTTAAGCCTTTTATTCGTTTATTTCTTTTCCACTGTTTTTGGTGAAGGGCATGAAGTTGTAATACTTTATTTTCAGAATGATATGGTTGCATTTTTGACAGCATTTTTTCTTGTTATCTCTTTTTTACATCTAAAACAGGGTTTACAAGTAGTGATTGAGGACTACGTACATAGTACATTGTTAAACATCTGGCTTTTAAGAATTATAGCTTGGTCTACTAGGATATTGTCTATAATTAGTATTATTGCTTTGGGAAAGATTGCGCTAAGTGGTTAAGTTGATGGGAATATATAATGGCTGCATATAATTACATTGACCATGAATACGATGTGGTTGTCGTTGGAGCTGGTGGTGCAGGGCTTAGAGCTACCTTAGGGATGGCAGAGCAAGGATTAAAAACTGCTTGTATAACTAAGGTATTTCCAACACGCTCTCATACTGTTGCAGCTCAGGGGGGCATAGCGGCTTCTCTTTCCAACATGGGTCCTGATAATTGGCAATGGCATATGTATGACACGGTGAAAGGGTCTGATTGGCTGGGTGATACTGATGCAATGGAATATTTAGCGAGAGAGGCTCCTAAGGCCGTATATGAATTAGAACATTATGGTGTCCCATTTTCTCGAACTGAAGAGGGAAAAATTTACCAAAGACCTTTTGGTGGCCATACTACGGAATTTGGTGAGGGGCCGCCGGTTCAGAGAACTTGTGCTGCAGCTGATCGAACGGGTCATGCTATTTTGCATACGCTTTATGGACAATCTCTAAAGAATAACGCTGAATTCTTTATTGAATATTTTGCGACTGATCTAATAATGGACGAAAATGGTTCCTGTCAGGGCCTGATTGCCTGGAAACTAGATGATGGAACAATCCATCGCTTTAATGCAAAAATGGTTGTTTTAGCTACTGGAGGTTATGGTCGAAGTTATTTCAGTGCCACCTCTGCCCATACCTGTACTGGAGATGGTGGAGGTATGGTTGCTCGGCAAGGCCTCGCATTGCAAGATATGGAATTTGTTCAGTTCCATCCTACTGGAATTTATGGATCAGGTTGCTTGATTACTGAAGGTGCCCGAGGAGAAGGTGGTTATTTAACGAATTCAGAAGGTGAGAGGTTTATGGAAAGATATGCTCCCACATATAAAGACTTGGCACCTCGGGATTATGTTAGCCGTTGCATGACTATGGAAATTCGTGAGGGGCGTGGTGTTGGAGAAGATAGGGATCATATAAATTTAAACTTGAATCATTTGCCACCTGAAGCTTTAGCTGAAAGATTACCCGGAATATCTGAGAGTGCTCGTATTTTTGCAGGGGTCGATTTAACTAAGGATGCCATACCAGTAATACCGACAGTTCACTATAATATGGGTGGAATTCCAACAAATTACTGGGGTGAAGTGTTGAATCCGAATAGTAATAATCAGAATGAAATACAACCTGGCTTGATGGCTGTGGGAGAGGCAGGATGTGCGTCAGTTCATGGAGCTAACAGATTAGGTTCAAATAGTTTAATTGATTTGGTCGTATTTGGTAGAGCAGCAGCGATCAGAGCAGGTAAAGTTGTTGATCCAGCTACTCCAAATAAACCCCTAAATATGAATTCTGTTGAAAAAGCTATGGACAGATTTGATCGTATTAGAAGTTCTGATGGTGAAATAGGTACTGCTGAATTGCGTTTAGAGATGCAGAAGACTATGCAATCTGACGCTGCAGTTTTTCGAGCTAATGAAACTTTGGCTAACGGTGTTAATAAGATGATACAAATTGCGGAAAAAATGAATGATGTGAAAGTAACTGATAGATCCCTTATCTGGAATACAGATTTGATGGAAACATTAGAGTTAGATAACTTGATGCCTAATTCCTTAGCAACAATTGCAGGCGCAGAAGCCAGAAAAGAAAGTCGTGGAGCGCATGCACATGAAGATTATCCAACTAGAGATGATGAAAATTGGCGCAAGCATTCCTTAGCAAAAGTTAGTGGTTCGAATGTAGAGTTGTCGTATCGAGATGTTGGAACAAATCCCCTTACTACTGAAGAAGAAGGTGGAATATCGCTTAAACGTATTGCACCTAAAGAGCGAACATTTTAAGTTGTAGCTGAAAGTGTATTAATATGGTTGAATTTAGGTTACCTAAGAATAGTAGAATAACCGTTGGTAAAACTTGGCCTCGGCCAAAAAATGCGCAGAACATACGGAAATTCAAGATTTATAGATGGAATCCAGATACTGGTAAGAATCCGAGGCTTGATGTGTACTTTGTAGATATGGATACTTGTGGACCCATGTTTCTTGACGCATTAATTAAAATTAAGAATGAAATAGATCCAACCTTAAGCTTTCGTAGATCATGTAGAGAAGGGATTTGTGGATCATGTGCTATGAATATTGGAGGTTCAAATACATTAGCCTGTATATTTGGGCTTGATGAGATAAAGGGGGATGTTAGTATTTACCCACTTCCTCATATGCCGGTCGTTAAAGATTTGATACCTGATTTAACTAATTTTTATGCTCAACATGCTAGTATTATGCCCTGGTTGGAAACTAAAACTGAAAGACCTAAGGAAGAATGGCGTCAATCCATTGAAGACAGAAAAAAATTAGATGGTCTCTATGAGTGTGTAATGTGTGCTGCATGTTCTACATCTTGCCCTAGTTATTGGTGGAATGGTGATAAATATTTAGGACCAGCGGCTTTGTTGCATGCTTACAGATGGATAATTGATTCAAGAGATGAAGCAACTTCAGAGCGTTTAGATGACTTGCAAGATCCATTTAAGCTATACAGATGTCACACTATAATGAACTGTACGAAAACTTGCCCTAAAGGACTTAATCCTGCAAAATCAATTGCAGAAATAAAGAAAATGATGGTAGAACGAGCAGCTTGATGGTTAAAAAAGGTAAAGCCCCTTATTAAAACAGATAAATTGTGTGGACTTCTTATGCAGGAAAAACTTATTAGCAAAGATCAGGTAAACTCTTTTCAAAAAGATGGGGTAGTTTTGATTAAGGGATTATTTAAAAATTATATAGAGCTAATTCGGGATGGTATTGAATATAATATGCAGCAACCTGGTCCGTATGCGGCAGAAAATCTTAAATCAAATGAAGGTGGAAGATTTTTTGATGACTATTGCAACTGGAATAGAATAAGCCAGTTCAAGGAAGTGATTCAAAAATCACATGTAGGTGAAGTAGCTGCTCAGTTGATGGTCTCAAAAACGGTGCAGGTTTTTCATGATCATGTCTTGGTTAAGGAACCTGGCACATCAAAGCCCACACCTTGGCATCAAGATAGCCCTTATTACTTTGTAGAGGGTAGTCAAACAGTTAGTTTCTGGTCTCCAGTAGATAGAGTTACCGATGCTTCCCTAAGATGTGTTGCTGGATCACATAAATGGCCAAAACCTGTTTTACCAACGCGTTGGTTAAATGAGGACAGTTTTTATTCAAATGCAGATGAATATATGACTGTTCCAGACCCAGATTCTGAAGGTATGAAAATTCTGGAGTGGGATATGGAGCCTGGTGATGCCGTAGCATTTAGTTATGGAATTTTGCATGGAGCGCGAGGTAATGAAACCAACCAACGTAGAAGGGCTTTTTCATTGAGATTAGTTGGTGATGATGCTCGTTATGTAGAGAGGCCAGGACCGACTTCGCCACCTTTTTCTGGACATAACATGAAACCAGGAGATCGTCTGCGTGAGGATTGGTTTCCAATAATTTATGAGCGATAATCTTATTTTAAATAATTCCTATACTTGACATTGAGTTTGTAAGAGCGCAGTTGCATCTCATTAAAACAAATATAAAAAAACTCATTTGTCTTTCTAATTATGAGCATAATTAAAAAATATTAATATTTAAGTTTTAAGGCTTAAATCATAGATAATATGAGATCTTTAAGAAAGAGCGCAATGAAAAGTTTTGATGTGTTGGGTTTGAATCCCAAATTAATGGAAAAAATTAAAGCTTTAGGTTTAACTGAGCCGACACCAATCCAGTATCAAGCAATTCCACACATACTTAATGGTCGAGACGTTATGGGGCTAGCCCAGACTGGAACTGGAAAAACTGCTGCTTTTGGTTTACCCATTGCACATCGTTTGATGGAGAATCGTGAAAAGCCACATCCAAAATCTGCTCGGGCATTAATCCTGGCACCTACGAGAGAGCTTGCTAAGCAAATACAAGAGGCAATAAAAGTATTTGTTAAAGGGAGCCCCATGAAAGTTGGAATGGTTGTTGGGGGCCTCTCGATCAATCCACAAATTTTTAAAATGCAAAAAGGGATGGATATTTTAGTAGCAACCCCAGGGCGTTTGATTGATTTACTTGAAAGAAAAGCCATAACTTTAGAGTTCACTAATTATTTGGTATTGGATGAAGCTGATCAGATGCTTGATTTGGGATTTATTCATGCATTGAGAAGAATTTCAAAGCTATTACCAGAACAAAAGCAAACAATGTTATTTTCAGCAACAATGCCTAAGTTAATGTCGGAAGTGGCTGATACATATTTAAATCGTCCAATTAGAATAGAGGTAAATCCTCCTGGGAAAGTGGCGGATAAAATTACTCAATCTATATATTTTGTAACTCAAGGTGATAAACCTGCGTTACTGAAAAATCTCTTATCTAAGCATGAAGCAAAACGTTCGCTAGTTTTTTTAAGAACTAAGCATGGCGCAGAAAAACTTATGAAGAGTTTAGTTAACCAAGGTTTTAAAGCTAATTCAATTCATGGTAATAAGTCACAAGGTCAACGTGATCGGGCTTTACAAGCTTTTAAAGATGGAAGTCTCAAGGTTTTAGTTGCTACTGATGTTGCTGCTAGAGGTATTGATATCCCTGAAGTCGAATTTGTCTATAATTTTGATCTACCTAATGTGCCAGAAAATTATGTACACCGTATAGGGCGAACTGCCAGGGCAGGGGCATCTGGTATTGCCATAGCTTTTTGTGCAATGCCAGAAATGAAAGACTTGATAGCCATCGAAAAAAAATTAAATTCAAGTATTGATGTTGCTGGTGGAGTGCGTTGGGAAAAAGTTCCAGAAGAACTTGTAAAAAGAAATCGCCAAGGAAAAAGGAACAATAAGAAACCAAACAAAAATAATAATAAAAGCTTTGGTAGATCTGATAATTTACATGAACAAAATGTTACTAGTTTTACTCGAGACGATGGAGCTCAGCCAAAGAACAAAAAAAAGAAACGCCGTTCTGGTGCTCGGATTAAGAAAAAGGTATTATAAATTCAAATATTATTTAGGTAAATATTATTTAGGATTTTAAAGTAATGAAGATTCAAACTCATGGACTCGTAGTTGGAGTAGGTTTAGCGAAATTATTTGCTGCTGGTGAAGTTGTCGGCTTTAGTGGGTTTGGGTATCATGTTTATAACACTTTAGAAGGTACTTTTCTTAATGGATGCATGCTTTCGGAATTAATTACTGGTAAGTTTGCGTAGGGTGAGAAAATGAAGAAAATTAATCTAGATAGAGCAAGACCCCAGGACGCTGACAAGTTGCAAGCGGTGGAACCAGTAATTTGCTATAATCCATCTACATTAGAGAATTATGATTTTACTATTTATGAAGCTGTCCGTCACACGATGAAAAAGATAAATAGTGAGCTTATTCCACCTCGGTCAGCTAGCTGTATTAACGTAAATGCTGGTCAGTTTTTTCGAATTAAATCAGTTGATGGACCACAGGTTGGTGATTTAAATCTGTGGAGTAGGGAAGAACTATCGGAGTTTTTTTATTCTGGAAAAACAAGAGCTTTGTATGGAACTCATGTGTCAACAAAAGATCGTCTTTGGTCAAGTTTACCCACAATGCGACCTATGGCTACGATAACGCACGATACGTTAGATTGGTACGGCTTTGATTCATTTGGCGGTTCAGTTCATGATATTATTGGCACTCGTTGTGACCCCTACACAAATAATTTGATTTCAGGTGGAGGGCAGTATCATTACTGCTGCCACTCTAACTTAACGAGAGCATTAGCCAAACACTGTGATTTGAAATTAAATATAGCTGAAAAATATGTACATGATGTTTTGAATGTCTTCATGTGTACTGGATTTACCCGTGATACTGGGCAATATTTTATGAAAGAGAGCCCAGTAAAACCAGGTGATTACCTTGAATTTTTTGCAGAAATAGATCTAATTGTGGGATTAAGTGCTTGCCCTGGTGGAAATTGTGCTTCCGAACACTCAAGCGACCAGGCAAATTGTTATCCATTGGAAATTGAAGTCTTTTCAGTTGATCCCAATAAATTAATTGGTTGGCAAAAAGCCACTATAAATCAATATGATCGATCTCATGGTTTATCTGAAAAATAATTTGTAACTTATTAATTTAACAATACCTCTCTACTCCAGTTACTTGTGCATCAGAGTACCGGTCTCCATGCGCCCAACCAGCTGGTAGTATTTTATTTATTTCTGCCCGATCTTCATCGGTGAACAATATTTCAGTGCCTGAAATAAAATCTCTTAAATTTCTTGCAGATCTTGTTCCTGGGATTGGTATAGTGTGGTTACCTTGATCTAATGTCCATGCGATTGAGGTGCCTGCTGCAGTCCAACCTCTTAAAGCACAAAATTCCCTGAATGTTTTTATTATTTCCATATTTTTTGAAAAATTAGGTTCGAGAAAACGTGGTTGGCTTTTCCGAAAATCTGTCTCAGAGAAATTAGATGGTATTACGTTTGTATCAGATAAGATCCCTCTACCAAGAGGAGAGAAAGGTACAAATGCAGTGCCCAATTCTTGACAGGTTTGCAGCATCCCTAAATCAGGATAACGCGTCCAAAGAGAGTACTCATTTTGGATTGCTGTTACTTGATGAATTTTAGAAGCTCGTCTTAAGGAACTTGGAGAAATTTCTGAAAAACCAAAACCTCCAATTTTACCTTCTTCAATAAATTTTGTTAGGGTACCCGTTACATTTTCAATATCATATTTATAATCTCTTCTATGAATGTAGTATAACGGAATATAGTCTACTTTTAAGCGTGTTAGTGATCCTTCCAATGCATTTCTTAAACCCGCCTCGGAATTATCATTAGTGCCTCTGGGGGCTCCTTTAACAATTCCTCCTTTTGTAGCAATGTTAAAGTGATATTTATTTTTAGATTGATACTCACCGATTATATTTTCTGAAATTCCCCAACCATACATTTCTGCCGTATCTAATAAGTTAATTCCAACATTCCTAGCTTCGTCTAAGCATTTAAAAGATTCTTCTTTTGTTGTAGAATCATAGAACCCTGCAAAACTCATACAGCCTAAGCCAACTTCACTTACATTTAAGTCCAAATTTCCAAGTTTACGCTGTTTCATGAAAATGCTGCCTCCAGTGCTATCTCAACCATCTCACCAAATGATCGTTCTCGATCTTCGGATGGGAGAGCTTCATGCGTTATTAAATGATCACTTACAGTTAAAATAGCAAGTGCTCTCCTGTCGTATCGAGCAGCTAAAGTATACAATTCTGCTGCCTCCATCTCGACTGCTAATACGCCATGCCGCCTCATTTCAAGATCAATATCTTGGTGTTCTGAATAGAAAACATCAGAAGAAAATATATTCCCAATATGTACTTTTGACTTTCTCTTTTTTGACACTTTTGCTGCTTCATTTAACAAATCCCAGTTTGCACTTGCCGCAAAGTTTAAATCTTTAAAAATTGGCCTGTTCATGGAAGACATACTAGAGGCAGACATTGCCAAAATAATATCCCGAATACCAACTTTGTCTGATATTCCGCCACATGAACCGATACGGATTAGTGTTTGAACGTCGTAGTCTTTTATTAACTCATTTGCATATATGGATAATGAAGGCATGCCCATGCCAGATCCGTGGATAGTAACTTTATTACCTCTCCATGTGCCCGTATATCCTAACATGCCTCGAACTTCATTTACTAGTTTTGGGTTTTCTAGAAATGTTTCAGCTGCCCACTTTGCCCTATATGGATCTCCTGGTAAGAGTACCGTTTCAGCAATGTCAGTTTTTTTTGCACCGATATGAATGGTCATTGGGCTCTCCATTTAGTTTTAATTAATTTTCTAATTTGCACATTTCAATAAATATATATTATCAAAATTTTTATGTATTGCCTGCGTGGATAGCATAAACAAAATAATTGTGACAATGGTTTATCATTTCTTAATCGAAGTTTTCTCTAAAAAACCACGTTGTTCAAGTAGTGCTTTTACGTCTGGTAGCTTCCCACGAAAATTAATGTATGCCTCTTCTGGTGGAACAGAACCTCCTTTTGATAAAATACAATCATGCAAAGCCTTTGCTGTTTTGACATCAAACGGATCATTTTTTTCTTCAAATGCGTTGAATGCGTCGGCATCCATTACTTCTGACCACATGTAAGAATAATATCCAGAAGAGTAGCCATCTCCAGAAAAGATGTGAGAAAATTGAGATATTGCATGTCGCATATCAATAGCAGATGGCATGCCAATATTTTTCAATACTTCATTTTGTCTTTGTAGTGGGTCTTTTGGAACAGAACCTTCATGAAAAGATAAATCAACTATTGCAGATGCAACATATTCGACTGTGCTGAATCCTTGGTCTATATTTTTTGCCTTGTGTAGTTTGTTGATCAATTGTTCTGAAATGGGTTGTCCAGTTTCATAATGTACTGCAAATTTTTGTAATATTTCAGGCACTTCTAACCAATGTTCAAATAATTGACTTGGAAGCTCTACAAAATCTCTTGCTACGGAAGTTCCTGAGACAAAAGGGTACGAAACATCAGATAAAATTACGTGTAGTGCATGGCCAAATTCATGAAATAGGGTTGTTGCTTCATCAAAACTTAACAAGCAAGGTTTACCTTCTTTGGGCATCGTAAAATTACATATATTTAAAACAATAGGGCGTACATTTCCATCAAACTTAGATTGCCCTCGAAGGGAGGAACACCATGCTCCAGAACGTTTAGAACTGCGAGCATAATAATCACCAATAAAAATCGCCATATGCTCCCCGTCTCTTTTAACTTCCCATGCGCGAGCATCGGGATGATATAGACTTAATTCAATAGATGTAAAATCTAGATTGAATAAGCGTTTCGCACAGTAGAAAGCTGCTTCAATTATTTTGTTTAACTGTAAATGATTTTGTATTTCAACTTCATTTATGTTAAAGTTGTTAAGTCGTCTTTTTTCTGAATAATATCTCCAATCCCAAGGTTGGAGAACATCATTCACACCGTCGTTTGACAATAAATTTTGGAGCTGTTTTGAATCGTTTTCAGCCTTAAGTTTTGCTGGCTCCCAAACCGACATTAAAAGCTCTTTTACGTTCTCAGGTGTTTTGGCCATTTCCGTTTCAAGTTTAAAATTTGAAAAATTGTCATATCCTAATATCTGTGAGCGTTCTTTTCTTAATTCCAAAGTTTCTAAGACGATTGCTAAATTATTAGTATCACCTTTGTTATTGCCTCTTGAAACCCACGCTTCATACACTTTTCTTCTTAGGTGTCTATGAGATGAGAATTGTAAAAATGGAACAACTGTTGATCGACTGAGTGTCATAACATAACCACCCACATTTTGCTCATCTGCATTTTTTGAAAGTGAATCGATTAAGAACTCTGGTAATCCGTCTAAATCATTAGAACTTAGTGTCAGATACCAAGAGCTCTCGTCTGCTAACAAATTTTGAGAAAATTTAGTTCCTAAAATTGCTAATTTTGACATAATCTCTTGATAACGTATCTTTTCTGTTTCTACTAACTTTGCACCTGCTCTAATAAACATTTGGTGGTATAAGTGAGTTATTCGGATTTGTTCCTTTGTTAATCTCGTTTTATCATTATTTTCAAATATCGTTTTTACTCGCGCCCAAAGCTTTGAATTAGTCAAAATTTCTGAATTAAATTGGGCTAATTGAGGGGCGATTTTTAATTGTATATTTTGTCTTTCTACATTGCTATCTGCTCCTGTTAGATTAAAAAAAATTCGGCTGACTTTATTTAAAACATTATCTGCTTTTTCCATTTCTTCTATTGTGTTTTTAAAAGTAGGCGCATCTTTATTAGAATATATTTTTTTATAATTAGTCTTGGCTTTTGCCATGGCCAAACTAAAAGCTTCTTCAAAATGGATATCTTGTATTTGAGAGAATGGTGGCATTTCATACTGACCAGTCCATCTTTCTAATAAAGGGTTTGTCATTTTATTCTCCAATTCTCTGAATTAATAGTTATTTAATAAAAATGAAAGATTCCAGTCTTAAACACTCGACTTATAGGAAAAAATATTTATGACTTTGAGGGTAAATTCATGGGGAAGAAAATGAAAAAAAATACTTATACTGGTATTAGAACAACCGCAATTCATGCTGGCGAAGGTCCAGATCCTGCAACAAATGCTTCTGCTCCGCCTCTTCATATGTCATCCACATTTGTAAGTGAAGAAGCTGGAGGTTTTTCTGCTCATGATTTGACGGAAGATAGCCCTTGGTTGTATGCCCGTTGGGCTAATCCAACTGTTTCTATGCTAGAACAAAAAATTGCAGCAATTGAAGGTGTTGAGGAAGCACTTTGCACCGCCTCTGGTATGGCAGCGGCTGCAGCAATATTTATGACATTCTTGTCTTCTGGTGATCATGTTATTGTGTCTGATGTATCTTACGCAGGAGTAGCAGAGTTAGCAAGAGATACACTACCCCGGTTTGGAATTGAGACCACATTTGTGGATATGTCTGATCTGGAAGCATTATCCGAAGCCATTCAAACTAATACAAAATTGATTCATATCGAAACACCAGTTAATCCTATCTTGCGGTTAACTGACATTAAGGCAGTTAAAAAGATTGCAAGCAAAGCAGGTGCCCTATTGTCTGCTGATTGTACATTTTCAACACCAATAGGAACTAAAGCAAATGAACTTGGAATAGATTTGATAATGCACTCAGCCACTAAGTATTTGTGTGGCCATGGTGACGCTGTAGGTGGGGTTATTGCTGGCTCCCGCTCCTTAATTGGACAATTAAGACTTGAAGCTGGGATTCATCACGGTGGTGTGATGTCCCCATTTAATGCTTGGTTAATTGCCAGGGGTGTATCAACTTTACCTTTGCGAATGGAGGCACATCAAAAAAATGCTATGGCTTTGGCAAAATGGTTGGAGAAACATCCAAACGTTAGTGATGTTAAATATCCAGGATTACAAAGTCATCCTCAACATGATTTGGCTTTAACGCAGATGAATAACTTTTCTGCTATGCTTAGTTTTCAAGTAGGAGATGAAGCAAAGGGAAAGGCACTTGCAAACAAAATGGCTGCAAAACTTGAGGTGATCCACTACGCTGTCTCATTAGGTCATCATAGAAGTCTTATTTTCTGGATGCCAACTGAAGATTTGGTGAATGGTTCTTTCAGATTAACAGATAGTCAGATAAAAAGTTACAAAAATTTTGCAGGTGAGGGTATTTTTAGAATGTCTGTTGGATTGGAAGATGTAGAGGATTTAATCTTAGATTTGGAAAGAGTACTTTGAGGGTTTAGTGAATAAATTCTAGAATTTTCATATTAATGGTTCGTTTACTTGATTTTAAATTGTAAAAATTTTTAAAAATATGATAATCAAAATTAGAATTTAACTAAATAAGTCGGATTTGGGTGTGTTTCAGTCGGCAAATTGAGTTACTTTTTTTATAATTCTGCGAGTTGTAATAAAATAGAATTTCGGAGTTTTGGTATGAAAACGCATGTTAAAGCCTTAGTCGTTGGCGGAGGTGCTGTAGGGACTGGTATAGCTTATCATTTGGCTAAATTTGGATGGCAAGATGTTATGTTATTGGAACGTGACGAATTAACGTCTGGTTCCACTTGGCACGCAGCTGGTTTATTACCCTTGTTCAATATGTCATATGCGACAACTCACATTCACGATTATTCAGTTAGGTTTTATAAGGAGCTTGAGAAAGAAACAGGTCTAAATGCAGGGTTTTCAGTTGTTGGAAATTTACGAATGGCTCAAACAAAAGAGCGTATGGATGAATACATGTTATATGCCTCCACAGCAGAGACGGTTGGAATTCCTTATGAGTGGTTAACACCAACCCAAATAAAAGACCGTTGGCCTTTGATAAATACTGGTGATCTTGAGGGAGCAATATATCATCCAACAGATGGCTATATTAATCCAGCAGATGTTACCATGGCGATGGCAAAAGGAGCGCGCCAAAGAGGTGTAATAATTGATCGCAAATGGCAAGTAGATGGTTATGAGTGGACAGGCTCTGCCTGGAATGTAACTTGTACTAA
This sequence comes from Paracoccaceae bacterium, assembly GCA_028112705.1. Lineage (GTDB taxonomy): Bacteria > Pseudomonadota > Alphaproteobacteria > Rhodobacterales > Rhodobacteraceae. Next base: position 39,472 of record JAOGYN010000014.1, on the reverse strand, counting down.
AATGGTAGAAAAGGGAGGTAATTTATTACCTTCAGATGAAAAGAGAATAATTAGTGCTGAACATGTTGTTACGGCAACTGGAAATCACGCACAAAGAACAGCTAAACTTTTAAACCTAAAGATCCCTGCAATACCGGTTGAGCATCAATTTATCGTGACTGATCAGGATCCTACTTTGGTTGATTGGCGGAAGAACAATCCAGAGCATCCCGTTATTCGAGATGCTGATGCTCAATCGTATGTAAGAGAAGAACGCGGTGGTTGGATACTTGGGGTTTATGAAAAAAATGCTCCAGCACGATTTGAGTATGGAGTGCCTGATAGCTTTCGTGCTGATTTATTTCAATTGGATTTAGAGAGAATTGAAGATCAGTACATGGCCATGATTCATCGGATCCCTTCATGTGAAAATTCTGGCTTAAAAGATGATTTTAATGGACCTATTTGTTACACGCCAGATGGTAATCCCTTGGTTGGTCCAGCGCCAGGTTTGCGCAATATGTGGCTTGCTGAAGGATTTAGTTTTGGTATTACAGCAGCTGGTGGTACTGGTTACTATATGGCACAAATGATGGTTAATGGAGAAGCTGAAATTGACATGGCTTCACTAGATCCAAAGCGTTATGGAAAATGGATAACTACCGAGTTTACAGCTAGAAAAAATGAAGAATGCTATGATCACGTATATGTGCTTCATCATCCTGATGAGGAGAGGCCTGCTTCGCGACCTTTAAGAACTGCTCCAGCATATGATAGGCAAAAAACTCGTGGTGCTCAATTTGGATTTGTAAATGGTTGGGAAAGGCCAAATTATTTTGGACCAGAAAATGCAGACAAAGAATTTGATAAAAAGAGCCGATCTTTTAGGCGAGGATCCTGGTGGAAATATGCAGTTGAGGAAGCTAAATCAATCAGAAATGGAGTAGGGTTAATAGATGCTACAGCTTTTACTAAGCATGTTATTAAGGGACCAGGAGCGACTAAGTTTTTAGATTGGTTTACTTGTAATAAGTTACCAAAAGTTAATAGAATAAATCTTACTTACGCATTAACTCCAAGTGGTACGACGAGAACTGAATATACGATTGTGCGAAATGGAGAGGATAATTATTATCTTGTCTCTGCGGGGGCATGGACGGATTATGATGCTGACTACTTATATAAATCTATTGAAGATAAAGTAGAAGAATTTGGTTATATTGAAGTTCACGATGTCACAAATCAGTGGGGTGTTTTTGCGATAGCTGGACCTAAAACTCGAGATGTGTTGCGTGAAGTAATAAAAGATGCAGACATTAATAAAGTTCTTTCTAATAAAAATTTTCCTTGGCTTTCTACACGAAATATTGAATTGGGTATGTGCCCAGTTAAAGCTATTAGAGTGGCTTATACGGGCGAATTGGGATACGAACTCCATCATCCAATGGAAATGCAAAATTATTTATTTGATTTACTGGAAGGTGCGGGAAAGAAATATGGAATGAAACTTGTTGGGGCTCGTGCCCAAAATTGGTTGAGGCAAGAAAAGTCTTATAGAGCTTTTGGTACAGAGTTAGGTAGAGATGCCACCCCATTAGAAGCAGATTTATCACGGTTTATAGATTTAGATAAAATTTTTCAGGGTAAAGAAAAGATGCTTGAAAAAGGTATTAGATCAAAGTGTGTAACACTTTTAATTGATGGGCCAGATGATGCTGACCCTTGGGGACGAGAGGCGCTCTTTCAAAATGGTACAAAAGTTGGCCGACTTACTTCAGGAGGTTTTTCTGTTGTATTCAATAAACAAATTGGCATGGGATATGTCTCTGAGAAATTAGCAATTGTTGGGCAAGAGTTGGAAGTTTTAATCATGGGAAAACGTTGGGCTGCAAAAATTGTTGAAGATAGCCCTTATGATCCTAAAAATGAGAGTATTCGAGTTGATGGCTAATTCTTTTCATTAGTATTATTCTGTCGTCTTGCTTCTCTCTTTAAATGCATTCGATAAATTATTGGCGCAAGTACTAAGTTGTAAGTTGATTTTGATAATAGATTAAATATTGGAATTTTTACTAGAGCCGCTAAAACTTGGTACTTTGGCATTTCAGACCATAAAACTCTAAAAGCCTCTATCCCCTCAAATTTCTCACCGGCCTTAAATGCATAAAGTTTTTTTGCAGCATGATCTTGCGTTAAATTCCATTGATCTAAATTTGCTTTATTTAAATCTATAAATGTTATTGGGAGCTTATTCTTTTTGACATACTTTTTGTAATGATTAATTTCGAAACGACAAACAGGACAGTTCTCGTTGTAGATTATTTCAGTTTTTTCATCCATGTACTTATAAATAGGTCAAAGTTTCTAAAAATCGATATGTAATTATTTTATTGAACTTTAAGTTATTAACTTCCCCCAAAGATCGTATTCAGAGGCGCCATCCACAGTCACTTTTACTATTTCCCCTACTGATAGTTTTTCAAAATTTTTATCAATGAATAAGTTGCCATCAATTTCTGGAGCATCTGCCATTGTTCTACATGTCGCTCCATCAGACTCAATTGAGTCAATAATCACATCTAAATCTTTGCCTATTTTTTTCTCTAATTTAGTTTCAGAAATCTTTTGGGAAACCTCCATTAATCTATTCCAGCGATCTTCCTTTACTTCTCTAGCTATTTGGTTTGGCAGGTGATTAGAACTTGCGCCTTTAACATTTTCATATTGAAAGCATCCAACTCGATCAAGTTGGGCTTCGATTAACCAATCAAGCAAGTGTTGAAATTCGTTTTCGCTCTCTCCTGGATATCCTACAATAAAAGTGGATCTGATGCTAATATCTGCACATTCATTTCGCCAAGCTCTGATTTCTTCTAAAGTTTTGCTACTTGCTGCGGGCCGTGACATTCTCTTCAGAACATCGGGATGAGAATGTTGAAAGGGTATATCGAGGTAAGGTAAAATATCTCCTTTTGCCATAAAGGGTATTAACTTTCTGACGTGCGGATATGGGTAAACATAATGTAATCTTACCCAAACGCCCAGTGAACCAAGATCTTGAGCTAAGTCTACAATATGAGCACGATGTCCATTAATTTCCTTATATTTCAAATCTAAACCATAAGCGCTTGTATCTTGGGAGATAATTAGAAGTTCCTTAACACCGTTATCTACTAATTTTTCTGCTTCCCTTAATATAGCGTGGGGTGGCCGGCTATTTAGTTTTCCCCGCATGCTTGGAATTATGCAAAACTTACATTTGTGATTGCACCCTTCTGAAATTTTCAAGTAGCTATAATGTCTTGGTGTTAAAGATACATTTGTAGCTGGAAGTAGATCAATAAAAGGATCAGGTCTTGCAGGGATAGCAGTGTGTACTGCGTCTAATACCTTTTCATATTGTTGAGGTCCTGTGACGGCAAGAACAGTTGGGTGTGCCCCTGTAATATATTCCGGGTCTGCACCAAGGCACCCAGTTACGATCACTTTTCCATTTTCTCTTAAGGCTTCGCCAATTGCGTCTAAGCTTTCGAGCTTAGCTGAGTCTAAAAAGCCACATGTGTTTACGATCACTGCCTCAGCATCGTTGTAATCTGACGAAATAGAGTATCCCTCTGCTCGAAGACGTGTCAATATTCTTTCGCTATCTACCAATGCTTTAGGACAGCCAAGGCTCACAATGCCAATCTTTGGCTGGCCTAATCTTGTTTCTGATATTTTTTGTGCTTTGGCTAAGTCTGGACGACTTCCTGGCTCAATATTTTTCATAATAATCGTATAGTCATTGTATAATTATATTAAAAGCTTTTGCTTGAAAATAATAATTAATTTTAAAAGATTAATTAAACCTAAAATTATATATTTTTCTATTTATTAATTATCAAATAGTATGTTTGCTTAAAAGATCATCTAGCATTAGACTTATGTCTTCAATAGAATTTGCTATTATGTGAGTTACATTATCTTCTCGTTGAATTCGTCCAGTTACTTTGAGCATTCTTCCACCAATCACTTGGTTGCGAAATTTTTTAAAAATATTGGGCCAAATTATGATATTAGAAACACCAAATTCATCTTCTAATGTAAGAAAGATGACACCACTTGCTGTACTAGGTTTTTGACGAACCAAAACTAATCCTGCTACTGTAACTAGCGACCCATTAGGAGGAATATCTAATTTGTTATGTGGTAGAGCTGAGGGTGGTCGAGGCCACTTATGGTCTATTATGTTAATTGCTTTCATGAGAACATAAGTAGAACAAAATAAGTTTCCTTTCAATAGTTTAAATTTATTATGACGTTTTAGTATTAGTAAATGACGCAGTTTGTAACCATGTGTAAAATTAGGTACTGGTAATTGAAATTAAAAAAATATATTCAAAATTGAAAAAAATACTGGTCTGATGTGTAAACCGCAGTTAGACCATATCAAATAAATTGGAGTCTGATTCTAATGCCAAAAATTACTTATATTGAACATAACGGAACCGAGCATTCGGTCGATGTTGATAGTGGCCTTACAGTAATGGAAGGTGCTCGTGACAATAATGTACCAGGGATAGAAGCCGATTGTGGTGGTGCATGTGCCTGCTCGACTTGTCATGTTTATGTTGATACAAAATGGGTTGAAATACTACCACCTAAAGATGATATGGAAGAAGATATGTTAGATTTTGCATGGGAGCCTGACATGGAGCGATCCCGTCTTACCTGCCAAGTAAAAGTAACTGATGAATTAGATGGTTTGGTTGTCCATATGCCTGAAAAGCAAATATAGCTATTTTTTTATAATGCTCTCCAACCAATATCCTTTCGATAAAAGCCATCTTTCCAATTAATTTCTTCAATCATTTTATATGCTTTTACTTTAGCTTCTTGAATGCTTGAGCCTCTTGCAGTCGCGTTCAATACCCTTCCACCATTTGCAATAATATGTTCACCATCTTTTTTAGTCCCTGCATGAAAGAGCATTTTGGTGCTATCCTCTTCAATACTATCAGATCCTAATATTTTAGAACCCTTAATGTATTTATTTGGATATCCGTTTGTAGCTATAACTACTGTTAAAGCATGATCATTTGCCCAAACAACTCTCACTTCGTTTAACTTTTTTTCACAAGTGGCTAATATTAGATCCAATATTTGACCACCTAAGCGCATCATTAAAACCTGACATTCAGGATCACCAAATCGAGTGTTAAATTCTACTAATTTTGGTTCGGCGTCTTTTATCATTAAACCTGCGTATAAAACTCCTTTATAAGGTGTCCCTCTTTTTTTCATTTCATTTAGACAAGGCTTTACAATCTTTGAGATTGCTTTGTCTTCAATTTCTTTGGTTAAGATTGGTGCTGGTGAGTATGCGCCCATTCCTCCAGTATTTGGTCCTTTATCCTCGTCATATGCTCTTTTGTGATCTTGGGCACTTCCAAGGGAAACGATATTTTCGCCATCACATAGCACGAATAAAGAGACTTCTTCTCCATCCATAAATTCTTCGATAACAACTTCAGCACCTGCATCGCCATAATGCCCACCAAACATATCTTTTAGTGCGTTGGTCGCTTCTGACGGTGTGGACGCAATAACTACACCTTTACCTGAGGCGAGTCCGTCCGCTTTTATAACCAATGGATAATTTTTGTTTTGTATAAAGCCTATAGCGGGCTCTTGATTTTTAAAATGCTTGTATTTTGCAGTAGGTGCTTCACAAAGAAAACAAATTTCTTTCGTAAAAAGCTTTGATGATTCCAGTTTTGATGCTTCTAATGAGGGACCAAATGTTAATATCCCCGCATTATTCAATATATCTGAAACTCCACAAGAGAGTGGCTCTTCTGGACCTATAATAACTAGATCTACATTGTTGTCTTGGCACCAGCTTTTAACAACATTCCCATCATTAATGTTTATTTCTATGCAATTCGCTATTTTTGCAATTCCTGCATTCCCTGGTGAACAAGTTAGTTTTGAACATTTAGGGTTTTGTTTTATCGCCCATGCGATTGAATGTTCACGTCCACCACCGCCTAATATTAGTATATGCAAAAAAGTCTCCTTGGCCTTGTGATAAAGTAGTTTTAAGGTGAGTCTATAATAGTGACAAGAGAACAAGATGAATGATTTAATAGATTTACCAGGTTTAGGAGGAAACACTCCAGAATTTTCTGTTTCTGAAGTCTCTATGGGGATTAAAAAGCTAGTAGAAACTGAATTTAACCATGTTAGAGTTAGGGGTGAGCTGGGACGTGTTTCGAAACCAGCATCTGGACATATTTATCTAGATTTAAAAGATGATAAGGCTGTTTTAGCTGGGGTAATGTGGAAGGGTACAGTTTCTAAGCTTAATATAATCCCAGAAGAAGGGATGGAAGTCATTGTAACTGGCCGTTTAACGACTTTTCCAGGTCAATCAAAATATCAAATCATAATTGAGCAACTTACTCCGGCTGGAGCAGGTGCCCTAATGGCTATGTTGGAAAAAAGAAAAAAAGAATTAAGTGCAGAAGGCATATTCGATAAAATAAATAAAAAGGAAATTCCATATTTACCTGTTCATATTGGAGTGATTACTTCACCGACTGGCGCAGTTATAAAGGATATAATGCATCGATTGAATGATCGTTTCCCATCCAGAGTAACTATCTGGCCTGTGGTGGTTCAGGGGGAAAAATGTGCTCAAGAAGTAACTGATGCAATAATTGGATTTAATGAACTAATCGATAAACCTGATGTCATTATTGTCGCGAGAGGTGGGGGATCTCTTGAAGATTTGTGGGGGTTTAATGAAGAAATAGTTGTTCGAGCATCTTTTTTGAGTAAAATTCCTATAATTTCTGCTATTGGGCATGAAACGGATACGACCTTAATTGATTTTGTTGCAGATGTACGAGCTCCAACTCCATCCGCTGCTGCAGAAATGGTTGTTCCAGTCAGGCAAGAATTATTATTGGCATTGTCTAGTTTAGACAATCGGCTCCAACGTTCATTAATTTTGCTTTTACAAAATAAAAAACAACGAATTTCTGATTTAAGTAGGGGATTGCCTAAAGGGGAAGATTTATTCTATTCCCAAAGTCAAAAATTAGATTTCCTAAATGAAAAACTCCCACTTTCCTTGAGGGGGTTAACTCAAAAATTCCGCTTAAAGATTGTATCTATGTCGGCTAAGATAAATATTAAAGTTTTAGAACAATCAGTATCCCATAAAAAAACAGAAGTAAGTTCCGTTGAAAAACGACTCCATCGTGTGACGTTTAATAGTTTTGAACAATTAGGTCAAAAACTAAAATCAACTGAAAGGTTGAGGCAAAACTTAGGTTATAAAGAAACTTTGAAGCGTGGTTATGTGGTTTTAAGAGATGGTGTAGGACCACTAACCTCCGCTGAAAAGGCGTCTAGTTCAGAAGGTCCAATAACGGCTGAATTCTTTGATGGAAGTTTATTATTGAAGGATGGACCAACACGAAAAATTAAATCAAAAAAACAGGATGTTTACAAAAATCAAGGAAAATTACTTTAAACGTTGGTAACTTTAAGTTTGGTTCTGATATTAAAATTCTAAAAAAAATTTTATATATTGTTATAAAGTACTTTAATATTTAACGCTGCTTGTTTAATCCTAATTTATAGCAAGCGCAGAGGTAAAAATGTCATTTTTTTCTAAATTAAAAAACCGTTTGTTTAGATCTTCTTCAAAATTAAGTGATGGGCTTGACGCGATTGTCAATGATGGGGGTGAAGAGGAGGAAGAAAATAATGAAAATGCTATTCAACCTCTAAATCATAATGTTGAAGACTCTGCTCTTCAGCGAGAGCCTGAACCAGAGCCAGAGCCTGAGCCTGAACCAGAGCCAGAGCCTGAGCCTGAACCAGAGCCTGAGCCTGAGCCTGAGCCTGAGCCTGAGCCTGAACCAGAGCCTGAGCCTGAGCCTGAACCAGCGCCTGAGCCTGAGCCAGAACCTGAACCAGAGCCTGAGCCAGAACCTGAACCTGAGCCAGAACCAGAACCAGAACCAGAACCAGAGCCTGAGCCAAAAAAAAAGAATAACTTTATTAACCGAATATTAGGCAGAGATCGGGGTAATAAAGTAATTAGAAGAGCGTTAAATGATGAGATGGTGGAAAGCTTAGAGGAGCTTTTGATAACTTCAGACATGGGCGTAGAAACATCGTTGCGAGTGGTGAGCAATATGGCATCAGGTAAATTTGGTAAAAAATTGAGTACAGAAGAAATTAAAGATCTATTATCTATTGAAATTACAAATATTTTAGAACCAGTTGCTAAACCAATGCCACTTTATAAAAAAAAACCACAAGTGGTTTTGGTAGTTGGCGTTAATGGTTCTGGGAAAACTACAACAATTGGAAAACTAGCTGCTCAATTTAAAGCAGCTGGTAAAACAGTAATAATCGCAGCTGGAGATACCTTTCGAGCCGCTGCGGTAGAGCAATTACAAGTATGGGGAGATCGTGCTGGAGTTCCTGTACTAACCGCTCCAGAAGGTTCAGATCCAGCTAGTTTATCATTTGATGCTATGCAAAAGGCTCAGGATGAGGGCGTGGATTTATTAATGATTGATACAGCAGGAAGATTACAAAACCGACAAGACTTAATGGAAGAGTTAGCTAAAATTGTTCGGGTAATAAGAAAGAAAGACGAAACTGCGCCACATAATACACTTCTTGTCTTGGATGCAACAACAGGACAGAACGCCTTAAGTCAGGTTGAAACTTTTAAAAAAATCTCCGATGTTTCTGGCCTCATCATGACCAAATTAGATGGGACAGCAAAAGGTGGAGTTTTAGTTGCATTGGCTGATAAGTTTAACTTGCCAATTCACGCCATAGGTGTTGGTGAAAAAATTGAAGACCTTCAGCCATTTGATCCAAAAGAATTTGCGGATGCTCTGACTGGCCGGGATAGTTGAGTGAATTCATATTCAATATTGAAGGAACAGAGTATGGCCGCAATTTAGCCTTATGGTTAGTTTTAATTGCTGCCGTGTTGCACGCTTCTTTTGGTGCATTGCAAAAAGGTCGACATGACCCTTGGTTATCCAGAGGTTCAATAGATATAAATTACTTTATGATTATGTTGCCAGTAGCGCTTTTTGTGGTTCCATGGCCAGAACCAAAAATGTGGCCTATTTTTTTCTGTGCTTGGTTAATACATACGATCTACAAATGGTTTCAGGCTGAAGCTTATTCTAGGGGCGCTTATACGGTCGTTTACCCTATTGTTAGAGGTACAAGTCCAATCCTTACAATATTTATAGCTGGAATTTTGTTTGGTGAAAAGTTTTCAATTATTCAATGGGTAGGGGTTTTAACAATGTGTATTGGGATATTTGGTATTGCTTTGTATAACTTATTTAAAACTTCTGTTGACAGAGATATTTTAAAAATGGCGATTATATTGGCGATTTTAACTGGGGTAGGGGCTGCTGCATATACTGCTTTTGATGCTTATGGGATAAGACAAACAGTGGATCCTTTTACTTTTATCGCCTGGTTGTTTGTTTTTGATGGAGTTGTTTTTCCAATTATTGCAATTTGTCGACTTAGAAATATGACAAATATTCCTACTTTGGGACCTTTATATTTAAGAGGATTATGTGGTGGAATAATTGCTATATTAAGTTTTGGCGCAATTATGATGGCAACTCGTTTGGATAAGGTAGGTGAGGCTGCAGTATTAAGAGAAACTTCAACAATATTTGCTGCAATTATCGGGTATATCTTTTTAAAAGAAACAGTTGGAATAGTTAGGTTTTTAATGATAGCTTTAATTGCTATTGGGGCAGTTACTGTTGAATTGGGAAGTTAGAGGAAAATATATTGATGGAAAAGAATAAGATACATCCTTTGCTAAAAATGGCTTTAGAACTAGGACCAATAATTATATTTTTTATTGGTTATGGTAAAATTAAAGACCAAGTATTTGTAATATCTGGAAGGGAATATGAAGGTTTTATTGTAGCAACAGCTTTATTTATTCCTTTGATATTGACTACCACAGCAATACTTTGGGCTTTGACTGGAAAATTATCAAAAATGCAATTAATGACTGCTTTACTCGTGGTCATCTTTGGTGGACTTGGTATTTGGTTTAATGATGAGAGGTTTTTTAAAATGAAACCAACCATCTTATATTTGGCATTTTCAATTATTTTATTTGTTGGTCTTTTGCGAGGTAAAAGCTTTTTAGCAATAATTATGGCTGAAGTGATGCCTTTAAAGCAAGAAGGCTGGATGATTTTGACACGTAGGTTAGCGTTGTTTTTCTTTATTTTAGCGGTATCGAATGAATTAGTTTGGCGCCTTATGAGTACAGATACTTGGGTCAGTTTTAAAACTTTTGTTTTACCTTTAGTCTTGTTTGCTTTTTTTATCTCTCAAAGTTCTATGCTAAGTCGATTTAGCATCGTAAAACCTGATAATTAAATTTAAGATTTAAACTACAGTAGATATTTATTTTTCAGGTATTAAACCTTTTGGTGCAAATCGTAGAGTTAACAATAATATTGCACCCATTGTTATAAGCCTCATGTGTGCAGCTGATTTAAGTAAGTGTTCTTTTAATGGCATGTCATCAGGTAGTCCACTAGTCAGAACTGATAAAACCCAATGACCCATTGGTTCAACTTCAATCCAGAAGAACCATAAAAGAAAACCACCTAAGACTGCCCCCCAGTTATTCCCAGAACCACCAACTATCACCATTACCCATATCAAAAATGTAAACCTTAGTGGTTGGTAGGATTGTGGTGTTAATAATCCATCTAATGATGTCATCATAGCTCCGGCTATACCGCAAACGGCAGAGCCCAAAATAAATACTTGTAGATGGCGTTTTGTTACATCTTTACCCATTGCTTCAGCTGCTTCTTCGTTATCACGAATTGCACGCATCATCCTTCCCCAAGGAGAATTAAGTGCTTTTTCAGAAAGCCACATTATAATGGCCAGAACAATTACAAAAAGAATGCCATAAGAAAACTTGACGTAAAGCGATGAAGCTTGAATAACCTCCATACCAAGCCAGTTAACATTGCTAATAAAGGTTTCACTTTTCTGGAGATCTACTTCATATGCAGTAGGGCGTGGTATGCCGATTACATTTTTGACACCGCGAGTTAACCAGTCTTCATTTTTTATTACGGCTATTATTATTTCAGCAATACCCAGTGTGGCAATTGCCAGGTAATCTGATCTCAGACCCAATGAAACCTTTCCAATTACCCATGCAGCACCTGCAGCAAATAATCCTCCCACTATCCAAGAAAATATAACTGGCAAACCCAATCCGCCCAAATAACCTTCTCCAGCGGGGTTTATCTTTTCTATAATTGCGGTCGCTGGGTCCAATAGGCCTCTAAAAAGGAAGAACCCACCGACTAACACTATGATCATTAATATATTTCGGATTATCCCAGGTGCAACTCTTTTCCAGATTTGAGTGGCAGCAATTATTGTAATTGCTGCAGTTAGTAATGCCGTAAGCACACCGGGTCCACCAGTTCTCCATGCCTCTTCCACTGGAGGCATTGATGTTACCACTGCTGCTACCCCACCTAAGGCAACAAAACCTACAGTACCAATTGAGAACAGGCCTGCATAACCCCATTGTATATTAACTCCAAGGGACATAATGGCTGATAATAAACATAGATTTAAGAGACCAAAAGCGACATTCCAACTTTGAAAAAGCCCTACTATTATCAAAAATACAAAAACCATAGAGAAAAGGGAAATATTGCGATAGTTCATGTGGATTGTCCTTTAAACAAGCCAGTTGGTCGGAATAGTAAGACCAAGACCAATATAGAAAATGATACTGCAAACTTATAGTCTGTTGATAAAAGTTGGACCAATGTTGTAGGAGCAAAGTCACTAGGGAGTAAATACGTAAATACTTTTTTATATGCGTAAGTTATTGATATTTCTGAGAATGCAATAACAAAGCCACCTACAATTGCTCCTACTGGATTTCCTAAGCCACCAACAACTGCTGCGGCAAACATTGGCAAAAGAAGCTGGAAGTAGGTAAAAGGCTTAAAGGTTTTATCTAAGCCGTATAAAGTACCCGCTACTGTTGCTAGAATAGCAACAATAATCCAGGTGATTGCCACGACACGCTCGGGATTAATTCCAGATAACAGAGCTAAATCTTCATTATCGGAGAAAGCTCTCATAGATTTGCCAGTTCTAGTTTTATTTAAAAACCAAAATAAGGCTGCTACTATAATTATTGCGGTTACCAGCGTAATACTTTGGGTTACCTTTATTGCTAGCCCTTCTTTTAATCCAGTCATCTCTTTAAATTCGCGTGCCTTAATTATGAACCTAAGGCCATCGGCAAATCTCTGATCTCCAGGGCCAATTATGAAACGGATTACACCATTCATAATGAATGTGACACCTAATGAGGCCATCACTAGTACTACGGGCGATGATTTAGTTTTTCGGTAGAACTTATAAACAAATTTATCAGTTAAAAGTACAATGGCAATGCATCCAATAATACCAAAAGGTAAAGCTAATAAAGCTGTTGGTAATGGGTGAATAGATATTCCAAGATGTTTGAACCACCAAGTTACAAGAATTACAACCATGGTGCCAAACGCCATTGTTTCTCCATGAGCAAAGTTTGAAAACCTAAGGACTCCAACAATAAGTGTAATACCGAGCGCGCCCAGTGCTAATTGACTACCATAGGCAATAGCAGGAACAATTATGAAATTAGCTAAGACCACTAAGGCATGAAGTATATCCATTAAGCTTCTTTCTTAAAGATTTTAAAGTTCATATGGCTGGAAATATATATATTAATAAGATCAACCCCCCAAAAAGCTTTTTCGAACTTCAGGATCTGCAAGAAGATTAGCACCAGTATCAGTAAATCTATTTTCTCCTTGAACAAGGACATAACCCTTATCTGCTATTGCCAAAGCCTGCCTTGCATTTTGCTCAACCATTAAAATTGAAATCCCAGTTCTGGCAACCTCTATAATTCGGTCAAACAATTCATCCATCACAATAGGTGATACCCCGGCTGTTGGTTCATCAAGCATCAGTACTTTGGGTTGGGTCATTAGTGCTCGACCAACAGCAACCTGCTGTCGTTGTCCACCTGAAAGCTCGCCTGCGGCCTGTTTCCTTTTCTCTTTTAAGATTGGGAAAAGATCAAAAACTTGCGACATTGTGTTAGATATATCGTCTTCGCGTAAAAAAGCGCCCATTTCCAAATTTTCTTCAACTGATAGAGAGGTGAAAATATTTTGATTTTGAGGAACAAAAGCCATTCCTTTCGCAACTCGGTTTTGAGGAGACAGATTTGTAATATCTTCACCGTCAATAGTAACCGTGCCCGTATGCATATCCAACATACCAAAAATGGCTTTCATTGCTGTTGATTTTCCAGCACCATTAGGACCTACAATTACCGCAATTTCTCCTTTATTTACCGCGACCGTACAATTGTGTAGAATATCGGCTCCCTTGCCGTACCCGCCAGTCATAGAGGCTCCAATTAAGAATGGACTTTCACTCATTTGAAATTACCTTTTTAAGGCTGCTTAATATGTCTGAATTGTCATACATTTAGGCTGTACCTGCCGTTATTTTGTTTTTTAGTCCAGTCCCAAGATAAGCTTCAATTACTTGTTCATTATCTTTAATTTCTTGTATTGTGCCTTCGGCTAATACTTTACCTTCAGCCATGCATATTACAGGGTCACATAATTTAGATATAAAATCCATATCATGCTCGATTACACAAAATGTGTAACCGCGTTCCTTATTAAGCCTAATAATTGCATCTGCTATGGTTTTAAGAAGAGTTCTGTTAACACCAGCTCCAACTTCGTCTAAAAATACCACTTTTGCATCAACCATCATTGTGCGTCCAAGCTCAAGTAATTTTTTTTGACCGCCCGATAAATTACCTGCTCGTTCATCTGCTAGATGATCAATAGTTAAGAATTCCAATACTTCGTTTGCTTTATCTATTATCTTTTTTTCTTCTTCAGCAACCTGGTTTCTTAAAAACCAAGTTTTCCAAAGAACTTCGCCTGACTGAGAGCCAGGAACCATAAGTAAATTTTCTCGAACAGTCATTGAAGCAAACTCATGGGGTATCTGAAAAGTTCTTAATAGCCCTTTTCCAAATAACTGATGGGGTGGTAGACCAGTTACATCTTCACCTTCCATTGTCACTTTGCCTGAGTTTGGTTTTAACACACCTGCAATCACATTAAAAAGTGTTGTTTTACCAGCACCATTTGGACCAATTAATCCAGTAATAGATCCCTTTTTTATGTTTAAAGATGCTCCGTCTACTGCGCAAAATCCACCAAAGTATTTTTGAATATTTTCTACTTTTATCATTTAACTGCGCCCTATTTACCAAACAGCCCAAGGCTAGAACCTCGGGCTGTTTTATAATCATATTTCAAATAGAATTAACGATATTGTGCCGTCGTGATTTTACCATCTTTCATTATTATTTGACGATAAGCACCAGCAGATTCTCCTGGTCCAATCAGCTCAACTGCTGATCCGCCCACGTAATCAACTTCACCACCATCGGCAAGTATCTGAAGACCTTTTGCCAATTCACCTGGGAAAATCTTCACACCAGGCGCATTAGCAACACCCATAATATGGCTTTTGTAATCAGCAGAAGAAGAAGAACCTGCTGCTTGCATTGCTAACATTATAAGCGCGGCTGCATCGTAGGATTCTGGAGCGAACGGTGAAGTACCATCGAAACCATTAGCTTCAGCCATTGCTGCTACATTTGCTGCACCTGGGCTGTCTGTTCCTGGGTGTTGACCTGAAGAACCATTTACTTCGTCACCAAAGTTTTCTTCTAAATTAACACTGATCATACCATCTGGAAAATGGAATAGATCGAATGCTCCAGTATCTAAAGCAGCTCTCATAATTCCATTACCACCTTGATCAATGTATCCTGCTACAACTAACATATCACCACCTGCAGATGCTAAAGATCCAACTTCAGCAGAATAATCTGCTTTGCCATCTTCGTGCGCTAGGTTGATTGTTACAGTACCACCAGCAGCAACGAAAGCTGACTCAAATGCGTCTGCTAGTCCTTTACCATAGTCACTGTTTGTGTACGTAACAGCTACGGTGTTTATGCCTCTTTCCATTATGATCTCTGTCATAACTTGTCCCTGACGAGCATCTGAAGGAGCTGTTCGAAAGAACAATCCGTCATCTTCGGCAGTTGATAGAGCTGGTGATGTGGCTGATGGTGATACCATAACGATACCATTTGGTCTCGCAACGTTTTGAAGCATAGCTCCAGTTACACCAGAACAGTCTCCACCAACAATACCATTTACTTTGTCAGATGTTACTAATCTCTCAGTAACAGCAACTGCAGCGGCACTATCGATACAAGTTGAGTCACCTCTAACAGAAGTCACAGAAGATCCGCCTAAAAGAGCACCACTATCGGATACTTCTTTCATAGCCATTTCTGCAGCTGATGCCATTGGTTGTGTTAATGATTCAATTGGTCCCGTAAAACCAAATACTATTCCTAATTTAATGTCTTCTGCCAACGCAGCGCCAGCAATAAGAGCTGATGCCGTTGTGGCTATAAGCAGCTTTTTCATGTTTTTCTCCCTACATGGATAATTCAGAACCTTATGCATATTGATTTTTTTCTAAAAAGAAAAGTCTCTATTGGTTAAATAATTCGTTTTTTTGATGATTTGCAGAATTTTTTATGGGTTTTATAGTGTAAAAAATAATAAATTCATTTGAGAATGTCTAAAAACACGCCAAGTTAAGATGCTCTAACTAAAATATCCTTACCACCCTGGGCTCCACGTTCGCGATAAGGAGTTGTGTTGTAGTGAGATCTATAACATTTCGAAAAATGTGAAGGTGAAGCAAAACCACAAGCTAATGCCACATTTATTACTGACATTTCAGTTTGCATTAATAGATTTCGAGCTTTTTGTAATCTAAGTTCCATGTAATATCTTTTAGGAGATCTATTTAGGTATCGTCTAAATAATCTTTCTAATTGACGTGTTGACATGCCTACTTCTCTTGCCATTATAGATGGTGAAATAGGTTCTTCAATATTTTTTTCCATCATTTGAATAACTAGTGAAAGCTTGGGGTGTCGAACTCCAATTCTGGTTGGAATTGATAGACGCTGCCCATCTCTTTCAGTTCTTATTGCGTTATAAATCAATTGATCAGCCACTGTATTTGCTATATCTTGCCCCAAATCATCGGAAATAATTCTTAAGATTAGGTCTATTGACGCTATTCCTCCAGCCGCCGAGCTTCTATTGCCGTCGACCACAAATACCGATTTCGAGAGTGCTACTTCATCAAACTCTTCTTCAAAGCTATCATAGTTCTCCCAGTGAATTGTCGCTGTCTTACCATTCAAAAGGCCTGCCTTAGCCATAACATAGCTTGCAGTGCATAAGGCTCCAATATGCACACCTCGTCTAGCTTCTCGTCTTAACCAATTTAAAATAGGTTTAGAAGTGTGTTCTTTAACGTTAATTCCACCACAGATAATAATTGTATCATTTCGATTGATCTCCTCTAATCCCATATCAACTTGGAATTGCGTGCCAGCTGAGCATTCAGCAGTTTTCCCAGTTTCACTAGCACTTTTCCACTCATAATACTCACTGCTATGATAGCGATTAGCCAATCTTAAAGGTTCTACAGCACAGGCAAATGATATTAATGAAAAATTATCTAATAAAAGAAAGATAAACCGTTTTTTTTGCGTAAAATTTTGCTCTACCATTACAAACTACCTTTACAAGAAACGAATTACTTAAGAATCGTTTAAATTGTATGCCTTAGTAAAGCAGAAACAGGTTTATAAATCCTATTCAAGAGGTTAAGTTAAGGTTTGTAACCGAATTTTTGAAATTTGAAGTTTATTTTTGTTGGAATTGGAGTCAGAATGGATATTTGGAAAAAATCTGATTGGCGTAGAAAACCAAGAGTACAGATGCCTAATTATCAAAATACTAAAGTTTTGCATGATGTAGAGGCACAGCTTTCCAAATATCCTCCATTAGTTTTTGCGGGTGAAGCGCGAAGCTTAAAGCGGCAATTAGGTGATGTTGCAAACGGTAAAGGTTTTTTGCTGCAAGGTGGTGATTGTGCAGAAAGTTTTGAGGAATTTAGTGCAGATAATATAAGAGATACGTTCCGTGTTATGTTGCAAATGGCAGTTGTCCTTACTTATGGGGCAAAGTGCCCTGTAATAAAAGTTGGCCGGATGGCAGGGCAATTCGCTAAACCTAGATCCTCAGATACCGAAATAATTAACGGATTAGAGCTACCCAGCTATCGGGGTGATATTATAAATGATATTGCTTTCAATTCTGAAGCTAGAAAGCCAAATCCCAAAAGAATGTTGCAAGCTTATGCGCAATCTGCAGCGTCCTTGAATCTTTTAAGAGCATTCAGTCAAGGTGGTTACGCCGACATACATCATGTTCACAGTTGGACGCTTGGTTTTTTAGATGGAGCTGGTGCAGAGAAATATGAAACAGTAGCAAACCGTATCTCAGATGCACTTGATTTTATGACTGCTGCGGGGGTCACAAGCAAAAACTCTCATACTTTAGGAGCGGTTGACTTTTATACTAGTCATGAAGCTTTATTATTGGAGTATGAAGAGGCATTATGTCGAATAGATAGTACTACTGGCTTACCTATCGCTGGTTCAGGGCACCTTATATGGATAGGAGACCGGACACGAAAACTTGATGGCGCACATGTGGAGTTTTGCAAAGGGGTTCAAAATCCAATTGGACTAAAGTGCGGCCCTTCGATTAGTAAGGATGACCTTCTGAAATTAATTGAAGCACTAAATCCAGAAAATGAACCTGGAAGATTAACGTTAATAGCTAGATTTGGTGCTGGATTGGTTGGAGAGCATTTACCTAACCTCATTAATGCAGTTGAAAAAGAGGGTTTTAAGGTGGTTTGGTCTTGTGATCCGATGCATGGAAATACGATCAAATCCTCAACAGGATACAAAACTAGACCATTCGAAAGTGTACTAAGAGAAGTAAGAGAGTTTTTTGGTATTCATAATGCGGAAGGCAGTCACCCTGGTGGAGTTCATTTTGAAATGACAGGTAAGGATGTGACAGAATGTACTGGGGGCTTAAGAGCAGTTTCAGATGAAGATTTGTCAGATAGATATCATACAGCTTGCGACCCGAGATTAAATGCTAGCCAAGCTTTGGAACTTGCATTTCTGGTAGCTGAAGAAATTTCTCAAAACAATAAATTTTCTCAAAAATTAGATAATAATCAATGATTTATAAAATCTTATAACTTGAACTAAAAACAATGGTAAAAATATAAAATGGTTAATTCCATGACAGGCTTTGCATCTTTAGAATGGATTTCTGAAAATGTTAATTTCTCTTTAGAGCTAAAAAGTGTTAATGGCCGAGGTCTAGATATTCGTTCACGCTTTCCTGAAGGATTTGAAGCCTTGGAAGCCCAATTTAAGTTGAATCTTGCTGAGGTTTTAAACCGGGGTAATATTTCTTTGAATTTGCGGAAAGATATAAAGAGAACTAGCGAAAGTCTTCGGTTGAATGAGGTTTTTTTTAAGTCAGTATTAAATTCTCAAGAAATTATTCAAAAGGAAGCAGAGAATAAGGGCATTCCACTTGTTGCATCTAAAGCATCTGACTATTTAAAGATAAAGGGGGTGTTAGAATATGGTGATTTTGAAGAATTAGTTTTTGAAAATGTAAAAGGACCACTAATAGTAAACTTTAATAAAGTTTTGGAAGATTTTTTACAATCTCGTGCTGAAGAGGGCTTAGAATTAAAAAATATTTTATTAAGAAATATGAATCTTATTTCAGATCTGTTGGAAAAAACAGATAAAGTTTTAATAAAACGACAAGCTAACCTTAGTGCTCGATTTAAAAATAATCTAAGAAAAATAATTGAAAATGTTGATCAAATTGATAAAGATCGCGTGGCTCAAGAACTTGCATTGTTGACAGTAAAATCTGATGTTTCTGAAGAAGTTGATCGGTTGCATAGCCACGTTAAGAGCGCAAAAAAATTAATTTACTCAGGTTTACCTTCTGGTCGAAAGTTAGATTTTTTGCTTCAAGAATTTAATCGTGAAACAAACACTTTATGCTCTAAAGCAAATGATATTGGATTGACTGAAATAGGTTTGGAGCTAAAAGTGGTGATAGATCAATTGCGAGAGCAAGTTCAAAATGTGGAGTAAGTTATGAAGAATGATAGGCGTGGTATTTTAATAATCCTATCATCCCCCTCGGGTGCTGGAAAATCCTCTCTAGCTAAAGAATTAATGGAGTGGGATGAGGATATAGTTTTTTCAGTTTCATCCACTACAAGAGATTCAAGACCTGGTGAGAAGAATGGTCGGGAATATAATTTTGCCACAGTAGATGAATTTAAGGTTTTAGTAGATTCTGATATGATGTTGGAGCATGCAGAAGTCTTTGGGCATATGTATGGGTCACCTGTGCAGCCGGTTGAAAAAGCATTAAAAAATGGCAGCGATGTTTTATTTGATATTGATTGGCAAGGAGGCCAACAGATCAGCAATTCAAGTTTGCAGGACGACGTGATTAGTTTCTTTATTTTACCACCATCTATTGATGAATTAGAGAGCCGTTTATTTAACCGAGCCCAAGATAGTGTGGAGGTTGTGAGTGATCGTATGCGAAAGTCAAAATCTGAAATTAGCCACTGGGGTGAGTATGACTATGTTCTTATAAATGAGGATTTAGATGAAACTGGAAACGCTATAAAGACGATTTTGGCTGCTGAGCGCATGAGACGAACACGTCAACCAAAACTTGTTGAACATGTTCGAAATTTGCAAAACGAATATAATGAAATTGAAGGAAAAACCTAATGACTTTGTACGCAATTGATGGGATGCAACCTGTTCTACCCAAAGATAATAGTTTTTGGATCGCTGATGATGCGAATGTTATTGGAAATGTTGTTTTACAGGAAGGCGTGTCAATTTGGTTTGGTGCCACAATAAGAGGTGATAATGAAGTCATAAATATTGGTACTGGATCAAACGTCCAAGAAAACTCTGTTTTACACACAGATATTGGGTATCCCTTAATTATTGGAACAAATTGTACGATTGGCCATAAGGCGATGCTTCACGGTTGTAATATTGGGTCTAATAGTCTCATTGGCATGGGAGCTACTATCTTAAATGGTGCGAAAATAGGGGAGAATTGTTTGATTGGTGCTGGTGCGCTCATACCTGAGGGAAAAGAAATCCCACCTGGGTCGTTGGTTATGGGAGTTCCTGGCCGGGTAGTTAAACCACTTGATGATAAAGCAATTAACGAGATAACAAATTCTGCATTATGGTATCAAAAAAATATGTTAAAATTTAAAACGCGCTTAATAAAATTATGATTTAATAATAAGTTTTCATATTAATAATAAGTTTTAATATTAAATATTTACAAAACAGATATTAGCCTTAGTTATCAATGTATGATAAATAATCGTGAAACACTCTTTATTTTTAAAAAAAAGAGTAGAGGTTGAGGTTTTAATGTTTGACTTAGAAAAAATTCGAAATGACTTTCCAATTTTGGCGCGCAAAGTGCATGGAAAGCCGTTAATATATCTTGATAACGGTGCGTCTGCCCAAAAACCAAAGTGCGTTATAGATGCAATTACAAACACTTATGCAAATGAATATTCAAACGTGCACCGAGGTCTTCATTTCTTATCTAATTTAGCTACAGAGAATTATGAAGCTGTTCGAGAAAAAGTTAAACGATTTTTGGGTGCGGAATATCTTGATGAGATTTTGCTAAATTCTGGTACCACAGAGGGTATTAATATGATTTCTTATGGGTGGGCCGCACCAAGATTAAAAGCTGGTGATGAGATTATTTTATCTGTTATGGAGCATCATGCAAATATAGTGCCTTGGCATTTTTTAAGAGAACGTCAAGGAGTAGTGCTTAAATGGGTGGAGCCAAATGCAATTGGAGAGTTAGAGGCCCAAGAAGTATTAAATGCTATTACGTCGAAAACAAAAATGATCGCTATTACACAGATGTCGAACGTTTTGGGAACCGTAGTTGATGTAAAGAAAATATGTGAAGGTGTTAAAGATAGAGATATTGCTGTGCTTGTTGATGGGAGCCAATCTGCAGTGCACATGCCGATTAATGTAAAAGAACTTGGTTGTGACTTTTTTACGATCACGGGGCATAAACTTTACGGACCCTCTGGATCTGGAGCTGTCTACGTTAAGAGAGAAAGACTAGAAGAAATGAGACCGTTTATGGGCGGTGGGGATATGATTAAAGAAGTTAGTAAAGAATTTGTGAGTTATAATGAGGCACCTCATAAATTCGAGGCTGGAACTCCACCTATTGTAGAATCGATCGGTCTTGGTGTCGCGCTTGATTATTTAATGTCGATTGGGATGGAAAATATTTACAAGCATGAAGAGCAATTAAAAATTTATGCTCAAACAAAATTAGGAAACTTAGATTGGTTGGATATTCAGGGCAATGCGTCTAATAAAGGTGCTATCTTTTCCTTTACAATGCGTGGAAATGCGCATGCCCATGATATATCGACAATAGTTGATCGACGTGGAATCGCAGTGCGAGCAGGCCATCATTGTGCACAACCATTAATGGAGTTTTTGAAAGTTAGTGCGACTTGTAGGGCTAGTTTTGGAATGTATAATACTACTGAAGAAATTGACCAATTAAGTTCTGCTCTAGAGTTTGCTCACGAATTATTTGAGTAAGTAATGCAATTTTTATAATTGCACAGTAAATTTCTTTAAAATTTAATAGTGTAGGTGCAAGCATGAAAATTTTGATACGAAGCTTAACAGAAACTGATTTTATGGAATGGTGTGGTTTGTGGCAACAATATTTAACTTTTTATGAAACACAATTGAGTGAAGAGGTTTACAAGAATACGTTTAAAAGATTAATAAATATTAATATAAAATCTCAAAATGCTTTTGTAGCTGAAACAGATAATAAATTAATTGGTTTAGTGCACTACATTTATCATAATGATAATTGGAAACTAGAGGATGCTACCTATTTGCAGGACTTATATACAGTACCAGAGTTTAGGGGGCAGGGCGCTGGACGCTTGTTAATTGAGGCAGTTTATAAAGCTGCTGATGATAACAATAGCCCCACTGTTTACTGGCAAACAGAGCAATCCAATAAAACTGCTAGAGTGCTTTATGATAAGATAGCAAAATTGGCTCCATTTATTATTTATGAGCGACAGTTTTGAAACGTTTTGACTTTATTTAAGTTAATAAAAAAATAATGGATAAATCAATATGATGCAAAAGATGATAAAAGTATTTCATGCTAGTTCCTTAAGCCATCTTGTTATTATTTTTTCTGTTTTTGCTATTACAGGTAGTTTATCTGTGACGGTAACTGAGCCAATTATACAGTTTATTAATTTAAAAAGCTTTATTACATTTTATCCATTTTATTTAATTGTTAAAATATTAATAGTCTTGATCTGCTACAATATCCTTTTAATTACTTTTGGAACTTTGGCTGGTCAATTTAAATATTTTTCCAATATGCAAAAAAAGTTTCTAAGAAGGATTAAAATTATCAAGTAGCAAATTATTAAATAGTAAAAAGGGAGGAATCCATGTTTACTGCGACGAACTGGTTTAAGATCATGTTGGGCAGAGAGTAAGGTTGTGAACAAATTTGAATAGAAAGAGACAGTCATTTAGACAAAATTATAGGGTTTATTAAATTTTACTTTATAAAAGGGGCAAATGTCATGATCATACCCTGTTTTTTTCATACAGTATTGGGAAAAAGACATCAAATTTTATAAATTTGACTAAATTTTAACCTTTTCATGATGCTTACAAAGGAGCAGTTACACATAGTAATATTTTTTGTGAAAGTGTTGCATTTTGAAGTGGTTTGTAATTTTTTTCACGCATTTTATAAAACTATGCCATTTGATTTAACAATGCAGTAATAATATCTAATATAAAAATTAATAAGAGCATAAGAGCTTGTGTAACTCCCGTTAACTGATAAAGCATTTCTATATTTTTTTTGTTTTAGAGAGGGTTACTTTGCTAAAAATATTTTTCTTATCTTTAACCCTTTTTTTTTCTGTAATAGTCTTCGGTTCGATTGCGGCTTCAGAACTAATTGCCAATGTTTCTACAAGCTTGTCATCAGGCAAATGGAATGGTCAAAGAACTCACACTGGAACAGATAGTTTTAGTTTCCATAGTTTGGATCTTTCAGGCCAAAAAAATAAATTTAAATACCGCTTACAGATTGCAAAGTCAGATGAATCAGAAATACTGTACTTTGACGGATCTTATATGTCTTATTCCCCAAATAACTGGGCCTTTGGATACGGTTTAAAAGAACGGCATTGGTCACCTTCTAGCACGAATTCGCTTATATTGTCTCGGAATGCTAGGCCCTTTCAGTCTTTCTATGTTCAAACTAAAAGTGAGCAAAAGTTTAACAGTAAATTTTTGAGTTGGATGGGAAAATGGAGCGCAGAGGTTTTTATTGGATCACTGGGAAAAAACCGAAATATTGAACATGCGAAAATAGCTGGTGCTAGAGTTAAATTTAAACCATTAGACGGTTTGGAAATAGACTTAGTTAGGACAGCTCAATTTGGTGGTAAAGGAAGGTCTGAAAGCTTTAAAACACTTTTTGGTTTGATTTTAGGTCAAATTGATATGGGTGATGAGGCCAATCAACTTGCGGGATTGGGTGTTTCCTACGAAGTTCTAAGAGGTAAAGTACCAGTTAAAATCTATGGGCAGATGATAGGTGAGGATGAAGCTGGATACTTACCAAGTTGCTTCATGCATCTGGCTGGATTTGAGATTAGCTCCACAATTTCTTCGATACCATCGAAATTTTCTATTGAGGGCTTAAATACTGTTATTTCAACGACTAAGAATGGGTGGTGTGGTCCAAATACAGCCTACAATAATAGTTACTACACATCTGGTTACACTCATCATGGTAAAACAATGGGAGCGTCAATAGACACGGCAAGTCGATCCTTGAATATTTTTGCTGAGCATAAATTTTCAAAACATGATTTACTTTGGTCTATTTCGAAAATTAATATTAATGTGCCATCATTGAGTTCCCATCGTTTAAGTTCTAAATCAGTTTCCGGTTATGATTTTTCAGTGGGAACAAAATTTGACTTAGCTTCTTTAGAGCTTACGAGTCGGATTTATTATCAAGGCTACGCATTAGATACTGCAAAGCAAAAAAAGGGCTTAAAGTTATCAGTTAGCTTGTCGAAGCAGTTTTAAATATAACCCTTATGTGACTTGATATTCCTTATCATTTACTAGTTCTAACCACTTTGCTACTTCCCCGTTTAATGCTTCTTGTATTGCAATATGCGTCATACTGTTTTTTTTAGTGGCGCCGTGCCAATGTTCTTCATTGGGTGGAATCCAAATAGTATCTCCAATATGCATTAATTGTGGTTTTTCCTCCCGTAAGCCAATTAAACCTTGCCCATTTACAATATACAGTGTTTGGCCAAGTGGATGAGAATGCCAAGCGGTGCGGGAGCCAGGTTCAAAGCTAACACGCAATGCTCTTACTCGAGCTGGCTCTGGCGCCTCAACAATAGCATCTTGCCAAACCACTCCAGTGAACCACTTGTCTGATGCTTTTTTTGTAGGTCGACTTCCAGCTTTTATAATTTGCATTAAAAACCCCGTTTTTATGATTATAATTTTTTAACTTTAAAAAGAACTCACACATGGTATCGAGTTGATAAAACCCTGATATTAATTAAGAGTAGAAATAATGTATTGGTACGATTGTATTTTAGGAGGAAACTGCATGTCAACTGTATCTGAAAAATGTTTACGAGAGCTTTATGGTGATGTAAGTCCGGTAGCAGCTGTTAAGACAATTAGTGCTCTTGATAAAAATTGTATGAAATTTATTGCCAATTCAACATTTTGCATTCTTGCAACTTCTGATGGAACCGCATTAGATGTTTCGCCAAAAGGAGATCCAGCGGGTTTTGTAAAGGTAGTTGATGCAAAATCATTAATAATTCCAGACCGACCTGGCAACAATCGTATCGATGGTCTTATAAATTTGCTAAAACATCCAAATGTTGGGATGTTATTTCTAATACCCACTATTGATGAAACACTAAGAGTAAATGGAACTGCGGAAATCATCATGGATTCAAAAGTTTGTAAGGATTATGCCTTAAATGGAAGGGTTCCAAAAACTGTAACTAAAATAACGGTTGATGAAGTGTTTATGCATTGTGGAAAAGCACCACTGAGAGCCGGACTTTGGAAAACTGATACTTGGTCCAAGAAAAGGCCATTACCGAATCTTTACGAGATTGTTAAAGGCCATGCGAAAGGTCACTCTGTACCGGACTTAACACAAGAAGAAATTCAGAAAATGTATGAAAAAACTTTATATTAAAAGTTGTTAATTCAATTAATAATCCGTTTAAGTGCCTGTGCCATACAGTGTATTCCACCGCCTGTTTTTGATATTTCTGATGTATCTACTAATGCCACCTCAAATCCCCTAGCTTTTAATTGCTCTGCTAATGTTTTTGAAGCAGTTGGTGCTATTACCCGATCTTTTCCAAGGGACATAAAATTACATCCTAAAGCCATTGTATCCTTAAAAGGTACATCTATTATTTCATGACCTTTTGATTTTAACCAATCAACTATTCCTGGCTCTGTACAAGCCAAGCATACTGCAGTTAATTTTTCTGCAATTGGAACTACCATTAAATCGATATGCACATAATATTCGTCAATAAATGCCAATCGTGTTTCCCAACCTTCTGCATCAAACCATTGTTTTACCTGTAGCGCTCCTTCCTCTTGAGTTCGAGCACCACCGCACCCAATTAAGACACACCCTTCTTCAATAACGTTAAAGTCGCCACCCTCAAACGTTCCAGCTGTAACCATATCATAAATTGGAATGCCAAGTTTTTCGTAGGCTCTGATAGCTGCGTAATTTTCACCTCTACGCCACCAATTTGCCATTGCAGTAATTATTGGTCCATATGGCGTCATAACGGAGCTATCTCTAGAGTACACCTGCATTGGGAGTTCAGGCTCTGGCTTTAACATATGTATTTTTACGCCAAAATGTTCATAAGCGGAAACTAGTTCTGCGTGTTGGGCCTGTGCGACTTGAATATTACAAGGCGCTTCCCGTAAGTGTTTGCGAGATAAGCTGGATGTTGAAAGATGTTTTAAGTGTGCGGGTGAACCTAACAGTACATCAGTTAATTGATCAGTTTCATTTTTAAATCCAAATGTGGATAATGGAGTCGTACTTCCGTTAAGAGACCTTCGTCTAAGGCTGAACTTTTCAGGTAGGTTTTTTGAATCTTGGGGCATGAAACTTCTCCAGTTAACTATTCTTGTTTAATTTGTGCTAATTATTTTATTTTGTCAAAAACTTATTGGTCAAATATATGGTTTCTCAAATAACTTGTTAGTTATTTTTAAGGTAATTCCTCCCAATCATCCCATGAAATGTCCCTGCCAGGATACGCCACATTATTAAACCACCAATCAGTTTTCACCCAGTTTTTAACTGTGGAAAATAAATGATTATCTAACCCTGTAGCCATTTCACTTTCTCTGATCCATAAAATGACTTCTGAATCAAAAGATAATTTGGAGGGTGGGTTTATATAAACACATCCCAAACATATTTTTTCATCTTTAGACATGACGGTAAATGCGAATGAACTCTTATTTTGGAACTCTTTTTGATGCCAACCAAGATCAATTAAGTTGTCTTCTATGGTAAGTCCTTCTGGCCATGTATCTTTAGGGCCAAATACACCTTTAAGACGGTCAAAACTGCTCATAACGGCATCATAGTCTTTTATCAGATCATTAATCGTTAACGCACGAATATTATATCTGTCTGTACTTACACCTTTTGATACGATAGTATTTATCGGCACGAAGGGGTTTTTCACCAGTTAATTTCTTTCTTTAAAGTCAAATTATACTTTATAAAAGCTCTTTAGTAACAGCCTCAATACTTTCTTTCAAAATTCCACCTATGTTATCGATCTCGTTTTCAGTTAAGATCAATGTGGGTGATAATATTAATATATTTCCTAAAGGACGAGCGATTAATCCGCGCTTCTGAGCGTGTTGTTGAAGACGAAGTGCAACATTTTTATCATCATGAAATGCCAGCTTGGTTTCTTTATCTTCCACAAACTCAATTCCCATCATGAAGTGACTACCACGGACTTCACCAACAATATCCATATCTGATAACCCTTTTAACGTATTTTCAAAGTATTTTCCGGTAGTTTGAACTTGCTGTGGAATTTTCTCACTTTCTAAAATTTCTATATTTGCTAAAGCTGCGGCTGCAGCGGCTGGATGTCCTGAGTAAGTCATTCCATGCAGAAACTTTGCTCCAGGTTCAGATATTACATCATATATTTCATCAGAAATAATTGTGGCTGCGAGGGGTTGATATCCCGAAGTTAAACCTTTTGCAGTATTAATTATGTCTGGTTGCATTCCGTACTTATCTTTGGAGGAAAACATATGACCTAGGCGTCCAAATGCGGTCACAACTTCATCGGCAATGTACTTTATATCGTTTTCTGCTGTAATTTCACGCATTCTTTGGTGATATCCATCTGGAGCAACAATAATCCCTCCAGCGCCCATTAAAGGTTCAGCTATAAACGCTGCTATATTTTCTGCTCCAATATTATGTATATTAGTGGTCATGTCTTCAGCTAATACATCTAAAAATTCATCATCTGTCATATTGTCTGCTTCGCGATAAGAATATGGAGACATTAAGTGATGAACAAGATTGTCTTCTGTATCCCAGCCTTCGCTATAAGCAGGAGTAGTCATTGCCATCGCTAAATGGGTTGATCCATGATACGCGCCTATGCGGGATAGAATTTTCTTTTTTTGAGTTTTTCCAAGTCTGTTATTGTAATGATGTAGTATCCTTATTGAAGTATCATTTGCGACTGACCCAGAATTACTAAAATATACCCTGTTTAGGTTTCCCGGTGCAAGATTCGCTATTTTTGTTGCTAGCGCTGCCGCAGTTGGGTGTGTGAAATTGTAAAAAGTTGAGTAAAAATCTAGTGTTTTTAGCTGTTCTGTAATGGCATCGATTATTTCTCGTCTGCCATGACCAACATTAACGCACCAGAGCCCGCCAATACCATCAATAAGTTTATTTCCCTCACTATCGGTGACGTAAGCTCCTTCAGCTTCAACAATTACTGTCCGTGCGTCTGCCTGTTTTAATCCATTTAGATCAGCAAAAGATTGAATTAAGTGAGCATCGTTTGTTATAATTTCGTCAGTGTTAAACTTATTCATTTTGGCCTCTTTCAAAAAGTGATAACCAAAATCTAAACTGAGATCTTGTGTACTGTAAATAGATTACCTCTCTTTGATAAAAAAAATATTTACAGCCGACACTAAAATTGTCATGACTTGACGTAATTATATTTATTAGAATTGGGTGAACAGCATGACTAAGTTAAATCAAATGATAAATTCTGATGCATTACATTGGCGTTGTATAGGACCTCCAAGAGGTGGAAGAGTTGTCGCGGTCTCTGGTGATTATCATGACGCCATGACTTTTTATTTTGGAGCCTGCGCCGGTGGAATATGGAAAACCACGGATGGTGGTACGTATTGGGAATGTGTATCTGATGGGTATTTAACAAGTGCAACAATAGGTGCGCTGGCTGTCGCACCTTCTGATAGTAATGTGATTTATGCTGGGACTGGTGAAACGACGATCAGAATTGATGTTTCATTTGGTGACGGGATGTACAAGTCAACTGACGCTGGAAGAACTTGGAAACATATTGGGTTAGAAAACACTAAACAAATTGGTGAAATTCGCATTGATCCAAATAATCCTGATCTTGTTTATGTAGCTGCATTTGGTGATGCCTTTGGACCTAATTCGGATCGAGGGGTTTACCGGTCTACTGATGGGGGTACCAATTGGGAACGAATTTTATATCAGAGTGATAAAGCTGGGGCAATTGATCTTTCAATGGATCCATCTAACCCTCGTATTTTGTTTGCTGCAATGTGGGAAGCTAATAGAAAATTTTGGCACTTGTCTTCTGGTGGCCCAGGTAGTGCTTTGTTTAGATCACTAGATGGTGGAGATACTTGGGAAGAGGTGTCAGTTAATCATGGATTTGCTAAGGGATTACTAGGAAAAATTGGTGTCAGTATTTCTGCCGCTAAGCAGGGACGGGTGTTTGCGTTAGTTGAAGGTGATGAAGATAATACAGGACTATATCTATCTGAAGATTATGGTCTTAGTTGGAAGTTAACATGCCCCAATAGGGATTTGATTCATAGGCCATGGTATTACACACATATTTTCTCTGATCCAGTTCATGCTGATACTGTTTATGTAACTAATTATCAAATGTGGAAGTCTACAGATGGGGGTATTAGTTTTAATGAAATCACAACACCTCATGGTGATAATCATGATCTTTGGATTGATCCGTTAAATCCAAGTAGAATGATAGAGGGTAATGATGGTGGAGCATGTGTGAGCTATAATGGTGGCAACAGCTGGTCTTCAATTTACAACCAGAATACTGCACAATTTTATAGAATGGATATTGATAATCAATATCCTTACCGCGTTTACGCAACCCAGCAAGATAATACCTCAATTTCGGTACCCAGTCAGACTGAATGGGGTATGATTACTCTTGGTGACACGACTTTGCCAGGCACAGGAGAAAGTGGTTTTATAGCTGTCCATCCAGAGGATGCAAATATTGTTTATATTGGTGCAGTTGGTTCGAGCCCTGGAGGAAATGGTGCCCTGCAGAGATATGACCATAATACGCGACAAATGAAATTAATTAATGTTTGGCCAGAAGAATCTACTGGTCTAGCACCCAAGGATCTTAAGTATCGATTTGCTTGGACGTTCCCAATCATCTTCTCTCCCCATGATGTAGGCACAATATATGTAGGTGGAAATCATGTATTTAGAACTAGAGATGAAGGTATGAGTTGGGATTGTATCTCTCCAGATTTAAGTAGAAATGACATAGAGAAACTTGATTTTTCTGGAGGGCCTTTGACAAGAGACAGCGCAGGCGCTGAACAATATGCCAGCTGTGCTTCAGTCGTTGAATCGATACATAGAAAAGGGGAGCTGTGGGCCTCAACAGATGATGGGTTGGTTCACGTAAGTCGGAATGAGGGTGAAACGTGGGAGAATGTAACTCCAAATGAAATGCCTGAATGGGCTTATGTCGGTAATGTAGAATTATCAACGCATGATCCAGATACTATCTATGTTTCAGCAACTAGGTTCAAATTATCTGACTACAAACCGTATTTATTTAAAAGCAGCGATAGTGGCCGAACATGGGCGGTAATATCGCAATCATTACCGCAAAATGAAATTACTAGAGTTGTTCGGGAAGATATTAAGAAGCCTGGATTGCTTTTTACTGGAACTGAGACCGGTATTTTTGTTTCAAATAATGATGGTGACACGTGGGATAGGATGCAAGGGAAGTTTCCAGTTGTCCCTGTTTATGACCTTAAGATAAAAGATGATGATTTGGTGGTGGCTACCCATGGTAGGTCTTTTTGGATTTTGGATGATATTTCTCCGTTACGCTCGGTTTCAGTGAACAGTTCCAATTGTGAATTAATTGCGCCACGAGCTGCAATTCGCCAAAATATTCATTGGAGTGCTGGAATATTTAATGGAGATGGGAAAGATTATAGTCCAGCGTTTGGTGTTAATGGAACCTCTTACATGACTGAATTGCCTGATGGTAGGAAGGAACGAAAGTATTTAGATACTGGAGAAAACCCACCATTAGGAGCTATCTTATATTACTGGCTGGATGAAAAATCTGTTGGTAAGGACGTTAAAATTTTAATCAAAGATAGCTTAGGAAAAACCATTGCTAATTGTGGTTTATCCAATAAAAAAACTGATGATCCTCGTAAACCTAGCTCTTTTGAAGGGCTCAATCGTTTTATTTGGGATTTGACCGAAGATAGCCCAATAGGTCTGGATGATAGCTTAAAAGTAAAAAAGTATGAACCATTTTCAAAAGAAGGTGGTGGACCTCCTGGAGCAAAGGTAACGCCTGGAAAATACCAAGTTATATTAGATGTTGACGGTGATGTTAAGGAACATAAACTTGAAGTAATAAGTGACCCAAGAATAGAAGTCTCAGAAGAAGATTTTTCCTTACAACATGACCTTTATGAAAGTGTTGCATCTAAGCTTTCTGATTTAAATATTGCAGTTAATAGAATTCGATTAATGAAAAAACAGCTTCAAAATATGCATAAAATTATTCCGGATGAAAGTGGGAAAGTGGATATATTGGTGGAGCAATTAGGCAAGATAGAAGGTCGATTGATTGATACAAAAAGAGAGACACCGCGTGATGTTTTACGGCATGCCGCTGGATTTGATGATACTTTAATTAACTTACTTTGGGTTATTAAAATAGCAGATACGAAGCCACCATCCCAAACAAAAGAAGTAACTGATGATGTTTTCCTAAAGGTCGATAGTGTATTGACAGAATTAGATGATTTAATAAGTAAAGATATTGCAGATTTTAATGTGTTAATTGCCAAGGCCAGCCCTCCAGCAATTTCTGCCAGCAGTGTTGGCGCTCCTAAGACTGGATGGTAGCTACATAGTAAATGTTGGAAAGTATTAGAAAATTACTAATTCTGAGAAGTAACCTTGCGCTACTATTTGTTTCTGATTTTATTATGCGTGGTTTTTATCAAATTGGTAAGACGCCATTATTACCATTATTTGCTGCGTCAATTGGTGCTGGAGAGCTAATTATTGGTTTTATCATTTCAGTGTCTACGATGACTGGAATGTTGTTGAAACCAGTATTTGGTATACTTTCGGATAGATGGGGCAGAAAGTTGTGGTTGTTAGTTGCTACCATTTTGTTTTCGGGCATGCCATTTTTATATCAATTCGTTACAACAGAACAGGAATTGATGGTATTGAGACTTTTCCATGGCATTTCAACTGCAATATTTGGACCAGTAAGTTTAGCTTATGTTGCAGGAATTAACGCACGGGGTCTTGGAGAACGAATTGCATACTTTGGAATGTCACGGTTACTTGCCTCACTGATAGCACCACTGATAGCTGGTATTTTATTAACTTTTTTAAATTTTCAGACAGTTTTTTTATTAATTGGATTCTGCTCATTATTTGGGATGATCCCAATCTTTTTGTTAACTGAAGATCTGGCCGAGAAGCCTCGAAAACAAGTTTCAATTGTTAATCATTTTTTTAATTCGTTTAAGTATAGTATTAAAATTCCATCGATTTGGTTGGCGGGTTTTTTAGAGTTAATGGTTTACTTAACCATTTACGCAGTTAAAGCATTTTTACCATTGTTTATAATTTCTCAAGAAGGTGGAACAGTTCTACAGGCTGGTTTGTTTTTTTTCGTGCAAGAGCTTGCTCATCTGGTATTTCGTCCAGTTGGTGGAAAGTTGTCAGATGAATATGGGCAGTCTTTAATAATTATTCTCGGTATGGTTCTACTTTCTTTGGGTTTGTATCTTTTGACTAACCTAACGGATGGTTTGTTTTTATTGTCGGCTATTTTATTTGGTATTGGCCAGGGTTTAATTTTCCCTTCTAGTGTTGCACTTCTCTCAAAGAGTGCCCGTGGTAACTATCTTGGAGCTGCAATGGGTTTTTATGGTGCACTGCGAAACTTTGGAAAAGTGATTGGCCCAATAATAGCAGGTATACTCTTGAGCGTATTGAGTTATGAAACAGTGTTTAATATTCTGGCAGGAACTATCATATTAGCTTTAATAGTTTTTGTGCCATTTTGGCACAAAGAGAAAAAGGATGAAAAAGTGTGAAATGGAAAAAACTGTTATTATCAAGGAGAGCGAATGTAATTGGGAGTTTGATAAAGAATTTCCCGGTTTGCATTATCAATTATTAATTGATTCAACCAAAATAGAAAATCATGGTTTGTCGCTGGGTGTTGTGGAGCTTAAACCAGGTGCCGAGTTACCCTTACATCATCATAGCCCACAAGAGATTTACATAATAAGAACGGGTAGAGGATTACTTCTAAGTAAGGCTGATACTCGAGAGGTATTTCCGGAAACAAGTATATACATACCAAAAAATGAGAAGCATGGGCTTCGAAATATAGGGCAGGTTACTCTATCGTTATATTGGATTTTTCCAACTGATTGTTGGAAAGATGTTGAATATTTATATAATGATACTGTAGCTTGATATTACTTTCCATTTAATTACATTATTTATGGTTGGTTTCTAAAGATTTTACTATTA
The DNA here is from genome assembly GCA_028112705.1 of Paracoccaceae bacterium. Taxonomy (GTDB): domain Bacteria; phylum Pseudomonadota; class Alphaproteobacteria; order Rhodobacterales; family Rhodobacteraceae. The sequence goes on along the minus strand of JAOGYN010000014.1, from coordinate 6,008 downwards.
ATAATTTAATCAAAATGTGTATGTGCCACCATGTTGAATGTGTATGTGCCACCATCTTGAAATAGTAATGGGTTGTAATAACTAGGTTAAGTAATTAAACATCTGAACTAATTATATAATTTATTTTTTAATAATATCAGAATTGGATCAAGCGATGGCAAAAGAATTGGACATGGAAAAAAATGCTGCAAATGGAGCCACTGAAACGACTGAGTCTCCAACTGTTAATATTGATGGTGAAAGTCATCGGGTAAGCGACATGAATGAAAAATCTCGAAATATAGTTAATTTTTTGCGTCGTTTAGATCGAGATATTCAGGAAAATCGTTTTTCTCTGGACAGAGATATGCTAGCTAGAAAGCAGGCTTTAATTGATCTAAAAGGTTCCATTAAAGAAAAGGATTAACCTAAGCGTTTTATTTTAAGTTAACTGAACTTATGTATTGAACATGGCAGGTAATGTGAGTGGAAAGGCTTATTTGGTTCTAGATCGATGGATGAAATTAAAAAAAATGACCAAAGTGATGCAATAACCCTGGAAATGGCAGTTAGACGGGTCTGTGAAGCAAATGGACGTCGAAAGAGTGTTGCTTCCATAAGGCGCTTAGTTGGGTCAAACTTCGAAACTTTTGGACCAAAGGAGGCCTGTGTCTCATTTCAGAAGCTAGGCTTTGAGGCTCAATTCAGACATGCATCTTTACAACAACTTGAGCTAGAAGATCTTCCCTTAATAGCTTTTGATGTAGACCAAACCCCAATCGTATTACTCGAAAGAAAAGCTGATGGTTCTTTTGTTGTAATTAGAGATAAGACTGCCAAAAAAATTGAAAATATAGATAAAGATGAGTTTGAAAAAATCTTCTCTGGCTATGTGATATCGGTCAGAAAGCTCTCTGACTTTGAAATTCAACAAAGTCGTGGACACTGGTTTTTTGGAGCGTTTAAAAGTAGTAGGTGGTTGTATATTCAGGTTATTATCGCTTCTGTAATTTCAAATTTTTTGGCCTTAACGACATCAATTTTTACAATGACTGTATACGACAGAATAATACCAAACTCTGCGGTGGAAAGTTTAATTGCACTTAGTGTTGGTGTGGTTATAGCTTTAAGCTTTGATTTTATTATAAGGACGATTAGAGGTAGATTTATTGATAAAGCGAGTAAAGCAGCTGACATAGAGGTATCAAATACTCTTTTTGATAGGGTTTTATCTCTAACACCAGCAGAGCAAAGTCAAAAAACTGGAGCAATGGCTAGTATAATTAAAGAATTTGAAACTTTAAGAGAATTTTTCACTTCTTCAACATTAGTTATTTTGGTAGATCTCCCTTTTGCCTTCTTTTTTATATATGTAATTTCTCTTATTGCAGGCCCAATGGCTCTAGTGCCACTTGTAGCAGTTCCAGTGGTTGTTGTTGTGGGGCTTTTGATTCAACCATTTATCGCACGCTTAACTAAGTCAACGCAACAAACCGGTATGAATAAGCAATCGGTTCTTGTTGAAACCCTATCTGGTATCGAGACAGTAAATGCCACAGGATCAGGGCAGTTAATGAAGTCTCGGTACATTGAAGCTTTAATCGGTCAATCCCAATCAGGTGGGAAGTCACGGAATATTAGTCAATTTCTGGTAAATTTCTCTGCTTCGGTACAACAATATGCGCAAGTTGGTGCAATTTTTTATGGGGTATTTTTGATAAGAGATGGTTTAATAACCCAAGGTGCATTAATTGCGGCTGTTATATTGGGTGGTAGAACACTTGCACCTCTGGCTCAATTGGCAAACGCCTTAACGCGGGTGAATGGCGCATTAACCGCCTATAAATCGCTAAATGCTTTACTTAAAAACTTTAATAATAATAGTGTTAACGATCATTACGTTAGCCGGCCAAAAGTTACTGGATCAATTGAATTCAAAAATGTAAGTTTCTCATTTCCAGGAGCTGTTGAGCCAACAATAAAAAACTTATCAATAAAAATTAATCCAGGTCAAAAGGTAGCGGTTGTTGGTAAAATGGGTTCAGGAAAGTCTACCGTCATTAAGTTAATTTCAGGGCTTTATGAACCAACTGAGGGAGCAGTTTTAATTGATGGAATAGATGTAAGACAGTTAGACAAAACGGATTTGCAACACAATATTGGAGTGATGTTACAAGATTCTTGGCTCTTTTCTGGAACAATTAAAGAAAATATACAATTAGGTCTATTGGAATATGACGATGATCATATTTTATCTTTGGCAAAAATTTCTGGGGTTGATGATTTTGTCTCTTCAAATCCGAAGGGTTATGATTTTGAGATTAAAGAAAGGGGCATCGGTCTTTCGGGAGGACAAAAGCAATCAATAAATCTTGCGAGAGCCCTTTTGCATAATCCTCAGCTATTATTACTAGATGAGCCAACAAGTTCGATGGATCAGGGTACGGAAAAAAAGATTGTAGAGAATTTACAGGAGTATGGCAGTGATAAAACTATGGTAATAATCACCCATCGAAATCCAATATTAGCAATGGTTGATCGTGTTTTGGTTGTGGAGAATGGGAATGTTGTAGCTGACAATACCCCTGGTGAGTTGGGTTTGAAAAAATGAGTTTGTTCAACCATGAAACATGATTTTAGAAAAATAGCTGCTACAGTTAAGGCTGAGAGAACTGGATCTAGCTCATTACTGTTATTGATAATAGTTATGTTGATAAGTGCATTGGTTTATTGGAGTGCGGTTACTGAAATTGATAAAGTTACAAGAGGGCAAGGTAAAACAATATCAGCTGACGAAAATCAACTCGTTCAATCTGCGGAGTCGGGCGTTTTAGTTAAGAGATATGTTGAAGAGGGGGATATCGTGAAATATGGTGATATTTTGTTTGATATTGATCCTATTGATGCTCGAACTCAATATGAGCAAGCTTTAAAAAGAGCAGGAAGATTGAAAGTACAACGTCACAGACTTTTGTCTGAATCTCAAAATACAGTGCCAGAATTTGATCAGTTTAAAGAAGTTGGCTTGGCAGATTTAATACAGAATGAACAAAGATTATTTGATTCACGTAAGATTGATTTGCAATCTTCTATTTTTGTTCTTGATCAAAGGCTTATTCAGAAGGAAAATAGAATTAATGAATTGTTTTCTGAAGTTGACAGTGCCAAACGAATTGCTGGATTGATTGGTCAAGAGATTGAGACAATAACTCCCTTAGTTTCTTCTGGATTGGCTCCTGAGACAAGGCTATTAACGCTCCTTCGGGAAAATGAAAAAAATGAAAATATTATTTCAACTACTAAATTTTCTGTCTCTCGAATTGAGGCTGAACTAGATGAAATAAGAGAGCAAATGAAAGCTGAAAAGCAAAGGTATATCACTGCTGCATTAGGTGAGCTTTCAAGAGTTGATGATGAATTAAGTGAAACTTTAATTTTAATACCAAGTTTGGCAGCACGTTTAGCTAGAACATCAATTCATTCACCAGCGAATGGAATTGTAAACCAAATTAACTTTAGAACTGAAAACGCTTACGTTAGATCCGGAGAGGTACTCTTAGAAATTGTTCCTACCGGTAAAAGCTTAGTCATCGATGCAGAAGTTGACCCAAAAGATATCGCTGATGTTGTTATAGGAGATGTGGTTAAAATTTCTTTAACGGCTTTTGATCCTACCAGATATGGCAGAATGGATGGGAAGGTAGCAAAAATATCTGCGGACGCTTTAAGTGATAAAAATGATGGGCGAGCATATTACTCGGTAAAAGTCTCTATTCAAAGCAAGCTTTACGAAGATGATGGAAGAGAAGTTTTGATATTGCCAGGGATGGTTGCAACTATAGACGTTCTATCCGGTAAGAGAACTGTTTTGGACTATATATGGCAGCCGATTTCACGAACTAAGGATAGAGCGTTAAGAGATTAATCCGAAAATTTTAGAAACTAAGATAAAAGTAAAGCAAAAATGAAAAAAATCATAATTGGTGAAAATACTTATTCAAGTGATATGTTAGACGAAGAGGGAAGAGCTAATTTGGCTTCTTCGCAGTTTGTTGATGCAAAAATAAAAGAAACTTCCAACTTAATGGCGGCTTTAATAGTTTCGAAAAATGCGTATATTCAAGAACTTAAAAATGAGATAATTAAAAGTAAAACTGGGTTTTTAACTGACTAATGGATACTGATAATGCCAAAAATAAAAATAGATGATCTTGAGTTTAATTCTGAAGATCTGTCAGAAAATGGTAAGGGCCTTTTGGTGTCACTTCAATTTGTTGAACTGCATTTAAAAAAATTAAATGATGAGCTAGCAGTTTTGAAAACGTCAAAAAATGTTTATGACAACATGGTTCGCCAAAAATTGGAGGCTAAAGAGAAAAAGTCAGATAAACTCAATTGATATTGAAAGAACTTCCTCGCTAGATAAGTCTGCAAATGTGATAGAATTTTTTTCGCCGTAAAGTAGAACATTTTGATTAAAGGTAATTTCGTTCTGCGTGATATTATATAGGCTTATTTTATCGTGATTTATTTCCCAATCTGATATTTGGTCATTTCCAAATGTTCCTGCAAACTTAAAATGATCTATTCCGGCACCACCTGTTATTTCATCATCACCTGGGCCACCGTTTAATTCATCATTACCTTGGCCACCTATTAAAACATCATTTTTTGCTCCAGCCCATAGAATGTCATCGCCATCTCCACCATTGAGTAAAAGTTTTGAGGCTGTAATTTTTGCACTTGTGAAGTCTAATAGGTCCGATCCAGCTAAACCATAAATTTCCTCGCAATTTATTAAGCGAGGAAGGACACCAAAAGCTAAACCTAAATTATAACTTTCTTGGTAAGTGGATGAATTTGAAGCAGAATAATGGTCATCTAAAAAAAAAGCATCATCATTTGCCGTTAGGTAGATTTTATCTTGCCCCTCACCGGAAAATATATGGTCGGAAAACTTATTATAACCTTGTAAATTTATTGATTCATATGTGCTCGTTTCATTGGTTATTGTATGCACAGCTACAAATTTATTGTCCCATAGTTCAGTACTTTTAAGATAAATCGTGTCGTTACCATTTCCACTTTTTATTAGATTATTTCCCAAGTTTGGGTTGAAGATATTATTTCCACCTAAAGAATTAAGAACATTGTTTAAATCATTACCAGTGAGCGTGTCATTACCATTTCCACTTTTTGCATTTTCGATATTAACATTATGACCAATAGCAAAACCACCCCATGTATTTGGATCTGTTACTGTACATATTCCACTAAGGGTCTGATCTGGATCTGTTAGATTTAATGTAGGAGCTCTCAGGTCAATATTTACAGAATAGTTTTGTTCTCCATTAAATATTATTGTATCAACGCCAGATGCATCCCAAATAGTCTCCCAATTTTGGCTGCGATCATCGATGTTGTATTTGAATTCAGTATTCCCATTATTGGTATTTTCGTTAGCCCCATATAGTGTTTGGAGAAATGCTTGATCTACTACGCCAATGTTGCTCATACCAAATTCAAGCCATTGCTCAGCTTTGTCTGGGTTAATATTTATAGAGTTTTCCAATTTGGTGCCGGTATCATTATAAGAGGTAACTGTGAATATATTTTGATTAGAATTTAATTCACCCAAATCATATGTTGAGGTGATACCTGGAAAATTAGCATACCCATCAAATGGATGTGTCATACCTAGATTATGCATTATTTCATGTGCAACAGTTAAATGATCCGCTCCTCCCAAGGGTATTTCACTACGTTCAATATTGTATGAATTCAAAAATATACCAGCGCCATTAATGCCGTAAGAATAACCTAATATATTATCAGTTTCTGAATAAAGCCAAAAATCAATGTCTGCCTTATCGGTGACTTTTGTAAAGGTTAAGTTTGTAATATTTGCAATCTGGGAAAATACGTTATCTACAGCAATACCAACATTTTCATTCCACCTTATCACAGTACTATGTTCTGGCGACTTCTCAGTTTCTCTTAATTGGTAGGTTAAATCTAAATTGTCCCAA
>JAOGYN010000013.1:0-61700 GCA_028112705.1 Paracoccaceae bacterium | reverse complement strand
AGGTTGGTGGGAATTCCATGATATTTGCAACCGTTTGTGGCCCATCTTTTGTATCCGACCTAGATAGAGGACGACGCGCAGGTTCATTACAAGATATGAGAAATTTTGTTAAACTATCATCTTCACTTAACATCTTTCATCACGAGGGAGGAAGTGGCTGTGAACCCCTAGATTTACCAGCAGAGACACGTCATTTAGATATGATGTTGGCTCAAACAACTCTAAGTGACAAAGGTTGGCAGCCTTGCTGGATGAATACAGCCGAGCGGGCAAGAGACTGTATCGAAATGGCAAAAATTTCTCTACAGTTGACCGATGAAGAATTACGTTTGACACCTGGAATCCTAGGTGGTGTAAATACTAATTCCCCACTTCTTTTTGATGATGGACAAGCTGAAGCAGTGATTGAGTTCGCTAAAGCTGGTCAACCGGTACATATAACGCCATTTACTCTAGCTGGCACCATGAGCCCTGCAACAATTGGAGGCTCACTCGTTCAACAGAATGCAGAAGCACTGGCTGGCATTGTATTAGGTCAAGCTGCAAGTCGTTATTCACCGGTATTTTATGGACATTTCACCTCAAATGTTGATATGAAAACTGGCTCTCCAGCATTTGGCACACCAGAATATGCACAATCAGTCATTATATCTGGGCAACTGGCGCGGTACTATGATTTGCCAATCAGATCTTCAAACACAACTGCAGCTAACTCTGTAGACGCACAGGCAACTTATGAAAGTAGTATGTCTATAAATGCCTGCGTTCAGGGTCATATAAATGTTATGATGCATGCCGGTGGATGGTTGGAAGGTGGACTAACATGTTCATTTGAAAAATTAATTTTAGATGCAGAATTATTACAAATGCAAGCAGCATTCCTCTCTCCAGTTGATTTTTCTGAAGAAGCGATAGGATACGAGGCAATAGCTGAAGTTGGAAGTGGCGGTCACTTTTTTGGCACACAACATACTTTAGATCGTTATCAAAATGCATTTTATGAGCCTATTTTATCAGACTGGAGAAATTTTGAATCTTGGACTGAAGACGGCGCAAAGTCAGCTACTCAGCGCGCCAATCTAATCTGGAAAAAGCTGCTTAATGAATATGAAAAACCACCTATTGATCCAGCAATAGAGGAAGAGTTAGAAGCATATGTTACAAAAAGAAAAGAACAAATATTAACTTAAGTTAATCATATTTGGCATATTCTTGATAAATATCGGGTAAATTGCCAAAGATTTTTTTCAATGGGGTGCAAAGTCCCATTGGGTAAAATTGTTGAAGCTGACCCCTGATTTAAAGCTTGAACCAAAATCTTATCCTCCTCGTTGGCGACATCCATATAATCCGACAAATCAGATAACCATTTTTCATATTCAGAAGGTTTAATATCATCCAGTATCTCCAAAGGTATAGCGACACCCCAAGTAGCCTTAAATTGTCCAATACCTTGAGGCAAAACAGTGATATACCAAAGAAAATCAGGCATGAGCGTAATTAATTGACAAGGAAATACGCAAAAATCTACCATCGTGCGTCGCCAATCACCCTTTAATTTCTTATTTCTGGGGTGTGCAGCACCGCCACCTGTATCAGCTTCTTGCACGGCTTGATGGTATCCATAATGGTCATGGTCCTCACCACAGTAATAATCTTCAAGGGGTTTTTTATGCAATGCAAAGGTTTTTTTATGCGCCATCGGAACATGATAGCTCTCAGTAAAGTTTTCAATAAGATTTTTCCAATTTGCGTCCCAAACCATCGTCTTTCGCATAACTGTTTTATAAGATGCCATATCGTATCTACCAACAACATTTTCACGTAAAGAGTGTAAACACGAGGATACTTTTTTGGGTTGATTTTCTGAAAGACTCACATAAATAAATCCCTCCCAAACTTCTAAGTATAATCTGCGAAGACCATTTTTTGTCTTATCAAAATCATCTTTCATCTCCATATATGGCGCTCGAACTAGATCACCTGCAATATTGTATGTCCAGGAGTGGTAGGGGCAGGTAAACCGCTTGCTAGTGCCTTTTTCTTCTTGAAGAAGTCGCGCAAACCGATGTGCACATGCATTAATAAAAGCTCGAATGGAACCATCTTCTTGACGCACAACCAATACCGATACCCCAGCAATTTCATATGTTAAAAAATCGCCAGATCCCAAAAGCTCGTCATTGCGACCAACACAAATCCATTCTCTCATAAAAATAGATTTCAGCTCATGGTTGAAAAATTCTTCGGAATGATTGACCGCTGCTGGGATGGGACTGGCTTGATCAAAAGGTGTTTGTGCTACCAACTGCAGTTTTGCCAAAACTTCGTCGAGCTTTAAATCGGTGTGTCCACTTAAAAGTCCATTATTTTTCATAAATTAACGATAAATATAATTTCTAGTATTTAGCAAGTGAAAGAATTAACTTATTTCTGAGCTTAATTAAATCAAGGGATATTACGATCTAAACCTCTCACGATCTGTCGTTCCTTATCAAAAAATGGTAACTCAACTATATTGCAGGGATAACTGGCGCCATCAGTCAGACGGAGGACCATTTCTCGCCCCACCCAATTATCTTGATAATGAAATCTAGCATATCCTATTCCAACCCCAAGTGTCGGAGAAGGAACACCCGCTGTGATATTTCCGACAACCTTTGTTCCATCCATAATTTCGCTACTCGAGGTTGGCGTCGCCCCCTCACAAGTCAAACCAAATAATAATGGGCGTTTATCTCTATCAACTAAAGCATCACGACCGACAAAATCACCTTTTTCCATATCAACAAACAAACCAAGACCAGCCTCATATGGGGTCATCGTTTCATCCATATCTATAGTATTACCAAGTATACCGCCTTCTATTCTTCTAATTGTCATCGCGCGCGTTGATGAGAACTCCAAACCATGTGGTTTGCCAGCCTCCATAAGATAGTTCCAAAGAGCAATATGATCTGTGTTTGAACCATCAGAATAAATCTCAAAACCCAATTCATTTGTAAATCCTGTTCTTGATACGTAAAGGTTTTGCCCTCCGATATCAAAGTATCCTGATTTGAAATAACCCATCTCCTCACCAATGTTTCCAGCAGAAGCATTATGCATGATATCGATCGAAGCCGGTCCTTGTATTTGCAAAACACGCGAATGAGGATCAGAAATTTCAACATCAAACCCAGTAGTATGAGCCAAGAGCCACGTTTCAAAGGGACCATCCGCCTGAACATACCAATACTTATTTTCGGCAAGCTTAAAAACAACTCCATCCATAAAAATGCCACCCTTTGGCGTACATGCAAGAGCATAGTACCCCCGACCCTCCCTCATATTCGATACTTTACGAGTTAAAACCTTTTCTAAAAATGGGATTGCATCGGGGCCAGAAATTTCTACTGGCTTTTCGGGAACATCAAAAATCAAAGCTTTTCGTCTTAAAGTCCAATATTTTGCCAAATAATCTTCACCATTATGAACAGCAAAAAACCTCCCGGCATAAACACCTCGTATCATTTTGGAGGTGTCATGGCATTCAATAAAAGGAGATTCTTCAAAACGCCGTGCACTAATCTCAACAGTATTTTCAAAATCAGATTCTTCTTGTAAATTAGTCATGCCACATCCATTTCATCTTAGCCGTACTTATGTTTCTATTTTGTTTTAATTCAAAAAATGTATCATTGATAAATCATTTCCCGTCAATGTTAATAATAGATCAGAGATTTTAACAAACACTTTTCAAATGAGCTCCACTAAAATTCATTATTAAACTGAGATTTAAGCACAAAATAACCTTTGAGTAGGAAAAAATACTTGCAAGTATTTTTGCACCTGTATTTATTAAAACAACCAATTAAGGAGCACTACTCATGCCTCAATTACTTATTCAATTTCCTATCAGGAAGGAGAAAAAAGATACGTGGGCTTCGTTACTTAAATCTGAATTAGGATTACCATATACAAAAACTATGAATGGATTTATTTCAGCAGAACATGGGTTTTCTGAAAGCGACGTCGGAACGGTAGTCTGGCATCTTTGGGAGAAGTGGAGATATAAAGAGGACTATGAAAATTACATGTTAAAACCACCCCGAGCCGAAGGTAGTAAATTCATGAATACCGTAATAGAATGTCTTGACGGAGAAACTAGCGAAACTTGGATAGAATTAATTTAAAAAATAAATAATAAATCAACCCAAACAATTGATGGGTGCGGCACTTATCTTTCGACATGAAGATGAAGATTGATAAGAACGAATAAAACTAGAGGGGCTAGAGATCTATGAACCAAATAAAAATTTACCAAGTAGATGCCTTTGCAGAAAAAGTATTCACAGGAAATCCGGCTGCAGTTTGCCCTTTATATGAATGGTTACCTGACGAGAAAATGCAATCAATTGCGATGGAAAATAACCTTGCAGAAACTGCTTTTGTAAACTTAAATACATATCCTTATGAATTAAGGTGGTTTACTCCAATGACCGAAGTTGATTTGTGTGGACACGCAACTCTTGCAACGTCTCGAGTTCTTTTTGACGAATATTTAGCAAAAGATGAACATGAAATATTGTTCAGTTCAAGAAGTGGAATCCTGAAATCATTTAAGCATCACGATAAAATATTTCTTGATTTCCCAAGAGATGTACCAAAACCTGTCAAGATAACTAAATTAATCAATGAAGCCTTAACTCTAAAACCTGAAGGTTTATTCAAAGGAAAAGATGACTATTTAGCTATTTTTAAAAGTGAAACTGTAATCAAATCTATAAAGCCTGACTTTAGTAAAATCTCAAAACTAAAGTGTAGGGGTGTGATTATAAGCGCAGTCGGTGATAAAGTGGATTTTGTTTCTCGTTTCTTTGCGCCTCAAACGGGCATGAATGAAGATCATGTGACTGGTTCAGCTCACACTTTATTAACACCATATTGGGCAAAGGTCTTAAAAAAAGATACATTATTAGCGTATCAGTGCTCAGAAAGAGGAGGAGAACTATCCTGTAAATTAATGCCTCAAAGAGTTGAAATTGGAGGTAAATCTAAATTCTATTTAAAAGGTACAATAACAATATAAGATGCTCATCCCTCTGATAATTAATGTTTTATTTACAACACAAATAAACTTACCCACCAAACAGGATCTCCTATTTCAAAAGTTCTACAATTGCTTAATTAACTAATTCAACAGCAGCGGTTAATTATGCAACAGTTTACAAAGTAATGTTCAAAGAATGATTATAAAATTTTGTGGTCAAACCTTAATTTAGCGAGTTTATAACGTTAGTAAGAAAGCAATCAATACAGACACAATAAAAACCCTACATTCAGAGGGTTTGGGTGCTACTTCATAGCTCAACAGGTTGGCTGTTCTAGGCAGTCTTTGTATAGAGCGTTATAAAACGAGAGGTAAGGCGGTTTGGTAGCGAGAAGTGGACTTGAACCACCGACCTCCGGATTATGATTCCGCTGCTCTAACCAACTGAGCTACCTCGCCAAACCGTGTGTGTGGATAATCTGCGTGAAATGATACGTCAAGTGTAAAAGGACTTTTCTTACAATCTAAGTTTAGAGGACAAATGGTAAATTAAAACCTTGAGCCCTCACTAAATATGCATTGGTAACAAATCAAACTCACAGAGGGAGAAAATACATATTACAAGATTATTAATTATTTATTTCGTATTACACCCATTGGCATTTCAGAAATTCTCTTCATTTCAGGTGTCTGGAAAAGCTTAGGGTTGTTAAAAAAATCAAGCATCATATCAGTCGAGTCACCACCCCAAAATACTTCCCCGTTTACTACAAAGCTAGGTACACCAAAAACACCGTCCTTCACTGCATTTTCAGTGTTACTACGAAGTATCTTCTTTATCTCAGAATTCTTTATAATTAATTCTGGATTTGCAACTTCTAATACCTGTTCCATTTTTTGAAGACCTTCTGGAGTATCCGGTTGAATGCCTTGCCCATATATTAAATCATAAACCGCGCGCACTTGTTCTATTTTTCCCCCCGACGCAATACAAAGTCTAAGTGACGAGAGTGGATTAAATGGATGACGTGCTGGCATTTTAAATGGAACAGCTAAACGATCAGCATTCCATTGAAAGAAACGATAAACAAATTGCCGCTTTGGAGGGATTTCAGCTGGTCCGAGCTGACCCCAGCTAGCTAACAATCCCCCAAAAACAACCGGAATTGGTTTAATCTTGATACTGTTAGGTAATTTAGAAAATTGCGCCATCTGTAAATATGCAAAAGGCGATATAAAATCAAAATACCATTTGATTTCAGTCATGGTGAAAACCTCCAATATTTGATCGTTGATCATTTCTCCAAATGTGTCATGTTACTTAAGATTTTGTCCAGTTAAAAAAGGTTGGTAATTATAATGATAGACTTATATACTTCCCCAACGCCAAATGGCTGGAAAGCCGCAATGGTTCTTGAAGAACTCTCACTGGATTACACAGTTAAAAATGTTGACTTAGCTGCCGGTGATCAGCACAAACCTCCTTTTCTTAAAATGAATCCGAATGGACGCATCCCCGTTATCGTAGATCATGATGCAGATGGAATCATTATTTTTGATTCAAATGCTATTCTATTTTATTTAGCTGAGAAAACAGGCGAACTACTTCCCAAAAAGGGTGTCCAGCGCCAAGAAGTTATGCAGTGGCTCATGTTTCAAGCCAGCGGTATTGGACCGATGCAGGGTCAAGCTGTAGTGTTTGAGCGATACTTTTCCACTGATGTACCAGAAGCCAGAGCCCGTTATCACAATGAAACTCGCCGTTTATATGAGGTCTTAAATATCAGGCTAGAAGGACGAACTTGGTTAACAGATGATTTCTCCATTGCTGATATTTCTAATTGGTCGTGGATACGAAGCCATCGCTGGGCACGTGTTCCAACGGATGGCTTAAATGAGCTTGAACGATGGATGGAGCAAATGCGCGCTCGCCCTGCCTGTGATCGGGGGTTAAATATCCCCCCATCTCCAGGTCGTGCAGATGCAGTTAAATCTTTTGGTAGTGCGATGACCACAATATGAGCAAAGATGACAATCAAATCGAAATAAATGGAATGGCACACGTAATATTGACGGTCAGTCAATTTGATAAAGCACGCCACTTTTACAAAGGTCTTTTATCACAGTTTGGCATGTCATTAGTCCATGATGGAGAAGATTTCTGCTATCACGTCGGCGCTAGAACAGCAATTGGTATTCGCAAATGTGATCAAGAATTTTCAGATGAACGGTTTCAACAATATCGTGTTGGATTGCATCATCTATGCCTGAGGGCTAGATCAAAAGAAGATGTAGATAAGACAGCCAAGTTAGCGACCAAACTGGGAGCAAAAATTATTCGAGGACCAGAAGAAAGAGATTGGGCACCAGGCTATTATTATGTATTATTTGAAGACCCTGATGGCATACGTTTAGAAGTCAATTTCATACCTGGCGCAGGTTTACTTAAAAAAGGTGAGAGTTTTGGAGCTGGCGAGGATTATATAAGGGTTGATGGGCGAGACAAAATCTCTCACGATTAAAATATGTAACCGGAAATATCTAATTTAGCAGGTACAAGTATGGATGAAAATAAATCAAAGGAATGGAATTATCATCCAGATTTACCATTGGCGGATCCTTCTCCCTTCACTCATCTTAATGAACCAATATTTTTATTAAAATGGTTTTATAAAAACTGGCTCTCTTTATCAGAACGAGTGCTTATGGTTATAGCAGCTACCGCACTATGGTTTTTTGTTTACCCCTCTTTAGAAGATGCCAAGACCTTTCATTATGGCTGGATTCTAAAAACTTATTTTATAAATCTTACATTGATGGTTCTTGTTGCAGGATCATTGCATTATTTTCTCTATATCCGAAAAAACCAAGGCAACGAGCTAAAATTTGACAAACGAGATTTAACCAAAAATAATAAGAATTTTTTATTTTCAGACCAAGTAAAAGATAATATGTTTTGGTCTCTTACAAGTGGTGTTTTTCTGGTTACGGCTTTTCATGTAATAACGATTTGGTTAATGGCTAATGGTTATACCCCAATCAATAGTTTTAACAATAATCCGATATGGTTTCTTGCAATATTTATACTATTACCAGTTTGGTCAGCATTTCATTTCTATTGGATCCATCGGTTACTTCATTATCCATTTTTTTATAAGCGTTACCACTCTCTACATCATAGGAATATTAACATTGGTCCCTGGTCAGGACTATCAATGCATCCAGTAGAGCACCTTCTATACCTATCCTCTATTTGTATTCACTGGATCATTGCTTCGCATCCAATTCATGTAATTTATCACGTCATTTATAATGCTCCTGGAGCAGCAATGACCCACGCAGGTTATGAAGATTTGCTAATAAAAGATAAAAAACAATTGGCTCTAGGAACATTTTACCATCAGCTTCACCATAGATACTTCGAATGTAATTATGGAAATCAGGAAATGCCTTGGGATCGTTGGTTTGGGACTTTTCACGACGGCTCTACCAAAGCAACCGAAGAAACTCGTGCCAGAAAAAAGAAGATGTATTAAAACCTTATATTAGTATTATGCTTTACTAACATTGTTATATCATATGAAACTTAATTGAGTTTAGGAGATTTATTTTGAGCAAAAGTAATTTTTGGAATGATGTTTACAGATCAAAACGTATTAACAATGTTAGCTGGTACGCTGATAGACTAAACACATCCCTCGAAATAATAAAAACAAACTGCTCAAAAAAAGAAAGTTCGATAATCGATATTGGTGCTGGAAGATCAAATTTGGTGGATGATCTTCACGACATTGGATACAAAAATTTAACTTTGCTGGATATATCCAAGGAGGCACTCAAACAAACCTTACAAAGGCTTGGCGAGCTGCGAGTTTCGAAAGAAACAATAATTGGTGATATTTCAAAAATTACTATTGAAGAAAATTTATATGACTTATGGCACGATAGAGCTGTTTTTCACTTCTTAACCGAAGAAAGCCAACGTAAGGTATACCTTCAGAATTTAAAGAGAAGTCTTAAAAAAAATGGTATAGCAATTATAGCAACTTTTGGCCCAGACGGTCCTGATAAATGTAGTGGCCTGAACACCATAAAATATGACAAAACTAAGTTAATGGCAGAATTAGGTGAAGATTTTCAAATACTTGGCAGTAAAATTGAGTACCATCAAACACCTTTTGATACCTCTCAACAATTTTTATACTGCTGGTTTAAAATAAAATAACTTTAATAACTATCTAGCAAAGTTTTGATCTTCGCGACTAAATACATTGGACTTGTTATCAATAATTTCTCTTACATAATTATGACCTGATTGAACTGCCATGGCTATTAATCCCGGCTGTAGACAATCACCAATACGTGTTACAGTGTTAACTCCCGCATCACTCCAATCTTGTTTTTTGGCCAGTAACTCTTTCCATAAAAAATCATTTGGGAGACGTGAAGTTACCAAAATTAGGGTATCACAATGAATTTCACGAATATTACCTGAGTAAGAACACATTATTTGCAGGAAATCATCTTGCTGATCAAACAGTTCATGAGAGGTTATAATCTCTACGCCAATATTGATTAATCTACCTTGAATACGTTCTTGTTCTAAAGTATTTTCAGACCAGGCTGCAACATTGGGTGTTGAGGTCACAAAAACTACTTTACGACCTGTATTTATTGCCACTTCTGCAACAATACTTCCCATATAAAATCTATCGTCATCAAATATCACAATGGGACCAGTCGCTTTGTCTTTCAAAAGTTTGCCCACCATGACGTCATCAGGAGTAAAGTTTCTATCATTAACAAGATATTGTAATGATTGCCGGTGTGCTCGCCCTACGCCATCAGAACGCCAACTAGCACCTGTTGCCAAAACAATATTTTCAATACCATAACTTAAAACATCTTCTGAACTTAGTTGGCTGTTAAGGTATAACTCTGCATTGGGTACCTGTTGGAGTTGCCACATCCGCCAATCTCGAACTCTTGCCCACTCAGCCAAGCCGGGCAATTTACTTTCTAGTGTCACTCGACCACCCCAATAGTCGGCTCCATCAGCTAACACGACATCGTTTCCACTTTTAATTAACGATACTGCAGCCTCAAGACCTGATGGACCACCTCCAATAATAAGGTACTTCTGTGATGAGGGCGTATTTAATAATATTTCTGGATGCCAGTTACGCCTCCACTCCTCACCAACGGTTGGATTTTGTGTGCACCGCATTGGACTATTCGTATTGTCGCCACTCACACAAATATTGCACCCAATGCACTCCCTGATTTCTTCAAGACGACCTTCTCTAATTTTCAATGGTAAGAATGGATCTGCTATTGAGGGTCTAGCTGCTCCTATCAGGTCCAAATGGTTTTTTTTAATTAAATCCACCATTTTATCAGGAGAGGTGTAACGCCCTACCCCAACCACTGGCTTAGTCGTAACCGATTTTACAAATGCAGTATAAGGTTCTTGATAGCCTTCTTTAGCAAATCTTGATGTTTGACTATCGTTAGACCAATCAGCTAAATTCACATCCCATAAATCAGGTTCTTCAGCAAGCGCCTCGATGATATCTTTGCCCTCGATTTCGTGACGAAAGCCTTTAGCGCCCATCAATTCATCCACAGCCAAGCGAACGGCAACTGCACAAGCGTCACCAACTGCCAATTTAGTATCCTCAATTACTTCTCTGAATAATCTAAGACGATTTTCAAAAGAACCACCATATTCATCAGCTCTATGATTATGACGCGCCAATAAAAAATGTTGCAACAACGTCATGTCATGCCCAGCATAAACATAAATTATATCAAAACCTGCTTTTTTTGCACGTTTCGCTGCATCTACGTGCCAACCTCGAAAAGCTTTTATATCCGCTTTGTCCATTTCACGTGCTTGATAAGGATCATTATTTGACAAAGCGGCGTGGGACGGTGACATCGGCGAGAGGCGTGAATACCGGTTAGGCGCATTAATTCCTCCGTGAACCAATTGAATCGCAGCCAAGCTATCATGAGCATGAACAGCATCTGACATAAGTTTTAAATTGGGGATATCACTGTCATCCCAAAGACGCGCCTCATTTGCTGGAGAAAGATCAGATGTTGGATGAATTTCAGTTTCTTGAGTTGAAACAACGCCCCATCCACCCTCCGCTTTTATTCCACGCATTCTTGCCTCAGCATTTGGATAGCGATATCCCATACCACTACAATGAGGAACTTGATAAAATCTATTGCGAGTTTGGACCGGTCCTATCTTAACAGGTTCAAAGAGAATATCGTATTTTGGATCACGCACGGAAAGTGCTCCTTAAAAATAAAGTATTAACATATTCTAATAAACGGATATTTTTAAATTAACAAACAATAATACAGATATTAAATAACCAATTTTATTAAATAAAATTATCTAGTTGAGAATGATTATCATTTTCATTGACAATAATTATAGCCTCTTATATCTAAAATCCAGTAAAACTAACTGCCTGAAAGATGATCTATTAGTGAACAAATTTTTTCCAAACAATCGAATTTTAATTACTTTATTCACTCTTTTTTTATTAATAAGTGGATCATCAATTACAAATGCGAAAAAATTTAAAGCCGTCACTACATTCACTGTGATTGCAGATATGGCAAAAAATGTTGCAGGAGACGTTGCTATAGTAGAATCAATTACAAAAGCAGGTGCCGAAATACATGGTTACCAGCCCACTCCTCGCGATATTATCAAAGCTCAAGATGCCGATTTAATTTTATGGAATGGATTAAATTTAGAATTATGGTTCAAACAATTTTTTTCAAATCTATCAGAAGTCCCTAGCGTCACTTTAAGCAATGGTATTTTACCTATGGGCATTACGGAAGGTGAGTATACAGGAAAGCCAAATCCTCACGCCTGGATGAGCATTACGAGTGCCCTAATATACATAGATAATATACGAGATGCATTCATAACGCATGATCCAAAAAATGCAGCAACTTATCGCACAAATTCTGAAATCTATAAAAAGAAAATTTCAGAAACAATTTTACCATTAAAAACTAAAATTATGGCTATCCCAGAAGAGCAGCGTTGGCTCGTAACCTGTGAGGGAGCCTTTAGTTACTTAATTCGCGATTTTAAAATGAAAGAGCTTTATCTCTGGCCAATAAATGCAGATGCTCAAGGTACCCCACAACAAGTGCGTAAAGTCATTGACAGCATCCGTGAAAATAAAATCTCAGTTATATTTTGTGAAAGCACTGTATCACAGGCGCCAGCAAAACAGGTAGCTCGCGAAACTGGAGCTACTTATGGTGGGATGCTATATGTTGATAGCTTAACTGAATCAGATGGCCCTGTTCCTACTTATCTAGACCTTTTAAGGGTAACAACTGAGACAATTGCGAATGCTTTAACCAATCAATAAAGTTAAACTTAATTTAGGGGTATCAAAATTTTTAATGTGGAAAATAACTTAAATTCAGGAATAATTGTAAAAAATGTAACCGTAACTTATCGTAACGGACACACCGCATTACGAAATGCAAGTTTTGAGATACCAACGGGAACAATTACTGCATTAGTTGGAGTAAATGGTGCGGGAAAGTCAACTTTATTTAAGGCATTAATGGGTTTTATACCTGCTGCGACAGGTGAGATCAGCATCTTGGGCCTATCAGTCAAGGCTGCATTAAAGAAAAATATAGTAGCCTACGTACCCCAGGCGGAAGAGGTAGACTGGAGCTTTCCAGTTTTAGTTGAAGATGTAGTTATGATGGGGCGATACGGCTATATGGGATTTCTAAGAAATCCAAAAATAACAGATCACCAGGCGGTAACAATTGCCCTAGAACGCGTCAATATGGTTGAGTTTCGAAAACATCAAATTGGTGAATTATCAGGCGGCCAACGCAAGCGCGTATTCCTTGCCCGCGCGTTAGCACAAAATGGTAAAGTTATTTTATTGGACGAACCATTTACTGGTGTTGATGTTCAGACAGAAGATGCAATTATAAGATTATTGCGCGAAATGAGGGATGAAGGTCGGGTAATGTTAGTTTCAACTCATAATTTAGGATCAGTTCCAGAGTTCTGTGACAGATCCATTCTAGTTAAGCAAACAGTGCTTGCACATGGTCCAACAGATACAACATTCACCAGAGAAAATCTAGAATTAGCATTTGGTGGTGTTCTACGCCATTTCGTTTTGGGTGGGTCAGATCTACATGACGATGATGATAAGCGTGAAATCACTGTTATAACTGACGATGAACGCCCATTCGTACTCTATGACAATGATAAGAAGGCAAAAGATGATGTTTGAGGTCCTACTCTTACCATTTTCCTATAATTATATGTTCAACGCTATGTGGGTAAGCTCCTTAGTTGGTGGAGTATGTGCTTTTTTATCAGCATATTTAATGTTGAAAGGTTGGTCGCTAATTGGAGATGCCCTGAGCCACTCAATTGTTCCTGGTGTAGCAGGAGCTTACATGCTTGGATTGCCTTTTGCATTTGGGGCTTTTGCCGCAGGTGGTTTGGCCGCAGGAGCAATGCTTTTTCTAAATCAGCGTACTGGCCTGAAAGAGGATGCGATTATTGGACTAATTTTTACGTCATTCTTTGGGTTGGGTCTCTTTATGGTGTCTCTCTATCCCATGTCAGTAAGTATTCAAACTATAACAATGGGAAATATTTTAGCCATCACACCATATGATACCCTACAACTAGCTATAATTGGTTTTGTTTCGTTAATAATCTTAATCGCAAAGTGGAAAGATCTGATGGTCACATTTTTCGATGAAAACCATGCACGTTCTATTGGTTTAAATCCTGACCGATTGAAATTGCTATTTTTTACCTTGCTTTCAGCTTCCTGTGTAGCTGCGTTGCAGACAGTTGGCGCCTTCCTGGTTATTGCTATGGTAGTTACACCTGGCGCCACTGCCTACTTACTGACAGATAGATTTCCACGATTGCTAGTCTTAAGTGTCTTAATAGGTTCAATTACGAGCTTCACAGGAGCTTATCTTAGTTTTTTTGTTGATGGGGCCACTGGTGGATTAATTGTTTCTTTACAAACATTAATCTTCATTTTGGTTTTCTTATTCGCACCCAAACATGGTTATATTGCAGCAAAACGGAGAGCAAAACATGCCTTAGAGGTGCAAATATGATAGAGGCGCTGATCCTACCATTTCAATTTAGTTTTATGACTAAAGCATTTTACATCATGCTGATAATTTCCATCCCAACAGCCATATTATCATGTTACTTAGTCTTAAAAGGATGGTCACTTATGGGCGACGCTATAAGCCATTCGGTTTTACCAGGTGTAGTAATTGCTTATTTACTAAATATCCCATTAATTATTGGCGCGTTTTGCGCTGGAATGATTTGCGCTTTAGCTACAGGTTTTCTCAGTGAAAATAGCCGTATTAAGCAAGACACAGTAATGGGTATTGTATTCTCAGGAATGTTTGGCATTGGAATAGTGTTATATACAAAAATAACAACTGACGTGCATCTTGATCATATTTTATTTGGAAATATGCTTGGTATCAGCAAAAGTAATTTGTGGACTTCAGGATTAGTTTCATTATCTATCTCATTGATATTAATAGCAAAACGTAAGGATCTCTTGTTGCATTCTTTTGATCCAATTCAAGCGCAGGCGGCAGGTTTACCTGTAAAGTTGATCCACTACAGTTTACTTGCAATGATATCACTTACGATAGTCGCCACTCTTTCAGCTGTCGGCATCATCCTATCAATTGGCCTGTTAATTGCACCTGGAGCAATTGCATTCTTACTTACCAACCGATTTGAAAAAATGTTAATAATCGCGGTAATTATAACCATTATTTCAGGTTTCTTGGGCATTTATCTTAGCTTTTTTATTGATAGTGCGCCCGCTCCAACAATCATACTTATATTAACTGGCTTCTTCATCGTTGCCTTTATTCGGCAATCATTAATTGCTCGGCAGATTTCCAACCAGATAAAGTATCAAAAAGAAAGGTAAGGAATCTATGAAAGATGGAATACTTATTCGCCAAGCAGATTCTATTTTAACTATGGATGATGAGCGTAGGGAGTTGACTGGCTATGATATAAGAATTTCAGAAGGTCAAATAACAGAAATAGGGCAAAATCTTGTATCCATAGGTGAGAAAAATGTGATAAACGCGCATGGATGCCTAATTACTCCAGGACTTGTGAATACCCACCATCATCTATTTCAAACGTTAACTCGAGCCGTTCCTGGCGGACAAGACGCATTATTGTTTGGTTGGTTAAAAACTCTTTACCCCATATGGAGCAAGTTTGGGCCAGATGAAATGAGGATTTCAGCGATGACTGGCCTTGCAGAACTCGCCTTATCTGGATGTTCTTTAAGTTCTGATCACCTGTATTTATATCCAAATGGATCACGTTTAGACGACACAATTGATGCTGCTACTGAGATCGGAATAAGGTTTTCGCCCACTCGTGGTTCAATGAGCATCGGGGAGAGTGATGGTGGTTTACCACCAGATAGTTTAGTCGAAGATGAGAACAATATATTGCAAGATTGTATTCGGGTAATTGATAAGTTCCACAATCCAAAACCATCCTCAATGATACAAGTCGGCATAGCTCCTTGTTCTCCATTTTCAGTTACGAGAGAACTAATGCGAGACTCTGCCTTATTAGGTAGAGAAAAAGGAGTTTACCTACACACCCATCTTGCAGAAAACGATGAGGATATAGCGTATTCACTCGAAAAGTTTGGATGTAGGCCAGGACAGTATGTCGAAGACTTGGGTTGGACAGGTTCTGATGTTTGGCACGCTCATTGCGTAAAATTAAATACAGAAGAACAAGAACTTTTTGCTCGCACACAAACTGGTATCTCTCACTGCCCATGTTCAAATTGTAGGCTTGGTTCTGGCATAGCCCCAATAAGACAGATGCGAGATGCTGGAGTTTCAGTGGGTTTAGGGGTCGATGGATCAGCTAGTAATGACTCTGGAAACCTTATTTTGGAAGCCCGACAGGCGATGTTAATGCAAAGAGTTTCTCAGGGCGCAGACGCTATGAGTTCTCGGGAAGCACTTGAAATAGCTACCCGAGGGGGAGCGGATGTTCTTGGTCGGCCAGAATGTGGAAGATTGGCTGTGGGGAAAAGAGCTGATATCGCAATATGGGACATCTCTCAGCTCGAAAGTGCAGGAAGTTGGGACCCAGCTGCTATTTTATTGACTGGTCCCACTCGCGTTAAACATTTGCTAATTGAGGGAAGACAAATCATTGAAGATGGTCAACTCTTAACTGTTGACCTTGCCAATCTAATAAGTCAGCAAAACCAACTAGCAAAAGCTTTGATGTAAATAAACTAAAATATCATATTTTAGATTTTAAATTGATCTTGTATCGATTTGAACTGAGTAACGATGCTTACACCAGTTGCCCGCCAACGATGAAACGGAATAGTTTTTATATCTGAAAACGGCAACGCTTCATTTGGCAAGGAACCTGCAACTGCTAACGCTAACCACTTACCTAGTAGCGTACCCATCGCGACCCCTCTACCATTTAGCCCTAAGCCAGCAAATATCCCTACCGCAGGATTATGGATATGTGGTAAGCCATCAGTTGTAATTGCAACTCTTCCACCCCAGTAAAAATCGATTTCGTGATTTTTTAAAGTTGGAAACAACTCCCCAACTTTACTTATTAAATGTTTAAACCCAGTTATATCTTGCTTATCTTCACCACTTCCACGGCCACCCACCATAAAGCGTCCTTGCTTGTCAAACCTATAATACAACATTAACCTCCGCGTATTTGAAACTGTGTGCCCCGCTGGTAGAATAGTTTTTCGAAGATTATCACTGAGTGGTTTTGTGGCTACCTGAAAACTATATAAAGGTACAATCGATTGAGCCAACTTTGGCCACAAAGTTATACCTTTTAACATATCAGTATAAGCATTTGTGCAAAACAAAATCTGTTCAGCCTCTACCAAACCGTTGAGGGTCGTTAAACACCAATTTTCATTAATTTTTTTGACTGATGTAACAGGACTATCCGTATAGATTTCCCCACCATTCGACAATACGGCAGATCCTAACTCCCGAACATATGATAGTGGATGTACCGCACCACCACGAGGATCAAACAAGCTTCCACAATAAATGTTATGACCAACCCGATCAGCAGTTTCTTTTGCGTCCAACATTTCTGCTTTTATACCTTGGCTTTTCAACCACGAAAACCGTGATTGTGTTTTTGAAAGCATATTTTTATTTTCAGAAGCGTATAAAAATCCAGTCCGCTCTAGTTCACAATTTAATTTATATTTTTTTACTAAATCAAATACAAAATCAGCACTTTTTTCAGTGACTTTAAAAATTTGCAGTGCCTTTTCTGTTCCAAATTTCTTAGCCAACTGATCCGGTGCAATCTTCAAACCTGGGTTCACTTGCCCACCATTACGACCTGACGCACCAAACCCAATCTCTTTTGCCTCCAGGACGACAACATCATAGCCTAATTCTCTCAAATGTAGAGCTGCTGATAGTCCAGTAAAGCCAGCACCTATAATCGCAACTTGAGTTTTTAAGTTAGCAGTCAACATTTTAGTTCGTGGAGGAGATACGGCTGTACTCATCCAAAGCGAAGTCTGAAAGGTGTCAGAAGCTATCATTACAGTCCCTCAAGTTACATTTTTTCTAAAATCTGAATATGTACGAAACCCTAATTTATTAAAAATCTCTTTTTTCCAAAACAAAGCTAAATTATCTTCTATTTGATTTGTCAAAGTTAGCAAAGGCATTCCAGCAAGCCGTGAATTAACTTTTGAGCTATTTCCACCCTCTGGCAATCCACATTTTAAGTTCAATGCTTGTTGGGTTCTATGCTCATCAAATTTCTCCTCATTTTTTTTCATGAATGAATGAGAGGAATTCTCCTTAGTTAGACTGAGTAATGATCTTGAAATTGGTATATTTACAAACTTAGCAACTGAACTAATTACATCTTCAATATTTAACTTCATATCCTCATAGCAAAAAAATAATACATTCGGGTCATCTTTTTTTGCCCACCAGGTTCTTAGATGATACCAATAATTTTCAAAACCATCTGTCTCAAAAAACGCAACGTTCGCAAAGTCTTCTAATGAAATAGTACCTGGTTCAAAAAACCAACCCTCCATGAAGTTATAGTAAGACAATAAAACATCACCTGGATCTCTAAAAATAACTATATATTTTGCTCCTTTTGGAACTTCTCCTGACGTTAAGTGGCTTTTAAACAATCTTGGCGAAAAGTTCTGCTGTTCATCAAGATCAATGCCCATATCGTAAGACACTTCCAACCATGGCACAGCAATTGAAATCTCATCAAATGTCATGTCACCATTACTTCTTAAACAATGTGTGATTTGTTGCATCCAAGTAGTTCCACTTTTAGGGAATGTTGTAATTATAATATCAGAGGGATTTGGTTTAAAACTTCTACAAGTTTTGATTGTCTCAACACTTAAAAATTTCTCCATTTTTTCAAGAAATTCTAATGGAGATTTTGCCCGTTTTAATTCAATCGAATTACTCAAAACTTTAGTCCATTAAACAAAACTCTCAAGAAACATCCCTCCAAATAGGATTTGACCAAGCTTTTTTTCCATTTTCGTCGATTAGGGTTACTCTTAGCCACTTTGCATCATCTGGCCAACGAAATGGCATTATCACATCAGTTAAATTTTCGCCTAATTCAGTTAAAGTACGACATCCAGCTCCCTGAATGATGATAGCAGAAACTGGGCTTGATTTGATACAAATTTGGTGGTCTTCAACGGTTAGATCATAAAAATCAGGTCCCATTGAAGAATAGTTTGCACCTATCTTGAGAGCCTCAAGGATTGCTTCTGGTGTATTACTTTCTGATTTAACCATTACCCAACCACCAAATGCATCTGAGTTCCCAGTTCTAAAGTGAGCATCATCAGTTGCAATAAAACTTAGCTTACGTCCTTTGCTTAAGAGTAAGTCAGCGGTATGCAAGCCACGACCCCTGTCGCACTCGACTTCGCTCCCATGGTTATAAACCTCTACAGCATGTGCAGAAAAAATAGAAGTGGCATCAGCCTCACTCATCACTGACCATTCGGGATGCGCAATAGTTACAAAGGCGCCTGCATCAACTGCTCGCTGCGCAATTTCAGGTCCCGTCTCTTGATCAGCTATAGGATGAAACTCAGGCGAATTTGATGGTTTAAAATCCTTTGGCAATCCAACAGCCAAGATATGCCATAATTCTCCATTTTCCATAGAACCAGAATGCAACTCTGCTCCAATTATGGTCATGAAACTCTCATCTCTAAAAGGTTTGGTATCAGCAATAGGGTAATCGTATTGACCCAAAAAATGCTCAGTTAATGATAAAAAATCATATCCATTATTTTTGTAACGCCTACACACTTCCTCAGCGCTTAACGCCCCATCAGAAAGGTTAGAATGAGTATGAATGTTTCCACGAAGAAATTTACCTGGATTGGAAAATGCGTTAGGGCGCATAAGTTGTTCCTTTTTTTTTTAAAATATATTAATAATTTAAAATAATATTGTTATGCTTAAAATAATTTATCAATAGATAAAGGTAGAAAATGGAAAATTTAATTCGTTTATATAATAACAAATTAAAGCCCATGTTTGGTATATTGATACTCTTAAATATACTCGATCAAATTTTACTTTCTGGAACTCTTCTAACCGAAAATCTTTTTCTAGAGATATTTTATGCTATATCAATGGTTTTATTTGTCTTAGAGCTATTTCTTCGTATTGCTTCAGAAAAAAAAATCACAGTTTTAACCATTATTGATGCAGCAGTGCTACTTAATTACTATTTAATTGGAGTTCTAGACCTACGGGTAATTAGAATTTTTCGAGCGTATTCCACCTTTAATCAGCATAGCATATTATTTCCAGCAAATACACTTTTAAAAACGGTTTATCACCAAAGATTCGCCTTACTAGGCTCACAAATTATGGTTTTTTCAGTCTTATTAATTTTCTCAACTTTGATACACTTCATAGAAAAGGACGTCTACCCAGAGGCATTTGGGAGTATTATTTCTTCTATGTGGTTTGGCATAACGACATTAACAACAGTCGGGTATGGAGATATAACTCCCATAACTGCTGCAGGTAAGGTTTTAGCAGCACTTACTATGTTTTTAGGTATTGGTATGTTTGCACTCCCAGCTGCCATATTAGCGTCTGCATACTATGAAGAAATTCAAAAAAGAAATTACTTAATTTCCCTCGAAACAATTTCGAAAATACCACTTTTTGAAAAATTACCTGTTGGGGCTATTGGAAAAATTAACTCTAAATTGCATGCAGTTCTTGCGCCACCCCATAAAACAATCATAACAAAGGGAGAGGTTTCGGACGCAATGTACATCATCGAGTTTGGTTCCGTTGAGGTTCAACTTCAAAATCCTGTGATTTTAACTGCTGGAGATTATTTTGGAGAACGCGGGTTATTATTAAATGAAAAAAGAAATGCAACTGTTACTTCAAAAAGT
Organism: Paracoccaceae bacterium; assembly: GCA_028112705.1. Lineage (GTDB taxonomy): Bacteria > Pseudomonadota > Alphaproteobacteria > Rhodobacterales > Rhodobacteraceae. The sequence continues at coordinate 41,102 of JAOGYN010000013.1, read as the reverse complement.
GACCTTAAGTTATTAAAATTAAAGAAAAATGATCTTCTTGAATTAATGAGTGAACACGAAGATTTATTCAAAGCATTAGCACATAGTAGCGCCACCAGATCTGGAGATAATAGTTAACTAATCATCAGTATTTAAACCTATATTAGCAATTTTCATTTGATTGGCTGGATATTTTTTCATAAGACCACCTGCTCTTTCTAAGCTCCCACTTAACCAGGAGCCATAGTCAGCATGCTCAATAATTACAGGCATTCTCGATTGGTGAATTGGCTTAACCAACTCATTAGGAGTAGTTGTTATAATTGAATACGTTTCAAAAGAACCAAACTCTCCTTTATAATGTCCTGCAAATTTCGTCCAAATTCCCGCAAATGCAAATACTGGCTCTTCATTTAATTCAAACCATACACTCGCTTTATGGTCCTTTTCATTTCTTATATTTGGATGATATTCAGAAAACTTACTTGCTGGAACAAGGCACCTTCTATTAAAAAAAGAACTCTTCCAAAATTGAGACGTCATAACTTTATCATCACGACAATTATTAACATGCTTTATTGCCTTACCTGACTGCTGCAAAACAAAACCCCATTTCATCATAGTAATTTTACGATCATTACTTTCCAAATACACCACTGGAGCATTATAAGCAGGAAATATGGCTTTTTGTTCCGGTAGATTTCCTGCTGATGGATCGATTGCTTTCACATCGAACCAATCTCGAATCTCTTGTAATGAATTTTTTTGACTATACAAATTACACATTTATAATCACTTTTTAAAATTAAATAATTTAATAATCATTTTACAGGCTTTGAATATTAGCCTTAATAGAATCTGCTATCTTCTCTGCAATCATCAAAACAGGAGCATTCAAATTTGCTGTAACATTGTAAGGCATTATTGATGCATCTACTACTCTTAAACCTTCTGTTTCATAAACCAACCCATCCCCATTTGTGACTGAATTGTTATCAAGACCCATTCTACAGGTAGAGCATGGATGATATTCAGTAGATGCATTGGCCCGTAACCAGTTACTTATTTCCTTGTCAGACTGTACCGAAATGCCGGGGGAAACCTCTTTTGTCCTCAAATTATCAAATGCTGCCTGAGCTGCAATTATTCGAGTTTTCCGCACGCCTTTTATCATTGCTAATTCATCACATACTTTGGAAAAAAAGTTATATCGAAGCTCAGGGTGCATTTTTGGATCAGCAGACTTTAACTTGATTGAACCTCTACTTTTAGGTCTCATTAACCCCATCGAAAACATAAACCCACCACCAAAATTTGATTTCTCTCCACCAATCAATGATGTGAGTGCATAAAACTCATGCTGAATATCAGCATATTCAACCGTATCAGAACTCTTAAAAAAAGATCCTGTTTCACACATAGTGGATGCTCCAATTCCATTTTTAAATAATAGCCATTGGAGACCAACTCTGTACTTTCTCCACCCATTAAGTTTTTCAGCAAGAGATACTCCAGATGGTGAAGCATACTCAACAGCTGCAATCACATGGTTTTCTAGATTTTGCCCCACAGCTGGCACATCTGCTACATTAGCTATTCCATGTTGTTGTAAATGATTAGGATGCCCAACTCCAGATAGCATCAGAAGCTGGGGGGAATTAATTGCTCCTCCACAAAGTATAATCTCCCGGTTAGCCTCAAAAACAATTCTATTGCCTCGCTGTTCAGCCACAACTTTAACGGCTCTTCGACCATCAAATTGAACCTGATTAACCATACAATTAGTTTCCACCGTCAAGTTAGGGCGTTTCAGTGCAGGATATAAATATGCTCGAGCAGCACTACAGCGCTTACCATTCCGCGTAAAACTCTGAGCTACATGAAATCCCTCATGCGTTTTACCATTTTGATCTTCAGTATAGTTATAACCAGCTTGTTTTCCAGCTAAAAGAAACGCACGATTTAATGGGTGATTGGCCTTTGCTGTTTCTATTGACTGTGGGCCATTTCCACCTCGCCACTCATTAACTCCTTTGTCAGATGTTTCCATTTTTCGAAAATATGGAAGGCAATCTTTAAAAGACCAATCCTTCAATCCTCCTGCCGCCCAATCGTCGTAATCTCTTGGATTACCTCTATTTGCTACCATCCCGTTAACAGAAGACGATCCCCCTATTACACGGCCTCGGTGCTCTAAAATTTGACGATCACCACAATTAGATTCTGGTTCACTTAAATAACCCCAATCAAGATCTTTGTGTCGCGCTGCCATTGCAAAAGCAGCCGGCATGTGAATTAAGAAATTTTTATCTGAACCACCTGCTTCAATCAATAAAACGTTAATTGTTGGATCCTCAGTTAATCTATTTGCCAATACGCACCCGGCTGCACCTGCACCAACCACCACATAATCATATACAGCTTTACTAACCATTAATCATTCCAACTTCTTAATTATGCTAACTTTTTTAATACTTCATAAACTGTCATTACGTCTTCACGCGTGCAATAAAACTGTCCTGCTGTCATTCTAATAACAAATTTACCTTCATGCATTGTTTGGGTTAAATAAATTGTTCCATCATTATTGATATTCTTTAATAATTCTTCTGTGGCATGATTTGGATCTTGATCAACAGGAGTATACTGAAAAGTGAATAATGCTAACCTACTACTCGTAACAATTGTAAATTTAGGATTAGAATCTAGTTTTTTCTCTAGTTCCTCAACCCATTTAATATGATTTCTAATTCTTTCTCTTAAGCCATTTAAACCGTATGCTCTTAAGAGAAACCATAATTTCAATGCTCTGAATCTGCGCCCTAAAGGAATGGTCCACTCATTGAAGTTAGTTACTTCATCTTGCTCCAATGTTTGAAGGTAATCTGGTCGTAACCCCAAAGTATTAATTTGTGCAGTTGGGTCTGCCAGAAACTGTATTGAACAATCAGATTGAGCTCCCAGCCATTTATGTGGATTAAAAACAATGCTATCAGCATCCTCAATACCTGCCCAAAGAGTGCGGTATTCTGGACAGATCATTGCCGATCCGGCCCAAGCAGCATCAACGTGGGTATAAAGTTTATATTTTTTTGCGACCGAAATAATTGATTTAACATCATCAAATGCCCCAATTGACGTACCACCAACACAAATCACGATACCAGCTGGTTGAAGACCATTTGAGATATCATCTAAAATAGCTTTTTCAAGCAGATCAGATTTCATTGAAAAATTATCATCAGTTTTGATCTTTATTAAATTATTTTGACCAATACCAGATAATCTAACTGCCTTATCAATTGACGAGTGTGTTTGAGCAGAAGAATATATCCTTAATGGTTTTTGCTGGAATAAACCTGTTTCGAGACCACTGTGGCCCAAAGCTAATTCACGCATAGTCAAAACTGCAGAAAGTGTAGCTGTTGTAGCAGCATCATGTATTGTCCCTGTGAAATGCTCAGGTAATCCTAATGCTGAAGCTAACCATTGAACCATGACTTGCTCAATCTCAGTTGCTGCAGGTGAGGTTTGCCATAACATACACTGAGCCGCTATTGTATTCACCAATTGCTCTGCAACAATCGAGGCAACTGAAGCATTTGAGGGGAAATACGCAAAAAACCTTGGATGTTGCCAATGTGTCATTGCATCTGGAACTATTTTTTCAAAGTCTGAAAAAATTACTTCAGGGTCTTCAGCATTTTCAGGAGGTTTTTTTGGGAGTAATGACATGATCGATCCTGGCTTAATATTTGGACGGACAGGTCTATCTTTTAAGTTTAGAAGGTACTCATTACTCCACTCAGTAGCTCTATTGGACCAATTCTTATAATCTTCTAATTCCACTTTAGTCTCTCCTAAGTTTTACAGTTAAGATTTTTATTACAACTATACTATTATCGAACAGATGAACATTACAAGAACACCAAAGGAGTGCGGGCAATGGATTGATAGACATTCAATTGGCTGCTCATCAGTGTTACCTCATGTTACGGTTTGATCTCAAGCACCAAAAACATATGTGCAAAGTTCATAAATTTTATGAATTCGCCAAGGTTGATGCATTTAAGTTCCAAATCTTTTCAAATCATTATAACACCGTTAATGTGCATAAAGCTTGCAAATTTGTGAGAAATAGATAGATAAGTTGCACTAATTTAACAATTAAATAACTAAAAGTGCACAAGATGACGATTGATGATTATGATATTTCACTGATGCGCGTATTGCAGCATGATTCGACGCTAACCAACGCGCAGCTTTCGGAACTTGTACATCTATCTGCATCACAATGCTCACGCCGACGCAGTATGCTTGAGAAGGCCAATATTATTTTGGCCTATGGCGCACAGCTGAACGCTAAGGCTTTGGGTTTTAATTTAAAGGCATTTACGCGCGTGAACCTGCAACAGCACGGTCCAAAAAAAGGCGAAGCATTTGAGGCATTTGTTGCTGCAAGCACAGAGATCCGAAATGCATATTCAGTATCTGGTGGTGCAGATTATATGCTGGAGATTCATGTAGCTGACCTCGAGACATTTTCCCAATTTATGCATAAACAATTGCTCAGACAACCACAGGTGGGACATGTACGCTCAGAGATTGTTCTTAAACCGTTAAAAGATCAACGGTTACTGCCTATTTAGGGAATTCTTAAACCCGGGATCAGGGTTACCCACCTCTTAGCGGAAAGCCCCTCGTTTACCATGCGCAATATAAGTAGCAAGACGCTCGAATGTCGCGGAACTGTCGTTCGGGGGCTTGAAATCACAATGAATAAATCGGTTACTTTTATCATTCTATAATAGGAGCTCCACCTTCTAAAGACCGCTTTTCAATGAAATCAGCCAAACGATCTGCAACTTCCTTTCCTGTATCAGGTTGAACATAATTTTTGAGTGTATCTTTCCAAATATCTGTTGCTCGTTCATCAGCTCTTTTTGCTCCACTTTTAACCCATGACCCATTATTTGATAAATCAGAAACCAATGGGGAATAAAATGCGGTGGCGTAGCGGTCCATAGTATGTTTGGTAGCAAAGAAATGACCACCAGGTTCCACTTCTTTTAAAGCATTAAAACCGATTTCTGCTTCAGTTGCCTCAGTCTTTGTGCATAGTTCAGCGACAGTTTGAAGCGCTTCAATATCTGTTATAAATTTTTCATATCCAAAAGTAAGGCCTCCTTCAAGCCAACCTGCCGCATGAATTGTGAGCGTTGCATTTGCCATTAAGGCACCCCAAATTCCAGAAATATTTTCTGTTGCTCCCTGAGCATCAGCAGTATTGGAAGCCGAACCAGCTGCTGACCTCCATGGCAACTTGATATGCCTTGCAAGTTGCCCAGATCCAATTTGCATTTTTATGTGCTCTGGCGTCCCAAAGGCTGGAGATCCAGATTTCATGTCAACATTCGATGCAAAACCACCGTAGCTCACAGGCGCTCCAGACCTTGTTAACTGTGCCAAAGTGATTCCAGCAAGTGCTTCCGCATGTTGTAAAGTTAAAGCGCCTGAAACTGTAATTGGAGCCATAGCCCCTGCTAGACAAAAAGGAGTTATTATGCTCATTTGATTAGCGCTTGCGAAATCAATAATCCCTTGTGCCATTGGTCTATCTAACATTCTTGGAGAATTTGAATTGATTACGGTGGTGCCCCAGACCCCTTTACTCCAATCATCTTCACTTAATTTCAATCCCAAGCGGATCATTTCAAAAGAATCAAACGTTTGTTTAGAGCCACGTGCATATATAAACATTGGCTTGTCTGAAAACTCCATTTGCGTTTGCATTGTCGAGTAATGACGCAAGTGAGTTGGAATATCTTGAGGTTCAGCTGAAGGACCCAATTTATGTATTACATCAAAACTTTGATGCAATTTTACTGTTTCGATGTAGGCATTTAAATCACCAGGTCTTCGGCCACGTTTTCGATCAAATACATTGGGACAACCCGCACCTGCCGAAAATATCAATGCACCATTTTCATAAGTTAAAGATCGAGCTGGATTGGCTGCACATAATTTTACAGAAGCCGGCGCTGTTTGCAAAGCTGAAGCAACAATGTCTCTACCAATAAAGACCATTTCATCTTTTACCAATGCGCCCGCTTTCTTAAAAATATTACGAGCATCAGGTAGCAGGATTTTAATGCCAAGGGTTTCCATAACCTTAAGTGCTGTATCATGAATAAATAAAACTTCATCGTTACTAAAGATAGACTGTGGTTCAAATGGGTGTCTCAACTGGCGATATTTATGCGAACGTGGGGTCTTAGATATCGTTGGTCTGGATCGTCCACCACGGCGTTTTGTACTCATGTTTGATCTTCCGGGTTTTTTTGTTGAACCTTAATATTTGAAACTTAACTCAGGGCTAGGTATTTGGTCAGCGGCTTTATACTTTCTTTACTTCCATCAATTTCAAGTTTAGCGAATTCAATCGCAGCCACCTCATGATCTGTTAGAATTTTCAATAATGGCAGATCAGTTTTTGGAGCCATATTTTCTAAATTCGCAAAGTCAGTTAAATAGCCTGGATATTTATTACAAATTTGAAACATAAATTCTTTCCAGCTAAGTCCCTGCACTTTTACCACATCTTTTTTTCCCATTAATCTCAGATCATTTAAGGCCCGGGCTTTTAAATTATATTTTTTTAAAAGAGGCAAAACAGCATTTGCAGCGTAATTTTCTACCTCAGCCATCAAGATCATTTTTTCTTGTTGATGTTTTTCATCAAAGTAACTCGACAATGCGTAGAAATAACCTTCACCCATAATTTCTTCTTCGTAATAAAGAAGTAATGTTTTTAGATACTCTTCATTCAAAGGGCTTCAACCTCTACCAAACATGTATGTGCAATCGGGCCTTGCGCTAAACTAGAAGTGCCCTTGTCAGGAGTTAACATATTTGGATTGCCGTTTTTACAAATACCATCTTCCAATTTCATCCATGCACCAGTACTTATTTGTATTACCTTCTCCATCACATCTGAATCTATTTTTACAGCCGATAAGCATGAACCACGAAAATTAGTAATTCGAACTAATTGCCCTTCTTTCAGACCTCTCACTTCAGCATCGATAGGATGCATTAATAATTGCTCACAACCATTAACTTTGTCAGCTTGACTAACTGGGCCATGATCTAACTGAGAATGTAATTTGTTCTTAGGTTGATTGGATATCATATGTAACTGCGTATCTTTATACGCATTGCCTAACCATTCAAGCGGTTCCATCCAACATGGATGTCCAGGGCAGTCCTTATAATCAAATTTTGAAATAGTTTCAGAAAAAATTTCAATCTTACCACTTGGTGTTGAAAGGGGATAGCTTATTGGATCCTCAACAAATCTCTTCATCATAACTATTTCCTCGTTAAGAGTAGGGATCTTAAACCAACCAGCTTTATTGAAATCATCCCAGCTTGGCAATTCAACCCCCTCTTTGGCTGCAGATTGGCGAGAAATATTATACATCCATTTCTGCCATTCTTCAGGAGATTTTTTTTCAGTAAACTGTTCTTCAACACCCATTTCTTTTGCAAGTAATTTAAAGATATCATGGTCATCCATAGATTGCCCAACTGGCTCCACAGCCTTATCCATTACAACCAAATAAGGATCCTTTTGCGTTAGAGATAGATCAGACCTTTCAAGCGAAGTCGTGCAAGGTAAAACAATATCTGAGTGCTGTGCTAAAGCATTCCAACACCATTCATTCGATATAATAGTATCCGGCTTTTCCCAAGCTTTTAACAACCTATTCAAATCTTGATGATGATGAAAAGGATTTCCACCTGCCCACCAAACAATTTTAGTCTCTGGATAAGTATACTCCTGACCATTGTAGTCAAACTTGTCGCCGGGGTTTTCTAACAAATCTGTTATGCGAGCCACCGGTATAAATGATTTAACTTTATTCAAACCTTGTGGAAATGCTGGATAGTGCATTTGTCGCCGGTTTAATCCAATATGGTTCATTGCAGAGTAACCAAAACCTATTCCAGTCCCAGGCTTTCCAATCTGACCCAACATTGCCGCCAGCACTATTGCAGCCCAGAAGGGTTGTTCACCATGATCTTGCCGAGTCAACGACCAGCTCACTGAAATCATCGTTTTTTTAGTCGACATCGCACGCGCCAACTCAATAATTTTACTTTCAGATATGTCGCAAATTTTCGCGGCCCAGTTAGCTGATTTTGGTATACTATCCTCAATGCCCATTAAATATTTAGAAAATTTTTCAAACCCAACTGTATATTTTTCAACGAAAGGCAAGTTTACAAGATTTTCAATAATCAAAGTATGGGCTAATGCAAGTAAAAAGGCTGTATCAGTAGATGGTCTTAATGCAATCCAATCAGCGTCAATTTTATTATCAATATCTGATCTCAAAGGAGAAATATTTACAAATTGCACACCTGCCTCATGCGCTTTGAAAAGACTACTACGTTGAATATGGTTACCTGTTCCACCTGCCGATATCTGCCCATTCTTTAGTGGAGTACCACCTAGCGCAACAAATAATTCACAGTGTTCACTAATCGAATCCCAACTTGTACAGCCATCTAGGTGTTCATAAAAGCTTCCAAGGACATGTGGAACCACCACCTCCGCTGCTGCAAAACTATAGGTATTAACAGAGCTAGTATAACCTCCAATACAGTTCAAAAATCTTTTTAATTGACTTTGTGCATGATGAAAACGTCCTGCACTAGCCCAACCGTATGATCCGGCAAAAATAGTATCATTTCCATAGTCTTTGCTTACGCGGGTCAGTTCATTTGCAACTAATTTACCAACTTGTTCCCAGGTTACTTGAACAAATTCATCTGAACCCCGTTTCTTAGTATTTGAGCCTGGTCCATTTTCTAACCAGCTTTTTCTAACCATTGGTGCAGTAATACGAGTTGGGCCCTCCATTACGTCTACTATACCAGGACCAATTGGAGATGGATCTTCGTCTTCACTAAAAGAATTTAAAGCAGTTACTTTTCCATTTAAGACTTTAACCTCATAAGTGCCCCAATGCGTACTTGTCAAAAGCTCTCTAGATAATTTGTTCATTATTTATTCCATTTATTTAAACAGCAGTTCTTTTTTCTATTATCTTTGCATAAATTGAAGCACCAATTGGTAGAATATCCTCATCTAATATAAACCCATCATTATGAAGTGGTACAGTGCCACCATGACCTAAATTGCAATAAGCTCCGGGAACAACTTTCAACATATCAGCAAAATCCTCTGATCCGGCTATTACATTTGGTCTAAGAGCTACATTGTCAGTACCAACAATTTCAGAAGCAATATCCAACATTTCATGACTTAAATCTTCATTGTTTACTAACACATCAAATACTTCTTGATTTTCAATATCAATTTCCACTCCATAAGACTTTGCTAATCCATCAGCTAAATCTTTCATTCTCTGTCTTACCATGTTGGCCATTTCCTTACTAAAATAACGCATAGTACCCGAAACTACGCAGTCAGATGGAATCACATTATATGCAGTTCCAGCATGGATTTTTGTTACCGACAAAACCAACGGCTCAATTGGGGGAACATTTCTACTAACAATTGTTTGTAACTGGGTAACCAAAGAAGAGGCTATTACAATTGGATCTTTCGAAATATGGGGCATTGCAGCATGTGACCCATAAGCTCTAATATGGATATCAAAAAAATCTGCACCTGCCATTGCTGTCCCAGGTTTGATCGAAACCTTGCCAAGCTCTCCTGTTGGCCAGTTATGCATTCCATACACCTCGTCACAAGGAAAACGTTCAAACAACTTGTCTGCTAGCATGGCCCTTGCTCCCCCCAAACCTTCCTCAGCAGGCTGAAATATAAAAATAGCCGTACCTGAAAAATCTCTTTTCTCAGCTAGATATCGTGCAGCGCCCAGTAACATTGTTGTGTGTGCATCATGTCCACAGGCGTGCATCACCCCTGGATTTTTTGAAGCAAAAGGCAGGTTAGTTCTTTCCTCCATTGGCAATGCGTCCATATCAGCCCTTAAACCAATACTTCGACCAGGCTTATTACCTTTCAAAACGCCAACAACACCCGTTTTTCCAATTTCAGTATGTGTTTCAATACCCCACTCACTCAATAGTTTAGCAACAATCTTAGAAGTTCTAAATTCCTCCATACCAAGCTCCGGATGTTCGTGAAAATCCCTCCTAAGAGCAACCAGATCTTCAGAAAATTCAGCAATACGTGAAATTATACTCATTTTAACCCCTTAAACGTTAAATCTACGTTTGTTTAAAATCATTTGTTTACAAATTGACTATAGAACTGAATTTTTTATAACTAAACCAATTTTTTATTTATAAACTGTAAAAGTTGTTATTATCGGAAAAGCTTATTTTGCAAAATTCTTAATCTTGCAAAAATTATAAAAATTTGTGTTAATATGCTTATTAAGCAAGTGAGGACTTGATGACTAAAGATATCCTTTTAAATAAGAACGATGCATTAATTATTATTGATGTCCAAAATGATTTTTGCCCAAATGGTGCTTTAGCTGTGGAAAATGGCGATTCAATAGTAAAGCCAATAAACAAAATGATGCGTTTGTTTGAAAATATAGTATTAAGCCAAGATTGGCACCCAACTACGCACAAGTCATTTGCATCAAATCACAAAAATAAAAATATTTTTGACACAACGACATTATCATATGGAGAGCAGATCCTTTGGCCAGATCACTGCATTGCAGGATCAAAAGGAGCAGAATTTCATCCTTTGCTAAATACTACAAAGGCTAATGCAATTATTAGAAAAGGCTATAATCCAAATATTGACTCGTATTCTACGTTTTATGAAAATGATCGAAGAAGCCCAACTGGCTTAGCGGGGTACCTTGATAAACTTAACGTAAAAAGAATATTCTTGTCTGGTTTAGTATTTGAATATTGCGTTGGATTTTCGGCGATTGATGGCATTAACTTAGGATACGAAGTATACCTTATTGAGGACACAATTGGTTATTTTAAAAATGACGACTATGGACCTATGGACGAGCAATTAATCGAATTAGGTGTGAAGAAACTAAATGAAATAAATATTAAAAAACAATAGTTTAAGGATTTTACTTAATGTTTCAGATTAATAAATTATTTATTTAACAAAATTAATGTAATCTCATTAATTGATACTACAAATTAATTGCAAATAACTAGTCGCAATTATGAATTCTGTTTCAATCAAATTATAGTTGTAAAAATTACAGATAATAATTTAAATTCAATTCAATAACTTATAAAAAGCCAATCTACCTGTCGAAAAAAAATCAAGAAAGGATTTATTAAAACAATGATAAAGCCCAATACAAAATTAGATTTAAAGTCAGGCCGCATAATCATAACAGCCTCTGAAGCAAAAAAAGTCTTAAAAAAAATTCTTTCAAATGTTGGCTGCAATAAAAAAGAAATTGCTAGTATTTCAGAACATCTAGTTGATACAAGTCTATGTGGCATGGAAAGCCACGGAATAATGCGCATATTGGAGTATGTTAAACAATATGAAAATGGTTATATATATCCTGATCGCTCTGCCACAGTCAAAAAGAATAAGTATGGTGGAGTAGAAGTTAATGGGCATGGCGGGATAGGCATCCCAACTATGAATTTAGCTTATAAAAAAGGTATGTCGTTAGCAAAAAAGGCCGGTATATCAGCATTAAGTATCCGAGATGTTGGACACACTGGTAGGCATGGATACTTTGCCGATATTGCGGCATCACAGGGATTTTTGACAATCATGATGGGCGGCGGAAATCGGAAGAAGTGGCGCCAGGTCGCTCCTTTTGGTGGTTCCAAGGCTATGTTGCCCACAAACCCATACTGCATTGGTATTCCAGGAGGTAATTTAGGCCCTGTTATTTTAGACTTTGCTACATCAAAAATATCTGGTGGTTGGATCTACGCAGCAAAAAGTGCAGGAGCCATGCTCCCTAAAGATTGTATTATTGACAGCAATGGCAATCCAACATGTGATCCAGATGACTATTTTGACGGTGGAGCTATACTACCTGCTGGTGAACAAAAAGGTTATGGACTTGCGCTCATAGCTGAGCTGATTGGTGAGGCACTTTTGGGACCAGCAACAACAGAGTGTAATTGGTTATTAATAACATTGAATGCAAATCAATGGAGATCTAAATCTACATTAAAAACTACAGCTGAAGAGATATTAAATGAACTCCGTAAGTCCCCACCACTGAAACACATTGAAAAGGTAGAAGTTCCTGGGGAGCGAGAGCGAGAACACAGGCTATGTTCAAAAGAAAAAATTGCAGTACCAATTAGAACTTGGCAACAAATAAAAATGTTATTAATAAATTAATTTAAACGCATTTAACTTTTTAATGACCAAAATAAGCCTCAGTTAATTGAGCATCATCCTTTAATTCCTCTACAGAGCCTTGAACCTTTATTGAACCAGATTCTAATACATACAAGCGTTCAGCTAAAGTCATAGCAAAATTAGCATTCTGTTCTGTAATCACAATTGTAGTGTTAAATTCATCTCTCAACCGTCGTAAAACTGACGCTATTTCAAGACAAATTTTTGGTGCTAGACCTATAGTGGGTTCATCCACGAGTAAAAGGCGCGGACTCGACATTAAAGCCCTACCTAATGACACCATTTGGCGTTCTCCACCTGATTGGGTATGCGTCTCTTGATTTCTTCTTTCTTTTAATCTTGGAAATAAATTCTCCACAACCTCAAGATTATTGTCAATATCGTCCCGAGCAGTAAAAGCACCAACCAATAAATTGTCATATACACTCATATATGGAAATAGATTAAATCTCTCTGGCGCGTAACCTACTCCACTTTGAACAATTTTTGGCGTGGAATTTCCAATTAAAGATTTCCCCTCCAATCGAATATCACCTTCTGTTTTAGTAAGTCCCATTATGCTATCAAGAAAAGTAGATTTTCCAGCACCATTCGCGCCAACAATCGCAATAATTTCTCCTCGTTTTACACTTAGACTTACTTCATGCAAGGCCTTAGCTTTACCATAAAAAGCGGAAAGTTTGTCTATTTCAAGAAAATTCATTATTATGTTCCCAAGTATGAGGTTCTAACAGCTTTGTCAGAAATTACTGAAGCAAAAGAACCCTGAGCAATTATTTTTCCATAATTTATAGCTATTGCATCATCTACAAGTGGCTCAAGAGCCTTTAAATCATGACTAACAATTAAAAAGGTCATATTTTCTGACCGCATTTTTTGTATTAGTTTTGCGATCTGATCAATTTCACCAACAGTAAGTCCCGCAAACACCTCATCAAGTAACATGATACTTGGATTTGTAGCCATCGTTCTTGCCATTTCCAACTTTCTTAGATCACCCATGGAGAGTTCATCCGGTGTACGGCGTAAATCATTTTCTGAAAACCCAACACTTAAAGCTAATTCAATTTCTCTATCTACGTTTGGACCTTCTGTAATCATTTTCCAAATACTATCTGGCATCAAACCAACACGAACATTTTCTAAAACAGTAAATTCAGCAAACGGTCGAGGCACCTGATACGTTCTACTCACACCCAGTCTTATTCGAGCTGGTGTCGATAATTTAGAAATTTCTGAACCATATAATTCAATTTTTCCTGATGTTTGGCGATACTCACCCATAATTTGAGAAAAAATTGTGGTTTTACCTGCTCCATTAGGCCCAATAAGTCCGGTTGATTGACCTTCATTCAAGTCAAAAGAGATATCATCAGTTGCTATCAATCCACCAAATTTTTTAACTAAATTTTTTATTGTCAAAGGTTTAGTCATCATTAGCTCTCTTTTTAAAACGATCTAATTGAGTCATAACAATGTGATATAATCCCTTAGGCTGATACATATACAAAAGAAGTGCAATTACGCCATATATTAGGTATCGCTCTGCGCCCGGTAAGTAAGGTCGTAAATACTCAAGTAAAAATGTTAAGAAAAAAGCTCCAAACATTGGACCAACAATTGTGGATGCACCACCTATCAAGGTTGCTACAATTATTGTGAATACGAAATTAATATCAAATAACGCTCGCGGAGCTATTGAACCCAAATAGTGCACATAGAATGCACCTCCTAACCCCGCAACAAAAGCACTAGTCATAAATGCAAATAATTTTAGTTTGGTAGGACTTAGACCACTGCCCTTTACTGACTCTTCATTCATCCCAATAGCACTAAGTGCTGTACCCAGCCGGGTTCTCATCAGCAACCACATACATAACGCTACAATTATCATTAATGTTACTGATAAATAGTAACCGTTTACAGCTCCTCTCGTCAGGGTCACTAGTCCAGACATACCTCTAGTTCCTCCAGTCAAATCAGGACGAATGACTTGTACCAATTGATATATTAGCTCCATGAATGCTAAAGAGACTAAAGCAAAATAACTACCTTTAATCCTTAAAGCCGGTAAAAACATTATAGTGCCGCCGACCATTGTCATTATGACAGCTGTCGGTATTGCGTACTCGACGGGCACATCAAATCTTTTTGTTAAAATTGCAGTGGTATATGCGCCAATTCCAATTAGAAAAGGATGCCCAAAACTAATGTATCCAGTGCGCCCAGATAACACATCCCAACTAATGGCAAATATTGCTAAAAAATTCGCAAATATTATTGTTCTAAGTGTCCCCTTACTAACAAATTCTGGCATCAAGGCCATAATAGCAATAAAACCTGCCCAAAGGACAAAATGATACCATCGCAAGCCTAAACCCATTTAAAGCTCCTCCCGCCCAAAAAGTCCTTTAGGCCGAATAACTAATACTAAAATAATCAAAAGCATTGTAAAAACACCTCGAAGTTGAGGAGAAATAAGTGCAACAGAAATAATTTCCATAAACCCAATTATATGAGCAACCACCAAAGTACCAATTATTGATCCGATACCACCGACAATAACGATTGCAATTGCAATGATTAATGGTGCAACCCACATTGTTGGAGACAACTGCGTATAACTAGCGAAAAATACACCAGCGATTGCGCCTAAAAATCCAGAAATGCCCCAAGTAATCATATTTATTTTATCTATATCAACTCCTGATATCGATGCACCTTTAGCATCCATTGATACTGCCATCATAGCTCGACCAATATGAGTTTTTTTAATGAATAAATAGAGACCTATTAAAATTAGCCAGCTCGCTACCGTGGCTGCTAGAACATTAAAAGTCACTGTCGCATTTCCGATGTGAATTACCCCAGGAATAATAGGGAGGAGTATTTTGGCACTATTGCCAAAAAACAGAATTACAGCTGATTGCAAAACAACAGCAAGGATCAATGTTGAAATTTCTACCGCGATATGATCCCCTTTTAGTGGCTTTACAATTAAATTGTATTTTAAAAGCCCCATGCAGGAGCCAAGGATACCTGCTAAAAGTAAACCTGCAATTGGGGGCAAACCTAAAAGTTGACTAAAATAAAAATAAATATAGCCTGCAACCATAATATACGAGCCATAAGCTAAATTAAGAACACGCCCAACACTAAAAATTAATGTAAATCCGACGGCTATTAATGCGTAAAGTCCACTTAGCAAAATGCCTTGTATTATAATCTCTAACATATAATGAAACCTAATTTTAAATTTACTGGCAACAAATTATCACCTGTTGCCAGTAAGTTTTATTTTACTTTTTTACCCAACTTGGCAATGTGAACTCACCATTTGCATATTTTTTGGGATAAACGACGGCATTTGTTCCATCTTCATACCATTGAATTACAACCATTGATGGAGCTCCATCATCGAACGGCTCAGTAATATCAAATCTCAAATTATGAGGGTATGTTCTTCCCGTTCTAGGTTCAATCTCATCATTACCCCACCAACCGTAGCGCAACCACAATTCACCATCTAACTCAAGTATCAGATCTTGTTTTTCCATTGCAGTAACCCAAGTAGTATTATTAAAACCACCTGCTTCTTCAGCAGCAGCCATTGCTTGCTTTAATCCATGATAAGCATTGAAACCATTGAAATGAGGAATAATTGGGCGTGAAGAGTATCTTGCTTTATACGTATCAACAAACTCCTGAGACGCAGGATCAAGCTTCATGCCTACTGCTGGAATGGGAGTCAAAGTGGACATGCCACCACCCATACCACCAGTATCAGCCCAGTAATCTTGACCCATTGGCGCGACATTAACCCCTGTCATACCCAAGGGCACTTGAAGCTTAACATATTGAGATGAAACAACTTGCGAGTTGACTGAACTAATCAAGTAAATAAAGTCAGCACCCGATGCCACTGCCCTACTGTACAAAGGTGCAAAATCAACAGTTGCAACGTCGTAGACTATGGTTTCAACCACATCAATACCAGCAACTGGAGCCATAGCTTGACTTATCAATCCATGGATAGCACCTCCAAATGCTGTATCTTCTTGCAAGATAACAGTGGAAGTCCAACCCATCTTATCAACCAAAACATCTTTACCAAAGTCTATATAAAGTGTTGCTAATGCTTCATCAGAAGCAATATTCATAAAATAAGGTTTCATACTATCATAGTCTTCAACCAACATATCTATAATACCAACATAGGATGTCCAAGTATCTAAAGTTGGGATTTGATATTCCTGCATACGAGGCAACCAACCTAAAGAAACATCATCAATAGATCCAGAAATTATAAAATCAACTTCTTCTGTTTCAGCTAAATATTCATAAGCCTTTATACCTTCAGTAACATCCTGACGGGTATCAGCAGTTACAAGTGTAATTTGCTGTCCCAAAATGCCACCTTTTGCATTCAATTCATCAATCGCAATTTCAGCACCACGTAAGGTGCTTAGTCCAGTATCACTTGATAATGAACCAATAAAGCCAACCTTAATGTCAGCTACAGCTGTTGAAGCAAACATCACTGACGCCAAAGTTGCCACAACTTTTATAAGTTTCAATTTCATAAAATCCTCCTTTGTATACTGTATACAGACCATATGAATAGTCATGAGTCAATATTATTAAATTTGAATATAATAATATAAATATAAATGAGGATAAATATTATTTGATAGACCAACATTTATCAAATAAAGGCCCTCAGGAGCCTATAATTGCAAATTACTCATTACGAAGAAATGAGTCTGGATCTTCAGGTAAAATTTGCCCACCATCGACCACGATGGCTTGGCCCGTCACAAATTTAGCCTGATCAGAAGCAAGGTAAACCATAGCATAGCCAATATCATCTGTGTCACCAAGTTT
Organism: Paracoccaceae bacterium; assembly: GCA_028112705.1. Taxonomy (GTDB): domain Bacteria; phylum Pseudomonadota; class Alphaproteobacteria; order Rhodobacterales; family Rhodobacteraceae. Next base: position 23,854 of record JAOGYN010000013.1, on the reverse strand, counting down.
ACCAGTTGGCACAACTTTAGCTATTTCTTTTGCACCATCTTCACCATATAAATTCATCATACTTTCGGTAACTATGTTACCAGGGCTTACAGCATTTACTGTTATTCCATCTTTCGCCAATTCTAACGACGCAGCCTTTATAAATGCATTTACGCCACCTTTACTAGCGGAATATGCTGAAAGACTGGCCTGTGCAACATTTGGGCCAGTTATAGAAGATGTGAATAATATACGTCCAGATTTTTGAGTGCGCATAACATTAATACAAGGTTTAGTTAATAAAAAACACGATTTTAAATTTGTATTAATTGTATTATCCCATGTTTCTATAGACATTTCTTCCATAAGTTCGTCAGGATATATCCCGGCATTATGGCACATAATATCTAACCGACCATATTTTTCAATAACACTATGCACGAGTCTAGTGCAGTCCTCCTCTAAGCGTATGTCAGCTTGAATAAAAATTGCAGATCCACCATTTTCATTTATTGATTTCACGACTCGTTCGCCATCAACAATTGTCCGAGCTGCACAAATAACTGTAGCACCTTCATTTGCAAAAATTTTAGCAATTCCTTCACCAATACCACGGCTAGCACCCGTCACTATAGCTATTTTATCTTTTATATTAATACTCATAAAAAATCCTTTATGTTATTCCTCATTTGTTCATTTCGATGTTTCCATCGCTATCATGCACTACTGCGTCAACTGAAATTTCAACCATCATGCCAGGCGTAGTCAACCCAGCTTCCACACCGGCTGTTACTGGGTTAATATCTTTGAAAATTTCTCCATGAGCCTTTACAAATTCAGCACCACCAAGAGCCATATCAGTCATATAGGCCGTCGTACGGACTACATGTTTCATATCAGCACCAACAGCTTTTAAAGCCTCTTCAATTCTTCGGAATATATATATTGATTGCGCATAAGTATCATTGGGTGCGTGTAATTTTCCACTTGGCTCAATTGCTGTTGTACCAGCGACATATACAAATGGCCCAATTCTTTTCGCACGCGAATAACTTCCAACTCCTTCTAAACGCCCACCTGATTTAAATGTCTTTACACTCATTTCAAACCTAGGCGATTTCGTATTGCGTCTGCTGAATCATGCAACGCCTTCATCTCAATTGGCGATAGTTTAATCTCTTCAACTGATACCAATCCTTTGAAGCCAAGAAAAGCTGGCACTCCCAAAACTACATTATTTAACCCAAACTCACCATCTAACATAACTGATACTGGCACTGAACCGCTCTTTGCTCCTCTAATATGATTGAGTATTTCAATCGAGGCATGCGCTGGCGCAATCGTAGCAGAGCCCATTTTTTTCAATGCAACGACTTGCCCACCACCAGTAATTGCATCTTTCGAACATGCTGCTATCTCCTCACTAGATAGAAATTTCTCCAATGATCGGCCCTTTATTTTTGCATGAGATATAATTGGCGCCATTTCATCTCCATGACTTCCAAGGGTAATTGCTTCAACATCAGCTGTTTTTACACCAGCTGCCATTGCTAAAGATCTTCTAAACCTACTGCTATCAAGTGTTCCTGCCATTCCCAAAACACGTTCGCGAGGAAAACCAGTGGCTGTTAACATTTCCATCGTCATTTCATCCAATGGATTTGTTACAACAATTACAATAGCCTCTGGTGACTGCTGTTTTATTGTTTCCGCCGTAGATTGGATAACTCGCTTATTAATGTTAATTAAGTCATTTCTCGTCATCCCAGGCGTTCGAGCACGGCCCGCTGTTACAATCACCACCTCCGACCCATTAATTAAGTCTAAATTTTCACCACCCAAAATTCTAGTGCTTGATCGAGTTATGCCACTCGCATGATTTAAGTCCAATGCATTCGCAGCAGCTAATCCTGGCACAATATCAATAATCACAATTTCATCAGATAAATCCATATTCGCGGCCAAATGTGAAATGTTCGCACCCACGCCCCCAGCACCTACAATTGAGATTTTTGAAAATCTTAAAGCTCTAGTCGAAATTTTTTTATCTGGAGCCATCCATTTTGGCGACCGGCGGTAAAGGCTACGTCCCATTGATGTTTTACCATCTGTTCTAGCGATTAATGGTTTTTCAATTGGGCCATCAATTAATTCTATCCCTACTCGGCTTGCTGTTTCTTTCGCTAAACTTGTTACAATATCACCAGGTAAGATCTCAAAAACCAAGCGTCCACGCTGTCGCGCGTCTTCAATATGCTCAGATCCGATTACTCGATTTTCAGACATTAAATAACCTTACCATCAACCGATTCAATTGCTTCAATCGCAGCTTCAATTCCCGTTTGAACAGAATTCTCTGAACCCGAAATAAATAAACGACCAAACCGACCGACTGCTCTTACTTCAACAATATCTATATCAGCCGCTTTTTCAGCTTCATTAGCAGCTATAGAAATATATGCAGCAGGCTCACATTCGATAATTCCCAAGGTTTGACCTGGCACCAAAAGTGAACCTTTACGCCATTTATTAAGTAATTGTGCTTGATAAGGCTCAACAGATGTTATTATTTGAGTGGTTGCTACTTTCGGCTTAACCCGATCTGTCATTGACGCACCTAGTTCAGACAGAATTGAATCTCTGGCAGCACTGATTTCAGCGTTCGACGGTGAACGTAAAATAAAAAAACCAAATTCTCTTTCAACTAACTGGCTAGTTGCCTCAACGGAACTAGCTTTTAAAGCTTTATCTATTAAAGTGAACACACCGTTTCCAGGTGCAAACTCACCAATTAAGATAGTGTCACCAGATAGCGGAACTGACCCCTGAACAGTTGCGCCATTGTAAGCAGCAAACTTAGGTTGTAAATTATCTATCTGTATTAATGCACGTATTGTTATATCGCTCATCTTTATTCTCCATACTCTTCATATATATCACGCCAAGGCCGACTTTCGTATGCAACACGCTTTATGTTAATTAAATGAAGAGCAGTAACATTATCTGATGTTATTGAACCAGACCAAGTTCCAGTACCAAGCATGAAGCTTGGTTCTAAGTCAGTAGAGTATCCCATACCCCCTAAAATAGCTGGTGTGTTTACCAAGACCCTACCCGTAGGAATACTAGCAAACTTCGCCACAACCTGAGGATCATTAGAATGAACAACAGACGAATGACCCCAACCTTCAAATTTTGCGATATTATTCGATAATTCCAGTGCATGTTCCTCATTATTTGCTACATAAAATGCCAACACCGGATTCAACTTCTCAGCAGATAGGGGCCTATGCCATCCTATTTCGGTTTCTTCCGAAACTAAGATTCTTGTTTTTGGCGGAATTGAGAATTGAGCTAATCCTGCTAAAACTTCTGGTGACTGACCAACTCTATCAGGATTCATTCGTTGCTTCCCAAGAAAGATAACCTTCGCCAATCTATCAGATTCAGCTGGAGTACAAAAATAAGCACCCTTAAGTTTTAACTCATTACGCAATTCTCTCGCTATTTCTTTATCAACAACCACTGCTTGCTCTGAGACACAAGCTGTGCCGTAATCAAAGCTCTTGGAAACAACAATTTGCTCAGCAACTTCTGCAATATCATTTGCTTTCGACTTATTAACATAACACGGTACATTACCAGCCCCTACTGCCAGAGTAGGCTTTCCAGAAGAATACGCTGCTTTAACCATGGCTGGGCCACCTGTGGCCATTACTACTGAAGTTCTTTTATGACTCATCAATTCAGCTGTTCCCTGAATTGTGACATGTTCTAAACATTGAATTAAGCCTTTAGGTGCTCCCATTTGCTCAGCAACATTAGCTAAAAGTCTAGTTACCTCTAAACCACAACGTAAGGCTCTTGGATGTGGCGCGCATACTATTGCATTACCAGCTTTTACTGCGGACAAAACTTTATAAATAATTGTAGACGTAGGATTAGTGACAGGGATTAGCGCTGCCACAAGCCCCATAGGTTCTCCAAATGCAGCAACCTTAGTAGCATCATCTTTCCAAAGCATGCCTAAAGTAGTTACATCACGCAAATAATCTGCCACAGACACCGCATTAAACATATCTTTTATTCGTTTATCTTTAGCATTTCCATAACCAGTTTCAGCAACAGCAAGCTCAACAATTCGATTAACCTCGGGCTCAATCGCATTAGCCATAGCATCAACAATAGCATCTACTCTGCTTGGGTCTGTACCCAAAAACTGGCGGTAAGCCTCAAATGCAGTTTCAGCACAACGTCGAGCTGCAGCGATTGATTTTAAATCAGCGTCCATATTTTTCCCCTGTTGCGATTGCGTCCATTGCACGTCTAGCCGTATCAATATCACCCGAGTCTATTCCAATCGCCTCCAATCGCCTACCAGCCGCCGAGACGTCAGCACCTAAGACACTAGAAGCCAAAGTAATTATAGCGGTTGTGACTGGAACTTGGATATTAGCAATATTTCCAGCAGATTTTAGTGGAACTAATGATCCAATAACACCACATCTCAATAAAGATTTAGACATTTTGTGTGATGGAATGGGACGACTATAATCACCTCTCAAACTACCACCATAAGTATCAATCATTTCGTCAGAAGAAGGTAAATTACGAATACCAAATGATTTCGCTACCAAATGGCGCTCTTCAGTTAACTTCGAAATAACTGCTTTGTGTGCAGGACCTATAAGAGAGGCAAAAGTACGGTTATTTTCAAGATACTGACCACCCATTGGAATCGAAGCAGCACCACTTTGAAGCGATGGCCCCCCCATCAACAATGTAGGCACTTCAACCAAAGCTGACCCATCTGAAAACCCAGAACCCAAAACACTATCAAACATAACCAAATTTGGAAAATATTTCTTAAGAGCACTTAAAATTTCGGGACGACCACTTGGCAATGTTGCTGCTGGCATGGGTGCCACTTGAGATAAAGTTAAAATAGAACCTGCCTCATCATACCAATAGGGCAACCCTTGCGCCTCAACGATAGTAACGTCAGCAGTGCAGCCACCAATCCTTAACAACCAAGCAGTCTCTAACGCACCCAAAGATCTTCCAGGTGCAACCACTAAAACTTGACCATCTTTTAAATGGTCAGCAAGAACCATTGAATAAGTCCTCTGCTTGTGCACCGGACCTGTTAAAAATATTAATTCTGCGTCAGTAACTGCCCCATCTAATTCTGCAGTAGTGCGTATGGACGGGCCATCTTCTCTATCAACATGATATGTTCCAACTGGGCCAGCTCCTCTGAGCGTTACGCCACTTGAAGATCTTAATGTCGACAATTCCTCTCCATAAGCGGAAAATAATTTTACTTCTGCACCCTCTGACAAGCATAGAGCCGCAATTAACCTAGCATCAGCTCCACCACCTAAAACAGCTATACGAGAAAATGATTTACTTTCAATAACTGGCTTTTTGGTTGTGGATTTAGATACCGCCTCGGTAAATTCATCAAAACCAGAGCTCATTTTACAAACCTTTCAGACTTAAAGAGTATAGAAAAACAGTTTGCAAAACTCTATTCTGCACCACCGCTACCTAAAGCATCAATTAAAGCTTCTAGCTCATCATGTGGTCGCGCAATAACATGAACTGACACAACTTCTCCTACCTTATTTGCTGAAGTAGCACCGGCATCAGTCGCAGCCTTCACAGCCCCAACTTCACCCCGTACAAGTGTCGAAATCAGTCCTCCACCATTTTTGGTTTGCCCAACTATTGTAACGCTAGCCGCTTTTACCATTGCATCAGCAGCTTCAATTGATGCTACTAACCCTCGTGTTTCAATCATACCAAGCGCCATTTGACTCTGAATTGATTTAGCCATTTTATTTTTCCTTCTTTTGGTTGTTTATTTGTTTTGAATTATAAATTTGTTCTACTATTGCAACGATCGACGCATCTACTGGAGCACCAGTAACTGCCGAAGGCATTCTCGCGGCTGACCCCATCGTAATTAAAACTGTGTCCCCAACGCCTGCACCGCAAGTGTCAACTACAACCATTGCAGGTGATAAAGTCACACCGTCACTATCCACAATATCAGCTATAAGGGTTTTCAATCCAACTAGCTTTGGATCCTTCGCAGTGGCATTTACATGCCCAGTAATTTTACCAATTTTCATTAAAAAACATCCCTATACCGATCTAATTCAAATGCGGTCACCTGCTGTGAGAATAATTCCAATTCACGTTCGCTTTGTTGCAATGCTATTTCACATAAATCATCACCAATCACTTTACGAAGCCAATCTGAACCACGCGCAAGTTCGATTGCATCTCTCAAGTCTGTAGGTATTGGTTCTGCTGTTTTAGATTCATAAGCATTGCCAACGGTCATTTCATCTGGCTCAATTTTTCCTTCTATACCATCAAGACCAGCAGCAATATCAGTTGCGATAAGAAAGTATGGATTACAATCAGCTCCCGCATCGCGCTTCTCAACCCGGGTAGCACTCTCAGAACCTTCAATTATTCTTAATCCTACCGTTCTATTATCCACGCCCCAAGCAGTATTAATGGGGCAAAATGTGTATGGCTGCCTACGTCTAAAACCATTTACCGTGGCACTTCCACATATTGAAGATTCTGCCATTCGCTTCTGCAAACCACCAACAAAATATCTTCCTATTTGACTAAGCTTGCCATCTTTTGCAAAAATATTCTTTCCATTTTTCCAAAGTGAATAATGACAATGAAAACCGCTTCCAGATTGTTCAAAAAATGGTTTAGCCATAAATGTTGCCTTATACCCATGACTGAATGCTAATTGCTTCACTAAGTTACGAAAAGTAATCACGCGATCAGCTGCTAACAAGGCTCCATCATAACGAATATTAACTTCTACCTGGCCTTCTGCATATTCTGGATTTGACTGTTCAACAGGTATACCCATCTCATTAAGGTTGTTTCTAATTGGCCCTAGAACATGTTCCAACTCCGCAGCTCTCTCCAAGCTGTAAACCCCATTGCCTTTTTCTTTTGGAAGGCCAGTGTCCGGATCTAGTAAATAAAATTCAAGCTCTGCTCCAACCTGGATATCAATTCCCATCTTCTGGGCTCGCTCAAGTTGCCGAATCAATACCTGCCGAGGATCTATGGGCAAAGGCTTGTGATCCATTCCCTCTGCTCGGGCAAATGCTAATGCAACACCTGGCTCCCAAGGCAAACTGACTGGCTTAGTGATTGGGAACATATGAAAATCTGGATACCCATTATCCATATTAACATAAGGCGTATCCCAAACATCACATACCATATCTAATGCAAAGAGTGCTGCAGATAAGGCGTTTCCATTCTTACATATATTTTCCCAATTACTTGCAGGAATTCGCTTGCCACGCATAATTCCATTCAAATCACCCAACCCCAAAACAACGGTATGAGTACCTTCTGGAAGTGAAAAATCTTCTAAAGACATGTAGCTATCCTTGTAACAAGTTTCTGTTGCTAGTTATCTGTATTCTGTATACAGTATTCACAAGTACAACGGATAGCAAGGTTTTTTTTAAATGGCAATGAGCAATATTATTGTAGTGGGAGGCGGAATAGCTGGCACAATGACTGCTTTAGATCTGCAAAGACGTGGCAATCAAGTGACTCTCATCGATCGGTGGGAACCTGGCCACGCTAGAGCAGCATCTTCAGATTATAATAGGGTAATCCGTGCAATTTCTGGTAAAGATGAGTTTTACACACGGTGGGCACGGGAAAGTCGACTGCGTTGGCTAGAGATGCAGGCAGAAACAGGTCAAAATCTGATGTATGAATGTGGCGCTCTCATTCTGGCAACTGAAGGGCACTCTGATTGGGAAGATGCTACAGCCGCCACATTTGATAAAGTTGGCGTACCCTACTACAAATTCGATAAAGCTGATATTGCAGCAAGGTTTCCGCAATTTAGAGTCCCTGAGATTAAGTATGCTCTTTACGAACCTGAGGCAGGAATGCTCATGGCCCACAGATGCGTAATTACTGGCATTGATTTATTTAAAAAATCAGGAGGTATTGTTAAACGTGGTCACGTAACTACTGACGCTTCAGAAAAGCCTCTACTAGACGGCAAGCCCCTAGAGGCTGATGTAATAGTCATCTCAACAGGAGCCTGGATGTCAGAAATGTTTCCAAAAACAATTAAACCAATTTCGTCAATAATTGGGTTACCTGTTTTTTACACATCAACCCCTAATGGAAGTGATGCCTTTGATAAAGAAAAGATGCCATGCTGGATTGATCATGGGCAAAACTCTTTTGGCATTCCTTCTAGTGAAGGTTCAGGAATAAAAGCGATGATAGCAATCCCTGAAAAAATTGATTTAGATAATGATGAGAGATTAATCAGGCGAGAAGCTCTTGCAAGAACCCAAAGTTATATAAAACATAGGTTTCCATTATTAGAGGGCGAAAAGGTGGTAGATTCAAAATTTAATCAAATTATCATGACGCCAGATACCCACTTCGTTGTTGATTGGCATCCTGAACATCAAAATGTTCTTTTTGCAGGTGGTTGCTCAGGACACTTGTTCAAACATGGTCCAATTTTTGGTGAATTCGTTTCCGGTGTAGCAATGGGGGATTATGGAACAGCAGATCGGTTTAAGGTAGCAGGACGTAAAAAACTCAGCCCTAAAGAAAGCCCATCTGGTAGGTAAAGTCTTTAATAATGCAAGAAGTGCTCGCTGAATTAACTATTTTTAGGAGTTATATTTTAAAAATGCAAAATCACTTAAAAAACAAAGTTGTTGTTGTTACAGGTGCAGCAAGTGGATTTGGACGACTTGTGGCTTTAAAATGCTTAGAATTGGAGGCAATGGTTGTAAGATGTGACAACAATAAAATTGAATTAAAAAATTCCAAAAATGACTTTGTCCTATATTCTAAAAATCTATTAGATGTTGAAGCTGATGTTACTAGTTTAGCCCAAATGCAGGAATTAATGGCTAAAACAAAAAATAAATTTGGCCAAATTGATGTATTAATAAATAATGCAGGCACAATGCCTTTAGCTTTTTATGCAGACCACATAAAAGCAACAAAACCCTGGGATAAGTGTATCGATATTAATATAAAAGGTGTGCTAAATGGCATTGTTTCAGCATACGATCAAATGATTTTGCAAGGAAGTGGTCATGTAGTAAATATATCCTCTATATACGGAAACTATCCAGTGGCAGGGGCAGGTGTATACGGAGCGACAAAAGCTGCTGTGAACTTTCTTTCAGAATCTCTAAGAGTAGAATCTCAAGGAAAAATAAAAGTCACGATAATCAAGCCAACTGGTGTACGTGGGACTGGATTGGGCGCAGGAATAATAAATGAGGATGCAATTGTTGGCATCTTAGGTCAAAATGCGCTGAATTACATAAAGATGATGGATGATTACGATGCTGGAATTTTACCACCCAAAAATAGTGATGCAAACGATATCGAATACTATGCTTTAAGCCCAGAACATCTTGCCGAACAGATTGTGTACACAATAAATCAACCTTTAGGGGTTGCAATAGCTGACCTAACAGTGAGGGCGTCTGGAGAAGGATATATATTATAGTGAAGTTTAGGTTTTAAAATTTATATAAAAAAGTTAAAGTATTTTTTAAATTATCTACCAGTCAAATGCTCTATCTATCCCAGCCATCTTTACTCCAGTAAAAGCGGATGCTTGAAAAGAGAGAGCTCGTAAATCCTCAACTTCTAAATTGTGAACAGATGATTTACCACAGGCCTTCGCCAAAGCAGTTATTTCCATCGTCATGGCCGTTAAGTAGCGAGCAACTCGCTCCGCTCCAGCGTGAGGATTCATTCTTTTCTCAAGTTCTGCATCTTGCGTGGCAATACCAACTGGACAAAGGCCCGTGTGACAATGATGACATGCACCCGGTGAAGTTCCAAGCGCCAAATAATCATCTTCATACCTTGGTGAATTACAACCCATTGCAATCATTGCACCATTGCCAATCATCACAGCATCAGCGCCCAGTGCTAAACATTTTGCAGCATCTACACCTGTTCTGATACCTCCAGCAGCAACTAAATCAACTTTTCCAGACATGCCACATTCGTCAAGTGCTTCTCTTGCAGCACGGATAGCGCTCATTGTTGGAATGCCAGTATGGTTCAATAGCATTTCAGGTGACGCGCCAGTGCCACCTTCAGCACCATCTACAACAACAACATCTGCACCAGCTTTTGCAGCAACAGCAACATCAAAACGAGGTCTAGTAGCACCCATTTTAATAAAAATTGGAACTTGGTAATTAGTGGCAATTCTTAATTCTTCTATTTTTACCGACAAGTCATCTGCACCCATAAAGTCTGGATGCCTAATTGTAGATCTTTGATCAACACCTTCAGGTAAAGTTCGCATTTTAGAAACTCTTGGGCTTACTTTCATGCCAAGCAATAGACCTCCAGTGCCTGGCTTTGCTCCTTGACCAACAACAATCTCTAAAGCGTCAGCCCGTCGAAGGTGGTCTAAATCAACACCATATCTTGCTGGAGACATTTGATACAAAAGTCTTTGAGAGGCCGCACGCTCTTCTTCCAGCATTCCACCCTCCCCAGTGCATGTCATTGTACCCACTTTAGAAGCACCGTAGCCAAGAGAGGCTTTCGCATTTGCTGACAATGCACCAAAGGACATTGAAGCAATATAAATAGGGATTTTTAATTTTAAAGGTTTCTCTACTAACCCTCTTCCCGCACCTAAAACCGTAGTGGAATCACAACTTTCGCGATAACCCTCTAAAGGCAAACGTGTCATAGTTGCTGGCACAAAAGTTAGATCATCAAATGTAGGTAATTGTTTGTTAAATGAATTATAGCCTCTAACCTGATAACGTCCAAGTTGTGCCAAGGCGTGAACTTCCGCTATAGCGTCCGGAGTCCAACGAGTTGAACCACCCTCATCATAAGAAGAGGGGACCCCCGCAGGACGTCCTTTAATTGCACCTTTGGAAAATTTTATTTCATCTTCTGAAGCTACCTCAAATGGATATTCATAAGGTTTATCTAAATCATGAGCCATGCATTTGCATCCCTACTTTCAAAATACCATAAGCGCTGGCCTGATACCATCTTACGCCAATCTCTCGACGAATCTTGCAAACCCAAAGGCTTCAAAATATCGTCAACTTCCGAAACCTCCTCCGCAGTTGGTTCCACAACATTCACATCCACACCCAAACCATCGATAGGACCAGCAACCCATACTTCTCCAGCCCAAAGAGCATCAGCACAGCTATCTCCTGCTCCACCTAGCGCAATTATTTTACCAGAATGTGCCATAAAACCAGATTGATAGCCTATCTTACCCTCAACAATGATATTACCGCCTTTCATTGCTACTCCACAACGTGGCCCAGAGTTACCCTTAACATGAATTGTTCCACCTATCATTGCCGCACCGACAGACATGCCTGCATAACCTCCAACTGTAATCATGCCATCAGACATTCCCTCTCCACAGGCCCAGCCAGCGTTACGTTCTATTGATAATTTTGCACCTGTATTTAAACCTCCACAAAAATATCCAACACTTCCTTCAAAACATAATTCACAATTAGGCGGTAAACCAATACCGAGATTATGCCGTGATAAAGTATTTATAATTCGGATTTTCTTATTTTTTAGACAAAGATCTTGAATTTCTTCATTGATTTCACGAATGTGACGATCCCCAACCTCAACGATTACTTCGCTCATGCTGCAAGGCTCCTATTTCCAATACCCCAAATACCCGTGAGACTTGGACCATCATAATTAATAACATCATTTTCACCTTTAAAGATCCGTCTTACAGCTTGCTCTTCAGTTGCAGCAGCCAGATTACCGCTTTCATCAATAACCACCAAAGGTTTTAGTGCAAACCTGTCTTTAGCAAACCCAATTTCATTTGTACTAGCAATCATATAAGTAAAACAGCCATCAATAGACGTTAGTGATTTTTTTAAAGCTTGTTCCATCGAAAGACCAGATTTCATTTGGTCAGAAACCCAAATAGCAATAAGCTCGCTATCATTTTCAGTCAAAAACCGGTAACCCTTTCTTTTCAGCTTTTCTTTCCAGGTAAAGTAATCTGTTATTTGCCCATTATGAACAATTGCAACATCAGAAAATGGTCTCGCCCAAAAGGGATGGCTTGCGTTTGGTAAAACAGAACTTTCAGTAGCTAACCTTGCATGCCCAAGGCCGTGTGTACCTATCATGTCCCTGACATTGTGTTTATCTGCTACAGCTGATGCTCCACCAGTATCTTTTATAATTTCGAGAGACCGGCCACAAGATTGGATTTCTATACTATTCGCCAAAGAATCAGCATCAGCAATCCATGCTGACAAATCTTTTGGATCAGAAATTTCCATCCTAAAACAATAATGCTTATTAGAATCAATTAATATTTTTGGATCTTTTAAAAAATCAGACCCATTATCACGCAAAATATTAGTAAAATTCGAGAGATCAGAATCCACTTTATCACGTGAAAAACCCATACCTCTTAGGACATAACCTGTTTCACGTGGTATACCATAGATTGCAAATCCAGTACTATCAGCACCTCTGTGTGCTTGGGCATCCATTAGATCTACTAGATCTTTTCCCACCGCCCCAGGAGCTCCCAAAATTCTACCAGCGATCCCACACATAAATTGCTCCCTTTAATGTAAGAAAAATTAATTCACTTATTCATTTATGTATACTGTATACAGTATGCATTGTACAATGACAAGAATTAAGATATACGATTTGTAATAAGTATACTTGGCGCTACATAAATCAAGTACGAAAAAAAATTAGAGGTTAACCTTGGCACTTAAAAGCATTCAACCAGCAAGGCGGCGATTGGCAGACCAAGTCTACGATCAAATCATAAATGCTATCGTTAATAGAGATATAGTAGCTGAAGATAGATTAATTCAAGAAAAACTTGCTGCAGAATTGCAAATCAGTCGAACCCCTGTTCGAGAAGCACTAATGCGTTTAGAACAAGAAGGTGTTTTGGAAGTTACCAATCGTGGAAGTTTTAAAATTTATGAAATGGGCGATAAAGAAGTCCGCGAACTCTATCAATCTAGAGCCGCTATAGAAGGGCAGTGCGCTCGTATACTTGCCAGTACAAATAACCCACTGGATATAAAGGCACTACGGCAAACAATCATTAAAGAAGAAGATTTAAAAGTTCATACGGCAAGAGCTTATTTCGAAGCTAATAGAAACATTCATTTTAAGTTTGTTGAACTTGCGGACAATAGGTTTCTTATTCAAATGTTCAATATGATTTGGGGCAAAGCCAATGTGTTCCCAATATTTGCAGCGATTGAGAATGTGGATTTAAAGCAATCTCTCGGTGATCATATGGAGTTAGTCGATGTTATAGAAACTGGAGATAAAACAGAGACATTAGAAGTTTTTACAAAACATATTCAAGAAGGTTTTGAGCTTCAACTTCAAGGTCTTCATAAAAGTAAATAATAAAAATTTATTTTAAATAAATGTACCTTTAGGTACTTATCCATATCAACTTATTACTCATGATATTCTAGCTTTTCTCTGAAACAGCTGCTTCTTCGAAGGTAGCCATTCCACTATGACAGGCAAGCGCAGATTTGATAATGTTAATTGCTAATGCTCCACCAGACGCCTCACCCAGCCTTAAATTCAAATCTAACAAAGGTTTCTTATTTAGTTGTTCTAAAATTTTTGAGTGAGCACCTTCAGAAGACAAATGGCCAGCAACACAATGATCCAACGAACCAGATTTATATTTCTCCAGCACAGCCGCCGAAGCACTACAAATAAAACCATCCAAAATCACAGGGATTCTTAAAGAGCGAGCTCTAGAGATAGCACCCACCATTGCGACCATCTCCCTACCCCCCAAACATCTCAAAATTTCCAGTGGATCAGACAAGGCACTCGCATTAGCTTTCATACCCTCTCTCACAACTTTTGCCTTAAGGCATAGCCCTTCATCAGTGACCCCAGTTCCTCGACCAACCCAATCTTCAGAATCACCCCCAAATAAGGAACAAGCCACTGCAGCTGCAGAGGTCGAGTTTCCAATTCCCATTTCACCAACGACTAATAAGTCAGTTGAGTTATCTACCGAGTTCCAACCAACCAATAGCGCTGTTTCAAATTCATCTGATGAAAGTGCAGCCTCTTTTGTAAAATCGTTAGTTGGCTTATCCAGTTCCAAAGAATACACATTTAAGGTAGCACCAGCTACTTTGCATAATTGATTAATAGCAGCACCTTCATGTTTGAAATTCACAACCATTTGTGATGTAACCTCTTGCGGAAAAGCAGAAACTCCCAGAGATGCAACCCCATGATTTCCAGCAAAAACTATCACCTGTGGATTATTTATCGATGCTTTATCATCTTGCCTCCAGCCACAGTACCATATTGCTATTTCTTCTAAACGCCCAAGAGCACCAGGGGGCTTAGTGAGTAAAGAATTTCTATCGCTTGCACTTTTAACAGTCTCTTTATCTAGATTAGGAGCAGAACCTATCAATTCTAAAATATCTTGTTTACTTATAGAGTTGTTTGTTTTGTTGATCATATATTATATCCAGATTACTTGATTGTTAAATTCAATACGTATTACATATAAAGTAGCGGATAATAAACTACGTTTTTGGACTTTGAAATGAATAAATACAACAATAATATTTTTGACCTGAGATTAAGTGACATCTTAATAGCACTTAGTTTATTAACAAGAATTCCTATAAACTTAGATCATCAAGACGTCGATGAAAGGGCAAAGCAAGCTACTTGGGCATACCCTTTGGTTGGTGCGTTAATTGGGGCATTTGCAGCTTTAATAGCAAATATTGCTAATTTCTTTGGGTTACCATTTTCGATTTGTGCAATATTATCTCTAATAACCATGGCAATCATAACAGGTGGAATGCATGAAGATGGACTAAGTGATGCTGCTGACGGTCTTTGGGGTGGTAAAAACAAAGATAGCATCCTTACTATAATGAAAGACAGTCGAATAGGTAGTTTTGGGGCAATAGCATTAATTTTAGTTATAATTGGCCGTTATGCATCAATAAATGATCTCATAAAAATAGAGACACTTTTCTGGCCCTTAGTTGCCGCAGGAGCTATAAGTAGAGTTCCAATGGTAGGAGCAATGGTTTTTATGCAACACGCCCGAAGTGATGGGTTATCCGTTTCAGTTGGAAAGCCACCGCAATTTTCTTTAATCGTCGCTGCTGTAATTGGTACATTGGCGTGCTTAGTAAGTGTAGGTATTTTAGGATTATTAGTAGTACTTTGCGCATGTCTAGGGGCATTCCCAATCTTTTTTACAGCATATAAAAAGATTGGTGGTCAAACTGGCGATATATTAGGAGCTTCTCAACAAGCTGCAGAATTGATGGCTTTAGCTTCATTAGCCGGGATTTTAATAATAAACTAAATTTTAGTTTATTAAGCTCCTCGAGAAGTCAAAACCTCCTCTATCTTTGTTTGAGCCACACCCTCCTCAGCTCGATCAACTGCTGCGATCTCACGTGTTAATCTTTCAAGTGCAGCTTCATAAAGTTGTCTTTCTGAATAGGATTGCTCTCGTTGATCGTCCTTGCGATGCAAATCGCGTACTACTTCTGCTATTGCAATCAAATCTCCTGAATTTATTTTCTGCTCGTACTCTTGCGCTCGACGTGACCACATTGCTCGTTTGACCCTAGCTCGACCTCTAAGAGTAGACATTGCCTTAGAAACCAATTCTGGGCTAGCCAAACTTCGCATCCCAACAGAGCTGCCTTTGGCAGTAGGAACGCGTAAGGTCATTTTATCTTTTGCAAAATCAATTACAAATAACTCCATAGATATACCAGCAATTTCTTGCTCCTCTATTGCCGTAATTTTCCCGACTCCGTGAGAAGGGTACACAACAAACTGATCTACAACAAAATCATTACTACTCATATTTCCCATTCCTTAAACAAACCATGAAGGTTTAATAGTTACAAATTAATTTAATTTTTAAAAGTTGACATCATATTATTTTTTAATACAGATTATTATTTTAATTCATATTTGCCTAAATTATTAATGTCACTCTTTCTGCTTTAAACAATCACGTATCACAAAAAACGGAGGCATTAAACCCCAGTTTCAAACTAAGAATGTACAAAACAAAGAGTGAATAAAGCTACGTCAATTATTCAGACCAAGTCCAAGGCCTTATGAAGTTACCTAAAGATTTTTTTATTAGCATATCATCAATATCATATGTTGCTTTGTTCAAATGCGCAGTTAAACCAAGCTTTTTATCTTCAAGCACTTCCTTAACAGTTACATCTAGACCATCCTCAAGAAGTTTTTCATCATATACTCTCTTGATTGCAAGTTTTCTTAACTGAGGTTTGAATATTTTGCCAACTGCTGTTTTAGGAAGCTCATCTATAATCTCAATATATTTTGGACGTGCCGCTCGTTCTGGAACATGCTTATTCGAAAATTCAAATAGTTCTTCTATCGTTACGGAAGCACCAGCATTTAATTCTACATAAGCACACGGCATTTCTCCAGTTTTTTCGTCAGGCTGCCCTATCGCTCCAGCCATCGCAATAGAGGGATGTCCAGCTAACGCCTCTTCGATTAACGCTGGGTCAATATTGTGGCCACTACGAATAATCAAATCCTTGGCTCTCCCTGTAATCCAAAGGTAACCATCTTCATCAATTCTACCTAAGTCACCCGTTCTGAAAAATACCTTATCAGCATAAAGCCCAGCATTTTTTGCTTTTTCTGTATAAGTTTCACCGACATTGATGCCAGCATTGGAAATACAAATCTCACCAATCTCATCTATTTCCATTTCACGTATTATTTCACCATTTTCCTGACAATCAAGGATACGCACTTTAGTGTATGGTAAAGGAATACCGATTGAGCCCACCTTACGTAGGCCATCTTTAGGATTACAGCTAACTAAGCACGTTGCTTCTGTAAGGCCATAGCCTTCGATTATCTCAACACCTGTCACCTCTTGGAAACGTTTAAATAATTCTACTGGCATTGGAGCAGATCCACAAAAAGCCGCATTTAAGGATGAAATATCCGCGTTGACTGGTCTTTGTAGTAACTGAGAAGCAGCCGTTGGAACAGTAACCATGAATGTGGCTTCCCAACGCTCTATTAGTTTCCAGAAATCATCAAACACCCCATCTCCACGATATCCTGCTGGTGTGGGTAAAACCATATGGGCTCCTGATACTAAACATCCAGCCCATATTGGGTAAGCTGCAAAAACGTGAAATAGTGGCAAAGGACAGAGTAATACATCTTTTTCTGTGTACAATACGGCGTCTCCCAACCACCCATTGTACAAAACACCAGAATGTCGGTGTTGCGCAATTTTTGGCATTCCAGTAGTACCACCAGTATGAAAATATGCACAATAATGATCTTCTTGGCCCTCTTTAAAATCCAATTCATCTGATCTCATGCCACTTAGTGCAGAATTAAATTCTATTATATTTGCAGAATGGTTAATTGGATTTTTCGGTCTTATTAATGGAACTATCCATGATAGCGGCGGGCTTAAATGAGGAAGCAAATCAATTTCAACCACAGTTTTTACATTAGGAGCTTGCAAAACTGCTTCAGCTGCTAACTGGGCAACATCTGACTTTGGAAATGCGCGTATTGTTACCAAGACCTTTGCCCCAGTTTCACGCAACAATGCAGCAATCTGAGAAGGTTCTAGCGTTGGATTTATTGGCGCAACAATACCCGCAGTCATCCCACCCATTAGAGTTATCAATGTCTCGTGACTTGTTGGAAGCAAATAAGCAACTACATCGTTTTGCTCGATGCCCAAAGATCTAAAAAGATTTGCAGCTTGAGTTACTTTTTTTAATAAATTATCCCAATTTAACGTCGTTGCTTTATCTTTGAATCCAGACTTTAATTGGAAACTTACTGCCGGCCTATTTGGAAACTTTTTTGCTGTCTTACGAAGCTGTTCATACACTGTTTTTTCTTCCCAGCGTTTTGACACATCCATTTCAGCTTCAATTTTAGCAGTGTCAGCAAGTGTAGCAACCGTATAGTTCATAGCTTTTCTCCCAAAATACTATTTCTAGCAAACATCCATCAACCAAATCAATATTAATTTCTATATTGCCAGCAAACTCTATATCAACTTCTATATGAAAGAAAATATCAAATTGAATTTTATTCAACTAAGTACAAATTTATTACATATCATTGTTAATTTTTTTCAGTAATTAAATAATTTGATTTTAATCCGCTTTATCCTTAACTAGCAGTCCAAATACAGTCTAAGGAGAAAATAAATTTCGATATCTTATTTATCAAAAGGGAACGGGCCAACAATTTTATGTTTGCACGGACTAGGATTAAACTCTGAAAGTTTCGAACCTCAACTTCATGAACTATCAGATGAATTTAATGTCGTTGCCTGGAATATGCCCAATCTTGGAACCACATCGTCTAAAGCAATGAATTTTAATAATTTAGCAAAATCTGGTTTTCAGTTACTAGATTCCCTTGATATTAAATCATGCCACGTGGTTGGACATTCTATGGGTGGAATGATTGCCCTCGAAATGGCATTAATTAATCCAGATCGAATAAAATCAATAAGTTTATTAGGAGCAACAAGTGCATTTGGTGGTAAAGATGATAGTTTCAAAAATTCATTTTTAAGTTCTAGATTAAGACCGCTTTCTGAAGGTCATACAATGAAAGAAGTTGCTCAATATAATGTACCGTTAATGTTTTCTGAAGATGCAAATCAAGAATATATTACGAGATCTATTGAAGCTATGGGAAAAATCAGTACCAATGAATATCGTTTGGCTTTAGAATGTTTGACTACTTTCAACCGGAGAACAGAAATTTCTTTTATTGAGCAACCTTGTTGTTTAATTGCCGCCTCTCTAGATCAAGCTGCACCAGCTCGTACGATGAAAAAAATGTCCGAAAAAATAAAAAATTCAAGTTATCATTTGATTGATAACTGCGGCCACATGATGCAATTAGACAAACCAGAGAAAATAAATACTATAATAAAAGCTTTCCTTAAAGGGCTTACCTAGCATTTTTCCTAAGAGGTTGGTAAACTGCCACTTGACCTTCAATTGTTGTTTAAATAAGACGATGGCTCTCTATGCGGGCGTTGTGTAGTGGTAAGACCTTAGCCTTCCAAGCTAATGACGCGAGTTCGATTCTCGCCGCCCGCTCCAAAGCTTCAAATGTAATTTAAAATTTATCTGAAAAAATTTAGTTAAAAAATTCATTCTTAATGAATTCCAACTTGCAATTTTATTAACCTATGGTTCTTCTCTTTTGAGAATCAAAAAGATAAATTTATAAAAGGATTATGCAATTATTCAATTTGTTTACATAATTTTATTTTTTGCACCACTAATAATTGGCTGTATATTCATGGGCGTGCAAAAAAAAATTAACTTAATTCACTCCTCATCAGGCATAAAAAAATCAAGCTTCGTTGGATATTCTTGGACGTATTTTTTCTTTGGTTTTTTTGTACCAATCTTCCGTGGTGAAATTGGTATAGGGGTCTTGCACCTTATACTTTCATTCGTAACATTTGGTATTTTCCAATTGATTATGCCTTTTCTGTATAATAAACAGTACTCTACCCGCTTAATAGTTAATGGATGGACTTTAAATGACACCGAAAAACTTAATAAATTTGCTCAAAAAAAACTTAATATTGAATAAATTTAAAAGCAGATCCAGAGGATAAAAAAATGGTAATAAAAGCTGAAAAACAAGGTGATGGTGCATTTCGATTGGAAGATGATAAGGAATTGATGCATGAATTCACCTATTCTGGTGCACTGAGCTTTTGCAGAAGACGTTACAGCCGTGATTTAGAAAGTATTGATATTGTTGTGAGTGGCATTCCCTATGACAATGCCGTCACAAATAGGCCAGGCACGCGCTTTGGACCCAGAGCCATCCGAGCAGCCTCATCACAATTGGCAGAGTTGCCTCACTTTCCCTACGGATTCGAACCATTTAGGCATTTGTCAGTCATTGATTATGGAGATTGCGAAATTGATTCACATCAACCGGCAAGTGTGTTTGATACAATAGAACAACACGCTGATAGAATTTTAAGATCAAATGCAAAAATGGTTAGTTTAGGTGGAGACCATTCAATAACGTATCCACTATTAAAGGCTCACGCAAAAAAATATGGTCCTATAACACTAATTCAATTTGACGCTCATTGCGACACTTGGAGCGATGACGGTATGCGATTTGATCATGGTACAATGTTTGCAAGAGCTGCAGACGAAGGAATTATTGACGTTACAAAATCGAGTCAAATCGGCCTTAGAACTTATAATGACACTGACTATGGTTTTGAAATTCTGACAAGTCCGTGGATACATAGAAATGGTATACAAGCAGCTATAGACATTGCAGTGACACGAGCCAAGACATCACCAGTTTATCTTTCATTCGATATAGATGGACTTGATCCAGCTTACGCACCAGGCACTGGAACTCCAGTCAGTGGAGGTCTTGCAAGCTGGCAAGGTTTGGAGTTTGTGAGAGGTTTAGAACCGTTAAATCTTATCGGAATGGACGTTGTAGAAGTTTCACCCGCTTATGATAATGCTGAAATTACAGCACTGGCCGCCGCTAACATGGCATATGATTGGATTTCAGTACTAGCAAAAAAAAATGGTGCACCCTGCAAGTTTGTTGGCCGCGTTTAACTAAAAGCTTCTAAAAGTATTAATTTTAAGATATGTGTACATTATGATTATGCGAATATTAATAATGTTTTCATTTATCTGGCTTTTATCAGGATGTTTGCCAGCACTAGCATCTGATTATGAAAAGCTGCAGCAGCCCTTTTTGGAAGAATGCATCAACATCTGATTCAAAATTCGATGTATGTATACTTTGAAATATTTTCAACAAAACGAATAAATAGAATAAAAAACCATCTTGTTCACTATAAATATTTACTCTGCTATATCTTCAGCCCAAAGCTCAGGCTTCTCCTCAATGAATTTGGTCATTAGATTAATACAATCTTGATCGTTAGCAATAATAACTTCAACACCCCGTGAACGCAACAATTCTTCATTACCTCCAAAGTTTACGGCCTCTCCAATTACCACTCTTGGGATTCCAAATTGAATAATTGTTCCAGTACACATCATGCAGGGACTAAGAGAAGTATAGAGTGTTGTATCGCGATATGTACTTTGACGCCCAGCTTTTCTTAAAGCATCCATTTCTCCATGTGCGATTGGATCTCCTTTTTGAACACGTTGATTTCGGCCTTGGGCGACCACTTTACCCGCTCGCTCAAGCACAGAGCCAATTGGGCAGCCCCCCTCTTCAAAGCCTTCTTTTGCTTCTTCATAGGCAATACGCAACATTTGAGTGTCTATTTTGCTAAGCATAGTTTTGTCCCTTCATAATAATAAATTAAAAATTAATTTTTGTGTCTATTTTTATTCCCGTGAAAAAATAATCTCACCATCACAAATTATGACCATAGCCTTTGCTTTTTTTTATGCGATCACTGTTTGTTTTTAAATTTTCCGATAACACTACTACATCTACTAACATACCAGTTCTTAAAATTCCCTTTTTTCTCTACAAATTCTGCATAAGTACCTACAGCGGTATAAGACGCAAGGGTGTCTGTCAAAGTTTGTTTTTGATTAAGCCATCAAGCATTTAAAATCTTAGAAAAACAATGCCAGTAAATATGTTCATAGAACTTAACCCAACAACAATCTTAAGTCCTCTCATAGCTATTGACGTTGCTTACAGCTTTTGTGGATCCATCGTTTGTATTCACACATTTGTTATAACAATATCTACTTTCGCAAGAATGTTTTTTGCCAAAATTAAAATCCTTTACTTAATAAATTGGATTTATAAATCGAAATTATTTAACTAATATAAAACTTGATTAAAGTTTTTAGCAAAGTATAAAAGAGTATGGGAACTTCAATTTATATAAATGCTATCATGGCATTCACAATTAAAAAAGTTCTAGCAATTACAAAAATTGCACTAAAAATTTAATTTAAATTAACACTTAAGCTGTCACTAAAATATAATTTAATGAAAGGAATGAAAATGAAAATTTTAACATCACGCCGTCAATTACTGGTCGGTGCATCTGCAATGGTAGCCCTACCAGCCTATCTTCGAACAGCATCAGCTGGTGCAATTGTAAAAGTTGCGGGAGTACATATGTCACCAGTAGAGAATGCTTGGAATTCACGAATACATTTAGCATTTAAACAAGCAGCAGAAGCAGGTTTAATTGAATACGAATTTTCAGAAGGAGTTTCACCAACTGATTATCCAAGAGCAATGAGAGAATATGCAGAAAATGGTTCGCAATTAATATGGGGCGAAAGTTATGCAGTTGAAAACCAGGCTCGAGATGTTGCAGCAGATTATCCAAAAACTGCGTTTTTAATGGGTTCATCTGGCGGACCAGAGGGTGACAATTTTGGAGTGTTTGGAACGCGAAATCACGAAGCTGCATACCTAGCAGGTATGCTTGCTGGGAAAATGTCAAAAACTGGAGTTTTTGGATCTGTTGGTGGTTATCCAATACCAGAAGTGAATCTACTAATTAATGCATTCCGTATTGGCGTCAAAGAAGTAAACTCTGATGCTAAGTTTTTAAACGGCTTTATCGGTGCATGGTTTGACCCAGCTAAAGCAAAAGAAGCAGCGATTGCACAAATTGATGCGGGTGCCGATATCTTATTTGGTGAGCGAATTGGTACAGCTGATGCCGCTAAAGAGCGCGGAATTAAAGCTATTGGCTCACTAATTGACTATACACCTAGGTACCCAGGAACAGTCTTTGCTAATGCGATTTGGAACTATGGCCCAACAATTGAAGCCATTGTTGCAGATGTGAATGCAGGTAATGCAGTGGGACGAGATTATACTGAATATTCATTTATGAAGTATGGTGGCAATGAATTGATTTACGTTCAGGATGAAGTGCCAGCCGATGCAATTCCAGCAATGGAAAAACGACAGGCTGCTATCGCAGCTGGTACATATGATGTGCCAATTGATAATAGCGAACCAGCATAAAGAGAGCTGTTTTGGATGCAACTCAAGTCGCCAGCAACATTGCTGGCGGCAAAATCACAGCTTTGCAAGCTATGGAAGATGCCATTTCAAAGGCAAAAAAATATAGAGAATTAGGCGCTATTGTTGAGATAGATGCCGAAAATGCTTTGACACTCGCTAAAAAAGCTGACGATACACCAAAAGATAAAAGAGGATGTTTTCATGGCGTACCATTTCTTGGAAAAGATTTGGGTTCATCATCATTCAATCTAACAACTTCCGGCGGCGTATTAGCTTTAAAAAATAAATTGGAAAAAACTAAACCTGAGAGTGAATTGTTTTCTAGATTCCATAAATCAGGCTTGATTACATTTGGTCTTACCGCAGTTCCAGAATTTGGTTTAGCTCTAACTTCTGAACCTCCTGGGATGCAACCAGCACAAAACCCATGGAATAACGCATACTCACCAGGGGGATCTTCAGGAGGTGCTGCTTCAGCAGTAGCAACAGGAATAGTGCCAATGGCTCACGCTACAGATGCCGCAGGTTCAATAAGAATACCATCCGCCTGTTGTGGATTAATGGGATTAAAACCTTCAAGAGGAACTAGTCCCGGTGGCCCAGAATTCAATAATCACCTTGCAGGAATTGCAGAAGAATTTGTAATCACACGTTCAATACGTGATTTAAAAAAAGCATTCCAAGTTATAAATGCGAACACGCACTTTGACCAAAGTTCAGAGAACAAAAAAGACTTTTCTAG
>JAOGYN010000012.1:0-62607 GCA_028112705.1 Paracoccaceae bacterium | reverse complement strand
ATAAATCAATGGGGGGAAAAGCCAGAGTTTGAATTCAAGGCAAAGGAACATTTTGAACTTTCAGCAACAATAAAAACTATGGATTTTGAAACAGCGCGAAATTTATCAGGCTCAAGGTTTGTAATATTAACTGGTTCTTTGGCAAGACTTCACAGAGCATTGGCGCAGTTTATGCTGGACACTCATGTTGAAAAACATGAGTTAACTGAAATGAATACACCCGTGCTAGTTCGCGATGAGGCGATGATTGGGACGGGCCAACTACCAAAATTTACAGATGATAGTTATCAAACAACAGATGGAAGATGGTTAATTCCAACATCTGAGGTCACACTAACCAATACAGTTGCCAACAAAATCATGAAGGAAGAAGACCTACCAATAAGAATGACTGCACATTCGTTATGTTTTAGGTCAGAAGCAGGTAGCGCAGGTAGAGATACAAGTGGAATGCTTAGACAGCACCAATTTGAGAAAGTAGAGATGGTTTCCATAGTCCATCCAGAACAATCAATAGATGAGCTTGACCGAATGACCAAATGTGCTGAAACTATCTTAGAGTCTTTGCATTTACCCTATCGAACTGTTGTTTTATGTACAGGAGACATGGGCGCATCAGCTCGAAGAACACACGACATAGAAGTTTGGTTACCAGGTCAAAATAAATACCGAGAAATTAGCTCTTGTTCAACTTGTGGTGATTTTCAAGCTCGTAGAATGAATGCCCGATTCAAACCAATTCAGAGTAAAAAACTTGAATTCGTGCATACTTTAAATGGATCTGGCCTAGCAGTGGGTCGGTGCTTAATTGCTGTACTTGAAAATGGACAACTTATTGATGGGTCAGTAAAATTACCAGACGTATTAATGCCATACCTAGGTGGCAAATCAAAATTGAATTCAAATGGGGATTTAGAGTAAAATCTATGATTAATCTGCTGGACGAAATCTTAATCATTCTTTAAGAAATTAATAAAACAAATAAGGTTAGTAATGCGAATTTTAATCACCAATGATGATGGAATAGATGCACCAGGTCTAAAAGTTTTAGAAACAATTGCTAAAGAAATTGCAGGTCCCAAAGGAGAAGTTTGGGTAGTAGCACCTTCCTACGAACAGTCAGGTGTGGCGCACTGTATTAGTTTCACAAAACCAATGATGATTTCTAAAGTTTCGGAAAAAAAATTTGCTGTAGATGGATCGCCTGCTGATTGCGTATTAGCTGGGATTTATGAAGTTATGAAAGATAATAAACCTCAAATAATCCTATCTGGTGTAAATCGAGGAAATAATTCGGCTGAAAATGCACTTTATTCTGGAACGATTGGAGCTGCTATTGAAGGCACGATTCATAAAATTAAATCAATTGCTCTTTCACAATATCTAGGTCCAAAAAACATCTCAATTGAAAATCCATTTGAAGCCGCTGGTGCTTACGGTGCTTCGGTTATACAAAAATTACTTAAGGAAGGCGATTGGGGCACTGGAGACTATAGAATATTTTATAATATCAACTTCCCTCCAGTTCCATCTCAGAAAGTCAAAGGTAGTAAGATTTCCTCTCAAGGTTTTAGGCAAAATACATCTTTTGGTGTTGAACCTCATATCTCGCCTGGTGGCCGAAAGTTTTTGTGGATCAAGGGGGGTGCGCAAGATGTCCCAACAGCAAAGAACACTGACGCAGCAGCCAACTTAGATGGATATATTTCTGTAACACCTATGAAGACTGACTTAACAGATTATAATACTTTAAATCGCTTGCAAAAATTATTTAAAACCAATGACACCTGAAGAAAAAATGCAATTTTTATATGCTATTCGAAGCAGAGGCATAACTGACTCCAGAGTTCTGAACGCAATGGAAAAAATAGATCGAAGAAATTTTTTAAAAGGTGTTTTTGAAGAAAAAGCTTATCAAGATATACCCCTACCAATTGCTTGTGGGCAAACAATAAGCCAACCCTCAATCGTTGCACAAATGACCCAAAGTCTTAATGTTACTCCTAGGTGTAAGGTCCTAGAGATTGGAACTGGGTCAGGATACCAAGCCGCAATTTTATCTCGCTTAGCAAGACGAGTGTATACGTTAGAACGTCACTTGGAACTAATTATACAAGCACAAAATGTTTTTGATAATTTAAACTTAAGCAATATTACGGCAATGCGTTCAGATGGTTCACGTGGGCTTCCGGCTCAGGCACCCTTTGACCGAATTTTATTAACTGCCGCAGCTGAAGATCCTCCTGCGCCACTTTTAGAGCAGTTAAAAGTAAATGGAATCATGGTATTACCAGTTGGTCAGTCAGATTCTGTTCAAACAATGATTAAAATAACCAAAACTGAAAAAGGTTTGAGTTATCATGAAATGGGAGAAGTTCGATTTGTTCCTCTAATAGAAGGGATTGCAGAGGTGTAAAAACAATAGTTATAATAACCCATGTAATTAAAATGAGAAAAAAATGATTCAGGTCACCCAATTAATTAAGTATTTAAATTTAAGAAATTTTATCTATTGCATGGCAACCATGATAGTTTCTGGTTGCGAAACAAATTTAGATTATTCGCAATATATAGATTTACCAACAACATTATATAAAACAAAAAGCTCAGACGCCTCATTACCAAAAGAAACAGGTATAATAAAATTTTCCACCTATTCAATTGTTAGAGCAAAAAATGGTGAAAAACTGTATAATGTAGCCAACCGTATAAATGTTTCATCTAAACAATTGGCAGTTTATAATGGATTGTCAGAGAATTATAAACTGAGCCAAGGCGAAATACTGGCTATCCCAGTCAATTCAAAAGAAAATAAAACTGACAATACCATTAATATAGCTAAGATGGCCTCAAAGGCAATTGATCGCGTTCAAGTAAAAAAAGATACAATTGTTAAAGAAGTTATAAAAGTCAAAGAGGAAGATAGCGAAAGTAATAAAACAATTAAAGCTGATGACATACAAACAAGTTCTAACGATCAGCAATTGAAAAAAAAATCTTTTCTTAAACCAATAGATGGTGAAATTTCAAATCCATTTTCATATGATACTAATGGCAATCAAGGTATTAATATTAAAGCCCCAGAGGGTAGTCCAGTTGCCGCCTCTAATAATGGTACAGTTGCATTAGTATCAAAAGGTGAAAATCAGCCTACAATAATCTTTATTAAACATAAGGATAATATTTTATCAGCATATACGAACATATCAGATGTTAACTTGCAAAAAGGAGATTTAGTAAAAAGAGGGCAGATTATTGGATCGGTTGCTCCTGGAAAAAACTTTTTACATTTTGAAATGATTAAAGACAACCAACGCGTTGATCCTATACAATTCTTTGAGCAATAATCAAATCTTTACCCCTTTACGGCCTGCAAGATCCAAGAAGTATTGCCATGCAACCCTTCCAGATCGTGAACCTCGTATTGCTTGCCATTCTATAGCTTCTGAATGTAACTCGCCAATGTCCATATTAAGGGCATAAGCGTTACAGTAACCAGTCACAATATCTAAGTAGGTTTCTTGATCGCAGGAGTGGAATCCAAGCCATAAGCCAAACCTATCTGACAAAGAAACCTTCTCTTCAATCGCCTCACCGGGATTAATTGCAGAGCTGCGCTCATTCTCAATCATATCACGTGGCATCAGGTGACGCCGATTGGAAGTAGCATAGAATATAACATTTTCAGGGGTTCCATCTACTCCGCCATCCAGCACAGCTTTTAATGATTTATAAGATGCATCATCATTATTAAAACTCAAATCATCACAAAATAATATGAATCTTTGTTCTACCTTTTTTAATTTAATTAGTAACCTTGAAATCGAGGGTAAATCCTCACGCTGAATCTCGATTAGTTTAACATCTTTTTCTAACTCTAAAACCTTACTATAAACAGCTTTTATGAGAGACGATTTGCCCATTCCACGTGCACCCCACAACAGCGCATTATTCGCAGGGAAGCCTTTTGCAAATTGTTCAGTGTTTCTTAGTAATGTGTCTCTAGCATTTTTTATGCCATGTAAGAGCTCTAAACTCAAAGTATTAAAATCAGGCACAGGTTCTAACCTATCTGGCATAACACCCCACAAATAAACATCATTTTCGGAGAAGTTTGGGCCTTCATTAGAGATAGGAGCCAGTCTCTCCATAGCATCCGCAATTCGATTTAATTCATCACCCATAAATTGCAATCTTACTCATCGGTTTCATCAGCATCGTCCAAATCAGAATCTTGATCACTTTTCTTTTCAACTCTTCTTACCAAAAAGATAGATAATTCATAAAGACCATATACAACAACAAACAAAATAACTTGAGTTATTATATCAGGAGGTGTGACAATGGCTGCCATGACCAATATACCAATGACAGCGTACTTTCTCACAGTTTTTAGACCCTCAGAACTTACCAATCCCACCTTACCCATAAGTGTTAACAATACTGGCAATTGAAAGCATAACCCAAATGACACAATAAATTTAATAGTTAAGGATAAGTATTCCTGTGCTGAACCCTGGAAAGCAACAGCCGCAATGCCACTTTCACCATCTTGGATCTCTCCTAAGGAACCCGGTTGCTGGAACCCCAAAAAGAAATCAAAGGCTAAAGGTGTCACAACCCAAAAAGCAAATGAAGCACCTAAAAAAAACATAAAAGGAGAAGCTAACAAAAATGGTAAAAAAGCACCTTTTTCAGTTTTATAAAGTCCAGGAGCAACAAATCTCCAAAGTTGAAATGCAATATATGGGAAAGCTAAAATAAACCCTCCCAAAAATGAAATTGAAATAGCAACAAAAAAACCTTCTTGAAGCTTAATCAAAATCAAACCACAATCTTCTTGACCTCTTTCCATCATAGCTGAGCAAAGTGGATAAGTTAAAAAATTAAATATAGAATTCCATACAGTAAAACAAATAATCATGCCTACCAAAAATGCTACAACAGATTTTATCAATCGTGTCCGCAACTCAGTTAAATGCTCAATTAGAGGCGCAGCATTGGATTCTACTTCATCACTCATTTTTTGTTCTTCTTAACAGTTTTTACTGAAGATTTTTTTTCTGTTACTGTCTTTTTCTTTGGTGTTAGCTTTGTCTTTGGTGTTGGCTTAGTCTTTGGTGTTGGCTTAGTCTTTGGTGTTGGCTTAGTCTTTAGTGTGGATTCCGTTATACCTGAATCTGCTTTTTCAGCAAATTCTTGAATTTTCTTAGAAGCAACAGCATTCTTTTTTGAAATCTCATCAACATGTTTTTTTCGAACTGTTTCCATTTCGGCTTTTGTCGCTTCTAATTTTGCACTTTGTTTGGAGTTTTCATCAAAGGATGGGGCCAAATTTTTTAGTGCATCTAAGCCCATCGATTTTGGCGAAGTTATTTTTTTTAAATCTGCAGCGATATCACTTGCACCAGATGCATCAGCTGCATCTTCCATTGACCTTTGAAACTCACTTGCCATAGCACGTACTCGAGCCATCATCTTGCCAAGATTACGAAACATTCCAGGCAAATCTTTAGGTCCAACCACAATCAAGGCAACTATACCAATCAACAAAAGTTCAGTCCAACCAAGATCAAACATCAATAAATTCTCCAGAAAAAATTAAACAATCAAATGAATGCTTACTTAAGTATTATCTTTTTCAGCTTCAGGCGTCACGTCTTTTGCCTCTTCTGCATTTTCTGTCTCAATTTCTTGCTTTCCATCAGTCACGCCTTTCTTAAAAGCCGTAATCCCTTTGCCAACCTCGCCCATCAAAGACGATACCTTGCCGCGTCCAAATAAAACCAAAACAACCACTGCTATAAGTAAAATTCCTGGTATACCTATATTATTAAGCATTATAATCTCCCTCAAAGGCACAATATGCCAAAAAAATTCAGTAACTATCTATATTTAAGAACAAAAACCCAAAGCTAAAAGCCCTAAAAGCCCTAAATGTAAAATAATTATACACCTTTTACCTTATTGGAAACACAAAACAACGATCACGACGCATTGATAACCATAATACTGTACCTTTTTTTGGCAAAAATACTGCAGGAACTGTAGCCTTAAGATAAGATGAGTCCGACTCCATTTTAAACTCAACTAAACTTTGTCCACCCATAAACCTCGAGTTTGAAACAATAGCCTTGGCAGGGACACCATCTTGAACTGTCGCGTTTGGTCCTCTGCCATTCCTGTCAAAATCCATTTTTAGATGTTGAGGGCGGATAACAATTTCAACAGCCTGTCCATTTTTGAACCCAGGAGCCAAAAACTGGCCAAACGGTGTTTGAGTTAGTGAATTATTTGATAATCCTTTGATCACATTTATATCCGAGAAAAAGGCTGCTGCTGCCTTATCAATTGGAGCATTATAAATATTGTAAGGTGCTCCTTTTTGAATTATTGTGCCTTTTCGCATTAAAGCTATTTCATCAGCCATTCGCATGGCCTCATCTGGATCATGGGTAACAAGTAATACAGCTGTCCCTTCCTCTCTCAATAGATCAAGTGTCATATCGCGTATTTCATCACGCAAACGTAAATCTAAACCAGAAAATGGCTCATCCATCAACATCAACCTTGGTCTTGGAGCTAATGCTCTCACAAGCGCTACCCTTTGCTGCTCTCCACCTGAAAGCTGATGAGGATATTTTTTTTGAAACCCATCTAATCCAACTCGAGCCAATAAAACGTTTATTCTTTCTTGATTACTTTTATCTCGTCTATCCAGACCAAACCCAACATTACTGTTAATATCGAGATGAGGAAAAAGTGCAAAATCTTGGAACATCAAGCCAACTCTTCTTTGATCTGGTTGGACGTGTATTTTAGAATCCGAAACCACCTTGCCATCCAAAAGAATCGAACCCTTTTGTTGCCTCTCCACACCAGCAATTATACGTAAAGTAGTTGATTTTCCACACCCTGAAGGTCCAAGTAAACAAGTAACTTGCCCTGGTCGAACTGATAAAGAAACATTTTCAACAACGTTAGAGCCATCAAACTGATGGTATAGATTGTTAACTTCTAATCTCAATACCTCTGAATTATTTTTATCTACCATGGTTTCCATTGAAAAATTATCTTATAAGTTTATCTAGTTTTATTTGATTAAGATCGCATTAGAAAGTCGCATTTACTCCACCACCATCCAATAAAATATTTTGACCAATTATAAAACCTGAATGCTTTGAACATAAAAAAGCACATGCTGCGCCAAACTCATCTGAGGTGCCATACCTGCCTGCAGGAATATCTTTACAACGCTGAACTTTAGCCTCAGCAATAGAAATGCTTTGTGCTTTTGAAACGCCTGTGTCGAGTGAAATTGCCCTGTCAGTTGCATGAATTCCAGGTAACAAATTATTTATTGTGACGCCAGAACCTGCAACTTGTCTCGCGGTCCCTGCAACAAATCCAGTTAAACCTGCTCGGGCAGAATTAGATAGTCCCAGTACCGCAATTGGGGCTTTAACAGATTGTGATGTTATATTTACTATCCTCCCCCAGCCAGATGATATCATATTAGGAAGTACAGACTGTATCAGTGAAATAGGAGTTAACATATTTGCATCAATAGCCTTGATAAAGTCCTCACGATCCCAATCTGACCATAAGCCAGGAGGAGGACCTCCAGCATTGGTTACTAAAATATCTGGAGCCTCACACGCGTTTAATATTTTGGCACGACCCTCTGTAGTAGTAACATCACCAGGCACACAAATTACTTTTGATGAAGAAAGTTCTCTAATAGTATTACCTGCGTTTTCTAGAGCCTCTTCAGATCTGGAATTTATTACTACGTTTACGCCTTCCATTGCCAGTGCTTTAGCACAGCCAAATCCTAAACCCTTTGAAGAAGCACAGACAATAGCCCATTTTCCATTTATTCCAAGATCCATATTTTTGTCCTCATTACATTTCATAAAAATTATTAAGTGTTAGTATCAGTTTAAAGTTTTCTTATTATAAGATGCAATCAGAATATCAAAGATGTGTAATAATTAGTAATAGTATATAACAGTTAATCATAAACCGACATTGCATCACTGAAATTCTCGCTCTATACCACGCCGCATGTCAGAATATAAAAGTAAATCAGCTAAAAAAGAAATAGAAATAAATAGGCGAAGAACTTTTGCCATAATTTCTCATCCAGATGCTGGTAAAACAACTTTAACAGAAAAATTTCTACTTTATGGAGGTGCTATTCAATTAGCTGGACAAGTGCGAGCTAAAGGCGAGTCCCGTCGAACTCGTTCTGACTTCATGAAAATGGAACAGGATCGCGGAATATCAGTTTCCGCCTCAGCAATGTCCTTTGAGTATAAAAATTATCGATTCAATTTAGTAGATACTCCAGGTCATTCCGATTTTTCTGAAGATACCTATCGAACACTTACAGCCGTAGATTCAGCAATAATGGTTATTGACGGAGCTAAAGGTGTAGAAAGTCAAACAAAAAAATTATTTGAGGTTTGTCGCTTAAGAGATATGCCAGTTTTTACTTTTTGCAATAAAATGGACCAAGAAAGTAGAGATATACTAGAAATAATTGATGAAATTCAATCTAATTTAGCAATAGATGTTACGCCTGCAAGCTGGCCTATCGGTGTTGGGAAGGAGTTTCTGGGATGCTATGATCTTTTAAATGATCGCCTGGAAATCATGGATAGAAGTGAAAGAAATATTGTATCAGAGAGCGTGCAGATTGAGGGTTTAGATGATCCGAAAATAGAGACATATGTACCAGAACAATTGTTGGCCCAACTAAGAGAAGAGGTTGAAATGGCTCGGGAGTTGTTGCCTCCTTTTGATCAGAAAGCATTTTTAGAAGGAACATTATCTCCAATATGGTTTGGATCTGCAATCAATTCTTTCGGAGTGCAAGAATTAATGGATGGTTTAGGAAATTTTGGGCCCGAACCATTGATGAGGGAGGCCGAACCTAGATCAATTAATGCTTTTGAAGAATCTGTGTCAGGTTTCGTATTTAAAGTACAAGCCAATATGGATCCCAAACATCGCGATAGAGTTGCTTTTGTAAGAATATGCTCAGGGCATTTTAAACGTGGAATGAAGTTAACGCATGTTAGATCCAAAAAGGTAATGGCTATTTCGAACCCAGTTTTATTTTTAGCTGCAGACCGGGAGTTAGCTGAAGAAGCTTGGGCCGGTGATATAATTGGAATTCCAAATCATGGACAATTGAGAATTGGAGACGCCCTAACCGAAGGAGAAAAAATAAGATTTATTGGCATACCATCATTTGCACCCGAATTATTAAAGTCTGTCAGATCAACAGATCCAATGAAGGGTAAAAATTTAGAAAAAGCATTAATACAATTTGCTGAAGAGGGCGCAGCAAAGTTATTCAAACCAATGATCGGATCAGGTTTTATCGTGGGAGTGGTTGGCGCTTTACAATTTGAAGTTTTAGCGAGCAGAATTGAAATTGAGTATGGAATCCCAGTCCATTTTGATACTACGCAATTCACATCCGCTCGTTGGCTAACTGGCTCAAGGAATAAAATAGAAGAGTTTTCAAATTCAAATAAAGGACATATGGCCGAAGATAACGATGGAGATCCAGTTTTCATGACAAGGCTTCAATGGGATATCGACAGAGTAGAACGAGACTACCCAGAATTAACTTTGAATTCCATAAAACAGATGATGATATAGTTTACAAAAAAAACTTACATTTAAAAAGAGTTTCGATATTCAAAGGTTCATTCATATCTAATTTGTACTAAAGATGGAATAATACTTTGTCATTTTTTAGAATCATCCTGCCACTTATAAGCTGCTTTACTAAACTCCTCAAATAGTGGGCTTGATACAGGATCCTCTTTCGCATTCCATTCAGGATGCCATTGCACTGCCAAAGAGAATCCTTTAGCTCCTTCTATTTTTATAGCTTCAGGCGTTTTATCAGGTGCCCAACCTTCAATTATTACTTGAGGACCAGGATCTAGTATACCTTGCCCATGCAATGAATTAACTGAAACTGAACGCGAGTTTAAAATTCGCTCAAAAACACCACCTACTTCAAAGTTTACCTTATGACGTAGAGCAAACTTTTCTTCTAAGGTACCGTCGGGCGGCATCCTGTGATTTTCACGTCCAGAGATCTCTCGGATTTCTGGATGAAGAGTACCACCCATTGCAACATTAAACTCTTGAAAACCCCGACAAACTCCAAAGATGGGTTGACCTCGATCAACACAGTTTCGAATTAAAGGCAAGGCCACCTGATCTCGATCTCGGTCAAACTTACCATGTGCCTCAGTTGGTTCATGTCCATATTCTTCTGGATGGACATTGGGTTGAGCACCAGTGAACAAAAAACCATCACAAATAGCCATCAACTCAGTTAAAGATGAATATTTTGGATTGGTAGGGACTATTATGGGTATACAGTTCATAACTTCTGAAACCACAGCACAATTCATTTGCCCAGAGGCATGAACTGGGTACTCGTCGTTTACCATATAGTTATTACCAACTATCCCTATGACTGGTCTGCGCATAATCTCATCTCATCTCATCTCATCTAAGTCGATTAATTAAAATTTGATTGATAGTTAGTCTATAAATTATTGATGTTCAAAGTAATAATTCTATAACATTATTAACATTTAGTATAATCAGCTCCAAAAACTAACAAACAATTTCTTAATGATTAGAAGGTTTCAAACTCTTTTACATTCACCTAGGCTACAAGAAAACTCAACAATATTACATATTTTGATAATTTCGGTTAATTTTATTAATCCTTTCTCTTGCATGCCGTTAATTTTTGCGTCAATAACCTATGGTTAAAATATATGATTTAAAAACTCCCAATGTTTTAAAGGATTGAAAATGGCAGATGGTGATACAGGTTTGAACGTTCTTCCAACAGAAGATATTTCAATATCCAAAGTATTTGGAATCGAGAGCAAAATAAAAGTAAAAGGTTTTGCAAATAAATCAGATCGAGTTCCTGAAATTGACAAAAACTATCAATTTGATCATGATACAACATTAGCTATTTTAGCAAGTTTCGCATACAATCGTAGATTGATTATTCAAGGCTATCACGGCACTGGAAAATCTACTCATATTGAACAAGTTGCTGCTAGATTAAACTGGCCAACAGTTAGGGTAAATCTAGATAGCCACATCAGTAGAATAGACCTAATTGGCAAAGACGCTATTAAACTCAAAGATGGAAAGCAAATAACTGAATTTCAAGAAGGTATTTTACCTTGGGCTTTAAGCACCAATACTGCAATTGTTTTTGACGAGTATGATGCAGGCCGAGCTGACGTAATGTTTGTGATACAGCGGGTATTAGAGGTTGACGGAAAGCTCACTCTTTTGGATCAAAATAAAGTGATCTCACCGCATCCATCATTTAGAATTTTTGCAACAGCAAACACTGTTGGACTTGGTGATACCACAGGCTTATATCATGGGACACAGCAAATCAATCAAGGCCAAATGGATCGATGGTCCTTAGTAGCAACACTAAATTATCTTTCTCACGAAGCTGAATCACGGATAGTTTTATCCAAGAACCCAAGTTATGATAATGAAAAAGGTAAAAAGATAGTTAGTCAAATGGTAACGGTCGCAGATTTATCTAGAACTGCATTTATGCAAGGCGACCTATCAACAGTAATGAGCCCTAGAACAGTTATTGCCTGGGCTCAAAATGCTAGTATTTTTGATGATGTCGGTTATGCTTTTCGCGTTACATTCTTAAATAAATGTGATGAGTTAGAACGTGAAACAGTTGCCGAATTTTATCAACGATGTTTTGACGAAGAACTCCCAGAATCGGCTGCTAGTGTAAGTCTTGGTTAAACACTTCGAAAGAAATAACCTTTAGGAAGTAAAATTTGTCTAAATCAAATGTTAATCCAGCGGACCCATTCAAGAAAGCATTAGCTGAAGCAACTAAATCTTTAGCAAATGAACCTGAATTAAATGTGGCCTTTACCATAGATCCGCCAGGTGTTTCAAACGAAACAATTCGCTTACCCCAAATAAGCAGAAGCTTAACAAAAGAAGAGGTCATGTTGGCCAGAGGAACTGCTGATGCTTATGCATTAAAGATCCGATTTCATAATGCGAAAACACACAATAAATATATGCCACAAGGACAAGTAGCTAAAGACCTTTATGAGGCAATGGAAACTGTTCGGGTAGAAGCCTTAGGGGCTCGAGTAATGCCAGGGACAGCAAGTAATATAGATGCAAAAATTGAATCAGAATGTGTAAAGCTGGGGTATGATAGTATAAATGAACCGGCTGACGTACCGATCAGTGTAGCTGCTAGCTTCTTATTCAGACAACTCGCAACAAACCGATCTTTACCAAAAGTAGCTCAAGATATTGTAAACTTACGTTCAGACCTATTTGGATCAGACGCAAAAGAAACTTTAAACAATCTGAAAGAAACCCTCACCAATCAAATAGAGTTTTCAAAATTAACAAGACAGGTAATAGAAGAACTAGGATTTGGCGACCAACTGGGAGAAGATCCAGATCAAAGTGACAACGACCAACAAGAAGATGCTGAGCAGGAAGATCAAGAAGAAAACCAAGAAAGTGATGGAAATGAAAGTCAAGAAGAACAAGAAGACTGGGAACAAGACCCAGAAGATGGTGGAGACAAAGACACTGACCCCTCACAAGCGCAAATAAGTGCAGACGATCTTGATGATTCAGATATGTCAGAAGATGCAGAAATGCCTGATGGTGATCAATCAATGGATCCACCTCCTAAAAATCACTATTCAGATGCTGACCCAAATTATAAAGTTTATAATACAAACTTTGATGAAGAGATATTGGCAGAAGAACTAGCTGAACCAGCGGAGTTAGAGCGCTTAAGAGCTTATCTAGATCAACAGTTAGAGCCATTAAAAGGTGCAGTAAGTAGATTAGCAAACAAATTACAAAGAAGATTGCAGGCGCAGCAAAATAGAAGTTGGTTATTCGATATGGAAGAAGGCATATTAGATTGTGGTAGACTTGCTCGTGTTATATCCAATCCTACCACACCTCTATCCTTTAAAGTCGAAAGTGATATTGAATTTCGTGACACTGTGGTCACTCTATTATTAGACAATTCTGGATCAATGAGAGGGCGACCAATATCAATAGCAGCCATTTGTGCAGATGTTTTGGCCAGGACCTTGGAGCGTTGCCAAGTTAAAGTCGAAATATTAGGCTTTACCACAAAAGCATGGAAAGGTGGGCAAAGTCGCGAGGCTTGGTTGCACGATGGTAGAGAACAAACACCTGGCCGATTAAATGATTTACGACATATAATTTATAAGGGAGCAGATGCTCCATGGCGACGAACAAGGCCAAATCTTGGATTAATGATGAAAGAGGGTCTGTTAAAAGAGAATATAGACGGCGAAGCGCTAGAATGGGCGTTCAAACGCATAATGTCCCGTGGAGAAGCAAGAAAAATACTTATGGTGATTTCGGATGGCGCCCCTGTCGACGATAGTACCTTATCTGTTAATTCTGCAAGTTATTTGGAAAAACATCTACGTGATGTGATTAACATGATACAAAATAAAAATATGATAGAATTAATTGCTATAGGAATTGGTCATGACGTAACAAGATATTATGAGCATGCAGTAACCATCACTGATGTTGAGCAATTAGCTGGTGCCATGACTGAACAGTTGGCAGAATTATTTGATAATAAAAACCCTGACAAAAAACACAAAAATAAAAGAAGAATTATTTAATCAAAATTATATTTTTTATATATTTATGAATGCTCTTCCTGTGAATTTTTGATCAAAACCTCAGTATAAATCTTCATTACATCTAAATAATATAAAACACCTATAACATTAGATATTGTTTTCTCACTCTCTGGTCTAACAACAAATAGATAATCCACATTATCTTGTTCAAAAATATGAAGAGCCAACTCGAGTGAATTATCCAACTCAATAGAGTCAATTTTTTTGAAAATATCTTTTTCAAAATCTTTGTGATTAATTAGATCTGAGTGATTTTTTTTCATTACATTTCCAACACTATTATTCCGTAATAAATAAAATTGAGGACCACTAATTAGATTTAAATTTCGACGGGTTAGCTGGTTTAAGAAAAAAGACTTATCTACAAATTTACTCGTTAATGCGGTGGACGTAGAAACAGCCGCCATAACAGCAAGACCAACTTGCCAATTCCCAGTTAGCTCGAAAACTATTAACGTAGTCGATATGGGGGCCCCCAAAACAGCGGCGGCAACAGCACCCATCCCAGCCAATGCATACAAAGTTTCTGATCCAGAAGCAGTTGGGAAGATTGAGGTAGCTAGTAATCCAAAACCCAAACCAGTCA
This sequence comes from Paracoccaceae bacterium, assembly GCA_028112705.1. Classification (GTDB taxonomy): domain Bacteria; phylum Pseudomonadota; class Alphaproteobacteria; order Rhodobacterales; family Rhodobacteraceae. The sequence continues at coordinate 48,246 of JAOGYN010000012.1, read as the reverse complement.
AGGCACCAATCATCAATGAAGGCGAAAATATACCGCCACCCATTCGGCCAGCCATTGTGAAAACAACTGCTACAACCTTAATTATAGCAAATATAATAATTGTCTTAAGTTCAAACTGCCCAGTCAAAGCATTAGAGGTTGTTTCATATCCAACACCAATTATATGTGGAAATTTTATAGCTATAATGCCTAAAAAAAATCCTGCCACCGTCGGCCTCAACCAAATTGGAATATTATTTTTATGTTGAACCTTACTCGTAAAATCATCAATCAGAAATATTGTCTTTATAAAAACTATGGAAACCAATCCACAAACCAATCCTAAAATCATAAAGGCAGGTAACTCTGAGTAAAAAGCAAATGTCGTTTCATTTCCTAATGTGAATTCAGTCACATTTCCATAAAAAAAACGGCCAATGATTGTACCAGCGACAGAAGCAATCGCAATAGGTGCAAAAGCATGGATTGCAAAATGCCTTAAGATAACCTCAAGGGCAAAAAGAGTTCCAGCAATAGGAGCATTGAATGAGGCACTCACCGCAGCTGCGACCGCACATCCCAATAGATCACGAGCAGAAATATCCTCAACATTCATGAAATTTGAGATCCAAGTTGAAGTAACTGCTGCCAAATGAACTACCGGGCCTTCTCTACCTGTTGAGCCCCCAGTTGTTAATGTTACCAAAGACACTAAAGTTGAAACTAACCCAAACTTTAAAGATACTCGGCCATTATTCAGCGTTGCGCCCTCAATAACATCAGATACAGATCCGTTTCTATCCTCCCCTGAAAAATAATGGAGAATTAAACCCACACTTAAACCACCCAAAACCGGCAGAAGTAAAAGCCATGCCCAAGGTATTTCATGAATTTTTGACACTAATGTGATTTCATCAGTTTGATAAAATACTTCTTGCAACGATGAAACAGAAAATCGGAATAAAACTGCTGCAAACCCACCAACAAGACCTACAGCGAACGCAACTGTCCAAAACATGATAGAGATTGGTTTTCTATTACGAAGGTATTTTGAATAAATATCTATTATTATTTCTCTCGTTTGCAACCAATCATCCTGGTTTAATAGTTTCCAATTAATTTGGTTGTCACTAAAACCTATAAATAAAAATATTAACAGCAGCTTTAAAGAAAGAAATCTATCTTTTTTTCCATTATAAAATGATGAGTATAGTCACTTTTAACCCCTTAATAACACCTTTGCTGCTGACCTAGCTTCGGATGTGATCGTGCCACCAGATAACATTCGTCCAATCTCTTCCATTCTCTCTATTGGGCTCAAATGTACAATATTAATAGAATTTAAGGAGTTTTCTGTATATTTGATAACCTTAATATGATGATTGCCCAAAGCAGCAACCTGAGGACTATGTGTAACTGCTAATATTTGAGAACCACTCGCTAATGATCGCAAACGACGCCCCACAGCATCGGCCGTAGCCCCGCCAACACCACTATCTATTTCATCAAATACCAAAGTCACTCCATGATTTAGATCAGCCAATGATACCTTCAAGCCAAGCAAAAATCTAGAAAGCTCTCCTCCTGAGGCAATTTTACTTATTGGCCCAAGAGGCAGACCTGGGTTCGTTGCAACATTAAAACTTACTTTATCATTTCCGTTAATACTCGAACTCACGCTATCAATACTTGTTGTGAACACTGCTTGTTCCAACTTTAATGCCGGCAATTGATCTCTCATAGCATCATCAAGTTTTTTCGCTGCTATAATACGATTTTTGGTTAAACCTTGTGCTGCTTCATTATATTTTTTTTCTAAACCAATGATACGAAGTTCTGTTTCTTCCAGAGTATCAGTAAAAGACTCGAGTTCCTTAAGTCGATTAGATAAATCAATAGATAAATCATCCAACTCATTGGGTGAAACTTTATACTTACGGGACATTTCCCGTATAGAAAACAATCGCTCCTCGACTTCTTGTAATACATCACCTTCAAAATTTAAACTCGATAGATGGCCCAACATATTTTTTGTGGCACCCATGATCCCATTAGATGCATTTTCAAGTAACTCGATAGTTACTTCAAGATTAAGCTCTGAATTTTTTCCCAATTGTGTTAAATTTCTCAACGATTCATCAATATTTTTTTCAACTAAACCATGATTGAGGATTTCATAGGATTTCTGCAGCTCAACTTTAGTTTTTTCTGCCAATTTAATAAAACGTCTACGATCATCCAGCAATATATCTTCATCAAATTGAGGTGCTAAAGTTGTTAATTCATTAATTGCGTGTTTTATATATTCTTCATCGTTCTTTATTTTCTCAGCTTTATTTGTCACTTCAATTAGCTTATTTTTCTCAATATGCAGAAAGTTCCAAATATCTCCCAAGTCATTAATTTGGCTCTCCAATCCTCCAAAAATATCTAATAATTTTCGTGGTCCCTGATCTGTCCGCAGTCCATTATCATCATTTTGATCTTGGATTTCTATTAATGATTTTGAAAGCTCTCTTAATACTTGATTTGAACAACGTTGGTCGTTTATAAAAGCAACCTTTTTCCCATCACTATAATTTATGCGTTTTATAATTAATTCATTATCGTAGTTCTCAAAGCCTGCTTGTTTTAAAATTTTCCAAACATCATGATTAGACTGAAGATTGAAAGTTGCAATTACTTCTCCCTGTTCGGCGCCATGGCGGATATAATTAGCCCGCCCCCTACCACCTAAAACAAAATTCATGCAGTCCAACAAAATTGATTTACCAGCACCAGTTTCACCAGTAAACACATTTAGACCATCAGTAAAATTGATTGAAATTTTTTCTATTAATAGAATATTATGAATTTCTAAGGAAGATAACATTAGTCAAAACTCATTATTTTTATATCCAATCACCACGAATTACTTGACGGTAAACATCTCCTAACCATCCCTTAAAATTGTTAATATTTGATCCAGTGTCTACCCCACCCAGAAGATCATAAGTATCTTGATACCAAACAGATGACTTGAAGTTATGTCCCAAAATTGCTCCAGAAATTGTGGCTTCATTTGTTAATCCTAGGGATAAATATGCCTCAACTAACCGGTGCAGAGCTTCTGGCGTGTGACTAGTAGTTGGGTATTCTTCAACAACTATTTTAAATCTATTAATTGCAGCCATATAGTGACTATTCTTCAAATAATATCGACCAATTCCCATTTCGTTTGCAGCCAAATGGTCAAATGCCAGCTCAATTTTCATTGAGGAAGGCTTTGCATATTCACTATCTGGATATCTCTCTATAATTATTTGAAAGGTTTTTAAAGCCTCGTAAGTAGTTGCTTGATCCCGACCGATTTCATCAATCTGATCATAGTGACTTAAGGCGATTAGGTAATAGGCATAAGGGGTGTCAGCGTCAGCAGGATAAAAGGTTATAAATCGCGCAGCAGATCCCCTGCTACTTTCATAATCTTTTTCATGATGAAGTGCCACAGCACTCATTAATAAGGCCCGTTTTGCTAAACCAGAATATGGGTAAAGTCTTTCAATATCCAAGAATAATTCTGCTGCCTTTACTTTATCACCATCATCAAATTCTTTTTTCGCTTTAGCATAAATTTCTTTAGCAGATAGATCTTCCAATTTGGTTTCAGTATTTGAGCTAGTACACCCTATTAGAATACACACACAAAATCCAAAAATCCAAAATGTTTGTTTCTTGAAAATCCTCAAAAAAGCCATAACTGATCGTTCCTAAGTAAAGACGTACCTGATGCATGTTTAATATATAAATGTAAACTTAAGCAACAAGCTTTAATTAACTCATTAATGCGATAATCCTTAAAAAATTCAATCAGACTTTTTACAATTTAGGTAAGTCTTCTTTAAGTACCCCGACGCCAGGTAAAACGGCAGCCGTTTCGTTAGAGCAGATACTCATTTCAAAGGCAGAGGAATCAGAAAACAACTTTCTAAGCAATTGATTAGTTACGGAGTGTCCCGACTTTATTCCTTTAAATGCTCCAACTATCGGTGCTCCAGCTAACGCTAGATCACCCAATACATCTAACATTTTATGCCTCACACACTCGTCTTTATACCTGAACCCTTCAGGGTTAAGAATTTTATCTCCATTCACAACTATAGCATTTTGAAGATTACCACCTAAGGCTAATCCATTTTTTTGCATCTTTTCCACATCTGAGTTTCTACAAAAAGTTCTACTATTGCTCAACTCTTTAACGAATGATCCGTTAGCCATGTTAAGTGATTTAGCTTGATAACCAATCGCCGCATCTTCAAAATCTATCTCAAAGTCTATCGAAAGATTGTTGGACGGACTAATGCTCGCATAAGCACTATCAGTCTTCACGATAACTTCTTTTTTTACATGAATGACTCTAACAGGTTGGGGAAGTATTTTTATTCCACCAAAAAGTATTTTTCGCACAAACCAATCAGCACTTCCATCCATGATTGGTATTTCGGGTCCATCAATCTCAATTAATGCATTCTGCACTCCACAACCTGAAAGCGCAGCCATTAGGTGCTCTACTGTCGAAATTGAAACTCCACTTTCATTAGACAGTTTTGTACATAAAACAGACCCACTCACATTTAGATAATGAGCCGCAATCATATTATCTCTGTCAGTAATGTCCGTCCGTCTAAACCAAATACCGTATTGAGCTGCAGATGGCTTCAATTTCACCGATACCTTAGTCCCAGAATGAAGTCCTATACCACTGCATTTTATTACCTGTTTAAGCGTTGTTTGCAAAAACTGTCTCCAATTTTGTGTCCAAATTTTATATTCAGATCTTCATTATTTAAATTTTTATTTATCTTTAAGTAAATGATTTCTGATTATTAGACAATTCAAAGATTATGACGTTTTGCAACAAGAGTGAAAGTGACTAAATTTTTTTTAATTGTCATTAAATCAATAACTTAATTGTATTTTTAATTAAAAAGAATTTTATTAGTTTGCTTGACGTCTCAGAAATGCAGGAATTTCAATATTATCTTTCATTTTTTCATCATCTTGCTCTACTTCCAAAGCGGGTTCAGTCGATGAATACGTGCCAGTCATTCTATTAATTAAATTATTAATACCAAATCTACTATTTGTTTTCTGCGATTTGTCAAAGCCTCTGTGTTCTGAAGTTAGAGATATCGCCCTGACACTATCATCCAATTTTTCTTGATTAACTTTGGTATTACTAATATTCATATTTTTTTTTACATCGTCCTCTTTATAAGTTTCGACCACTGCCTTCAGTTTATTTAATGTTTCTACTGATGGCGTACCAGCAGCGGGTGCCTTTGGGGGGATGAAATTCAAAAGGTCCGTATCACTAAAACCAGTAGTCATTGGTGCGACAGCCTCACTTGTCTCTGATCTATATATTGGTTCTGGAATAGTATCGCTAAATTCAGCATTTTTACCTTCTTCATTATCAGAATTTGAGTCAAATTTGCTTTCTGTGAGAGTTTCATTAAATAGACTTTCCTGATCAAAGCTATTAGTTTTTTTGGTCAAGCTTTCATCTTTTGGTACATCAGTCGTCAAAGGCACAGCCATTGATCTTCTAGTTACCGGCGTTTCCTGATTAATATCGTTGGCATCAATCCCAGTTGCTACTACTGAAACTCTCATCATACCATCCATATCGTCATCGACTGTGGAACCAACAATTATATTAGCATCTGGATCAACTTCTTCTCTTATTCTATTCGCCGCCTCGTCTAATTCAAAAAGTGTAAGATCGTGTCCACCCGTAATGTTAATTAAAACACCCTTCGCACCCCTTAAAGAGATTTCATCTAATAATGGATTGGCAATTGCTTTCTCAGCTGCTTGTATTGCACGATCTTCTCCCGAAGCTTCGCCAGTTCCCATCATTGCCTTACCCATTTCGTCCATTACTGCACGAACATCAGCAAAATCCAAATTAATAAGCCCGGGTCTTACCATCAAATCAGTGATCCCTTTTACACCTTGGTAAAGGACATCATCTGCTAAATTGAATGCATCCGCAAAAGTTGTTTTTTCATTAGCTATTCTAAACAAATTTTGATTTGGTATGATAATTAAGGTATCAACAACCTTTTGCAAAGCCTCGACGCCTTCCTCGGCTTGCCTCATACGTTTTGCACCTTCAAATTGAAATGGCTTTGTAACAACACCAACTGTCAAGACTCCAAGCTCTCGAGCAGCTTGAGCAATAATTGGTGCAGCTCCTGTTCCTGTACCACCCCCCATACCAGCAGTAATAAATGCCATATGAGAGCCAGCTAAATGATCAACAATCTCTTCAATCGTTTCTTCAGCTGCGGCAGCGCCTACTGAAGCACGAGCGCCAGCACCCAGACCCTCTGTTACTTTAACTCCCATCTGTATTTTATTTTTAGCATTTGATTGTTGTAGGGCTTGAGCATCTGTATTTGCTGCAACAAACTCAGCTCCTTCCAATTTTTTCTCAATCATATTGTTTACGGCGTTACCTCCAGCTCCACCGATGCCAAATACAGAAATTCTGGGTCTTAGATCATTTTGTCCTGGTACACTTAAGTTTAGTGTCATTTGCTGCTCCGCTTATGTTTATTTGCATTTACCTGTTTTTTTAAATTACAATAACCAATATAAGACCATTGGTCACGAGAAAATTTCAACATATAGTTACTTTTTGTGTCTGGAACCCCGATATTTAGTTTTTTTCTTAATTTTTACCAATTTTCGCGCAACCATTTTGTCATCCGTTTAATCGAACGTTCTGCATAGTTTTTATTTGTTAATTCAAAATCCCACCATTCATCTTGAGGATATGCTGCAAAAAGCGCCAAACCAACAACTGCCGAAAACCCAGGTGCCGAGGCAGCTTGAGGCAAACCTCTAACCCTTAATGGTCTTCCCATTCGTACCTGTTGACCCAAAATTTTAGCCGCCAATTGATCCAATCCAGGTATTTGACTAGCACCACCAGTTAAGACAATTCTTTGACTTGGCAAAAACTCAAAACCAGCTGAAAGTAATGTTTTTCGAACACCTTCTAAAATCTCCTCAACTCTTGGTCGAATAATTCCTATCAACTCTGATCTTGTAACCGACCTTTTATCATGGTCCCAATCTCCAGTATCACCGCCTATTTGAATGGATTCTCGATCATCCATTCCAGTTGCTAAGACACCTCCATTCAAGTTTTTAATTCTTTCAGCTAAATTAATAGGAATCTGCAACCCATGTGAAATATCAGATGTAATATGGTCACCTCCCATTTTAACAAAATCACCATAAACCATGTGGTTTTTTAAAAAAACTGAAACCCCTGTGGTACCACCACCCATATCCACACATGCAGCACCAATTTCCTTCTCATCCTCCACCAATGAAGAAATTGCTGATACATACGCAGATGATGCAATACCTGCCAATTCTAAATCACAACGTTTTACACAATGTAAAATGGCTTCGATTGAACTTGAATCCACTGTAAGTAAATGCATATCAACCGAAAGATTCTTACCAATCTGCCCACTTGGATCTAATAATCCATTTTTGTTGTCTAAAGAAAAGTTCACAGGATGAGCGTGTAATGCATCACGGTTAGACCCATATTGTGGCACTTCACAGCTCCCCAAAACATTTGCAATGTCGCGAGTATCAACCAGTCCATTCTGAGTGACACTATTTCCACTCAAACCGTACGACCGAGGCCTACCCCCAGAAAAGCACGCGATTATATGATCTACCCTTACCCCAGCCATTTTTTGAGCAGCCTGTACTGCCGTTCTAATTGCACGCTCTGTCTCACGAATGATATCTATGTCCCCAAATTTTACACCTCGTGATTTGATCGTTGAGACTCCAATTATTCGAAAATCAGCCTGACCAACCATTGATCCAACTGAATCTTCCAGCTCTCTGGGTTTAACACCATCAAACTTTAAGACAAAACAGGCCACTTTCGAAGTTCCAACGTCCAAAACGGCGATAACCCCTCTTTGAATTGCAATTTTCCTAGCTTGCCTCATAGCTCTTTGCGTTTCATACAAATTGGTCATCAGATCTCCCCTTCATAAATATCATTCAGTTTGATCTCGATCATCTCAGAAAAAGGCTTACCTCTTCTAATTGTCATTCGATCAATATTTCTAAAGTCTAATACGCTGAAATTTAAAGAAGATAATTCATAAGACTTATTAAGCACAGCTATATTGTTTAAAACCAAAGTGATATCTTGGGCAGGCAACATAACTCTTCTCTTCCCAGTAAGAATTATGTCCCACCGTCGATTTCCCACTCTAACCAGGCCAATTATCTCGTTCAAAAATAGATCAGTATTTTGGTAAATAAATAATGCCTCTTTGACATAATTATTAGCCCCATGACCTGCAATTAAGGGTAAATTATTTTGTTTTTTTCGATTTGCAGCAACATCAATACTAACTCCGTTTGCATCAAGGATCTCCAAACCTTTATTATTCTGCCAAAAGACTGCAGGTTTTCTTTCCAGAATCTCAACATGAATAATATTTTCAGCTATATATAATTCGACTTGTTCTACGGCTTTCAATAGCTGTACTTTCAACTTAAGATCTTGAAGATTAACGTCATACGAACTCACTGGCAGATCTATGTTCATAGCATTCCGCACATCGCTCAACATGATACGATCTACGCCATCAATTTTGATCAAATTTATTAAAAATTCCGGCCTATTTTTAATATTTTCTTTAAATTCACGCCAACTAATTTTCCAAACGTCTATATTTTCAGTTCTCGAAAAATATGTAAAACAAATAATCATAATTAAAAGAATAGGAAGCCCAAACTTTACGACAAGTCTAATAAATGGAGTGAGCCACAACCTCTCCAATCTATAAAAAAAGCGGCTTGGTGTTGGATCATTTTTATTATTTCCTAACGATCGCATGAGGCATCCTTGATCAATTTTTGACATAGATTTTTAAATGTAATTCCACGAAATTCAGCTTGCTCAGGGGTTAGAGAGGTTGGACACATTCCTGGCTGGGTATTGGTCTCCAACAATTTCAATCCTAATATCCCTTTTGTATCATCCCACCTGAAGTCAGTTCGACTCAACCCTCTACATCCTAGTGCAAAATGAGCAGACAAAGCGTGTTGCTTACATAAATCAAAAATATCTTTCGGTAAATTAGCTGGCACTTCATGAAGTGAGCCATTTTCAGTGTATTTTGCATCATAATCATACCAGTTATCTGTAATTATTTCTGTAACGGTTAGTGGGGCTTCGTCCAATACTGTCACAGTTAATTCACGTCCTGGTATAAATTCTTCCAACATTACCTTGCCATCGTAGGCATAATCATTGATCTCAATGCTCTCAGAATTATGAACAAAAGAAACTCCTACTGATGATCCCCCATTAATTGGCTTAATAACATAGGGAGGTTCCATAAAAGATTTCGTATTAATTAAGTCTGCATTAATAGTAACGCTTTTTGCACAAGGCAACCCAACAGAGCGATAGACAGCTTTTGTTCTATCTTTATTCATAGCCAAAGCAGATGATAAAACCCCAGAATGAGTATAAGGTATTTTCATCCATTCCAAAATTCCCTGGACACAGCCATCCTCTCCCCAACGCCCATGTAACGCATTAAATACCACGTCTGGTTTAAGTATATTAAGTTCGCGCACTATGTCTTTATCAGCATCAATCTCAGTAACCTCAAAGCCAATAGACCTCAAAGCATGCGCACACTGATGACCAGACACTAATGAAACTTCACGTTCGTCAGAACACCCACCCTTTAAAACTGCAATATTTCTTATTTTATTATAATTCATTTTATCTACGCTGAACTTCTATTTTCTATTTTGTTACTTATTTTAGAGTTTTTACCAACAAGTTTTATCTCCCACTCCAATTTGACACCACTGTGATCAAATACCTGCCTCATAATTATCTCACCAAGTTCCTCTAGTTGAGCAGAAGTAGCCTCACCAGTATTTATTAAAAAATTTGAATGCTTTGTTGAAACTTTCGCGCCACCTAACTGAAAGCCTCTAAGACCAGCATCTTCAATCATTTTCCAAGCTTTTAACTCATTGGTATCCTCTACTTTACCACTGGAGGCACGACCTGATGGGTTTTTAAAAGCCGAACCACAACTGAGTTCACCCCTTGGTTGTGTATTATTACGATTTGCTATCATATCTTCCATTTTAGAATTCAAATACTCCGGATTGGACACATTGGATTTAAAGAATGCCTTCGTCATAACCCAACCATTAGGAATCTTAGACCTTCGGTAAGAAAACTCTAAATCTTTACCACCTAAGGTATGCAACAAGCCTTCACGAGAAATAAACTCTGCAGAAACGAGTACGTCCTTGATATATCTACCATAACAACCTGCATTCATGAAAACGGCGCCTCCAATTGTACCAGGAATAGTTCGCAGAAATGTTAAATCAATCCCTGCAACTGCTGCCTTTTGCGCCACATGCGATCCAAAACTAGCCGCACCGGCCACAACCAAACCATCGCACTGAATAACTATCTTATTAAACTGCTTACCAAGGCGAATACAAACTCCATCAATGCCACCATCTCTAATTATTAGATTGGAACAAGCGCCCAGTACAAAAATTGGTATCTTTCTGTCAATTTTTGCAAAAAATTCCTGTAAATCAAGAATATCCTTTGGCTTAAACAATACTTCCGCTGGCCCACCAACTTTAAGCCAAGACATTGTTGATAAAGGGAGATTTTTTTTTATCTTACCTCTTACATTAGGCAAATTTATCATCGTTTTGTATCCATCATATTATTAGCCCAAGTCGATATACTTCCAGCGCCCATAAAAACAATCATATCATTTGGTTTTGCATAATTTCTTATAAATCTTAGTAAATATTTTTCATCCTCTATTTTATGGGTTGGTTTATTAGAATACTTAGATATGCGAGATATTAATTCGTCACTAGTAACACCCTCAATACTTTTCTCTCCTGCTGAAAATATTGGCGTTATACCAATTATATCTGCATCGCCAAAGCAATTACCAAATTCTTCAAATAAAATTGAAAGTCTGCTAAATCTATGAGGTTGATGAATAGCTATAACCCTTCCACCTGTAGCTTGTTTAGCAGCCTTTAAAGTTGCACTGATTTCTGTTGGGTGATGGGCGTAGTCATCTATTATGATAACATCATTGAATTTCCCAAGATTGGTAAAACGACGGCTAACTCCTCTAAAACCAATCACTCCCGCTCGGATGTCTGCGTCAGTCACCCCCAAATGAACTGAAACCGCCACAGCAGCTAATAAATTAGATACATTGTGATCTCCAACCATTGGAAATTCTAAACCATTGATCTCCTGCGAACCATCAGAAAAAACAATGTCGAACTTAGTTTTCCCATTCTTAACTGTAAGATTTTTTGCTCTCACGTCAGCATTACTATTCAAGCCAAATGTCACAATTCTTCTATTTTCAACTCTTTTAATAAGAGTTCTAACATGATCATCATCAGCACATAAAATAGCCAATCCATAAAATGGTATTTTAGAAATAAATTCAAAAAATGCTTCTTTCAAATTTTCAAATGAACCATAATATTCCAAATGTTCTGGATCAATATTTGTTACTATCGAAATCGTAGATGGTAGCTTAGTAAAGCTACCATCACTTTCGTCTGCTTCGACGACCATCCATTCACCAGTTCCAGTCCGTGCATTCGATCCATACGCATGAATTATACCACCATTAATCACTGTGGGATCAAGTCCACCCGAATCTAACAAGGCGGCTACCATAGTGGTTGTGGTAGTTTTACCGTGTGTTCCAGCAACAGAAATATTAGATTTTAGCCTCATTAATTCAGCCAACATTTCAGCCCTAGGAACAACTGGGATATTTCTAAAGTAAGCTTCCTGTAATTCAGGATTATCAGGCCTTATTGCTGATGAGACTACAACGACGTCGACATCAATTAAGTTTTTTGCTTCTTGTGTTAAGAAAACCTTAGCCCCAATTTTTTGCAAACGGGTTAGAATTTTACTCGCTTTTAAGTCTGATCCTTGTATTTGGTAACCATGAGTAATTAAAACTTCTGCTATTCCTGACATGCCAATGCCACCAATACCAATAAAATGGATAAAACCTATTTGGGGTGGAAGTTTGGTTTTTATCGTCATGATATTGATCTTAAGCTTTTATTATCAGCTAGTGACATTACCAACTCAGTTAACTTTTTAGTAGCATCTACCTTGCAATTATTATGCGCTGATTTCGCCATTTCAGAAGAACGTTTAGGATTTAAGATTAATTCATGAATAATATTACTTAATTTTAAGGCTGTTAATTTATCTTCCGTTAATAAGATTGCAGCATTGGCAGAAACTAATGGTAATGCATTAGCTGTTTGTTCGTCACGAATTGCAGCTTTCAAAGGTATTAAAATGGAAGGTCTACCTATCATTGAAATTTCAGCAATAGTAGAAGCTCCCGCACGACTTATTATTAATTGAGATTCGTTAATTTTCTTTGGAATGTCTGAAAAAAAATCTTGCACATTGGCACTTATTCTAGAATTACAATAAAAATCATTGACCTTACTTTTATCTTCTTTGCGCGCTTGATGCGTTACCTGGAGATTTTTAATAATATTATCTGGTAATAAACTCAAAGCTGTTGGCACCACATCAGACAAAATTTTTGCCCCCTGAGATCCTCCTAGAATCACAATATTAACTGGGTAATCACCTGGCGGAATATAAGGAGAATTCTTCAGCTTCATTATTGATTGACGAACCGGATTTCCACAATCAATAGCCTCAACATCTTTAGGTACCTTTGTTGGCCATACACCACACGCAACAATATTAGAACGTCGCACAAAGAATTGATTAACGCGCCCAAGCACGCCGTTCTGCTCATGGATCAATAAAGGGACACGAAGTAAAGTTGCAGCAAGCATAGTTGGAAAAGCTGGGTACCCTCCAAAACCAGCAACAACTTGCGGCCGGTTTTTAATTATATAAAAAATCGCTGAACACGTGCCTAGAAATAATTTTAAAATAGCATTTATTTTTTTAATTAAATTATTCCCAGAGAATGTAGAACTTGGGATTGTAACTACATCTACTTTTTCGTCAAATTGATTAGCGTATTTAGCACCTCGATCGTCCGTCAAAAATTTTACACGCCAGCCCTCTTTTAAGATACAATCAGCCAAAGCTTGTGCTGGAAATATATGACCCCCTGTTCCTCCAGCAGCAATAAATACAAGTGGTTTATCAATTTTCTTCATATCTATGATTTACCAACTTTATTTTGACCTATTGCGTCACCTATCACTCCTTGAGCACGTTCTCTGGTGAAAGCCAAAAGCATGCCTAAAGCAATACCTCCAGCAAGTAGACTAGAACCGCCGTAACTAATAAAGGGTAATGTCATTCCTTTTGCTGGCAGCAATCTAACGGCGACACCTAGGTTTATAAGTGCTTGAGCAGCAAACAAAACCGCCAATCCAGTTCCAGCTAGTCTAATAAAGGAATTTCGTTCTTTGATTAATCGAAATAAGGATCTTACAGTTATGCTCAAATAAACAAAAATTATCAGCAATACGAAAATCAAACCATATTCTTCTGCTGCAACTGCTATAATAAAATCAGTATGTGCATCGGGAAGTACACTTTTTACTATTCCTTCTCCCACTCCCACACCAAATATACCTCCCTCTTGGATAGCATTGGTGGCATAGCCAATTTGAGTATTTGGGTCTATTTCTGCAATTAGAAACCCGTCAATCCTTCGCGCAAAGTGCTCTGAAATATTGTACGCCAAAATACCAGCACCAAGGATAGACATAACAACGACCAATAATAAAATTAAAGGAGCACCAGCAACAAAATAAATCATTCCCCAGCTTGCAAGTATCAAAGATGCTTGACCAAAGTCAGGTTGAATCGCCAAAAATAACGAAACTAAAATAGCGATAAAAAATGAAATCAGTTTTCCTGGTGGACCATTTATTTCTGAAGAAGATGCTATTAACCATGCAGTTAGGATAACAAAAAATGGCTTTAAAAATTCTGATGGCTGCACTGAGGAAAAGCCTAATGAATACCATCGAATAGACCCTTTGCCAAAATCGGTACCAAAAATTGGCAAGAATGCTAACGCTATGAAAGCCAGTAAAAAGCCAATAACGCCAAGGCGGCGTATCGACTGTGGGGACAGCATCGAAAAAAATACCATGACTAATATAGATAAACCACCAAAACATAATTGCCGATTTACATAATATAATGGCATATATCCGTTTTTTACTGCGAGTGGAGGAGATGCTGCTAAACCAAGCAGTATACCTATACCAAAGAGTCCCAAAACAAATGCCAAGGAAACTCTATCTATGGTATGCCACCAATACGAACCAATCGGCTCTCTCGTTGGAGATGATACCGATCCATAAACTATGTCAGTCATAAGCGCTGCCGCCTGCCTAAAATCTTTGTTGGTTTGTCCAACTTTTTATTGACTATACTCTAACGTGAAAAAAAATAATCCGCTAGAGAAAAATTATATTTCTAGCTCGCTCACCAATTTAGAAAAATGCAAGCCACGTTGTTCAAAATTTGTATATTGATCAAAGCTAGCCGCTGCTGGAGATAATAATACCGTATCTCCAGGAATTGCATTTTTATACGCCGCCGCAAGCGCTTCGTCTAAAGTTTGAAAAATACTTTGAGGTGAACCACTTATTTGTACAGAAAAGTCTAAAGCACTTTCGCCAATTAAATAAGTTTTCTTTACTGAGCCAAGATGCTCCATCAACGACGTAATACCGTCACCTTTTCCACGCCCCCCAGCAATCCAGTGAATATTAGAAAATGAATTTAAAGCGCTTAAAGTACTAGTTGCATTTGTAGCCTTGCTATCATTAATAAATTTAACACCACTTAAAATTGCTATTAACTCTGTGCGGTGAGGAAGCGCATTATAACTTTTCAACGCAATAAAAATATCTTCTGGTGAAATTTCTAAAACTCTACAAACTGCATAAGCTGCACATATATTTTGAAAATTGTGGTTACCAGGCAAGCCAGCTAAATTTGTAATATCTAATTTATTGACTATTTTTCCCAGCTTACATTCAAACAAATTTCTGCCATCAGAAAAAACAGACTGTTCATCATGGGTTAAATTTATTTTTGTTGAGATTTTTATTACCTGACTTCCTTTTCTAGAACGCAAATCACTAGTGATTGCCAAGCCTTCTTTTTCATCCACCCCAACGACTGAAATCTGATTTTGATTTGATTTAAATAATCTTCTTTTAGCAGAAAAATATCCACCAATGCCCCCGTGTCTATCCAAATGATCAGGACTAAAATTTAAAAAAACTGCAATATCTGGAATTAATAATTTAGCAACTTCAATTTGATAACTGCTCAATTCCATTACAGTAGTTTCAACTATATTAGCAGGACTAAGGTCAAAAAGTGGCGTGCCAATATTACCGCCAATTTGAACATTTCTATTAGAGTCATTTAAAATATGATGAATTAAGGTACTTGTGGTAGATTTTCCATTTGAACCAGTCACAGCGATGGTCCTTGGCATGCTAGAGGCCTTATCGTCAAATGCTTGTGAATAACTTTGAAAAAATAAACTGACATCGTTATCAATTGGAACCTGATGTCTCCAGGCTTGCTCCACAATTTGGTTTACTTGGGGGTAGATATAAGGAATGCCCGGTGACAATAATAACAATGAAAACTCATTCCAGGTTTTTGAAACTCTAAGATCTT
Source organism: Paracoccaceae bacterium (assembly GCA_028112705.1). GTDB lineage: Bacteria > Pseudomonadota > Alphaproteobacteria > Rhodobacterales > Rhodobacteraceae. The sequence continues at coordinate 32,462 of JAOGYN010000012.1, read as the reverse complement.
CTATAATTAAACCAGCAGTTTGAGCATTATCTCGCGCAGTTTTGGAGTCATCCCAACATACTGGAATTGCCCCACCTCGCCTCAGAGCTAATGCAGATGAAAAGCCTGATCGACCCAAGCCAAATATAGCTACTTTTTGTCCTTTGTAACAATCAATTGATAGCAAATAGAAAATCCCTCTAAAATTTATCTTATCTTAAGTGTTGCCAGACCAATCAATGCTAAGATGACTGAAATGATCCAAAATCGAATTACTATTGTACTCTCTGCCCATCCCTTCTTTTCAAAATGATGGTGGATTGGTGCCATTAAGAATACTCGCTTGCCAGTCGCTTTAAAGTAAAAAACCTGGATTATGACAGATAGTGCCTCTACGACGAATAAACCACCAACAATTGCTAAAACTAATTCATGCTTTGTAGAAACAGCAATTGCTCCTAATCCACCGCCGAGCGCTAAAGACCCAGTATCACCCATAAAAACAGCAGCTGGAGGAGCATTATACCAAAGAAAACCTAATCCTGCTCCTATTAACGCCGAACAAAAAATCAATATTTCACCAGTTCCAGCCACATAATGGACATCTAAATACTCGGTAAAGTCTGTTCGACCAACAGCATAAGCAATAATTCCCAAAGTACCTCCTGCAATCATAACAGGCATAATCGCCAAACCATCTAAACCATCCGTTAAATTTACTGAATTTGCTGCCCCGACAATTACTATCATTGCAAAAGGAACAAAAAGAATACCTATATCAATCAACAAGTCCTTAAATATTGGTAATGCTATGGTATTTTGTAGTCCTTCTGGATGGCATTGTGATGCCGCGAACCCACCAACTGCAGCTACCAATAGGCCAGCCCCAAATCTAAACACTCCCGAAATTCCTTTGACATTCTGTTTTTTTACTTTTTGATAATCATCCAAAAAACCAATAATTCCGAAGGAAATCGTTACAAACAAGACTATCCAGATATAAGGATTAGATAATTTTGCCCATAGTAACGTTGATGTAACCAAAGCACCAAGGATCAATACACCACCCATCGTAGGGGTGCCAATTTTTTCTATTAGATGTCTTTCGGGACCATCCTCTCTGATAGGTTGGCCTTTACCCTGTTTCCTTCTTAAAAGATTAATTAAAGGTTGACCAAAAATAAACCCAAAAAGTAAAGCTGTAAAAAATGCCCCACCAGACCTAAACGTAATATACCTAAATAAATTAAATACATCACCACCATCAGAAAAATTTATCAACTGGTAAAACATATTAAAATCCTTTTTAAAATTCTTTAGGTAAACACAAGCTAGTAATATTTTTTAATTTATTTACAACCTCTATCATCCTTACACTTTTGGAACCTTTTACTAAAATGACATCATTTGAACTCACTGCACTAATAATAAAAGAAGATACTTTAGATGAACTTTCAAACCACATTTTGGAAATCTCATCAGGTAAAGCATCATGTAAACATTTCATTAGAGGCCCTACCAAATAAAAATCTGTAATTCCCTCAATCTCTTGCCAATTTGATATTCCCTCATGAATAACAAGTTCTTCAGAACCGAGTTCCAACATATCACCTAAAATAGCTATTTTTTTTCCTGAACTTTCTTTGGTTATATTCCTCATATTGTGTATATTTCTTAAGAGTATTAAGCCTGCTTTTAATGAGGTTGGGTTGCTATTATAAGAGTCATCAATCAAATCAAAATACAAATTTTGATTACCATTATTTAGTTTAACAATAATGTGCTCTCCTCGCCCTGACGGTGGTAGCCAACTATTCAGACTCTTTATTGCGGTAGTAAAGTTACCAGTCACTATATTAACTGCCGCCAAGGTAGCTAAAGCATTTATAGCAAAATGTTCGCCTAATGAATTTAATTTAAAATTAAAATTAAAATTATTGTGCTTTGCTGTTACACATATTGAATCATTGTTGACTTGAATATCATTTAAGGACCAATCAGCAGCCTTTCTTCCAATTGTGATAAACGATCCATCACAATTTTTTTTATAAGTTCTCTTAATAATAGATAAATGCTCAATATCAGAATTTACAATTGCAACGCCATCTTTTGCTAATCCATCAAATATTTCCGATTTGGCCAACGTTATTTCAGACAAATCCTTAAAAAATTGCATGTGAGCCTTGGATACCGAAGTAATTATGGCCACGTTTGGTTTCGATAACAAACTATGTTCTCTGATTTCACCACCTTGGTTCATTCCTAGCTCTATAACAGCATAGTCAGCGTTAGCTGGCATTCGAGCGAGAGTTAAAGGCACTCCCCAATGATTATTGTAGCTTTTAACAGAAGCGTGTGTCCGTCCTTGAGATTTTAAGGAAATTTTAAGCATTTCCTTCGTAGTAGTTTTACCCACAGAACCTGTTATGGCTATTAGCTTTCCATGAAAGCGCCTTCTCGCAAATTGAGCTATATTTTTTAATGCCTTTGCAACATCAGTAACTATTACTAATGCAGCATCCTTGTCCAACCCCGGAGGGATGTGAGAAACAAGAGCTGCACTAGCTCCTTTTTCAAATGCAGCTTTAACAAAATCATGCCCATCTCTCTTGTCGTTCAAGGCCACAAATAAATCACCCTTAACAATTGATCTAGTATCAATTGAAACTCCATCTACATGCCAGTCTCCTATCACTTCGCCACTAGTTGCTTCTTTTATTTCTGTTGAAGTCCAAAGTGGCATTTATACTGGACCATTTTCTAATACTTCAATAGCCATACTTGCTTGCTCCACATCGTTAAAAGGAAAAATGGTATCACCAATTATTTGAGTAACCTCATGACCCTTTCCCGCAATCAAGAGGGCATCTCCCTGCTTGAGATTTTCTATACTAATTAAGATAGCTTTGGCGCGATCTCCAACCTCTATCCCTCCTTTACAACCCATTAAAATAGCCTTTCGAATCTTACTAGGATTTTCACCACGTGGATTATCGTCCGTTACAAAAGTCATATCAGCATAATTATCTGCTATTCGACCCATAATCTCTCTTTTCCCTTTATCTCTATCACCACCCGCACCAAATACTACAATTAAGCGACCCATAACATGTGGTCGCAAGGATTTAAGTGCTGTTTTCAAGGCATCTGGGGTGTGAGCATAATCGACAAACACGGGAGCTCCATTAAGGCGCACTCCTGCCAATTGCATCCTACCAGGCACTGATAAAAGTTTTGGTAAAAGATTAAATACATCACCAATGTCAGCACCACAAACTATCGTGAACCCAATCGCTAAAAGAACATTTTGAGTTTGAAAAGAGCCAACCAATCCTATTCGAGATTGATATACAGAGTTACCAAATTTACATCTAATTGTTTGTCCTGTCTCATCAGATTTAATTTTTAAAATGATTAAATCATTTTCTTCATCTTTGCCTACTGTAAAAGTTTTTAATCCACGTTTTTCAGAGCGACGTTTAACCTCTGAGCTCTTGTCGTCATCGGAGTAAATAACCGCAGTGCCATTATCCTCTAGAACTCGCTCAAACAAACTCATTTTTGCTTCAAAATATTCTTCAAAATTCAAATGGTAGTCCAAATGATCATGAGAAAAGTTTGTAAAAGCAGCAGCCTTCAATTTAACGCTGTCCAATCGATACTGTTCTAACCCATGAGAGGATGCCTCCATAGCACAATGCGAAATTCCTTTTTTTGACAAATTATTTAGCAAACTATGTAAAGCCAATGGTTCTGGCGTAGTATGTTGAACACTTGCGCTATAATCTCCTTCAACTCCAATTGTTCCAATACTAACAGAACTAAATCCTAGACCAGTCCAGATTTGACGAGTAAAGTTTGCAACCGATGTTTTCCCATTAGTGCCTGTTACAGCAACCATCATTTCTGGTTGTTTATCCCAAAATTTGTTTGCCAACTTAGACAATAATAGTCTCAGCTCTGGAAAAACGACAACAGGTATTTCACAAACACCTATGGTTTCACAAATAATTTTGTAGCCTTTTTTATCTGTTAAAACTGCATGAGCACCATTTTGTATAGCTTGAGAAAGATAATCAGCACCATGTTGCGATGATCCTTGCATGGCAATGAACAAGTCGCCAAATTTAATCCTTTGACTATCTACTGCAATTCCAGATATTTCGACATCTTCAACATCACTAGAAATTAAATCAAGCTCTTTAAGAGTAAATAATTTTTTATTCTCTGATGACACAAAAATCCCTTAATTACCCACCAACAATAAACCATCATTTATTTTGTTTTGCAAATTAGGCCGAACCCCTAATAAAGGCGCAGCACGATAGATAATTTCAGATGATATTGGCGCTGCAGTCCATCCAGCAGTTCTTCTAGATTTTAACCCGGTTAGAACCACAGGCTCGTCCAAAGTCACCAAAAGGACATATTTGGGAGCCTCAGCAGGAAATACAGATGCAAAGGTCGTAATATTCTTTTTATTATAGTACCCTCCAGTTGGTTTAACTTTTTTTGCTGTACCAGTTTTACCTGCAACAGAATAGCCATGAACTCTTGCAGCACTAGCCGTACCTCGCTCTACCACCTGATATAATATGTTTATCAACGTTTGTGAAACATCAGATCTAATGACCCTTTTTCTAATTTTATTAGTACCATTGCGTTTCAATAAAGTTGGATTTACCTTTAAACCTCCATTTAATACCGAAGCAAAAGCTGCTGCTAGATGCAAAGGGCTAGATGAAATACCATGACCATAAGAAATCGTCATTGTAGATATTTCACTCCAATTAGAAGGATATTGAGAGGTAATTTGTTTACCTTCTACCAGTTCAATCCCTGTGCTTTCAAAAAATCCTAAATTTGTTAAAAATTCTTTCTGACGCACCCCACCCAATTCTTTGGCTAATCTGGAAGTGCCGGTGTTAGAACTCTTAACGATTACATCCGTAAATGATAACTCCTCAGGCAAACGGTGGTAATTGCTTATTCTGTGCTTACCCCAAATAATTGGGCTAGATGTATCGATAAGAGTATTTTGATTTACAATACCATCTTCCAAAGCCATTGCTGCCGTAAATACTTTGAATACTGAACCAAGCTCATAACGACCTTGCACAGCTTTATTAAATAATGAACTTTGTGAACCGTTCTTTTTAGAAGCTTTCTGTACTCTGTCATTTGGATCAAAATCTGGCAAAGATACCATGGATATTATCTCACCTGAATGAATATCCATTAGTATCGCCGCAGCACCCTTTGCGTTCATTAACTGCATCCCACCTTGAAGGACATGCCCAATTGCACTCTGCACACCTAAATCTAAGGACAAAATTAAAGGATCTCCAATACCCAATTCATCTTGCAAAAATTTATCAAATTGTAGTTCCACACCGGCAGATCCAACCAATTCTGCAGAGTGTACGCTCTGTCTTCCATATCTTACTCCACCTAAAACATGTGCAGCCAATCGACCATTTGGGTAAAGTCGCATTTCTCGCGGACCAAATTTTAGACCAGGTTCCCCCAATTCATGTACTGCTTGCATCTGCTCAGGTGATATTTTGCGCTTAATCCAGATAAACTTTTTGGCACCTTCAAATTGGTTTATAAGATTCAATAACTTTAAATCTGGAAAAATTCTAACTAATTCTTTTGCCGCAGTCTGTTTGTCGATCATTAAATTAGGTTTAGCGTAAAGTGCATTTGTAATTAAGTTTGTAGCTAATATAGAGCCATTTCTATCAAGGATATCAGCCCTTTTTGTAAGTGTTTGCAATATTTGGGTTGAGGAAATTGGTTCAGCAGGCGTAATAATTGAAAGCATCCCCATTTTTAATCCAATGGCTAAAAATGACACAAAGAAAAATCCTATTAATACTAATAATCGGCTTTCACTTCTAATCCTTGTAACCTTTTCCATTGCCAGATGTCGTTGGCGAATATTTTCTCTTTCAATATGGTCAGGATTTTGCCCATTTTTACGCGCAGAAATTATTTGGCTAATTGGTCGTAAAGGTCTGCGGGTCATTCGTTACTATCATTCTGTTTTAAAGTTTGACTGATGTTTTCATCATTATGGGATATCTTTTTTAAATTATAATGAGCTTTTAGTTTAAAATTTTGAATACTCTCAAAATGTTTGGTATTTAATTCAATCAACATTAATTTCTCAAAATTCATATCTGCTAATGCTCGCAACCTGTCAGGTCTATTTAAATAAGCCCATTCCGTCCTTAAAACACTAAGTTTCTCTTGAGATTTTTTAATATCACGATTAATAGTTTTTATATTCTTTAATGCTGATTTGGCTTGAAAGCTCTCTTGATAAGCCCAGAATGCCAGAGAAATTACTGCGATGGTCGTAAGAAAATATATTAAATTTTTCATTTATTTGTGGCTTCTAAATTAAGAAATGGTAATCCCAATAGTTCTTTTTTTATCAGGCTACTATTAAATTTAATTTTTTTTGCAATCCGTAATTTTGCTGATCTTGCACGTGGATTAACACTTATTTCACTATCTTTTGCCACTAACGCTTTTTTAGTAACTTTCTGAAAGCTTGCCACTTCTTGTGGTTGCAATGGTTGGTAACGATTGCCTTTAGGGGAGCCTCCTGAACGTAATTGAATAAATCTTTTGACGATCCTGTCTTCAAGTGAATGAAAAGTGATTACAGCTAACATACCATTTGGAGATAAAATACGCTCTGCTGCCTCCAAACCGTCTATTAATTCTTGTAACTCATTATTTATGTAGATTCTTAGTGCCTGAAATGTCTTAGTCGCTGGATGTATTTTCCCATATTTTGACGATCTTATACATTTAGCAATAACGCTTGCTAATTTATCAGTAGAATCTATTAAACTTTTGGAACGCTCCCTTACGATTGCACTAGCAATACGACGAGACAACCGTTCTTCGCCAAAAGTATAGATTATATTAGCTAAGTCATTCTCTGCATAATCATTTACTATGTCATAAGCAGAAACCCCAGCCCCACTCATCCTCATATCAAGTGGACCTTTTTTTTGAAAAGAAAAACCGCGTTGTGCTTGATCAATTTGCATAGAACTAACGCCCAGATCCAATATAATACCATCAACAGATTTAAAGCCTTGATTATTTGCGATAACATCTAATTTACTAAATTCTCCTAAAGTAAATTGGAACCTTGAAGGATGTTTTGATGTCCATGTCTCTGCTGTTTTATTGACATTTGGATCTCGATCAATGGCGATCAGATTGGAAATTTTGGTGTCCAATAATGCCCCACTATAACCACCGTCACCAAATGTGCCATCAATCCAAACACCTGAAATAGGTTCCAAATTCTCTAAAAATGTATTTAATAAAACTGGGATGTGTCGTGAATATTCAGTTTGGTCCTGAAGGTCCACATTACTCATTAGTCAAGGCCTTCACCTTCTAACAAAAACAATGGATCAAAATCATTTTCTTTGTCGTCGTACCAAAGGTCTATTTTAGCCTCATGTTCTGCATATGCATCAGGTTGCCATATTTGAAATGTATCTCCAGAAGCAACAAATACAGCATCATTAATAATTCCAATTTTCTCTCGGATCTTTTGAGGTAAAACCAGACGGCCAGTTTCATCGATATTTGTATGCAATGCTTGACCTGAAAACATTCGTTCAAGCATCCGTCTAGCTTTTGACCCTCTTGGCAAAGCAGCAATCTTTTCGTCAACCTCGTTCATAGAAGCTATACTAAAGCCCTCTAAAAACTTACGGTTTATATTTCCATAAACGATTATTAAATTAGGATTTAAACCCAGGGCATAATCAGGATCATGTTCTTCTAAAACACGCCGAAAAGCTGCAGGTATAGAGACACGACCCTTACCATCCACTTTATGTATGCTTTCACCTCTAAATCTTCTACTCATTCGGTTTTTCCAATCTTCTTAGCCCGTAAATGAGTGACGGCGGATCGTGCTGCTGCCGAAGCTCGATCCGCCGCATTCGCCCATTTGGACCGGTCTGATATGTCGCCACCTGGGGGGGGTGTCTGCTCGCGCATCTATCAAACCATCAACGACAATTAAGCGGGGCCCGTATGAAACCTGACTTTGCGTGAGGATCTTTATGCCCTCTTAAGCGTCCCGTATTTATCGTACCTATAGGGATGACATGGGAATTCATGGAAATCAAGGGAATTTTATGGTATCTATATAAAAAAATCTTATCAAGAATTTGATAGGCTGCCCTAAAATAAGTAAACGTAGCCTATATAGGCGATGATCTTCTCAAACACACAAGATGTAGTATTTAAATTAAAAATAATAAAAATCCAACAATTATTTTTAAAAATCAAACCATATAGAACAAAAAATGAACACTATTCATAATATTGTTAAACTCAAAATGTATTATAAAACTGATTCGTTAGTGTGGGAAAATAACAATCTAAGCCATTCCCTCAGTGATGAGCTTATCAGCAAGTACTTTATAAGCTAATCCAGCTGGATCTTCCGACAAAGCTATCGGTTCACCCTTATCAGAGGACAGTCTAATACCTAAATTTAAAGGAATTTCACCTAAGAATGGCAAACCTTGCTTTTCAGCTTCATGTCTAACACCCCCGTGACCAAATAAATCTTCTCTGGCCCCACAAGAAGGGCAAATATAAGACGACATATTCTCAATCATTCCTAAAACTGGAGTTTTTGTTTTCTCAAACATATTTAATGCTTTTCGAGCATCCAATAATGCGATGTCTTGCGGTGTTGATACAATAATAGCTCCAGTCACTTTAGTTTTTTGTGCTAAGGTCAGCTGCACATCACCAGTGCCAGGCGGCAAATCAACAATTAAGACATCTAAACGCCCCCATTCAACCTGTCCCAACATTTGTTGGAGAGCTCCCATTAGCATTGGGCCACGCCAAACAACTGCCTGATCTTCCTCCAACATCAATCCAATAGACATCATTGTCACACCATGTGCTAATATTGGTATGATAGTTTTTCCATCTGGGGAGGAAGGACGGGTGCTCACACCCATCATTCTGGGTTGCGAAGGACCGTAAATATCTGCATCCAAAAGACCAACACGGCGTCCTTTTTTAGCCAATGCTACTGCTAAATTACTAGAAAGAGTTGATTTACCCACTCCACCTTTACCAGATGCAATTGCGATAATTCTATCAACACCTTCAACTGGTTTCATAGTGTCTTGAGGTTTTGGATGCCCTCCAATAACTAATTTTGGAGGATCGCCTTTAATATTCTCAGCTGTTTTATTGTGCGATGTTAAAACAATAGATACTTTATTAATATTCTCTAATTTTTCTATTTCTTTTCGAGCTAGGTTTATTACTGCCTCAAAATTCTTTACTTTAGAAGCATCAACCTCAATTACGAAACTAACCTCACCATTGGAAATAGTGAGTGCTCTGATCATATCTAAAGACTCTAAGTTTCCACCACCAGGTAGAGAGATTCCTTTTAGAACTTCCAAAACATTTCTTTTTAATTGGCTCATTATTTTTCTTTTCTTAATTTTTATCTTTTCGATTTAATTAATTTTTTTAGCAACGTAAACGCACAATGCGATACCCTCTTCTAACATTAATGAAATATTTATTCTTTTTGAGTAAATATTTTAAACTTATCACATTACATCTAAGCTATTAACACGAAATAACAAATAGAATTTAAACACCGCAAGTGTGTAATTATAATTAGTAGAAAATAAAAGGTATGCAAAATATGCATAGCGGTTTTGCCGTATTGTCTGTTTTTTTTCTATCACCTTAGCCTTAGATGTTTGTTTATAAATAACCAATCCAAAAAAAGGCAACTACCCATGGCAGTAATTTCAGACATACCAAAAAGTGCAAGCATACGTGAGCGTATTCTTAGAAGAATTGAAGACATATTCGAAAATTATTTAAGGGCTAGAGCAACCTCTATCACAATTAGAGAACTCAACAAACTATCTGATAGAGATCTGGCCGATTTAGGAATGAGTAGATCAGAAATTATCTCTCGAGCAAAAGTAGCAAGTAGCAAAAATTGAATTTTTATTATCTAAAACAAAAGTTCCATAAATCTTAATTTTTGTTTGATAAAATGGCAGCGCTGTTCTCCCTCAGCGTTGCCATTATTTTTAATAATTTCTGCTAATTTAACAGAATGCTCTTTCCAATTTCCAAACAATCCCGTATTGCATCACTTTCACAAAGCTTATGCACCCTTGGAGGATAAGCAAGTTAATAAATTGGAGAATAATTATGGCTGATCAAATACCAGATTTAAACGCCACAGCACGTTCGGGGACAGGCAAGGGGGCCGCCCGTAAAGCTCGTAGAGAAGGTTTAGTTCCCGGTGTAGTTTATGGTGGTGGACAAGACCCTCAAGCAATTAATGTAAAATATAACGTACTATTCAAAATGGTAAAAGCTGGTAGGTTTTTATCCACTCTATTTAATTTAAAAATAGAGGGGCAAGAAGATGTTAGAGTTATATGTAGGAATGTACAAAGACATATAGTGAAAGATTTACCAACTCACTTAGATTTGATGAGATTACGTAGGTCATCTAGAGTTAATCTATTTATACCAGTAGAGTTTATAAACGAAGAGGATTCTCCCGGATTAAAACGAGGTGGCGTTCTAACAGTGGTAAGAACTGAGGTTGAACTAAAAGTTACAGCTAGCGATATACCAGAAAAATTAGTCGCTAATCTGGATGGGTTGGACATTGGAGATGGGATAACAATATCTAATATAGAGATGCCTGCTGGATCTCGTCCAATGATAACGGACCGTGACTTTGTTATTGCAAATATATCAGCACCATCGGCATTGAAATCATCAGATGATGATGATGAAGTCGTTGAAAGCGTTGAGAGCACTGATGAAGGCGAAGAAAACAGTGACAACAATTCTGAATAAAAATTTAAAAACCTATCTAAGGAAGGAGTTATAAAACTCCTTCCTGTAAAGTTTATTTATCGTTAAAGTTTACTATATTGCATTAAATTATAAAAAAACTACATTAGGCCATAGTTTTGACTAATGAGGCATTAACTTGCAAATAATTGTAGGTCTTGGTAATCCAGGAAAAAAATACAAACAGAACCGACATAATGTTGGGTTCCAAGTGCTAGACGCTATATGCGAGTATCATAGTTTTGGACCATGGCGTAAGAAATTCCAATCGCTGGTTTCAGAGGGTCATTTTAATTCCAAAAAAGTAATTTTGATTAAACCAGAAACGTTCATGAATAATTCTGGTATGGCTGTTAGTGAAGTCATGAATTTTTTTAAATTAGATGTTACCAAGTTAACAGTCATACATGATGAGTTGGATTTGAAAGTTGGTAAAATTAAGTTAAAAAATGGGGGCGGTAGCGCGGGCCATAACGGATTAAAATCATTAGACCAGCACGTGGGACAAAATTATTTAAGATTAAGAATAGGGATAGATCGCCCACAGAATACTGGACTAGTTGCTAAATATGTCTTAAGTGACTTCTCTATAAAAGATAAAAATCAAATTGATACTGTTATAAAATATATCTCAACATATTTTGAAAAATTGGCAAATGATGATCAGCAATTATTTTTGATGCACATTAATCAGCTCCTAAAACCAATTATGGCTGATACAGCATCAGAACAAATAATGAGTGGAAATTTATCCAATGCTAGAAGTACACAAAACAAACTATCTGCACTTCAAAGATTAGTTAAAAAATTTAAAAGCTGATAATAAGAAGGATTTAAGAGCTTTGACTATAAAAATGGAAAAATCATTAAATATTCATGATAAACCTTTAGGTGCGTGCTCAAAAAATCCTAAAACTGGTTTCTTTAGAAATGGATCATGCGATACATGCAAAGAAGATCATGGTAGTCACACAGTATGTGCAGTCATGAGTGATGAGTTTCTAGCGTACTCCAAGTACCTTGGTAACGATTTATCAACACCACGACATGAATTTGGCTTTGAAGGATTAAAAGCAGGAGATAAGTGGTGTTTATGTGCATCAAGATTTCTTCAGGCCTACTCAGAGGGAGTGGCGCCTAAAATATATACAAATGCTACCCACAAAAAAGCACTAGAAATCATACCTCTTGAAGTTCTTTTGAAATACAAATTGGATTAATATTTATAAGAGATGGTTCATTAACTTACCGCGGGTAATTAGGTTTTTATATCAATGCCCAGAGCTTTAGCGACAGTGAAAATGTCTTTGTCGCCCCTTCCACACATATTCATAACTATTATATGTTCCTTAGGTAAACCGGGAGCAATTTTCAAAACATGGGCAAGCGCATGACTTGGCTCCAACGCAGGAATAATACCTTCTTGTAAACAACATATCTTGAAAGCATCAAGGGCTTCTTTATCTGTTATGCTCACGTATTTAGCTCGGCCAATCTCATGTAACCAGCTATGTTCAGGCCCAATACCAGGGTAATCTAAACCAGCTGAAATCGAAAATCCTTCTAAAATCTGTCCATCATCGTCTTGTAATAAATAGGTTCGATTGCCATGTAGCACCCCTGGACGTCCACCCGTTAAGGAAGCACAGTGCTCCATTTTATCATTCACTCCTTTGCCACCAGCTTCTACTCCAAGTAAGTTAACAGAAAGGTCATCTAAAAATGGGTAAAATAGGCCCATAGCATTTGAACCACCGCCTATTGCAGCGATCAAGGTATCTGGCAAACGTCCTTTTCCCTCATGTGTTTGCAGTTGTTGGCGAACTTCTTGACCAATTATTGATTGGAAATCTCGAACCATAGCAGGATAAGGGTGTGGACCAGCAACCGTTCCAATACAGTAAAAAGTTTCAGTAACATTAGTTACCCAATCTCTCAAAGCATCATTCATAGCATCCTTTAAGGTTCCTCGGCCCGAAGTAACTGGTATCACTTCAGCACCTAGTAACTTCATTCTGAAAACATTTGGGGCTTGTCGCTCCACGTCATGTGACCCCATATAAACTATGCATTTTAATCCAAATCTAGCACAGACTGTAGCCGTTGCGACACCATGTTGGCCTGCTCCTGTCTCGGCAATTATGCGAGTTTTCCCCATGCGTCTGGCTAATAAAATTTGACCCAAAACATTATTAATTTTATGAGCGCCTGTATGATTCAACTCATCACGTTTCATATAAACTTTAGCACCATTCAAATATTTTGTTAATCTTTCCGCAAAATATAAAGGGGACGGTCGACCAACATAATGTTCCCATAAATCATCCATCTCCGCCCAAAAAGCTTTATCTTTTTTTGCTTTCTCATATTCAGCTTCTAACTCAAGTATTAAAGGCATTAAGGTTTCAGAAACAAATCGGCCGCCAAATTGACCAAATCGACCATTATCATCTGGTCCGTTCATAAAACTATTAAAAAGACTATCTTCCATCTTTGTCACCATTTTTAACCACATTAATAAAATTAGCAATTTTAGAGTTATCTTTCATACCTAACTCTATTTCAACACCAGAAGAAACATCAACTTGTGTCGCACCAGATATATTAATTGCGTTTGTAACATTTTTGGAGGTTAAACCACCTGCTAATAGCCATGGACACTTAAACTTTCGATTTGAAATAAGCCCCCAATCAAAAGTTAAGCCATTACCACCAGGTAAATTCATTAAAGGCGATGCTTTCGTATCAATCAATAATTTATCACAAACCATTTCGTATCTGTCTATCTGATGCAAATCAGATTTATCGGCAACTCCAATCGCCTTTATAATTGGAATACCGAATTGACGTTTTAAGTCCGTTACTATTTGGGGTGTTTCTTGCCCATGCAATTGCAAATAATCCAACTGAGTTTTGGTCAAAATGGCCTCTAATTCATGCAGTGGGACGTCAACAAATAAGCCTACTTTTTTTATCTTTTTTGGTATCAAATTAGACAAGTGATTTACATCTATAGGATTAATATACCTTGGCGATTTGTTATAAAATACAAAACCAATATAATCAGCACCACTTAAAACAGCCTGCTGAACTGAGGATTTTGACTTTAATCCACAAATTTTTACTTTATTCATAGCGGTAATATCTTCCACAGAATTTACTAACCTTAGTCTAATTTATTCAATATTTTCAAATCAACATTAGCAGTTTTTGACTTCAACTCCTGAACTTCAGCTCGTAATGAGTTCACCTCTTTTTTGTATTTTCTCAGATTTAATCTATATTTATATTGCCTAAAGTATTCATAAATAAATCCAAATATAACCCCAATTAATAATACTAGATATACGATAATAAACAGTGGCATTGGGAATATAGAACGAGCAATCAAAGTATTACTAAAAATATTTGGAAATAAATATACCTGTACAGTTTGATTATTACCTAAAGCAAATACAACAAGTAATACTCCAACTAAAACCCATACCAGTAATTTGATGTATCGCAATAATCAATTCCTTTATTGAGATTATCAATTGCGATTAAGACGATCTCGCAATAATTTTCCAGTCTTAAAAAAAGCGACTTTTTTTTCTGCTACGTCAACTTTTTCACCAGTTTTCGGATTTCGTCCAATCCTGGCCTCTCGTTTTTTAACAGAGAACGCTCCGAATCCCCTTAACTCAACTCTATCACCCGAAGCCATCGCAGTGATAATTTCATCAAATATTGTAGCAACAATTCTTTCTACGTCCCTTTGATAAAGATGTGGATTTTCATCTGCAATTTTTTGGACTAACTCAGAACGTATCATATAAACCTCCATCTTGATTCAAACGAATTCTATTGTAGCCCAAGTGTTACAGATTTAATTGCAAGTGGGAATAGAATGCTTAAAAGATATTGTATTATTTTAAGTATTTTTATTCAAAAGTATCGTTTTTTATTTAAAAATAATAACTAAATACATGTTGTTCTATAATATTGGCACATAAAAGCTCAACATATTAGCCTATTATGATTCGGAAATTAGTACTCCCAACTCCGAGAGCACTAATAACTAAATCTACTTTTCGCTCTGATCTTTTATAGCTACACCTAAAATATCCCCCAACGAAGCACCAGAATCGGTTGACCCATACTGCTCAACCGCTTCTTTTTCTTCTGCAATTTCTCTCGCTTTAATAGATAGTCCTATTCGTCGAGATTTTGAGTCTAAACTTGTAACTCTCGCATCAATTTTGTCTCCAACAGAGAATTTTTCTGGCCGTTGTTCTGATCTATCTCGTGACAAGTCCGAGCGGCGAATAAAGGATTTCATGCCGTTGTAATTAACTTCAATACCACCTTCTTCAATCGAAGTTACCTCAACTGTAATAATAGCACCTCGTTTAATTCCATCAACTGCCTCAACAAATTGATCAGATCCAAGCATTTTAATACTTAAGGAAATACGTTCTTTTTCAATGTCAATTTCAGAAACGCCCGCAGTAACAAGATCGCCCTTTTTGAAATCTTTTATAGCTTCTTCGCCAGATTTATTCCAATCAATATCTGACAAATGCACCATTCCATCAATATCATCCTCTAATCCAATAAACAGACCAAATTCAGTAATATTTTTAATTTCGCCTTCAACTTGACTTCCAACAGGATGTAACTTTTCGAAACTTTCCCATGGATTTCCTTGGGTCTGTTTCAAACCAAGCGAAACTCTCCTTTTGACGTCATCAATCTCTAAAACCATAACTTCAACTTCTTGAGATGTGGAAACTATTTTACCTGGGTGTACATTCTTTTTTGTCCATGACATTTCCGAAACGTGTACTAGCCCTTCCACTCCCGCAGCCAGCTCAACAAAAGCTCCATAATCAGTGATATTCGTTACACGTCCAGTATGTATGGAATTTAATGGATATGAAGCAGATACAATATTCCAAGGATCTTCTTCTAATTGTTTCATGCCCAAACTTATGCGATGAGTTTCCTTGTTAATTTTGATAACTTGCACATTAACTGTCTCGCCAATAGATAGTATTTCTGAAGGATGATTGATTCGGCGCCAAGCCATATCAGTTACGTGAAGAAGGCCATCTACACCACCTAAATCAATAAATGCACCATACTCAGTAATATTTTTAACGATGCCTTCGATAGGATCTCCTTCAGCCAATTTACCTACTACTTCAGCTCTTTGCTCCGCTCTGGACTCTTCTAATATAGCTCTCCTAGAAACAACTATATTGCCTCGTCTTCGATCCATTTTTAAAATCTGGAAAGGTTGTTTCATACCCATCAAAGCAGATGCATCACGGACTGGTCTAACATCAACTTGAGATCCAGGTAAGAATGCCACAGCACCACCCAAATCTACTGTAAACCCACCTTTTACTCTACCAAAAATCACCCCATCAACTCTAATTTCGTCACTATATGCTTTTTCCATAAGATCCCAGGCTTCTTCTCTACGCGCCTTATCACGTGAAATTACAGCTTCGCCCTTTGAGTTCTCAACACGTTCAAGATACACCTCGACTTTATCGTTAACATTTATCTCTGGAGTTTCTCCGGGATTTGCAAATTCTTTCAAATCCACTCGGCCTTCCATTTTAAATCCAATATCAATTATGGCTTGCCCAGCTTCAACAGCTATAATTGTACCTTTAACAACAGAACCCTCTTTTGGCACATCAAGTTCGAAGCTTTCATTTAGGAGGGCTTCGAAATCCTCCATGGTGACAGATGCAGACATACGGTCTAGTTTCCTTTTTTTAGTTTTCTGGCCACACGGTTGGTTCCATGGGTCTTATGGTTTCTTAAAGTCGACTATAAAATTTTAGTATCACTTCAAACAAGCAAAAGGCCGGTTTGACCCAGCCTAATTTAAATTTTGAAGTAATTCCCCGCAAACAATAGTCTTAATTTGCCTCGTATAGAGCAGATGCATCTCAAATACAAGCAAAAGGCCGGTCAAATCGAGCTTTTTTCAGTAATAACTTTATCAACCAATTTCTTCGCAATATTGATTGCCTCAATTATGGATAAATTAGAAGTATCAATCAAAAAAGCGTCATCTGCCTTACGCATTGGTGAAAGCTCTCTGTTAGAATCCATTCTGTCTCTAACCAAAATTTCTTCATAAACTGTTTTAAGATTAGTTTTAATTCCTCTGGCCTGCAGTTCAATAAATCTTCTTTCTGCTCTCACATTGGGATCAGCAGAAATAAAAAACTTAACATCAGCTTTTGGACAAATAACAGTACCGATATCACGACCATCTAATACTGCACCTTCAGTTTTTTCTGAAAAATATTTTTGGAAGTCCATTAAAGCTAATCTAACTTCAGGTACAGCAGCAATTATTGATGCCTCTTTTGCTACGTTTAAATCACGAAGGTTTGACTTAAGCAGATCTTTTTCATGCAAATTCTGGGCTACAATTTCAGGAAAAACTCCAGTTTCCAAGACTTTTGAAGCAACCGCTCTATATAACAGACCAGTATCAAGATAAGAAAAATCAAATATTTTTGCTAGTTTTAATCCTATAGTTCCCTTCCCCGCAGCAGCTGGCCCATCAATTGCAACAACAAAACTCAAACGACTTCTCTTTTTATATTTGCACCCAAGTTCCTCATTAGTTCCTCAAAAATTGGAAAGCTTGTGTCAATTGGGCGAGCATCATCGACTGTAATTTTAGCTTTTGAAGCAAGTCCTAAACAGAGAAATGACATAGCAATTCTATGATCTAGATTACTTTTGCAGACCGCACCCCCCATTACAGAGCCAGGCCCTTTACCAGAAATTTCCATAGAGTCTTCTGTCACATGAATCTTAACACCACAAGATATCAAACCCACCGCCATCGATTCAATCCTATCCGACTCTTTAACCCTTAGCTCTTTGATTCCAAGAAATTTTGTCGTGCCCTCTGCGCAAGCCGCCACACAAGCTAAAATTGGATACTCATCTATCATTGAAGGAGCTCTAGTCGCTGGAACATCAATTCCTTTTAAATCAGGAGAATACTTAGCCCTAATATCTGCAACTGGTTCACCACCTTCCTCACGCTCATTTTCAAACGTGAGATCAGCTCCCATCTCAACCAAAGATTTAAAAATACCAATACGTGTTGAATTCATATTAATATTTGGCACAACAACTTCAGAATTTTCGACAATTAATGCTGAACAAACAATAAATGCTGCTGAAGACGGATCTCTAGGGACAGACATATTTTGTGGTTTAAGCTCAGGATAACCTGTTAACACCGACACCCAACCTTTTTTTGTATGTTCAGTTGAAATCTTTGCTCCAAAATTATGTAGCATGCGTTCGGTATGATCTCTAGTTAAATCAGTTTCAGTGAATATTGTTTCACCTGGGGCATTTAAACCTGCTAATAAAACAGCAGACTTTACTTGGGCAGACGCATAAGGACTATGATAGGCGATCGGAATTGGGTTCTTTGCACCCACCAATGTTAACGGTAAAGAATTATTATCTTTGCCATACGCACTCGCTCCAAATTCTTTTAAAGGTTCAATAATACGCCCCATCGGACGACTTCTTAATGACACATCACCAGTAAATGTTACAGAAATATTTGAAGTAGATATAGCCCCCATAATTAATCTTACAGATGTTCCAGAATTCCCACAATCAATCACATTTTCAGGAGCGGTGAAGCCTCCGACACCAACACCCTGAACAATCCAATCTTTATTATTATCTTGAGAGATTTCCGCACCTAATAAGCGCATAGCGTTAGCAGTACTCATAACATCAAATGAATTTAATAATCCACTGATCCTTGTTTTACCTAAAGCAAGTGAACCAAAAATTAATGCCCTATGCGAAATCGATTTATCACCAGGGATATTTGCAATACCCTTTAAAGCAACCCCACCAGAAGCTGTGATTTTAATTGCTTTTCCATCTGAAACCATGCATCACCTTATGAAAGATAACTTTTATTTAATGAAACTTATCATCTTTTCTGAAATGTTAAATAGTATGATCGTCGGCCAGCAGCAATGGCCTTTCTTTCATACCTCGTTCTGAACCATCCCTTCCATGGTTTTCTCCAATCTTGAGGACCTTCGCACATCCAAATCAAATCATCATAGATATTCAAATTTTGCATTGCCTGCCTGACGTAGTCTCCAATATCCGTAGCAATATAAATACATCCAGAAGGCTTCAATAAAGGAATCAAAGGATCTAAAAATTCTGGCGAAACAAAACGTCGTTTATGATGTCTACTTTTTGGCCATGGGTCTGGATATAACAAGAAAATTCTTTCAAAAGTTAACTCAGGAACAACATCCATTAAATCTCTTACATCACCCGGATAAATTAAAACATTACTTATATTTTTTGTCTCTAGTTTTCCCAAAAGTGTTGCGACCCCATTAATATACGGCTCACAACCAATTATATTAACTTCTGGATTCTCCATCGCTTGATGAAATAAATGTTCTCCAGAACCAAATCCGATTTCCAACCACACAGAATTAGAATTTGAAAATATATTTACCTTTTTTCTACTTGGATTTTCATCAATATCCACACCGATTGGAAGGTATTTTTGCAAATTAGACATATAACTCTTCTGAGCGCTTCGAAGAGCCTTACCTTTGCGGCGTCCATAATTATTTCTCCATAACTCAATCAATCACACACCTAATTAAATTATAAATATAATCATCAAATTTGTTTAAAAATCTTAATTTAAAATTGCGTTTTAATCTATTAAACACTATTCTTAATTGCTTCAACTAAATCTGTTTTCTCCCAAGAAAAACCGCCATCATCATCAGGTGATCTTCCAAAATGTCCGTATGCGGCTGTTCTAGCATATATTGGAGAGGCAAGTTTAAGGTGATCTCTAATACCTGTTGGTGTAAGATCCATAATCTTGCTCACGATAGTTTCAAGTTTACTTTCATCCACCAAGCCAGTTCCGTGCATATCACAATAAATTGATAAAGGCTTGGCAACACCTATTGCGTATGACAATTGTATCGTACATTTTGAGGCAACCTTTGAGGCAACTATGTTTTTTGCAAGATATCTAGCAGCATAAGCAGCTGATCTATCTACTTTTGTTGGATCTTTTCCTGAGAATGCTCCGCCTCCATGCGGTGCTGCTCCACCATAAGTGTCAACTATAATTTTTCTTCCAGTTAGACCAGCATCACCATCTGGCCCTCCAATGACAAAAGCTCCTGTAGGATTAACGTGCCATTCTGTTTTTGGTGAAACCCATCCTTCTGGTAGCGCCTCCAAAATATATGGTTTAACTAGATCCTTAACGTCACTTGAACTCATTTTAGCATCTAAGTGCTGAGTTGACAAAACTATAGAGGTAACACCAACAGGCTTACCATCTTCATACTTAACAGTTAATTGTGATTTTGCGTCTGGGCCCAGTTGTGGTGTTTTACCAGCTTTCCTAGCCTCAGCTAAAGTTCGTAAAATTGCGTGACTATACTGAATAGGTGCTGGCATTAATTCTTTTGTTTCATTTACTGCGTATCCAAACATTATTCCCTGATCTCCCGCACCTTTATTATCCACACCTTGCGCAATATGAGCTGACTGAGGATGAAGGTAATTATGAACAACAAGATTTCTCCAATGAAACCCATCTTGCTCATAACCGATGTCCTTAACGCAATCTCTTACAATACCATCAATCTGTCCCATAAAATCATTCAATTTTTCTCTGCTTGAAAGACCCACCTCTCCCCCAACAATCACTCTATTTGTTGTGGAGAAAGTTTCACAAGCAACCCTTGCTAAAGACTCTTCAGATAAAAAAGCATCAAGAATTGAGTCTGACACTCTATCACAAAGTTTATCAGGATGACCTTCTGAAACAGATTCAGAAGTAAATAAATAATTTTTACGGGACATATTTTGCTCCAAATATATGTTTTCTCACGCCAGGAAGCCGTTGTGAGATTTAAATGATCTTTAAAATAGACTCAGTGATAGGTATCGTCAATCACTATTTTTTTCCTTCTAAAGAAAATCATGAAAAACCAAATAAATATAATAAAAAAATTAACGCGTTCTCCTGTTAAAGAATAAAACGTCTTTTTGACCTTTAAAGGTAATAGAACATCCACATACCCCCTCAAACCTAATCCAATGCTAGCTATAGTTTCCCCATATGGGTTAACAATTGCAGAAATCCCTGTATTCGCAGATCTAATGACAGGCATTCCTTGCTCAATAGCCCGCATTTTTACTTGCTGTAAATGTTGACTTGGACCAGCCCAATCACCCAGCCAAGCGTCATTTGTTATATTAACAATAAAATCAGGTCGGCTTTCGTGATAAATTTCTTGAAAAAAGATTGCTTCGTAACATATCAAAGGTCTAAATAATCCAATTTTTGATGATAAAACAGCAACTGCATTTCCAGGAAAAAACCCAATGTTAGAAAAACTTTCTGTGAATATTAAACCTAATTTTTCCAAATATCTTAGAATTGGAATATACTCACCAAATGGCACTAAATGAAATTTATCATAAGAACCACTAACCAAACCATCATTATTTAATAATACCAAACTATTATAAATATTATTTTTGTTTTGACGTCTTATTCCTAATATTAATTCAGAATCTGATGGCATATTTTCACCAATCTTTTTAAACTCGGCAGCTGCGTCATCCAAAAAAGGCACAATTGCAGATTCAGGCCAAATTATGAGATCAACTGTAGCCTTTTCACCACTAGAGGTTAAATCCAACAAGACTTCAAAATATATTGGTGAGTAAAGTGGATCCCACTTTTTCTCTTGAACTGCATTAGGTTGAACTAACCTGACTATCTTAGTTGAGAACAGTCTATCCGATGTTTTTAACTGAAAATATGTAACCGAGAATAACACTAAAAATATAATGAGACTGCTCAGCGCTGGCCTGATATTATTAATTTTAGAAAATGGTAAAGCTGTTAAAATAAATGTTATACCTGTTAAGCCAATTGGTCCAACCCACGCTGACAATAACGCAATTGGAGTATCTGTCCATATATACCCAATTAACCCCCAGGGAAATCCCGAGAAACAGTAAGATCTAATTACTTCTCCAACAATTAAAGCTAAAGCTACAGTTAATGTCGATTTATTACGAGATACTTTTAGTATTAGAAATGTGCTAAATGTCCAGAAACTAGAACAAAAAAATACTAATGCTAAAAAAGCAAATGGAGCAATCCATATATAACTTTCTCCTTCGACAAAAAAAGGTTCCATGATCCAATGCAAAGTAAGGCTGAAGTAACCTAGACCAAACATAAAGATAATTTTCTCATGCCTAATTGTTTTTTGATAAGAAATTACATAAAATAGTATCAACAAGCTCACAACTGCTATGGTTGTTAATGCCCACGGCGCTTGACCAAGAGCAACACAACAACCTAATACAAAAGATAAGAGCCCATAATTACTAAGTGGAAAAACTTTAAATTTGATCATTTGCGGGTAAACTCACCCTTAAACGCTTTATTCGTCTTGGATCGGCATCCAAAACCTCAAATTCCACTCCAGATGCGTGCATTATAAGCTCTCCTCGAACTGGGACATGTCCACACAATTGGGAAACAAGGCCACCAAGAGTGTCAATTTCATCTTCTTCGTCGTTATCAATTAATGACAGACCTATAAACTCTTGAAAATCGATCAGCGGTGATTTTGCTTGTGCAGATATTACACCAGGTCTTTCATTGAACCACATAGCATCCTCTTCCAAGTCATGCTCATCTTCTATTTCACCAATCATCGTTTCGATTAGATCTTCTAAGGTAACCAAACCATCCACTCCGCCATATTCATCAACAACTAACGCCATATGTATCCTTTCAGATTGCATTTTCTGTAAGAGGATTAAGACAGGCATCGAAGGCGGCGCAAACAATACAGGACGAACCATTTTACGTAATTTTAATTTTGTTTCAAATTTAGAAAAACCGTGTTTTAATGCTAGGTCTTTCAAATGTATCATACCTATTGGAGTGTCCAAAGTTCCATCAAATACTGGCAATCGTGTTAACCCACTTTCACGAAAAACTTCAACTAAGTTATCCAAAGCAATATCAAATTGAACTGATATAATTTCCGCCCTTGGGATCGCTACATCGTCTATCCTTAGTTTAGCTACTCCACCTTGCTCAACGAGCGTTCCTGAAGTAATATTTGCAAACTTTTCTAGATCACCCTGATTATTTTCAGTTTCCAGATCTTTTTTTAACTGACCCTTAGACTCAAATAATCTTGTAAAGAATGTTTTTTTAGATTTAGTATCCGGCGCGCGACGCTCTGCCCTAGTGGGGCCATCTGATATATCACTCATAAATTTTAATTCACTACGCTAATGCGTGTCTGCCTTTCAAATATTTCAGCCATAAAAGATTCACTTCTGACCATATGGATCTGATATGAGAGCTTTTGCAAGTATTTCAACCTCTATCTTTTCCATTATTTTCGCATCAAGTTCAAGATCATGCGTAAAACCAAGTAAATGTAGAGTACCATGAACAAGTAAATGATGCACGTGATCATAAAAATTCTTACCCTGCTCCTTAGCCTCTGCCATGGTAAATTGATAGGAAACAGCCATATTTCCCAAAAATATAATACTTTGGTTCAAAATTGAAACTCTAAACGGCATCTCTCCACTTATTTTGGTTGATAAATCTTTCTCAGGCCAAGACAGTATATTGGTTGTTTTACTTTTATCACAGAACTCATGATTTAATTCTGATATTTTTTTGTCATCACAAGTTAAAATTGCAACCTCAAAAATACTAGGGTCGTAGTTCAAATATAATAGAGTTGAAGATATAGCATTCTCAGCTAAGGTTTTAAAAATTTTCTTATTCCAACCATGAGATTCATTTATCACCTCAAGTAAAATTTTACTTCGCACTATGACTTTTCCTCCAATGCATATGCATTGATAATTTTTGCAACAAGTTTATGTCTAATAACATCCTTTGAAGTAAAGTAATTGAATGATATACCTTCTACATCTTTCAAAAGAGCCTCAGCATTTTTCAAACCTGATAAAACTCCTCTTTGTAAGTCAATCTGCGTTATATCTCCAGTGATCGCCATTTGAGAGCCTTCACCCAGACGCGTCAAAAACATTTTCATTTGCATCGCTGTTGCATTTTGAGCCTCGTCTAAGACTACAAATGAGTTTGAGAGTGTCCTTCCTCTCATAAAAGCTAACGGAGCAATTTCGATCTGTTTATCTTCTAATAGTCGCGTCAATTGTTTGATCGGGAAAAAGTCATTAAGAGCATCATAAAGTGGTTGCATGTAAGGATCCACTTTATCTTTCATGTCCCCAGGTAGAAAACCAAGTCTCTCTCCTGCCTCAACTGCCGGTCGGGATAAAATTATTTTATCCACATGTCCACCAATAAAGCGAGAGGCTGCAATTGCAACGGCAATATAAGTTTTGCCTGTTCCTGCTGGGCCAATTCCAAACACCATTTCATTATTGATAAAGCTTTTTATATATTTTTTTTGAGCTTCTGTTCGAGCTTCGACTATTTTTTTTCGCGTCTTTATTTCATAGCTTGGTGTATTTTTTTGCAAATTCTTATTCGAGTTGCCCAGATTATCTATCTGTCTTAGTGTTGCATCTATTTCTGTTTCCGACACTGATTTTCCGTTTAATAAGCGGTGATAAAGCACATCCAAAATTTTAAGGCCAAGTTCTTTTTCATCCCCTATTACTGTTATCACATTTCCACGGTGAGTAAGTTCAGCCTCAATACTATTTTCAATATAGGCCAAATTTCCATCAAATTGTCCGCACAATTCAGCAAGCAATCCGTTATCAGGAAAGACTATGTCATTTCCATCCCTAACTAACTGATACTCAATAGATTTTTTATTATTCAATAAATTTTAGCTCCCAAAAGGTTTATAGGTATTAATATTATAAAAATGATAAAATATTTCTACAATCAACTCAATATTATAAATTCAAATAATTGAATCACAGTATTGATTTTAATTCTTAATAAGGATTTATTTTTTATATCAATACGCCACCCAAAGAATTAGCTTCAGTATTGATTATTTTTACCGATTTGATATCGCCTTTTTTTAAAGAACTCCCAATCACGTGCACTGCATGTAAGTATTCACTCTTTCCACCCATTTGATTGTTAAGCCTACCTGGCTTTTCAAACAACACCTTTACCTCTTTTCCAATCATACTTTTTTGAATGTCCATTTGCTGTTTCGATAATAACAACTGCAGCTCTGCCAAACGATCTTTTTTTAAACTTTCACATACTTCTTCTCGATTTGCTGCTGGAGTTCCAGGCCTTGAAGAATACTTAAATGAATAAGATTGTCCGTATTTTATGTCTTTTACCAATTGTAAAGTTTCCAGAAAATCTTTATCAGTTTCACCAGGAAACCCAACAATGAAATCACCTGAAAGCAATAAATCAGGTCTAACCTTTCTGAATTTTTCAATAATTTTTCTATAATCATCAGCAGTATGTTTACGGTTCATTTTTTTTAAAATACTGTCAGAACCAGACTGAACAGGTAAATGCAGATAAGGCATCAGCTTGCTGCAACTTCCATGTGCTTCGATCAAGTCTTCTGTCATATCATTCGGGTGTGAAGTGGTAAATCGAATACGCTTTAAACCATCAATTTCTGATAATTTCCAAATTAATTTAGATAAATTAAATTTTACCCCAAAACCATTTTGAGAATAGGCATTCACATTTTGGCCCAACAAATTTATTTCCACTACCCCGCGGTCTACTAGTGAGTTAGCTTCATCAATTATTTTCTCGGGGGATCTGCTAACTTCTACTCCACGCGTGTAAGGTACCACACAAAATGCACAAAATTTATCACACCCCTCTTGCACTGTGAGAAAAGCAGACGGGCTTGATCTTTTTGTTAAATCTTTAGGTAAATGGTCAAACTTATCTTCTTCTGGGAATTCAGTGTCTAATGCACGTTTACCTTTGTTTACTGTTTTCATCATCGTTGGAAGCCTGTGATAAGATTGAGGGCCAACAACAAGATCAACAGCAGGTTGCCTAACCATTATTTCTTTACCTTCTGCTTGAGCAACACAACCTGCCACACCAATTTTCAAATCTGGTTTATTTGCTTTCAAAGATTTCATTCGTCCTAATTCAGAATATATCTTTTCAGCAGCTTTTTCCCTTATGTGGCAAGTATTCAATAGAATTAAGTCCGCATCTTCTGCAGATTTTGTTTCCACATAGCCAGATGGTTTCATCGCTGATATCATACGTTCGCTGTCATATACATTCATTTGACAACCGTATGTTTTAACAAAAATTTTTTTCTCAACAGTCATGAAACTATCCAAACTATACATACAAACATAATTGCTCATTTACACCGTTCAATTAATCACCGCAATGGTTGTATTAACGAGTGCACTTTTAGCTTGAAATTGTGTTCAATTAAAATTTATTAATATATCAACTTGCAATTTAAAAAATAGAGACAAAATATGAAAAAACTAAATGAAAATCCTATTTACTTACCATCGAAAGAAGTAATTCTTTCAATGTCTGGGTTAGAGTTTATGAAAAAAATAGAAAATGGTGAACTTCCTGTCGCACCGATTTCTCATACGTTAAACTACGAATTAAACCATGTATCACTTGGGCGAGTTATATTTCGTGGAAGTCCAAGATTTAATGCTATGAACCCAATTGGAAGCGTTCATGGAGGGTGGTATGGCACACTACTAGATAGTGCAATGGCATGCGCTATAATGACAAAAGTTCCTAAGGGGTCAGTTTATACTACATTAGAATACAAAATAAATATTATAAAACCAATTCCAATTGATATGAAAATTGATGCAATTGGTGAAGTAAGTCATGCGGGAAGATCTACTGGAACTGCTGAAGGACGAATTATTGGTACTAAAAATAAAACACTCTATGCTACGGGATCAACTACCTGCATAATAATACCTTTAGTAAATACTAAATAAATGGTGAAATATGAAGTGATAACAAAACAGATCAACGCATAGAATAATACAGCCCAACAACATGCTCTGCTTCGGCGAAAAAAAGCCACCTTATTACAGTGACGCCTATCAAATGAATTACTAAGGTCAACATTAAGGTAATAATATTAATTGGTATTGATAACAGAATAAGCCCTGGCAAGAGACCTACAAATAAAAACCCGATTATTCTTAACCTTTGGCTGTGTTTTCGACCTATAATATAAACCATTTCTTTTAAAAGGTAATTAGTGCCCGAATGGGGTCCTTCCAGCAATCGGACGTCACCGATTTGACCTAAGCCTGTTGCAGTTTTTATGTTTGATCCCGATTTATTGAAAGATTTATCTCCTGTTTTCCAAGAAAAAATCTGAATAAACCCTGAAATAATCAAGATATATGATGCAAGTTTAATTTCAGAAGCTATAATTGCTCCACCGCCTAAACTATAAAGTACAAACAATATTGGTGTAAAATAATTATTCCATCTTGGGACTGTTTTTAATTGTCCATAGATCATCGAAGTACAAATTATTGTTAACAACGCCAATCCAGAGCATAAGACACCTAGTAATGCATAATCCACTTGAAAAAATATCTTACCAATAGCAAACGGTGCAATTAAAATTAGTGTAGATACAGAAATAACACCTTCGCGACTTAACCAACTTGTGCGCCACTGACTGAAAGCTTTTAAAAACCGTTGAGGATTACCGAGATGAAAAGTTGAGCTTAATAATCCAAGAAGTGAAAACCCATAAGCTAAAAAAAATAAATAAAATGCTGCCCAACCTGTGACATTTGGCAAACCCAAGCCCAAAAAAATAAAGAGACCAAATCCTAGACCTGACAAAATTGTAAAAATTATTACTGATGGTGCTGGATGCATTAAATCTTACCTAAAGCTTTGTCTACCCAACTCAAAAACCCAACTGGTTCAGACGCTACAGGCGTGAGAAATGGTGCAAGTATATCTATATCACCATCCGTAAGAATATCAGCTTTTTTTCTTGGAGGAAGGTATTTATTTACCGGTTTAGTCAGTTGTTCCGGCATAAGATCAATAGCACCTCGTTCTTTCGTTAATATACTTACATTACTATCTGGATCAGCAAAATCACCAAAATGTCTTGCATTTGATGGGCATGTCCGGACGCATGCAGGTTCGCGATCTTCTTCCGGAATATTCTCATTATATATTCGATCAACACATAAAGTACATTTTTTCATGACACCTTCAGCAGCATCCATTTCACGCGCACCATATGGACACGCCCAAGCACACAAACCACAGCCGATACAATCACTTTCATTAACTAAGACTATGCCATCTTCAACTCTTTTGTAACTTGCCCCAGTTGGGCAAACAGTTACACAAGGTGCATCTTCACAATGTAAACAAGATTTTGGAAAATGAACTGTTTGAGCAGGACCACTATCAGGGCTAACCTCATAAGTATGGACTCTGTTTAGGAAAGTCCCTGCCGGATTACCACCATAAGCGCCAATATCTGATAATGGCGCACCATAATTTGAAGTGTTCCACTCTTTGCAATTCACAACACAAGCATGACACCCAACACATGTGTCTAAATCAATAACAAGACCTAATTTTTTTTGAGTTTTCTTTGGTAATTCAGTCATTAAATTCTTTTCCATATTTAATATCTTTAGGCGCAGAACCCACTGGAGACTTTTGAGCCGAAGGAAAAGGCTCTACATGAGTTGCTATCTCTACCTTTTCAATCTTAACTCGCAGATCAAACCAAGCAGCTTGACCCGTTATGGGATCACTATTAGACCAACGCATACCATCCTTTTTAGGTGGTAATAATTCGTGAATAATATGGTTTAATAAAAATCCTTTATTTGATTCTGTCGCATCATCCTCTAGGGCCCATGCACCCCTTCGCTTCCCAATCGCATTCCAGGTCCAAATCGTGTTTTCATTTAAAGCATCCATTCGAGCGACTGGTACCTTTATTGATCCATGCCTTGAAGTGATTAATGCCCAATCTCCTTCATTAAATTTATTCATTTTCCAAATTTTCTTTGGCAAATACATCGGATTATGGCCATGAATTTGTCTTAACCAAGCATTTTGGCTTCCCCAACTATGGTACATTGCCATTGGACGTTGGGTCAACGCATGAATTGGATATTCATCAAGATCCGTTACTTGATCTTCAAAAGTTTCATACCAAATAGGTAAGGGATCCATAGTTTCTAGGATTTGCTTACGGAGATGGTCTGGTGGCTGCTTATGCCCAATACCACTAGCAGATAAAATAAACTTTTGCATTGGTTCGATATATATATCAAAAAGATAAGGAGCTGGTTTATCAAAAAGACCAGTCTTTACAGCCCATTCTTGATAATCAGCATTCCATGGCTTAAAAAACTGAGCCGCTTCTGGGATGTCTTTTTTCCAAAAACCCCCATTATCAATGTAAGCTTGAATTTGGTTTGGGTTAGGTTCTCCTCGCCCCTCATCATTACCATTCTTACCTCTGAAACCGGATAGTGGCCCAACGCCTGGCCGTCGTTCATGGTTAGTTATGTAGTCAGCGTAATCCTTGAATTTTGGCTCTCCATTTTCGTTTATAAAGCCTGGCAATTCTAACCGAGCACCTAAGTCTAATAAAACAGATTGAAATCCACGCACATCTCTATCAGGCTCTATGACTGGCCACCTAATACTATCAGCAACTGCGTCAGCTTCACAAATAGGTCGATCTAAAAGACTTATACAATCATGTCTCTCCATGTATGTGGTATCAGGCAAAATTAAATCAGCATAAGCTACCATTTCTGAAGAGTAAGCATCTGAATAAATCAGTTTAGGTATTTTGTATTCACCATCATCATTTTTTGCTGTTAACATTTCCATAACACCAGTTGTATTCATCGAGGAATTCCATGACATATTAGCCATATACATAAACAGCACATCTACTGGATAAGGGTCACCAGCATAGGCATTACTAATAACCATATGCATCAATCCATGAGCAGACATTGGATTCTCCCAAGAAAATGCTTTATCTATTCGAATTGGTTTACCATCCGCATCAACACATAAATCTTCTGGTCCTTGAATGTACCCAAGATGTGGGCCGTCTAACGGTTGCCCAGGCACTACCTTGCAGTGTGGTTTTGGATGATTTGTGGAATGCTTTGGGTAGGGTGGCTTAAAACGAAAACCACCCGGAACCTCTACACTACCTAAAATTATTTGAAGTAAATGCAAAGATCTACATGTTTGAAAACCATTTGAATGCGCCGAAATTCCTCTCATCGCATGAAAGCTAACAGGCCTTCCTATCATCTTGTCGTGTTTTTCTCCTCGAAAATCTGTCCATTTTTGATTAATTACAATCTCTTCCTCAAAGGCAACACGGGCTAATTCAGATGCAATCTTTTTTATTCTGTTCGCCGAAATGCCAACCGTTTTTTCGACTGACTCTGGAGAATAATCTTCAGACATATACCTTTTTATTAATAATTGAAAAACTGAAATATGACTAGTACCACCTTTTCGATAGCTACCAGTTAAATCAGGACTTACCCCACTTGCATTCCATGCAACTGCCTTTTTAGTTTTACGGTCGAGAACCAAAGGCTCACCAGCTTCATCTCTAATGAACAAACCAAAAGTTTTAGATTCGGGCTTACTATCAATTAGATACGGCGCATTTGTATAACGAATAAGATATTCTAAATCGATCTTACCAGCTTTCATTAATGTATGCACCAAGGATAAAATAAATAAACCGTCTGTACCTGGCGTTATTCCAATCCACTCATCTGCAATTGCATTATATCCAGTTCGAATTGGATTAACGCCTATAACTTTAGCACCCCGTTTTTTTAGTTTACCCAAACCCATCTTAATTGGATTACTATCATGATCTTCTGCAACACCGAAAATCATAAATAATTTAGTTCTATCCCAATCAGGTTGACCAAATTCCCAGAAAGCACCTCCCATGGTATATATGCCTGCTGCTGCCATATTAACTGAACAAAAACCACCATGAGCTGCATAATTTGGAGTTCCAAATGCCTGCGCCCACCAACTAGTAAATGACTGTGATTGATCTCT
Organism: Paracoccaceae bacterium; assembly: GCA_028112705.1. GTDB lineage: Bacteria > Pseudomonadota > Alphaproteobacteria > Rhodobacterales > Rhodobacteraceae. Next base: position 1,408 of record JAOGYN010000012.1, on the reverse strand, counting down.
TCCTGTAAAAAATGCTAATTTTTTTGGATCAGTTTTCCTCACTGGACTTAACCAATCTGTCGCAAGCTGTAGAGCCTCATCCCAACTTATTTCTTCAAATGCACCACTGCCCCTTGGACCAACTCTTTTCATGGGTGAACGCAAACGTGCTGGTGAATAAATTTGCATAATCCCAGCCGAGCCCTTTGCACAGAGGACACCTTTATTCACAGGGTGATCTCTATTCCCCTCTATGTATTTAACTTTACCACTTTGTATATGAACATCTATGCCACAGCGACAAGCGCACATATAACATGTGGTTTTTCGAATTTCATCATTAACCTTTGGGCTCAAATTCAATGCAGGTTGAACAAATTTACTCACTAAACAAACCTTTTATTAAAAGCACTGAACCAATTTTGGTTAAGTAACTACCAGTTACAAAATATATAAACATATTAAGATATAAATCACAGTCATTTAACAAAATACAAGTGAAAAAACTATATTTTTGAACTATCACTAAGGATTGTGGCTAATGCTACAGATGCAATACGAGCTGCTGCTGGATCCGACCTGCTCGTTAATAATATTGGCACTTTGGCGCCATTCACAATCCCTGCAGCACAACCTCCAGCCAAATAAACCAGTGCTTTAAAAATAGCATTTCCTGAAACAATATCTGGAACTATTATTGCATCAGCTTTGCCTGCAACTGGATCATTTGAAAATCCTTTAACTTGAACACTTTTAGGAGATAAAATGAGATCTAACGCCAAGGGACCAGAAAAATCAGCGCCTTTAATTTCTGAAGTAGCCCACTCATTTAAGGTCGCCGCGTCCATACTACTTTCCATTGAGGCACTCGGGACCTCAGTAGCAGAAAGAAATGCCACTTTTGGTCGCTGATTACCTAGCACATGCAAAATATCCACAGCAAAACGCGTTGCTTCTTTTCTAGTTGTTAAATTAGGTTTTATATTAACAGCGGCATCAGAGATTAATAAAGGACGCCGATCGCTTGGATGGGTAATAAAAAAAGAATGTACTAATCGCTTACCAGTCCTTAACCCGGATCCTTTTGTTAAAGTGGCTTTCATGAAGGTATCAGAATGAAGGTCACCTTTCATTAGAATATCCCCATGACCCAATCCGCATAATTCTGCTGCTATCTTAGCACTAGATTCCTCTCCTTGAGCCTCTACCATTTCAAATTTTGAAATATCCCAATTCAATTCATCAGCTTCAGTAGTAATTTTTGTTATATTACCAACAAAAATAGGGGTCATAATTCCGGCCAACGTAGCTTCTAAGGCCGCTTCCATAGGCAATTTAGAGCCAGCATTTGCCACCACTACATTTGGTGTTTTTAATTTTAGAGCCCGGTTCAGTAAATCCGCAGAACAAACTATTTCTTTTGAACTTA
>JAOGYN010000011.1:0-68058 GCA_028112705.1 Paracoccaceae bacterium | reverse complement strand
CTTCAAATCTTAATCTAGCTAATTGCTGACTAATTGCAGCTTGACGGTATGGTAATAAAGATTCCAAACCTAAAACGGACTTTTCTCCATCAGCAAGATTGTAAAGGATCATCAAACGCCCTTCATGGGCCACACCCTTAAGAAAATCACAAATTAGTCGGCTATTATCAAGTAATTCATCTAAGGGTGAAGCTGGTTTCTCTACACTAATAAATGTCATTGCGTTAATTTCCGTTTCAATACTATGTATAAGTTTCTGTGCAAATATTATTTTAAATGCATAATATTTTGCTTATTTAATTTGGAATCTTTGCATTTTAAGAAATTTTTCATCAATTTTAATCAATCATATAAAAGTGAATTTTTCTAAACTAATCTTTTAATTTCACATCATCAGCCAACTTACCGGCCATATATTTTAAAAAATCCCAAATAGTGCCCTCTAAATCGGCAGGGGCCAAAGGACCATTCTGATAATATCTTGTATTTTGTGCTATTTGTAATGTTTCTAATTTCTCTTTGTCTTCCAAATTAAAAGCTTTACAGAGATCTACGTACGCGATCACTTCTGGATCATTTGGATCTTCTTTTAATCCAGCAACTCCCCAACGAATAGCCACTTTGCCCACACCTGCAGGCCTTAAACAGAGGTACAACGTATAATTTGCTGCTACAGCGATCACAAAACTAGGAAACAGATTAAATAAAATTGAATTTTGTTGTTCGTCTTCAGTCAAGTCTTTGTGGAATGGCCCTCTTGGAGGATAATTTGGATCATAATAGGATCTAAAAGCCGTCCAAGCTTCTTCACCAGGAACCTTTTTACAAAGTTGCGTTGGGGTCATTGGTTGTAAAGTTTTTGGATGCGTGGCAAATAAATGATAACCTTCCATAAAGTTCTCATTCAAATTTTTCCAATTTGTATCCCAAACCGTCTCTTCACTAAACAAAAGATTACGCAATTCGTGATGGTAATTGTGTAATAGTTTATCAAGTTTGGTCATTCTTGGTGCTAAAGGTGATGCATTTCCCTCAAGATTAACAAAAATAAAATTATTCCAAATTTCAGAATTTAATTTTGGTAAACCACAATTTTTGCGCTCAAAATTCTTAACTTTGCTCATTAACGGAGCAGTTTTAAGAGAGCCATCAATATCGTAAGTCCAAGCATGATACTCACAGACAAAACTACGTTTGTTACCTCGACCCTTCGCTACTAAATTTCCTCTATGACGGCAAACATTAGATAATACATGTACCTCTCCTGCCTTATCGCGAGAAACAATTAGCTGCTCTTCAATTAATTCCGTAGTAAAATAGTCACCGTTATTGGGGATTTCACCAATATGTCCTAAACAAACCCATTCTTTACGAAAAATTTCATCTTTTTCTAATTCATGAAAGCTTGGAAGAGTGTAAAATGCAGATGGCATAGTTCGAGCATCAGAAGCATCTAAAGATTTGAGGACACTTAACTCTTCTCTTAATGCATTAACATTATCATATCTAATATTTGGCATAAACACATCCCGTGCTATCTGTGATCACAGTTCTGCTACCATAGGTAATATATAGATACCAGCATGTAAACATAATTTATGAAAAGACCTTACGTTAAATTTCAAACATAATAATAATCAAAGATTAAGCATATTATCTTGTTTTTAATTTAGACAGTAATTGCCTGCGTTCAACAACAGCACCGTCTAACCAATCTGTTCGCATTTCAGGTACAGAGTTTAGTAATAATTGCGTATACTCATGGCATGGAGGAGTTAAAACATCTTCAACGGAGCCACTCTGTATTATTTGGCCATTTCTCATAACAGCAATCTTTTTTGATATTTGAGCAACAGTCGCAATATTATGTGTAATAAATAAATAACTCAATCCAAGTTCTTCTTGCAAAGAAGCCAATAAATCCAAAATTTGTTGAGCAACTATTGTGTCGAGTGCTGAGGTAATCTCATCACAAATTATCAGTTTAGGCTCTGCGGCTAACGCCCGTGCAAGATTTACTCTTTGTCTCTGTCCACCAGATAATTCAGTTGGAAACCTTCTAATAAACTCTGTTGGCAAGTCGACACGAGTTAATAATTTTTCTACCTCATACTCCATTTCTTTATTAGAAATTTTTCGGTAAAATTGCATAGGCCTTCCAAGTATTTTTCCAATTTTTTGCCGAGGATTAAGAGCAACATCCGCCATTTGAAAAGCAAATTGTATATCACGTAATTCTTCACGCGATCTCTTTGAAAGGTTACTTTGAAGTACTTGACCATTTAAAAAAACTTGCCCATGTTTTGGTGCCATTAATCCAGAAATCACACGCCCCAATGTAGTTTTTCCAGAGCCAGACTCACCTATCACACCAACAGTCTCACCAGGCTCAATACTTAAATTAGCACTCTTTATAGCTGTAATTTCTTGTTTTTTACCATATCCAGCAGTTACATTTTTGACCTCGAGCAAAGGTGGATTTTTTGATATCTGTAATGCTGGAGACGTTATCTCATCTGGCATAACATGTGCGGCATCAATTAAGGCTTTAGTGTAATCTTCCTTTGGATTATTAATAATCTGATCAGTTGTGCCATATTCAATTTGTTTTCCATCTTTTAATACTAAAATGTGATCTGCAATTTGTGCAACTAAAGAAAGATCGTGAGTTACATAAATTGCGGCGGTATTATTATCCTTAATCAATTTTTTGAACGCATGTAGTACTTCAATTTGAGTTGTCACATCCAAGGCGGTAGTAGGCTCATCCAAGATCAACAGCTTTGGATCACTAATCATAGCCATTGCTGCCATCAGCCTTTGTAATTGACCACCCGAAACTTGGTGGGGGTACCTCAAACCAATCATTTTTGGATTAGGCAATTCCAAAGCATCATAAAGCTTTTCTGCTTTGTTCAATGCTTCATTTTTTGTCATGGTTTTTGTTATTATCGGTATTTCCGTAACCTGGGAATTAATGGTCATTGCTCCATTAAATGATGCTGCAGCACTTTGAGCTACATAGGTGATTTCCTTTCCTCTAAGTGTTTGAAGCTCCTTTAGACTTTTACTTAAAACATTCTCATCCCCAAGAGCCACTGAGCCACTTGTTATGTGACAACCAGGTCTTGCGTAGCCCATACATGACAAAGAAATAGTAGTTTTCCCGGATCCAGATTCACCTATTAGTGCAATCACCTCACTTGGTTTGATATCAAAAGAAATATCATCAACAATTTTTACTTCATCACCATTTTTATCGCTCACACAAACATTTAAATTTTGAACTTTTAATAAAGGTTTATTCATGATCAAATCTCATCAGATAATTTGGCACTAGATCTCTTTAAAAGCCAGTCAACAAAAACATTCATTGAAATAGCTATCCCTGCGATGGTTAAGGCTGGATAAATATTTGTATATTCCCCATATAATAGTGCCTGCATATTTTCTTTAACTAAGACGCCTAGATCAGATTGCGGCGGCTGCACACCAAGACCAAGAAAAGACAACGCAGAAATAAATAAAATTGCGTAAGTAAATCTTATTCCAAACTCAGCTGCTAGTGGTGTCAGAGCATTTGGCAGAACTTCTTGCAAAATAACCCAACCCTTTCCTTCACCACGAACAATTGCAGCCTCGACATAGTCCATCACCATTATATTTACAGCCAGGGCTCTGGCAACACGATAAACACGCGTCATATCAATAAAGGCAATCGTAATAACTAATACTGAAAAGGAGCTGCCTAATGAATTGATAACAATTAAAGCAATCATTAAGGAGGGAAAAGACAAAAGAGCATCGTTAATCCTACTTACTGTTGCATCAACTTTCCCACCATATGCCGCGGCTAAAAAACCCATACCAACACCCATGACAAAAGAAATAAATGTAATCAATAACGCTAAAAATAATGTGACCCGGACCCCACAAATTAATCTTGATAGTAAATCTCTACCTAAAAAATCGCTGCCTAACCATAAATTTGGGGATGGAGGTTCAAAACTTTCATTTGTGAGGATTTCACCTTGATCAAATGGTGCTAACCAAGGAGCAAATAATCCTATTAATAATACAAGTACTAAAAATAGAATACTAACAAAAGCACCGGGAGTTAAATCAGACGCTAAATCTAAAATATAAGATTTCCAACTATAAGTTATCGCACTCATTTAGGATACCTCACGCGTGGATTTGATAAAATAGCGATAACATCTGATATCAGGTTTACGATGACATAAACTGAGCAGAAAATCATAGCACATGCTTGCACTACTGGGATATCTCTGTTTGTAACTGCTTCTACCATATAACGCCCAAGCCCATTATAATTAAACATCGTTTCAATGACGACTACTCCACTTATTAAATAAGCCAAATTCAAAGCTATTACATTAACAATAGGCCCAATAGCATTTGGCAAGGCGTGCTTAATTAGTAATCTTCTTCTTGGAACACCTTTTAGAATTGCCATTTCGATTGCGGGACTAGATAATACATCAATTACCGCAGAACGCGTCATTCTCAGCATGTGTGCCAATATTGTAAAAGTTAAACTAGCTACTGGCAAAATTAAAATACGAACCCAATCAAAAAAATCATAAGATGGTCTTATTGAAGCAATAGCGGGCAACCAACGTAACTTGATCGCAAATACAGTCACTAATAAAACTGCAACCAAAAAATCTGGAAACGAAATTAAGCCTAGGGATATCGAAGTTAAAAATCTGTCCAACAACCCACCTGGTTTGATTGCTGCCGCCAATCCCAAAAAGATAGATAAGGGAACTGCTATAAGCGCCGTTGTGCCTGCTAACAACATTGTGTTCCATCCACGGTTTGCTAATTCAGTACCAATATCTTGACCTGCTAATGATCCACCAAATGTTGCTAACGAAGCTCCAAATTCACCCCGGACAAAATTAAATAACCAAGTAAAGTATCTAACATGCACAGGTTCGTTTAAGCCCAGCCTTTCCCTAACCAAATCAAGAGATTCTGGCGTTGCTGCCTGACCAAGGACTGCATGTGCTACATCACCAGGAAGAATTTCAGTTCCCACAAAAACTAATAAAGAGACAAATAATAAGGTTAAGATTCCGATTAACAACCTTCTGCTAATCATGCCAATAACACTCATTAATACTACCTCGCTCAAAACTAATTATTTGTTAGTAACTGTGATCACAGCAAGACGAATTAATCAAGGATAAAACCTGTAAAATACTTTAGTAATTCCAATTTTATTCTAAAGTGTAGCGATTGATTTTAACCTTCGTATAACTGTTTACCCCAACCAGAATCTGCTTCGATCAGACGTCTTGCCTCAGCAGAATCTCCTAAGGCAAGCGCATCTATTATTCCATCATGACTTGCTTCCCACGCATTAGGTCTGCAAAGACGGTGTTGGATCCCTTTCGCTAACCAAGGACCCGTTCGAATGTAAAGATTTTCAGCCATTTTTTCTAAAACAGAGTTTTTTGCCATAGCGTAAATGTACGAATGAAACAAAAAGTTATTTTCTAAAAAACTCCCTGCATTGTTTACTTCCCACGCCTCATCCATTTTAGTTGATAACTGACGTAAATGTTTAATATCTTTTGGCCGAACTGTTTTTGCGGCTATTTCAGCACTAGCACCCTCCAACGCAGCTCGTACATAAAATAATTTTGTTGCTTCATTAGCTGAGAGATCGGGTACCCGATAAGCTTTCTTAGCTTCACCTACCAACGCACCCTCAGATGATAATTGTCTCAAAGCTTCCCTAACAGGCATCGAACCATGATCGTAGGCTTCTGCTAATGTCCGAATTGATAAAGTTTGACCAGGTTTCAAATTACCAAGGATTAACTTTAATCTAAGATCAGCGTATACCTTTGAACTTAAATTAAGGGTCCTGGACGTAAACTGCGTATTTTCAGCTGCCATTAACCGGCCTTATTTTAAAATTAATTCATTCAATTTTTTTATAGACTATTTTTCAAAAAATTCAAAAAGAAAATTCTATTAGCTTATATTAGTAATTATTTCTCAGTTCCAAATTTATAGTACATTATATTTAAAAATAATAAAAAACTTAATACAAATAAGTATTAAGTTGTTAGAATAAATTATCATTACCTTCTTGCTTTTTTATAATTACTGTGATCACAGTTATATATTAAAATATGAGCATATTATAAAAAGTGTGCTATTAACAGTTTAGTTATTATCACAACAACAGGGGAGAATTTGGAATGTCGGATAAAAAATTTAACGAATACCATTTCCAGCAGTTTTTGAAAAATAATATTTCAAGACGGAAATTTATGGGGACACTTGCAGCAGCAGGAGCATCAAGTACCGTAATCAATGGCCTGCTTAGCAAAAGGGCTTATGCTGCGACACCAAAAAGAGGTGGCAGACTAGTAATAGGTATGGAGCAAGCCGCCGCACAGGATAGTTTAGATCCAACGCATTACTGGGGAACTGGTAACATTTTAATGGGGAATTGTGTTCACGACTGGCTAGTCAATAGAGGCCCAGACCTAAATGCAGCACCTTTCTTAGCTACATCTTGGGAGCCAAATGCTGATGCATCATCTTGGGTTTTTAACTTACGTACTGATGTAGAGTGGCATGATGGCACTAAATTTACTGCAGATGACGTTATGTATTCTGTAACCCGTCACTTTAGAGAAGGCACTGAGTCACCAGCAAAAGCCTATATGAGCACAATAGCAAGTATGGATAGATTAAGTGATCATCAACTTCGATTTAACTTATCTGCTCCTAATGCCGACTTCCCAATTGTTTTAAGTGACACACGAGTTCAAATTACTCAAAATGGGCGAGAAGACTTTACTAAGCCAGCGGGAACTGGTCCATTTAAGGTTGTCGAATTCACACCTGGAAGTCGTTATGTATTTGAACGTAATGATAATTACTGGGGAAATGATGGACCTTATGTAGACGAAGTAGAATTCGTGGGAATACCTGATCCAACTGCAAAAATCAACGCTCTGTTGGCTGGCGATATAAACTGTATATTACAACTCGACCAAAAAGCGGCGCGCTTAATTAATAACAGCGGTAACTCTTATGTGATTGATGCGCCTAGTGGAGCCTTCTTAAATCTTGCGATGATGGTGGATAGAGAACCTACTAATAATAATGATTTCAGGTTAGCAATCAAGCATGCAATGGATAGAGAAGGGTTAGTTGATAATGTGTTAAAAGGATTTGGTTCAGTTGGAAATGATACTCCAATAGCTCCTAATTCCCCATTTTATAACACAGATATTCCTCAAAGAACTTATGATCCTGATAAGGCAAATTTCCATATTAAGAAAGCTGGTTTGGAAAATACTCCGATCGATTTCTATGGATCTGACGTTGCAGGTTCTGGTGGACTTGCATGTGCTCAACATTTGCAACAGAGCGCCAAGAAAGCAAACATTAATCTGAATGTTATCAATCCACCAGCAGACAGCTACTGGTCTGCAGTTTGGATCCAAAAACCAATCATTGTTTCTGGCTGGGATGCTCGACCAGTACCCGATTTGATTTTTGCCATTGCCTTTGCATCTGAGAGTGGTTGGAATGAGACAATGTATAAAAATGATAAGTTTGATCAGCTTATGGTATCTGCAAGATCAGATACTGATTTTGAGTCTCGGAAGGCCAAATACTTTGAAATGCAAGAAATGCTTCATAATCACGGCGGCCATGGTACTCTTGGCTTCCGAAACTACGTAGATGCGGCAAGCAACGAAGTACAAGGAATAGCACCACATGGTTCTGGACCACTGGGCTTCTATCAGGGACCACGAACAGCTTGGATTGATAGTTAAAAAGCAAAATTATCCACTAAAAAGGCCAGACAAAAGTCTGGCCTTTTATATTTTATAAAGCTCTTAAACAATTGGATTAATTTGATGAGTGAATATACTCTTTATGCTGCACCAAATACTTACGCAATGTCAGTGCACGCAATATTGGAGGAAGTTAAAGCAAACTATGATGTTAAATGGATAGAGATATTTACTGATAAACCAGATCCCACCTTTCGCTCAATAAGCCCACATTGTAGATCACCTGCTTTAATGACACCAGATGGTGGTGTTTTTGAAACCGGTGCAATAGCTATGTATCTGGGTGAAAAATTTCCAAAATTTAATTTAATTATTAAGCCAGAAGATCCAAGAAGAGGTGTGTTTTTGCAGTGGTTTTACTACTTAGGCACAACCCTACAGCCAGATGTTATGATTCAATTTCATCCAGAATTTTATACTAAAAATAAAGAAACTGCTGCTGAACTACAGAAAGCCTCGTTAATCAGATTAAGCCAAGTTTTTAAAATTTTAGATGAAGCGCTTCAAGAAGGTCCATTTTTCTTTGGTGATGAATTAACAATATTAGATTTTTTGTTAGCAATGCAAACAATTTGGACAGAGATTTTTCCAAATGGAATTAACCAATACAAAAATTTAAACCGCCATATGCAAACTATTACTGATCGGAACACAGTTCGCTCAATCTTAATAAAACACAATATTAATTAGTGTGTTTTACTTCTCCAATTCTTTAGTATTGGCAAATCCAATAGTTTTTCCAATTTTTGTACCCAAAGCATTAATCATCCTACACCAATACGCAAATGAAGACACTATCTGCACAATATAAGAGATTTCTTGATCAGTAAAACCAACTTCCCTTAGACTTTTAATGTCATCTTCATTCATTTTATCTGGTTCTAAAGTCAATTTTTGACTAAACTTTAAAGCCTCAACTAAATTATTCCCCTCATAAAGCAACACATTCATCCAAGTTTCGTCATGTAGGGAATTAAGTATAATTTTAGATCTATCCCTATTTTTAAAATAGAATTCAAAATTTTCACCATGATTCAAATAAGCATAATTTGAGCCACACAGAATGGCCACATAGGTAGATATTAATTCGGCAAACCAAGGATCTAATGGTGAGTTTGGATTATGTAGAATAGCCAAGTAATGATCATCTGCAGGCTTAATAACATCAGGTGTTTGTGACATTGCTAAGTAAAGATTTTCCACAATACCATCTGTACCTTTTACAGCATCATATGCTTTATTTAATGAGCCTGAAGCGTTTGCCTGATCAATTACCTCAACCCAGGCGATTGCATTATTCTGTGATTCACTATCCATATTACTTACTCCCCAAAAGTGAGTTAAAACTAATAAGTAAAGTTAGGAAAAATTAACTTGGAAGTTCAAGTGGATAATAATTCAAATATTTCTAAAATATTAATTTAAATAAAAAAAGGCTCGACAAAAGTCGAGCCTAATCAATAATTTTCTAAAATTAATTAAAGAACTGCTAAGTTACCAGCAGATTTCTTTCCGTCGCGACCATCTTCAAGTTCATATGAAACTTTTTGATCATCATTCAAGCTTCGCAATCCAGCAGCTTCAACAGCGCTGATGTGAACAAACACATCACTTCCGCCATCGTCTGGTGCTATAAAGCCGTAGCCTTTTGCTGAGTTGAACCATTTTACAGTGCCATTAGCCATCTGTTTTCTCCTATTTGTTGTTACCCACAACATGCGGTAACTTGGTGCAGTGAGATCTTAAATTGAAAAACCGTCAAACCACATCAGCCTTCGGAAAATTCGGTGAAAGAATACTTCACGAATCCCTATTAACAGAATAATTACTCATGTCCAGCGAATCACTACTTCTGAAGGTCAATTTTTTTTACTAATATTAAGAAAATGTTGCATAAAACTCACAATATGGACAATTAAGCATCTTAAAAAGGACTATAGAAATCTATACGTTTAGATATATTTCTTAAAACAGCTTTAAGATCTTACTTAATTTGTGAATAATAGTTAACAAGAATGTCAGTTTTTCAAAAGGATAATAGAATGCCAAATTATAAAGTACTCGTTGGCGAATGCTTGTGTACAAAAATTTCTTGGAACATGCAGGGACCTTTTGATTTTTTTGGCATTTGCCAATGCTCGTTATGTCGAAAGTTAACCGGCAGTGCGTTTGCAACAAATTTATTTGTTAAATTTGAACAATTCAATTGGCTATCTGGTGAAGATAATCGATTAGAATTCAGAATGCCCAAACCAAGTAACTTTATAACCTCTTCGTGCAAGAATTGTGGATCACGTGTCCCAAAAGTATATGGTAACTCAAATAAAAAAGTATTAATTCCCTATGGTAGCACTATGGAGATTCCAGAGATACAACCAACTCTGGTATGTTATGATGATCATACCAAATGGTTCACTAACCTAAAGAATGCTATAAATATTGAATAGTTAAGGCACTCACTATTTGTAGTTTTGCATACTTCAACTAATAATCTTTTTACAAAAGGAACTTAAGCAATGGATTGGCAGAATCTGATAGCTGATGCAGCAAAGAGAATTGAACCATTTATCGTTAAAACTCCAATTTTCTCAACAAAATCTATTTATCCAGAGTATAATATTGAACTCAAATTTGAACATCTGCAACATACTGGTAGTTTCAAACCAAGAGGAGCATTTAATTCGTTACTTTCAGCCCAGGTTCCTAAAACAGGCGTTGTAGCTGCATCAGGTGGCAACCATGGCGCCGCGGTAGCCTTTGCAGCAACAACACTTGGGTATCCAGCTCATATTTTTGTACCAAAGATAGCTGGTAAGACAAAAATTGATTTAATTAAAAATACTGGAGCAGAATTGACAATTGTAGAAGGAGCTTATGCAAATGCCTTAATTGCTGCTGAAAAATTTGAACAAGAAACTGGTGCGATGCAAGTTCACGCTTTTGACTCAGTGGAAACCACATGTGGGCAAGGGACACTTATGCATGAGTGGGAACAGCAAGGGTTAGAAGCTGATACAATTTTAATTGCTGTAGGTGGTGGTGGTTTAATTGCTGGATCGATGGCTTGGTTGCAAGGACGGCGCAAAGTTATTGCTGTTGAACCAATAAAATCAAGTGCGCTATCATCCGCCCTAAAAGCAGGCAAACCAATTGACGTAGATGTTTCTGGAATAGCGTCTAACGCTTTAGGCGCAAGAAAAGCTGGTAATATTTGCTTCCAGTTAGCCAAAGAACAAGATATTTTGGCCTTGACCATTAAAGATGAAGATATTGCACTAGCTCAAATTTTACTTTGGGATAAATTGAGACAATTTGTGGAACCTGCAGCTGCAACAGCATTGGCAGCGTTAACCTCAGGCGCGTACATACCAAAAGAAAACGAAAAGGTAGCTGTTTTGATTTGTGGAGGAAATCCACCTTCAAATCCATTTAATTAAATAAAAAATCAGGGTTACAGCATAACCTCAGATTGTTTAAAAGTAGTCAGTTAATTAGTTGACTTTTTGTTACGAACAAACACTACTTATACTTCAAAATATATATTTTAAATTACAAATTGTCTTGGGAAGCTTATGAAAACTGATGGAATAAATCTACAATCGATTAGAGAAAAGGCTAAAGAATTATCAAAATATATTATTCGTACGCCTACAACCAAGCTAAACTCGCAGTTGATTTCGGAACTTCTAGGAAATAGCGAAGTTTTTTTAAAATTAGAATGCTTACAACACACAGGAACCTTTAAAGCCCGTGGGGCTCTATCAGTTGCTCGTCAAATTCCAATAAATGAAAAAAAATTTGGGATAACAGCTGCAAGTGCAGGCAATCATGCAATAGCATCAGCTTGGGCAGCTAAACAATTAGGTATGTCTGCTCATGTGGTTATGCAATCTAGCGCGAATCCATTTCGAATTAAGGCAGCTAAAGCACAAGGTGCAAAAATAACTTTAAAAGAAGCTGGGGCTCCTTTGTTTGCAGAGGCCGAACGCTTAGTAAAAGATGAAAAACGCACCTTTATTCATCCCTTTGAGGGAATGCATACGTCATTAGGAGCCTCTGGTGTTGGCTTGGAGTTAATGGAAGACATTTTAAATTTAGATGCAGTTATTGTCTCCGTTGGTGGAGGAGGACTAATTAGTGGTGTGGCGGCTGCAGTAAAGGAGATAAACCCAAATTGCAAAGTTTATGGGGTTGAACCTGTTGGAGCAAACTCAATGTCACAGAGTATCTTAAAAGGTGAACCCATTACCCTAACAAAGGTCGAAACTATTGCTGATAGTTTATCACCACCGATGTCCCTACCCTTTGGTTTAGCGCTATGTCAAAAATATGTAGATGAAATTGTGACAGTTAGCGACGATCTTATTTGTGCGGGAATGACACTGTTTCAAGAAGAAGCCAAATTAGCTGTAGAACCAGCGGCAGGTGCCGCAATGGCTGGAATGATTTCACCACTTAGATCAAGGTTAAAAAATAAACGGGTAGGGCTAATTGTTTGTGGTGCTAATATCGACTCAGAAAGTTACGCTTCTTTCCTTTCCAGAGGAGCAACTAACATCCATAAATTAATAGAGAAAACAGAATGTTAAATTCTCTCTCAAACAGAGCGCATTACCCCTGCCTATCTAGTTATAATTATCTTAATCAGGCCTCTCTGGGTTTAATTGGTGAACCGGCAGTTGAAGCAATGACTGCCTTTCTCCATGATGTAGCACGCTTTGGTAATCTTAAAATGTCCGACCAGGAGGAAGTAGAGTTTCTCAATCCATTAAGAGAATATGCAGCAAAATTACTCAATACAACTGACAAAAAAATTGCGATTATCAGTAGTTCTAGCGAAATCCTCAGTCAGTTACCCCTTATGTTGAAACCTAAAGAAACTAGTAAAATTTTGGTTGTATCATCAGATTTCCCAGCGATCACTCGACCATGGATCGCATATAGCAAACGTTACAATTGTAAAATAATTTTCATTGATGAAATTCCAAACGAAAGCTTAACAGATACTATTATTAAAAATATTGATAGTGAAACTGCAGTAGTAGCAATTAGCTTGGTACAATTCTCTACAGGAACACAAATCAACCCATATGAATTAAGAAAAGCTACTAAAAATGTTGGAGCAAAGCTAATTTTAGATGTAACACAAGCAGCAGGAGCAATGCCTATTGATACAGATAGTTACGGCGCTGATGTACTAGTATGTAGCGGTTATAAATGGCTTGGGGGTCATGGTGGAGTAGGATTAGCTGCTATTTCCAGTGAAGTTTTGAAGGAAGACCCTGTCATGGCAGGATGGATGGGGGCATCAAACCCCTTTGATATGCAACCTAAAAAACTTTTGTATGCTGAAGATGCTCGGAAGTTCACACAATCCACAATGTCCTATATTTCAATTAAAGGTCTCGAAACTGCAATTAAAGAAATAATTAATCTAAACATCACATCAATAAATAACCATGCACAAAAATTAGCCACATTATTAAGTGATGGTATCAGGGAATCAAAATGGCAACCATATAGATCCATCAAAGATAAATCTGCCAGTTCTCATATTATCAGTCTTACATGCCAATCAGTGGAAATAACTCAGACTCTGGAAAAATTAAAAAAAACAAATATAGTATGCGGAATTCGAAATAGCCGCCTTAGGATATCTATAGCACATTTCAATAATGAAGCAGATATCCAATCCTTAGTTAAGGCTTTGTTTTAAATTAATAATTAAATTATTAATTGAGAATATTATCTATTAGTCAAATTGGAAAATAGATGCAATCAAACTGATATATGATTAGATTTTGTAGCAATTTTTTTTTTAATATTGACAAAACCTAGTATTTTAGTCAGGTATAGAAATAAAAGCTCTACTAAAATCCAAATCATGTTGCAGAATTGGGTAAAGGAAAGGGAAATCTAAAAGAAAACGAAAGATATCCCATGCATAACTGTCATGAAAATCCAATAATGCCTCCTCCACGAGGAGGAGCACCTGTCTCATTTATCGAAGAGATGAGCCCCGTTGAGTCTTATGCAATATCATTTCTTCGACTTTGGTGCTCCGGTACAAAATCAAAACAAAAGGTGGTAAATGAGTTAGTAATGCAGCTTGGATTAAAACAAGGTTATGCCACAACAGATTGTCTTGATAAAATTTGCCAATTATTAACGGAAAACGCCAGAAGGCCTCTGATTTACCATGACGTATTATGTGACTGTGTTGGAGCTCATGAAGCCTGTTTTGCAAATTTTATTCGCTTAGCAGCTAAGAAACAAAAAAAGGATGCGATGATTTTTGCATGTCTATTGATAAATTCAACGCTATTGGGAACTATATATGACCTAGGAGAGGAATTTGGGTTAGCTTTAAAATTAATCACTTCACCTGCACAGCTGTTGGAAAATGCCTAAACAATTCTCAGGTGTGATAAAATTGGAAAACAGTGCCAAGTTTTCACATATTGGCAGCACTAAAATGCCATTTAGACATCATTTTATTGCTGGATCAATAATCACAATACCTATTTCAAAAAGTTACCGAGAAAGCTTAGGAAAAATTAGCGTTATGAAGACTGAAGAATCAGCAATTGCGAAAAATAAAATTTCCTAGGAACAAGTTAGGTTAATATTAATTCCCTTTAACTAGTTGATAATAAATACAATTAACTTTTATTAAAATAATGAAGAATTCACTGTTGACATTCCTGAGTATTTTTATCAGGTATACAATATAATGACTCAAATTAATATAGCAGAGGTCTCGTTTTGGTGAAAAAAAATAAAAAGACAGAGATAGAGGCAAATAATACCGAAACAACACGATGTATTTACGATGATAGCCTAGAGATATTCGTGGAGAGAAGTGAAAGCTTAACGCCAAATAGTTTTAATATTGAATGGCTTATAGACCGATTAGTAGAGGAAAAATAATATAATGAATACATACCGATCAGAAAAATTAACTCTCAGTAGCAATATTTCAAATGCAAACACTCCACCAGAATACGCAGCAAGGGATTTAACTAAAAATGGGGAGATCGCTCATATTTCTCTTCAAGAGAAAGTTTATACTTTAAGGATTACAAGAGCAGGAAAGTTAATCTTAACTAAATGACAATTAATGCAGATCTTCAAACTGATAATGAGCCAAATGGGGCAACTCCTGTTGGTTTCCTAACAGAACTAACAGCACTCGAAGCAACGTCAATTTCTCTTCTTAGGGCATGGTGCAATAGTGAAGAAACACAATTTGAAGTAATTACAAACCTAATACTTAACTTAGGTAGTAAAAAAGGAAACCAAGTGGCAGAATATTTGAGAAATATTTGTAATATACTTTTCCTTCATAGCCGACGAGCATTCATGCGCCATAATATGGATTGCCAATGTATCGGTGCCGATGAAGCCTATTTTGCTACTATTATTCTTTCAGCTACTAACAATAATATTGAAGAAGCAAAGTCAATTTCTTCATTAATTATAAAACCCAGTCTTCTTGCTGATTTTATAATAATAGCAAAAGAATTAGGGTCTGCTATCAAAATACTTAATAATACACGAGCAAATTACAATCAATCTATGGTAAATATTTGCACACAAATTCACTAATTTTTTCTAAGAATGGGCACTAAAAATAATGACGCTAACAACTGTAGAGAGAACAAAAAAAAACTTTGATGATTTATTTAATAACGGGAGATTAGTCTCTGATATTCTTAAGGCTATGGCCCATGAAGGTAGATTATTGATTTTATGTAATCTTGCTGCAGGTGAGAAATCTGTTTCAGAATTAGAATCTTTGTTATCTTGCCGTCAAGCAGCAGTCAGCCAACAACTAGCTAGATTAAGATTAGAAGGATTCATTAATTTTAGGCGTGATGGTAAAACAGTTTATTACAGTGTTAAGGATTTCAGGATCTTAAAAATAATTCAATTTTTAAATAAAGAGTTTTGTTGAGTTTAAATGTAGCACTTTTCAGATGGTCATTAACTAAATATTTTACATGCTATCTGATAAAATTTTAATAAACTTATCAAAATCTCCCATATTGTTCCATAGATGTGGCGTAATCCTTAACGCTCCACCTCTTTCTGATATGTACACTCGATTACTAGCAAGAATTTGTAAAAGATCCTTTCTCAATCCATCGGGGTGTCTGGCACCAATAAAATGGGGTCCTCGATTGGCTTCTTTTGGTATAGTGAAACCTAAATCACAAAGTCGTTCTGACAATATTAAATTATTATTGGCTAACGTAGCCTCAATATTCTTCACACCCCATTCTTCTATTTGTTTCATTGCTTGTATAGCGCCTGGCAGAAGGGCAAAGTTAGCCCTTTCACCCACATCAAATCTCATAGCACCAACTTCATAACTATCTGTATAATCAATTAAGTTCGAAAAATTCTTACTTTCTTTTCGTGAAATCCAATTGCCTTCTATGGGATCTCCATCCCAATGCTTCTCAGCAACATATAAATAACCAGTTGAATAAGGTGACATCATCCATTTGTAAGACGCTACCACAGCAAAATCTGGATCAACTTTAGATAAATCAGTTTCCATCGCTCCTAAAGATTGTGTTAAATCAAGCACAAGAGCTGCGCCAACTTGCTTACATTTCTTACTTATAGCAATGAGATCAACAAGAATGCCATTGGTCCATAAAACATTTGGCAAGGCAACTATAGCACAATTCTTATCTATCTTTTTCAATAATAATTCAGTTATCGATCGATCATCTTCTTCAGATACTTTAATTATTTTCCCACCAGTATTTTTAATCAACCTACGCCAAGGATAAACATGAGATGGGAATTGGTTTTCTAACATTACTATTGTTCGGCCCTCTCCCACTTTAAGATTTCGAGCAGCCGTTTCCATCCCGTACGAAGCCGAGGGAACCAAAGCCACACTCTCTGGTTTCACATTTACTATCTTAGAAAATAACTCACGCGCCAACTCAGAGTTCTTAAAAAAATCTGTAATGGATATATTCCAGGGTGAAGCCTTCAACCTAGTACCTAAATTTATTGCTTCGACTACTGATGTCGTTAAAGGGGACATGTAGGCAGTATTTAAATAAGCAATATCATTCGGGATTGAAAATAAATTTCTCTGGCAAGGTATCATCATAAATAAACTAAAACCTCCAGTTCAATTGAGGGTAATCATTTAAAACCGTAATGATAAACACGACATGCCACCATCTAATTTTGCACATTCACTATTATTAACTTCTCGCACAGAATAACCAGCATCTCGAATTCGCGATGAAGTGACTGGAAAGCCTGATGGCATTATGACCGTATCATTATACCTTATAGCATTTGCAGCAGCCTCCTCACCATCGTGAGTGTTGATAACCTGATAATTTGAAAAGCAACCGGTTTTCTCTAACCTTTTAGTGCATAGAACAGTTTCTGGGCCCAAAATTGAACAATCCGTCTTGAAATGCAAAATTTCCTTTGGCGTAACAACTTCTCTGACAATATAATTCCATTTACTTAAAATTTCCCTTAATTGATGAATGCCCTCACTATTTGTTCGAGCTGACGACCCGACCAAAACTTCTTTTCCCGTCGTTAAGATATCACCAGCTTCAATAAGGCCAGGTTTTAAAATCTTTACCACATTATTAAACATTTCGCATATTATTGGTTCAATTTCTAAAACTTCACCCATGCGTGACGGTGCTCCAGGGCGCATCAAAATAGCTACATTAGGAAGACACAAGGTGGTATCTTCTACAAAAAGACTATCTGGGTATTTTTCTAAAGGGGGTAACTCTATTATTTTTGCACCAGCTTCTTGTAATGCTGAAGTGTAATCTTGATGATCTAAAATCATCTGATTTAAATCTGGAGATCCTATATCGCAAGCTCTTAAGCCATTTATTACACTTTTACTTGGAATACGCGTAATAGCATTAGTAAATTTATATGCATATTCCATTTTATTTATCCTATCTTTAGCTGAACATTAATTAACGAAGTGATAAACCGATTACACAGTTAAACCACTTACCCAAGTTTTGACAATATTTACTCTTGTTGCCAACATTATTATTTTTTGAACTATATCTTTATCACTATCATCACTTAATGAGATTGGAGCAGATTCTATTTCTGTATCTATGAGTAAGGCATCAAAGAAATTTCCCCGCTCAAAACTTCCAGTAGGAATATTTAAAACATCAGCCCCACCCTTGGTGGCCAGATAAAATGCATCACAAAAATCAACGCGGCTATCAGGCAATCCCCGATTGGTTCTTTCAATATTTGGATTAACACCATTTTCCAACGCTCGAGCAGCAATAATGGCATTTCTGCTCGTATCAATTATAGAAGAACTAGGTCCACCAGAAATGTCCGTTCCTAGCCCAATTCGCAATCCCTTTTCTAACGCTCGCCGCAAAGGAAAAACCGCGTCAGAGAAAAAGAAGTTTGATAATGGGCAATGCGCAATTCCAGCACCATGTTCCTTAATAACGTCCATATCATTTTCAGAAATAAAGTTTGCATGTGCTAGTATAGTTGATCGATTCAATAATCCATAACTTAATAATGCTTCCGTATCAGACTTTCCACATCGATCAATAACATAATTATGCTCCCAATCACTTTCTGAACAATGCGTTTGTATGTAAGTTGAGTTTTCCAATGCCAAAGCACCCAGAGAGTGTAACGCTTCATCTGTACAGCTGGGTATAAAACGAGGCGTAACAGCAACCTGTACTCGGCCATCAGTATTATTTGAATTAGTTTTAACATAATTAATAAACTCGGCGGTTCCATCTAATGCGTCCTGAGTTGACAGGTCTCGATAGTACTCTGGGCATTGCTCTGGATTGTCCATCACGACTTTACCAACGATAGCCCTTTGGCCCAAGTTCAAGCACACATCAGTCAAAATCTGATTAGCTTTTTGATGAATGGTGCCATAATAAACTGCAGTTGTTGTTCCAGTTTTCAATAGCGAAGCCACTAGGTCTGAATAAACCATCATGGCAAAATTATCGTCCTCATACTTTGCCTCCAACGGAAAAGTATACTTCTGCAACCATACTTCTAACGGAACATCTAAAGCCTTACCCAATTGTGGCCATTGAGGAGCATGAATATGAAGATCAACAAACCCTGGAATCAAATACTGGGAACTTGGTATCACACTTAATGAATTTAATTTTTCAAATCTTGTTACCTGTTCATCATAATTTGCAGTTCCGTATTTTATTAAGTCAATTACTTTTCCCTCATCATCAATCAACAATAATGCTTTTTTTAAAAACTCGATTCGATCTCTCGTAGGCGTATGTATTACTGAGCCTAAAATCGCTTTACCTTGCATATTATTCATTTTAGATCCTTCACATTATAAAACTATTAATCTAAAAATAATCTTTGAATTTTTCATTAACTAACAGTTTTAAGTTGATTTAAGTTATAAAATTTCTAGTCAGTGGTTATATTTTTTTTCAAACAATCAACAAAACAGTCAATAGCAAAGCTCTCAGTGAGTATGCCAGGAGAGAACCTTAAAATATGGCCTCGATTATCTATTAGGACTGACTCGTCAGCGCAGTCAGTAATAATTTGATTGGCGTTCTCAATAGTTCCAACATTTACCATGACAGAACCACCCCGTGAATTTTGCTCAATAGGTGTAACTATATTTATCTCAGCATTAATAAGTAATTGTATCAACTCTTTAGTCATTGAGCGGTTCTTGATTTCCTGCAAATCATTGCCACCTTCGACCACCCATTGAAGACCTGGTAGGCTTGCTATGTAAGGCAATGGGTTGGGAGTGCCATTTTCAAAACGCCTAGAATTGGTTGACAAAGTAAAATTATCGATATCCCAATTCATTGGATTTTCTTGACTGAACCATCCTCTAAAGTTTGGAGTGAACAAATTAATTCTACTATCACGAACCCACACCACACCAGCGCCTGCAGTGCCGCACAGCCACTTCAACGATGTTGATATAACTGCATCAAAACGAATAGGTAAATTTAATTTCCTAACACCCAAACATTGTGTTGCATCGCATACAAGTACGCAATTTTCAGGTGCTGCATCAGCTATTTCTTCCAAATTAACCATGGCAGAAGTCGTAGAGCTAACCCACGTTACTAGTGCCAATGCCACATCGTCAGTATTTAATTCTTTGATGAAATCACTATCCTCTACATGAAATTGACCTTGCCGAATTGCTACTCTTTTAGTTTTAAATTTTAGAATTTTTTCCATTCCCTGTAATAAGAAATGCAACGATGGAAAAGCGTCATCAGCAATAAGCACAGACTTTCCCTCCAAGTAATCCAGCCCCAAACCGTCGATTATTCTAAGAAACCCAGATGTAACGCTATCTACAAGGCCAACCTCATCAGCCTTTGCTTCTGGGCCCAAAATTTTTGAAAAACTTTCTCTAAACTCTTCAACCGCATTTAAAGTTTTTGGCCAAACATCTGAAATAGGTGAACTCCAAATATTGGTAAATTCAGAAACCGCTTTAGCCATTTCTTCACTTCCATTAGGCCTATGCCCAACAGAATGATATAAAGAATAACCACCCTCTTTTAAATCTAAAATTTTTTGCATAATTATATTTCCAAAAAGCCTTTCATCAGTTAAATTTCAAGATAAACGTTATTAAAGATGTTCTTTTTAAGACAAAAATTTTATTTAATAAACACCAATAAAAATAAAAATTCTACTCCCAAATTTGAGTTAAATCTGGCAAAGGAATAGCTGACAGTAATTCTTTAGTATAGGTATGTTTAGGTTCCTCAAACAATTTTTTAGCTTTTGATTGTTCTATCACCTCACCGTCTTGCAGAACAATTATTCTGTCGCACAAACGCCGAACAACTGACAAATCATGACTGATAAAAACTAATGTCAACCCAAGTTCAGTTACTAAATTTTGTAATAAGCTAAGTACCTGAGCCTGACTAGAAACATCTAATCCAGACACTATTTCATCTGCTAGTATGAAGTCTGGCCTTAAAGCTATTGCACGAGCGATTCCAACCCGCTGTCGTTGCCCCCCAGAAAGTTCATGAGGATACCTAGATTTAAAATCAAGTGACAAACCAACGTGATCTAATGCCTGATTTATTAATACATCAATATCTTGAAACCCTTGTAATTTGAGAGGACCCCCAATTATTCCACTCACTCGATGTCTGGGATTTAACGAAGACATTGGGTCTTGGAATATCATCTGAAATTTTCTTCTAAGTGGCCGAAGTTGGGATTCAGTTAAATGGGTTATATCGATATCATTAAAATAAACTTTTCCTTTGCTTGGTTCTAGCAGACGGAGCATTACGCGTCCAAGGGTCGACTTTCCAGAACCAGAACCTCCCACTATACCAACCACATCTCCACGTTTTATTTTTATAGTTATGTCTTTTAATATTTGTAACTTAGGAGCAGCTCCAATAATTGGTTTACGTGACATATCGGAGACATCAAAAGACAAATTGCATATTTGAAAAATACTATCTCCCATCTAACCACTCCTTATCTCCCTTGGATATTTCATCGTTAACCGAATTCAATACACCTTCTGGAACTGGAATAAGGTCAGAATTAGGGTCTGTGTATTTAGGTGTGGCCGTTAATAATGCTTTTGAATAATCATGCTGTGGCATTTTAAAAAAGCTTGATACTAAAGTGTCTTCTATAACTTTACCCGAATACAGAACTGACAAGCTTTGACAAACCTTAGATACCACACCCAAATCATGTGTTACAAATAGCAAAGTTGTACCATGGCGCACTTGCATTTCCTTGATCAATTTCAATATTTGCTTTTGTACTGTAACGTCTAAAGCAGTTGTAGGTTCATCGGCAATTATCAATTTAGGCTCTGCGGCGAATGCAGATGCTATTAATATCCGTTGCCTCATCCCACCAGATAATTCATGTGGAAAACTATTAATAACCCTTTCTGCGTCAGGAATTTGAACTTCATCCAACAGATCATATGTCCTACTTATCGCATCATTTCTTTTCCAACCTAAGATATCAACTAATCTATTTGTAATTTGTGGACCGATACGATGAGAAGGATTTAATGCTGTTAGAGGATCTTGAGGAATCAGTGCTGCATTTGCGCCAATTGTTTTTCTAAGTTCATTAGATTTTAAAGTTAACAGATCTTTTCCTTGAAAAAAAATCTCACCTTCATCAATTTTTAAAGCACGAGGCAAAATACCCAAAATGGCTTTACCAATCATACTTTTTCCAGCTCCACTTTCACCGACCAAACCACGAACTTCACCTTTATCTAAATCCATATTAATTGAGCGAAGAACTCTTTGACCATTGTTTAGGGAAACTGAAAGATTACGGATTCTTAAAAATGAGCTCATCTAAGCACCGGATCAAAACGGTCTTTTAACCCCTCTCCAAGCTGACTAAACGATAAAACTGTAAGGAATAAAGTAATTAGTGGAAATACGATCACCCACCAAGCTTGGTGGACAGATGTTCTACCCTCAGATATCATGCCACCCCAAGTGGGGAAATCTGTTGATATCGATAAATTAACAAAACTTAAAATTGCCTCAACAATTACAGCTATTCCCATTTCTAAAGTTAACAAAACAATAATTGTTGGCAAAACGTTTGGTAGTATCTCTACAATCATAATACCAAACTTTGAACGACCAGCTGCTTTTGCAGAGGAAACGTAATCCATAGCACCCTGGCTCATAGTTTCAGCACGAATAACTCTGCAAAACCTTGTCCAATCAATAACAATGATTGCTATAATTATAGAAGTTAATCCCGTTCCCAAAACTGCAATTAATAAA
This sequence comes from Paracoccaceae bacterium, assembly GCA_028112705.1. GTDB lineage: Bacteria > Pseudomonadota > Alphaproteobacteria > Rhodobacterales > Rhodobacteraceae. The sequence goes on along the minus strand of JAOGYN010000011.1, from coordinate 45,371 downwards.
ATAGCAAATAAAACTGGAGGAAACGCCATCCAAATATCAACTAATCTGGACACAATCATATCCACCCATCCACCAAAATAACCAGAAATTATTCCCAATATAGTACCAATCGCACAGGTAGCAGTGCTGGCAATTAAGGCTACCACTAATGCTATTCTTGCACCGTATAAAATTCTACTTAAAACATCCCGTCCTAAGCTGTCTGAGCCCAGATAATAGCCTGGTTCAGCACCATCCATCCAAAATGGTGGCAATCTTGATGCAAATAAGTCTTGGGCAAGAGGGTCATGAGGGCTTAGTATTGGCGCCATCAATGTTACAGCTATTAGAAAAACCAACCATCCACCTGAAAGCCACATGCGCATACCAAATTTACGCTTCATATATTTATGCTTTTCAACCATTACGTAATTTTGGATTTAGTAGTGTATAGGTTAAATCAACGAAAAGATTAACAAAAGTAAAAATTAAGGCGAATAATATTACTATGCCCTGTATTAAGGGAAGATCCCTATTAATAACAGCGTCAATAGCCATATTTCCCAAGCCTTCGTATGAAAATAATCTTTCAATAATTACCGTACCACCAATTAAAAATGTGAACTGCACGCCGACTAATGTCAAAGTAGGAAGTACTGCATTAGGTAATGCCTCACGTAGTATCACATGAGTTTCACCATAACCTTTCGTACGACTTAAAGTGACATAATCAAGATGCATAGTTTCTTTTAAAGATTGTTTTAGTAATTGAGAGATTATAGCTGCTAATGGAATGGAAAGTGCTAAAGCGGGCATTAACATATGCGCTAAAAGATCTTTAAAAACTTTAAAATCTAATCTTACAATACTCTCAAGTAAATAGAACTGTGTTAAAAAATTTATATCGATCGATGGAGATATTCTACCCGAAATGTGAAAGATTGGCCACATTACACCAAATAATAAAATAAAAACCAGCCCCCATAGAAAGTCTGGAACAGACATCGCCATTCCATTTATTCCATCTATTATTCCTTCAGTCTTTGTTTCTCTGAGCCTAGTACCCAGAAGAGCTAATAATCCTCCAAGAAGACAAGCTATTATCAAAGCCATAATCGAAAGCTCCAATGTCGCAGGTAATCTACCTAATACTAAAGAAAGAACAGGTTGTCGAAGCGATATTGAGTTTCCAAAATCTCCATGTAAAACACCATTAATCCAAATGAAGAACTGCTGAATTATAGTTTTATCAAAGCCATAAAGAGCCTTTAATCGTAAAATGTCATCTTCGGTAGCTCCTGGTGGAAGCATCATTGAAATTGGATTTCCTGGGACAACCCTGATGACAAAAAATACTATAATCGCAACACCAGTTAGTGTTATCATTATAGAAAAAATGCGAATAAAAATATTTTTTAAAATGGGCATTTTGCGCCTTTTTTAAAGGTAGGGCCATCGATAAGTTTTATTGATGGCCCTAGTTTTTTTTAAGCTCTAGTCATTAAGTGCGGTAATAACGCGCCAGAAGCATGGGGCACTACATTCACACCAGAAGAGTGAAGAATTGGTTGAACATATTGTAATAATGGAATCACCAATGCATTTTCAGCAATGTGTCTATCTACCACTTTCCAACCCGCTATCCTTTTTGCTTCATCTGACTCACCCCAAAGAGGGTTAATCATATTTATCATGTCTTCTCCATCCCAGACCGAATGCGGTGAAGGGCCATACATAGCAAATCCAGTAGAGGTCGTAGGATCTCCTACTGAATTACCCCAATTATAAAATGCTGCAGGTGCTAATGTATCGGTAGCTCTCAATTCATAATGTTTAGCTATCTCATAAACCTCAATCTCAGCTTCTATACCAACCTTGCGCCAAAGCCCAACTATCGCTTGAATAACTTCATAGTCTTTTGGCTTAAAGCCTTTAGTAGTTTGGATTTTAAATTTAACTGGGTTGTCTGTAGAGTAACCGGAAGCGGCAAGAAGTTCCACTGATTTTGCTGGGTCATAAGCTACTGAAATAGATGGATCATATGCGGAGTAATCTGGCGTTTGCAATGTATCAATCGCCACTCCATAACCTGACATTAACTTTTCAATAATAAGTGGCTTATTTATAGCATGTGCTGCAGCTTTACGCACATTTGGATCCAACATAACATCAATATCATTTAAAAATATCATACCAATATCAGAAACAGGTGCTGCAGTTCCATTTATCCCTGATTTGCCCCTTAAGCGATCATATTCTTCATAAGACATTTCTAATGTCACATGAGAATTACCAGATTCTATTTCAGCTACTCTAGAAGATGCATCCGTTACAAACTTTATCGTAACATTTTCAAATTCAGGTTTTCCACCCCAGTAATTAGCATTTGCTTTTAATCTTACAAACGCATTTCGCTCAAACTTATCAACCATATAAGGACCAGTTCCAATAGGTGCTGCTTCAAAACCTTCAGCGCCAACCTTCTCATAATAGGCTTTTGGCATCACATATCCCGTTAGAAAAGACATCCATTTGAAAATTGTAGGATCATAACGTAATACATCTGCCGTAATATGGTTTCCATCTATAGAATAGTTACCAATTGTACCCCAAACAAATTGGATCGGATTTCCTGATTCAGGGTTACCAGCTCGCTCCAGAGACCATACGACATCCTCGGGCGTGAATGGTGAGCCATCATGCCATGAAACACCTTCTCTCACAGTCATGTGAATTTGACTATTATCATCATTCCAGCCCCAATCAGTAACCAAACCTGGACCAAAGCTAAGATCTGTGTTCTGCGCAATAAATAAATCAAAAACTGATTGATATATGCCTTGGATTGTTGGGTTAACTGATGACATTCCTACAGTAGGATCCCAGCTTGGTAAATTGACGTTATAGGCTATTACAAGCTCATCAATTGCACTCGCAAATACTGGCTTACCAGCAGTTCCCAATGCAGCTGAGGCAGCCGATATTTTTAATAAATTTCTCCGATTAATTTTAATCATATGTTAGTCTCCCTATTTATTTTATTTTAATTTAATTTATTTTATTTTATTTTAATTAATCCCCAGCAAGCTTTCTGCCTAGTAAATAACCTGAACCTGCTCCAGTACCAGCCCCTGGCCAAATTGCAGCACCCGTATGGTACAAATTTGGAATCGGCGTGGTTCCGTCTGTATATCCTCTTACAGGGCGGAAAATGAAATGTTGCGCCAAATGATGACTACCGCATATTTGGTCTCCAAATACAAGGTTTGGATTATCTTTTTCCAATTCCAGAGGTGATATGACCCTACGTTTTATAATTTTTTCTTTTGTATTGGGCGCATATTCTTCAATTATATTAAGGACTCTTTCTGCATAAATATCTTTAATTTTTGACCAGTCATTTTCTTTTATTTGTTTGCTAGCATCGCCATTTATCTGTCCTGGAACCATTCGGACCTGAATCCAAAGTATATGTTTTCCCAAAGGAGCCCGCGAACTATCCACTGACGTAGGTTGGCCAACTACAATTATTGGCCTGTCAGGCAACAGACCTTCTATTGCTTGCTGATAAGTTTTAGCCATTTGTTCTAACGAAGGAGCAATATGTACATATGCAAAATCTTTCAACTCGGCCCCTGCTTTCCAATCAGGTAACTGGTTCATTGAAAGATGTATCATCATTGTTCCAGGTGCGTGCTTAAAATTACTAAGGCCGTTTGAATATCTTGAGTTATCAAACTGATTCACGAGCTTAAGAAGAGCTGACGGGGAAACATTTGCTATCAAACAACGCTTGGCTTTAATAATTTTACCATCAATAAGTCTAACACCGATGGCTCTTCCACTCTCTTGGATAACCTCACTTACTTCTGAATTACACTCCACTGAGCCTTCTTTTGAGTGTATTAAACCAATCATGGCTTTAATGATTGTATCAGCACCACCTTTTCCTAGAACCATTCCAAAAGATTGGTTAGTCATTGCCTCTAAATAAGGAAATAATGCACCCCCAGCCGTATCTGGTGAAAAGTCCAAATGCATTCCCCAAGCAGCCAATGTGGATTTTAGGTATCTAGATTTGAAAGTTTCATCTAACCATGCCCTGGGAGACATTAATAAAAACCTAATAAAATCCATGGCACCGCCTATGCCCTTTTTTCTAACAATAGAGAAAAATAGAAAAATTAAATTCTTAAAGCTCAGTTTATTTCCCAATAACCTAAAAATAGTAGTGGCCTCTTCAGGGAAATTTTCACTCAATTCTTTCCAGGCCCTTGAATCTTCTTTTGAAAACTTTGAAATTTGGTTAAGATTTTTAGATAAATCATTGCTAATACCTAACCACTTATCCTCGGGAAAGACACTTGCAAAACAATTTTTAGTGGGAACAAACTCCAAGCCATTTAAAATTAATTCCTTTTCATATTTTTGAAAAAATTTAGAACCACCAAATAAAGATAGGTTCATTGTTGCCCAATCGTGTTGAAAGCCAGGATCCGTATACTCACCACTCTTTACAGCACCTCCAGCAACTTCAGCTTTTTCTAAAACTAGTACTTTCCAACCCTTAACAGCTAAATGTGATGCACAGGCTAAACTATTATGTCCTCCACCGATAATAATTGCATCTGGTTCAGTAATTGCCATTTAATCTCACCACTTCCTTGATAATTATATTTGCAAATGCATTTAAATATAATTGCAAATGCATTCAAATATGTCTAGTTATATGCAATTGCATTTAAATTTGTCTAGCCGAATCGTATCAGAATAGATCAATAATTTTAATGATAAACAAAAAAAGGAAATTGAAAATGAGTTCATCAGAATTACTTAATAGTCTTGGACCAAAGTTGTTATCAGGAGAGATAGAAGTCGTAGATTGCACGGGGACACTTGGTCCAAACACACCAATCTTACAATTGCCAGCCGATTTTGCCAAACCTACTCCAAAAGTAGAAATACACAAGATTTCTGAATATGACGAAGATGGACCTTTCTTCGCATGGAATTGGATGGTACTTGGAGAACATACAGGAACACATTTTGATGCTCCCCATCATTGGATAACTGGCAAGGATTTTGAAGATGGTTTCACTGACACTCTTTCTGTTCAAAGACTTGTAGCACCTGTTAATGTTATTGACTGCTCTGAAGCATCAAATTCTGATCCAGATTTTCTTTTGACAGCTGATCATGTGAAATCATGGGAATTGGAGCATGGCTCGATTAATAAAGGTGAATGGGTTGTGATGCGAACAGATTGGGATAGCAGGGGGCATGATCAAGATTTGTTCTTAAATGCTGATGAAAATGGTCCTCACTCACCAGGCCCATCAGTTGATTGTCTTGAGTATTTACTATCAAAAGATATTGTTGGTTGGGGCAGCCAGTGTATTGGAACAGACGCGGGCCAAGCAGGTGGAATGGATCCTCCATTTCCAGCACACAATCTTCTACATAAAAATAATTGCTTTGGCTTAGCATCTCTTGCAAATTTAGATAAACTACCCGCCAAAGGAGCAATTCTAATCGCTGCGCCTTTAAAAATAGAAAGAGGTACCGGGAGTCCAATTAGAGCAATGGCTTTAGTACAGAAGTAACTTTGATGGCCGGTTTAGACTATATTATAATTGGCTCCGGAATAAACGGGTTGGTGGCAGGCGCCTTGCTTTCTCGTGCAGGAAAAAAGGTTCTGATTGTTGAACGATCAGAATCTTTTGGTGGCTGCTTATCCACGGAAGAGATAACGCTACCAGGCTTTAAACACGACATTATGGCTGCAACATTCGTTTTATTTATAACATCACCAGCTTATGCAGAGTTAAGTAGCGATTTAAAAAAATACGGGTTGGAATTTTGTCAATCTGCCAATCCAACCGCGGTAATACGACCAAATGGTACAAGTCTCATTTTATCGACAGATCAATCAACTAATTTCAAAAGAATTAGCAAATTGAATGATGATGACGGAAAGCAATTTTTAAAAGATATAAATGAAATTGCAAACGATGCTGATTTTTTATTTTCTTTACTTGGTGGCTCTCTGTGGTCCTGGAAAATGGTTAAACTTATATCAAAACAGATTTGGAAAAAAGGTTTCAGAAACTTAATTAACTGGTTTGGTGGTGCATTAATTTCGGCAAGAACCTGGCTTGAGAGTTCATACTCACACCCGTTGCCACAAGCCTTATTTGCTCCATGGGTGCTACATACAGGCCTAACACCTGAAAGCACATATTCTGGACAAATGGGAAAAGTAATAGCATTCGCTTTGGAAGCTGCAGGAGCCCCAATTGTAAAAGGCGGCTCTGGACAAGCCGTTTCAGCTTTTAAAAGTTTAATTGAGGCAAATGGTGGAAGGTTTTTAAGTTCAACCGATGTAAATAAGATTGTTGTAAGAAATGGAAAAGTGACTGGTGTAATAATAACAGGTGGGGAAAAAATAGACGCTCCTAGTGTAATAGCATCAGTTACGCCAGGGCAGTTATATGATAGATTATTAAGTGGCAGCGGCACAGAAACGATAAATGAAAAGGTGAACTTTAGGCATGGGAGAGGGAATTTTCAGATCCATTATGCATTAGATGCTCCCCCAGAATGGACTGATCCAAAACTACGTGAGGTGGCATTAATTCATTTATCTGACGGTATTGATGCAGTTTCAAAATCATCAAATGAAGCTGAACGAGGCATGCTACCAGAAACGCCCACTATCTGCGTAGGGCAACCAACCGCACTAGACCCAACAAGATGTCCGACTGGTAAGAGTATTTTATGGATTCAGATTCCAGACGCGCCGTCAACAATAAAAGGAGATGCCGCAGGTATAATTAACGGCGGGTCTGAATGGGATAACGAGATCACTGAATTATTTGCAGACCGGGTTGAAAGTTTGCTAAAAAATCATATTAAAAATTTCACAAACATTAAAATACAAAGGCAATGTTACTCCCCAAGCCAGCTTTCAAAATTGAATATTAATTTAGTGGGTGGTGATCCCTACGGGGGAGCGTGTTCAATTGATCAGTTCTTCCTTTGGAGACCCTTTAATAATTCAATAAACAATGAAACTGTTGTGAAGAACCTTCATCACATTGGCGCCTCAACCCACCCAGGCCCAGGATTGAGCGGTGGCTCAGGTTTCAATTTAGCTAAGAGGCTGGGCGCATGAATAAAAGATTTGAAAGTATTAAGAAAAAACAACCTCTACTAGAGGATCATTTGCTTGATGAATTTGCGCCATATTTAATGAACAGAATTATGGGCAGGTACAATGAATCTTTAAGACGAAAAATGACTTCTCTAGACTTAACAACCCCTAAGATGAGAGCTTTAGCTGTATTATCCGCCGTTGATGGAATGTTGATTAGCGAATTAGCCGTATACGCGGTAGTTGAACAGTCAACTCTTAGCCGAGCATTAGAACAATTAAACTCAGATGGACTTATTAAAAGAGAAATTGATATCATCGACACGAGAGCGACACGAGTTTATCTAACACGTTTAGGTTCAGACGCATTCAGATCACTCTGGCCTGATATGTTAAACAGCTACAATGATATGTTTAATGAAATCAACGATGCAGAAAAATCACAATTTATCATAACTTTACAAAAAATATTGAAGAATATTCGTAAACATGAGTTCTAGGAGTAAATATGGCTGAACGTTCATTTAAATCAGAAGTCAAACATCTACGGTTAGGAGATGGTGATACCTTTACCGGCGAAGGTATTTTAGCAATTACTAAGGCGCTTTTAGAAAATGGCGTTGGTTATGTTGGAGGTTATCAAGGAGCGCCAATCTCTCATTTGATGGATGTACTAGCAGATGCAGAGGAATTATTGACAGAGCTTGGAGTTCGATTTGAAGCAAATGCATCTGAAGCAGCAGCAGCAGCAATGTTAGCAGCAAGTGTTCACTATCCAATTAGAGGTGCGGTAACATTTAAAGGACCTGTTGGAGTAAATGTTGCTTCCGATGCGTTAGCTAACCTAGCTTCATCTGGCGTAAACGGGGGCGCATTAATAATTGTTGGTGAAGATTACGGTGAAGGCTCCTCTATAATGCAAGAGAGAACCCACGGATTTGCAATGAAATCCCAGTTTTGGCTTATGGATCCTCGTCCTAACCTTCCCTCAATTGTAGACTCTGTAAAAAATGGGTTTGAGCTTTCTGAAGCTTCTAACACTCCAGTGATGCTCATGGTTAGAATCCGTTGTTGTCATGTAACAGGTAGCTATAAAACCAAGGATAATGTTTCACCACCACTAAGTGTTAAAGATGCTCTATCTGATCCTAAAAGAGATTTTTCTAGAGTTGTTTTGCCGCCCATGTCATACGTTCATGAACTAGACAAAGTTAATAACCGATGGCCTGCTGCAGAAAAATTTATAATCGAAAATGAATTAAACGAGATATTTGGTCCTGCCACCTTTTCAATTGGAATCGTGATCCAAGGCGGCATGTACAATGGAGTTATAAGAGCTTTACAAAGATTGGGCCTAGCTGACATCTATGGAGATAGCTCGATACCTCTTTACATATTAAATGTAACATATCCATTGGTCGAGAATGAATTTCTTTCTTTCTGTGAAGATAAAAAAGCAATCCTAGTTGTCGAAGAAGGGCAACCAGAATTTATTGAGCAAAATCTTTCAACCTTTTTATACCGGTCAAAAAGTTCAATAAGTTTGTATGGAAAGGATACTTTTCCGATGGCAGGTGAATATACAGGCCAAATAATGCTGGAAAGTCTAACAAGTTTTATCAAAGCAACAATGCCAGATATTCTACCTGGTCAAGTTCGATCCCCAAATGTAACCCCTACTCAAATACCTGATTTATCAGAAACAGTGCCAATTCGGCCTCCTAGTTTTTGCACAGGTTGTCCAGAAAGACCAATTTTTGCTGCCATGAAACTTATTGAGCAAGATCTAGGCAAACATCAAATTACTGGTGATATTGGATGCCATTTATTTGCTACCCTGCCCCCATTCGAAATTGGAGGCTCAACAATGGGTTATGGCCTTGGACCTGCTTCAAATGCAGCATTTGATGGTGGCGGCGAAAAAAGAGCTATTTCAATACTTGGTGATGGCGGGTTTTGGCATAATGGCTTGTCATCTTCGATTGGAAATATGGTATTCAACAAATCGGACAGCGTCGCACTAATTGTAGATAACTATTACTCTGCGGCCACCGGCGGTCAAGATGTCATGTCATCTCGAGCAGATAACGATACAAAATCAACTCAAAATCCTATTTCAAAAGCTTTAAAGGGTGTTGGCGTTGAATGGGTTAGACAAATTGATAGAACCTACGACGTGAAAAAAATGAAAGAAGTGCTAAAGGAAGCCTTAACCACTGAATATGATGGGCCAAAAGTTATAGTCGCTTCTTCAGAATGCATGCTAAATAAACAAAGGCGTGAAAAGCCAATTAGAAATAACAATATAAGTAATGGGGTTAGAACCGAGATTCCACGTTTTGGTGTAGATGAAGATATTTGTACCGGTGATCATGCTTGTATCAGATTATCAGGGTGCCCATCTCTTTCCCTAAAGAAATTAGATGATCCTCTTAGAGATGACCCCATTGCTAGTATAGATCAAAGTTGTGTTGGTTGTGGGAATTGTGGAGAGGTCGCCGATGCAGCCATCCTTTGCCCCTCTTTTTTTCAAGCAGACGTTGTTCACAATCCAACGAATATGGAAAACATACTATCGCAATTCCAAAAATCTATTATTAAATTTTTTCAAATGCGTAGACAGAAAAAACGCCTGAACTTTATTGGAGCATAAGTTGAACTTGATCAAAAAAGAATTAACCGCTACAAAAACTGATCCACGCGTTGACCAAATTTTAAAACTCGCAGTAATGGCTGTTGGAGGTCAAGGCGGTGGTGTGCTTGCTAACTGGATAGATAAATTATGTCGCGCTCAGGGTTATGCATGCCAAGCAACATCTGTCGCTGGAGTTGCCCAAAGAACTGGGGCAACAATATATTATATTGAAATGGCCCCGATGAGTGATAGACTTCCAGTCTTTTCACTTGCACCAGCGGCTGGTGATGTGGATATTTTAATTGCGTCCGAAATGATGGAAGTTGGACGGGCAATAATGAGAGGATTTGTCACACCAGATAGGACAACGCTAATTGGCTCAACACATAGAGCTCTTGCTGTTTCTGAAAAAACTGTACCTGGTGATGGAATAGCTGCTTCATCGGAAGTTTTTGCAGCAGCTGAAATTGCTGCAAAAAAACTAATCTTACTGGACATGGAAGAAATTGCTATCAATGCAAAATCCGTTGTTTCAGCGAGTCTTTTTGGTGCATTGGCTGCATCAGAGGCGCTACCCTTCCCTCATGAAGCTTTCGAGGAATCTATACGATCATCGGGCAAAGGAGTTGAAGCAAGCCTTCGCGCTTTTAACGATGCAATTAAAGCTGTAAAGAATCCACTTCCAAAAAACCCAACCAATAAAGGTGGAGATGAACAAGAACTTAAAATAGTTGGGCCCGAACGTTTAATGCGCGAGTGGAAGGATCTTATTAGTGAAATAGCCCTCATGCCAAAAGAAATTCAAAAAATGGCCAACTTAGGATTAAAGAAAGTAGTAGATTTTCAAAATACTAAATATGGAAGAGAATATATCAAAGTATTAAAAGAAATTATTTCTCAAGATTCTGCAAACAAAAGTTACTCTCTTTCAATTCAATCCGCAAAGCACATTGCCAATGCAATGGCTTATGATGACATAATAAGGGTGGCTGATTTAAAAACCCGTTCAAAGCGGACTGCTCGCATACAAAAAGAGATGGGCGTTACGAAAGATAATCGATTAAAAATTACAGAATACTTTCACCCAAGGGCAGAAGAAGTTGTAGGCCTTTTCCCAAAAGCATTTGGAAAATGGTTTGAACAAAGCTCAAAAAGAATGAAACAATTAGACAAAATGGTAAATAAGGGTCGAAGGATACGTTCCACAAGTTTACCAGCTTTCTTAACCTTATATCTGTTGGCAGGACTACGAGGGTACAGAACTAAAACATTAAGACACGAAGTTGAACGTATACATAGAGAGGAGTGGATTAATAAATTCATGTCCTTTTTGCCTGAACAGTATGACTTGGCTGTCGAAATAGTAAAATGTCGAAGATTAATTAAAGGCTATTCCGATACGCACGTAAGAGGTTTATCAAAATTTGATAGAGTGATCAGTGGTGCTAAATTAGTTACAGGGAGAGAAGACGCAGCCCAATGGATTGAACGCTTACGTGAAGCCGCACTGCTAGATGAACAAGGTGAAGCTTTAGATGGAGCGTTAAAGACAATTAAAACAATCGCATGATTTTAAAACCACTTAGTGCCGCAAACCGATTGGCTTACCTATCTGGGCTGGCAATTGCTCATCATTTTGAGAACCAAGCATCATATCAAATTTCTCTCTAACCCAATCAGGGTAATTATTTGATTTTCTTCTTTTTAAGTCAACATTCATAGTAATTTGCTCACAAACTGCACAAACAGAAAGATCTTTTTCATTAAATATTTCCATTGCTGAATGAAAACACTTATCACTCACATCAACTAAATATATACGTACCCTAAATTGCTCACCTTCTAACAACTCATTTAAATAATGATAATTTGCTTGCAAGGCATAAGGTCCATTTTGAGAGCTTTTTACGTACGACTCTCCAATGCCAATTTCATTCAAGAAATCATCTAATGCTTCATCGAATGCCAATGTATAATATGCAACATTCATATGACCATTATAATCAATCCATTCAGGTAATACTTTTTTGATATCTGTAACGAATGGTGATTTAATACTATCGTATATTTCAACTTTAGACGGCATTATAATTCCCTTCAAAATTTAACAATAATTGAACTTGCAGGTTTTTCAAAACCTATTCAATAATAGAATGAATAATTTAATACCATAAAGCCGCATAGAAACGCTAAAAAGTTAAACTTATGACAAAAATCCCCATCATAGATATAAGCTCATTATTTACGGATAATGAGTCACAAAAGAAAAAAATAGATCAACAAATTGCGAGTGCTGCTTTTGAAGTTGGATTTATGGTTGTGATGGGTCATCCCGAAAGCTTAAAGGTGAGCCAATCAGAACGAGATATAATGTTAAAGATATTTAATTTATCTGAAGAAAAACAAAGACCTTTCTGGAAAAAGAATTTTGCTTCTGAAAATGCTCATAAGTACCGTGGCTGGTTTCCTTTATCATCAAGTAAAGCACGTAACAGAGAAGGCTTTGAAATCGGCCCCGATATAATACGAAAATTACCAGAAAATAGGAATGATGACATTCTCTACGAACCAACACCAATACCTGACGACTGTGATTTGCCTAAACACTGGAAAAAAATAACTGGCGATTATTATTTGGGCATGGAGGAAATTGGTATTTATATTTTAGATTCTTTATCAAGAAGTTTAAAAATCAATAAAAACATCTTCCGTGATGCTTTTGAAGATGGGATATCAACTTTACGGCTACTCCATTATCCAAAACGAACTTCAGAGTTAGAAAGCAAAGAAGATGTTCCTGATCGGTATACCCACTATAATGAAAAGAAATACGAACAAACCGCAAGATCTCACGTCGACAGTGGACTATTGACAGTACTGGCTCAATGCGGAGTCGGGGGATTACAAGCATCAACAAGTGAGCAAAACTGGATTGATGTACCAATAATTGAAGATAGTTTTTCAATCAATTTTGGTGGACTACTAGAATTATGGACTTGTGGAAAAATCAAGGCAACACAGCATAGAGTTTTAAGTCAAGGCGAAACTAGACATTCAGTACCCTTCTTTTTTGAACCTCGTCCTAATACTATCATAACACCGTTACCTATTCAAAATGCAAAAAAATTTAAACCATTTTATTACGGTGACCATTTATGGGCAACAACAACAAAATTTCCAGAAAACTATGGTTTATTAAATCTAAGACCTCATCGCGGAGATTATGAAACTCCCGAATAAATTAAAAACAGTACAAAATTTAACTGATCACGATAGGTAATTTCGTACAATGTAAATATCAAACTTGCAGATTTAATCTCAAATGGTTAAGTTTTATTTACGAGGATTATACATGAAAAAATTTACATTAGCCGCTTTCTTATTTTTATTTAGTACAGCTTTTTCAATTGGTGAGGAATTCTCAATTGAAAGACAAGGCGCTGGAGATTTCATTAATTATAAAACTTACGAACATGCAGAGCAACTTGTCGGACAAAGTAGTAACATAATCCAAGGCCGCGTAAGCTATGAGTTCACAGTTGTTTACAGACGGCAACTTTGGTCTTGCATTATTGGTTATACAGAAACTGGTGTGCCAAAATGTGAACGAGCAACTAAACTAAAGCCAATGTTTGCACTGAAACCTTAATTTTAAATTTTATTTAAGAGATAGATAAAAAAAATTCCATGAATGATGTTGCCAATAATTATGGTCAAAACCAAGAACAAGGCGCTAATTGGAACAGCAAGACAGGTCAAGCTTGGGCAAACAACGACTTACAAATGGACGCGCATCTTGATGTCATAACCGCGCTTTTATTTAAAGAATTTGAAACTTTAGGAAACAAACACGTTTTAGATGTAGGTTGTGGATCAGGAAAAACTTCCAAATTACTGTCGGACCAAGTTGGCTCAACCGGATCTGTAGAAGGCGTAGATATATCCAAGCCACTCTTAGAACTAGCTCAGACCAAATATGGAACGATAGAGAATATTAGGTTCACAAATGCAGATGCCCAGTCATTTGAATTCAAGAAATCATTTTATGATCAAATTGTATCCCGTTTTGGTGTAATGTTCTTTGAAAATCCTATTGCTGCATTTACCAACATGCACAAATCTTTAAAACCAAACGGAAAACTAAATTTTGTCTGTTGGTCAACACTAGAAGAAAATGAATTCTTTATACTACCTTTAAAAATTGTTTTAAAATATTTAAATAAACCCCTTCCAAATCCTTCAAAGGCACCAGGTCCACTTGCGTTCAGTAATAAACCTTATTTATTAAAAATTTTACAATCATCAGAATTTAAAAATATAAAAATAAAAACTGTTAAAACAGAAATGTTAAGCTTTGATCCAGTAAAAGAACAAGTTAGGTTTTTTAATAAAATGGGTTTAGCGGCTCGAATGAAAAAAGAGGCTTCTTTTGACATTCAAATCCATGAAAAAATTGATCAGGAATTAGAAGCTGAACTAATGAAAAGAACAGATACCAATGGCACAAGCCTAAAAGCAACTGTGTATTACGTTTCTGCAAACGCTTAAAAGCAAACCAAAGGTAAATCTGCGGAATTATTACACTGTTTGCATAATCTAAACTACTCATAATTTATTTTGATTGGCTGTTATTTTTTTTATGCTATTATTAATTAATATAAATGTTCTAAATTTTAGTTGAAGTTATATAATGATAAAAAAATATATTTGGCCACATATTGAACGTCTTTTTAACGAGAAGAAGTTACAGCCTATGTTGTTAATACTTGGCTTGATAATATTTATATTTTGCCTAATGGTCACTGTAATTGATTTTCTTTTTGTTTAGTTTGAAAGTTATTTTCTAAAATTAAACAATTTTATTAATTATGGAATTAGGAAAATATTATGAAAAAAACTGCATTAATTATTGGAGCGGGGCCTGGACTAAGTGCATCATTATCACGCCTCTGCAAAAGCCAAGGCATGAAAGTTGCTTTGGCTGCACGAAATATCGAAAAATTGGAAAGTTTATCTGAGGAAACCAATGCATCACTTCACCCTTGTGACGCAAGTGATATAGACAGTGTCAGAAAATTGTTTTCAGCAATTGATAAGGAGATGGGGACGCCTGACCTCGTGGTTTACAATCCCTCCACTCGAATTAGAGGGCCAATTCAAGAACTAGATCCTCAGGCAACTAAAAAAGCATTAGAAATCACTAGTTTTGGAGCATTTCTAGTGGCCCAACAAGCAACCCAACGGATGTTAATAAAAGGAAGTGGAAGCATATTTTTTACTGGAGCTTCTGCAGGTATAAAAGGCTATGCGAACTCATCAGTTTTTGCCATGGGGAAATTTGCATTAAGGGGATTAGCCCAATCATTGGCTCGTGAACTTCACCCTAAAAATATACATATTGCGCATTTTGTTATAGATGGCGGCATTCGATCAAATAACCGGTTAGAACGTGTGGGAAATGGTGAGGACAATATGTTGGATCCAGATGCTATCGCTGAGACATATCTTCAATTTCACAACCAGCACAAAAGTGCATGGGCCTGGGAAACTGAGCTAAGGCCATGGGTCGAGAATTTTTAAATTAAGACTTTAAATTAAATTCATCTTGTATCCTGAAAAAAAAAGATCAATAAACTTTTAAAATATAATTATATATTAATTTCAACCCTTAAGGTTTGCGATGCAAGTTGAAGTTGCACCAATAGATTATTCAGGCAGAAGCAGAGCTATTGTCCTCATGATTATAGGGTCTATTAGTATAAGCTTTGGTGCCTTAGTTATAAGATTAATTCAAGAAGCAGACGCATTTCAGATAAACTTTTATCGCTCAATATTTTTTATTCTTGGTACTTTTACAATTCTTGTTTTTCGACACCGTAGATCTTCATTTGCAAAAATAAAAGAAGTTGGAATATTTGGCTTAGTGGCTGGCCTTTTATTAGCATTGGCAGGAATAAGCTTTTTGCAAGCAATAACAAACACCACAGTAGCTGCCACCACTTTTACTTTAAGCGTAATACCTTTTTTAACTGCTGGATTAGCATGGTTAATATTAAAAGAATCTCTTCATAAGAAGACAATATATACAATGATTTTTGCTGCACTGGGAATATTTATTATGATCATGGATTCCCTTGATAGTGGATCATTTTATGGAAATATAATGGCAGTAACATGTGCAGTTTTTTTCGCAAGCTATGCAATTTTAGTACGTTTTAAGAGAAATATTGAGATGTTACCCGCTTTAATGATCTCTGGGTTCATTATAATGGCATTGGTTTTAGTGGCATATCCTGGCAATTTAGACGTACCCCTTGGAGATTTATTTCTTTGTTTCTTGTATGGAGGTATTTTATCCACCTGTGTTAATGTGACCTTCATTCTTGCTTCAAAATTCCTTTTTGCAGCTGAATTAACACTTTTCATGCTATTAGAATTTGCCTTAAGTCCAATTTGGGTTTGGCTTTTTGTTAGCGAAACACCAACATTAATGACAATAATTGGAGGTATGGTAGTGATCTTAGCGGTTGGCTATCGTTCATTAACTGAATTAACAATATATACCAATAATAGACGTAAAATCCCAACGAACCCGTTGTAACTCATACTTAACATTTATTTTAGGCTTAAAATATTTAAGCTTGTAATAAATATAAAAATGAATAGATTAAACCCTATGTTAATTTAATTATGGGGTTTTAATGACTAACGTAGCTATAATTGGTGGTGGGCCAGCAGGTCTATATTGTGCGATATCCTTAAAATTGAGAGTCCCCTCTTCACAAATTACAATAATAGAACGAAATAAGGCCAATGATACATTCGGTTGGGGTGTTGTCTTATCTGATGAAACACTAAGCAATCTTGAGAGTAATGATCCCGTTAGTGCCAAATATATAAGGGATAATTTTGCATACTGGGATGATATTGCACTTCATCATCAAGGGCAAAAGATGCTGTCAACTGGTCATGGATTTTGTGGGATTGGGCGAAAAAAACTATTAGTTATCCTACAAAAACGAGCCTCCGAATTAGGTATAAATTTAAATTTTGAGTCTGAAGCTGAAGTAGCACAAAAGTATATGAATGAATATGATATAGTAATAGCGGCCGATGGCTTGAATTCAAAAACACGGAATGAATTTGATAATGTGTTTAATCCAAATGTAGACATGCGAACATGTCAATTTGTATGGCTAGGCACTCATCAAAAGTTTGATGACGCATTTACATTTATATTTGAAAAAACAGACAAAGGTTGGCTATGGGCACATGCATATCAATTTGATGATGATACAGCAACTTTCATTGTGGAATGTTCACAAGAAACCTTTGATGCGTATGATTTTGCTAACCTTAATCAAGATGAAAGTATAAAGATTTGCGAAAACGTTTTTAAAGACCATCTTGGCAAAAATAAGTTAATGACGAATGCTACGCACATACGTGGATCAGCCTGGATCAGGTTTCCAAGAGTGCTTTGTGAAAAATGGTATCACAAAAATTTAGTCCTCCTTGGTGATGCGTCTGCAACAGCGCATTTTTCCATTGGTTCAGGAACAAAGCTGGCACTAGAAAGCGCTATTTCTTTGGCTGAGAAATTAACCAATGAAGACGATGTAGGCACAGCATTTGCAGAATATGAAAATGAACGCAAAATAGAAGTATACCGATTACAATCAGCTGCGAGAAACTCTGTTGAATGGTTTGAAGATGTGGAACGATATTTAGATTTAGATCCTGTACAGCTAAACTATTCTTTACTCACTAGATCTCAAAGAATTAGTCATGAAAACCTCCGAGAAAGAGATCCTTCTTGGCTGGAGAGTGCTGAGAAATGGTTTCAGGTGCATGCAGGCAAAGATCCAAAAGAAAAAGTTAGATCTCCTATGTTTGCCCCATTCAAATTGGGCGATATGGCTTTGAAAAATAGAATAGTCGTTTCCCCAATGGCACAATACAAAGCAAAAGATGGTTGCCCAAATGAATGGCACTTTGTCCATTATGCTGAAAGAGCGAAAGGCGGAGCGGGTTTAGTTTATACCGAAATGACTTGTGTCTCTGCAGACGGACGCATCACATTAGGATGTCCAGGACTTTATACGACAGAACATGAAGAACAATGGACTCGGTTAACAAAATTTGTACATGAAGAAACTGAAGCAAAAATTTGCTGCCAAATTGGTCATGCGGGTCGTAAAGGTTCTACGCAACTTGGGTGGGAGAAGATGGATGCTCCTCTTGCTAATGATAATTGGCCACTCTTATCTGCTTCCGCCATTGCTTGGTCACCCGAAAATGTAACTCCAAAAGAAATGAATGAAAGTGATATGGAGTTAATAATTGATCAATTTGTTTCTGCTGTGAAGATGGCATATCGATCGAACTTTGACATGATAGAATTACACGCAGCGCATGGGTATTTGATATCATCTTTCATTTCCCCCAAGTCAAATATAAGGAAAGACAGCTATGGAGGATCACTCAAAAATAGAATGCGTTTTCCTTTAAGAGTGTTTGAAGCGATGAGAAAAGCATGGCCTAAAACCAAACCAATGTCAGTAAGGATTTCCGCAACAGATTGGATTGAAAGTGATGGTGTGACGCCAATAGAATCAGTGGAAATTGCAAAATTGTTCTCTGAAGCTGGAGCAGATATTATTGATGTTTCTGCTGGGCAGACATCAATTGATGCAACTCCAGTATATGGAAGAATGTTTCAAACACCCTTTTCTGATAGGATCAAAAATGAAGCAAAAATAAAAACTATGGCAGTTGGTAATATTTATGAAGCCGACCATGTAAACTCAATCCTCATGGCAGGTCGTGCTGATTTGGTTTGTTTAGCCCGACCTCATCTATCTGATCCATATTGGACATTGCGCACAGCTGCAGAAAATGGTGATCGGGAAATGAAGTGGCCTCTCCCTTACGAAGCTGGTCGTGATCAACTTTGGAGATTGTCTGACCGAGCATTAGAAAACTTAAAAAATGCAAAGTAATCCACCTGATGATGCAAAGACACGTGTTCGGGCTTGGCTAAAGATATTAAAAACATCTAATTTCATAGAAAAGAATGTTAGAGAACGTCTTAGAATTGATCATCAAACTACCCTTCCAAGGTTTGATGTGATGTCTGCTTTGTACAGATCAAAAGATGGCTTGAAGATGAGTGAACTTTCAGGGGTGTTGAAAGTATCTAACGGAAACATTACTGGAATTATTGACAGATTAGTTCAAGATGGCCATGTGAAAAGAACTGCAATTCAAGGTGATAGGCGGGCTTATTTAGCTTTATTAACCAAAAAGGGATCTAAACAATTCCAAGAGTATGCGTTGGAACATGAATCTTGGATAAATGAAATATTGAGTGATATAACCATAGAAGAAGCAAATACAATAACCAAACTCTTAACATCTATTACTGACAATGGAGATTTAAAATGAATTTAACCAATTTTTCTTCCGAACATTTTGCACATTCGGTAAAAAATGGAATTGCATATATCTCTTTAAAAGGAGCAGACCGAAAAAACCCACTTACTTTTGAAAGTTATGCCGCCTTAAGAGACTATTTCCGCGAATTGGTCTATGAGGACAATATACAAGTTGTAGTATTTGGCTCAAATGGTGGGAATTTTTGTTCTGGAGGTGATGTTCACGATATTATAGGGCCTCTAGTCGGAATGGACATGAAAGGGTTATTAAATTTTACAAGAATGACCGGAGATCTTGTTAAAGCCATGATCAATTGCGGCAAACCAATTATAGCAGCGGTAGACGGGGTCTGCGTTGGAGCAGGAGCGATTATAGCAATGGCATCAGATTTAAGAATAGCCACCCCTGAAGCGAAAACAGCATTTCTTTTCACCCGAGTTGGGCTGGCTGGCTGTGATATGGGCGCCTGTGCGATCTTGCCAAGAATAATAGGTCAAAGTAGAGCAGCAGAACTACTTTTTACTGGTAGAGCAATGACTGCTGATGAAGGTTTAAATTGGGGATTTTATAATTCAATCTCGCTAAAAGAAGAATTGGCAAAAGCAGCAACTAAATTAGCAGAGCGTCTGGTAGAAGGCCCAAGTTTTGGCCACATGATGACAAAAACTATGCTTGCACAAGAATGGTCTATGTCAATCGAACAGGCAATAGAGGCAGAAGCTCAGACTCAGGCAATCTGTATGCAAACTGGTGATTTTGAGCGCGCTTTCAAAGCGTTTGTAAAAAAAGAAAAACCAGTCTTTAAAGGAAATTAAATGGCAGATACATCATTCCTAAATTGGCCTTTCCTCGATCAAAGCCATAAAGCTCTACATTCGAAGTTAGAGACTTGGGCTTTAGAAAATCTGCAAAATGTATCACACGAAAACCCAGACATCACTTGCCAATCTTTAGTGACAAAATTGGGAAAAGCGGGATTCCTAAAATATTCTGGAGTATCTTCTGAGCACCCAAAAGTAGACGTCCGCTCTCTTTGTTTAATTAGGGAAACACTAGCAAGACACGAAGGGTTAGCAGACTTTGCATTTGCCATGCAAGGCTTAGGATCAATGCCAATCTCATTATTTGGTAGTGCAGAGCAAAGAAATTACTGGTTACCCCTCGTGCAATCAGGTGATGCTATTTCTGCATTTGCCTTAACTGAACCTCAGTCTGGCTCTGATGTGGCAAACATAGAATTAGAAGCAAAGAAAGAACGAAATGGATATGTTTTAAACGGTGAAAAGACATGGATATCTAATGGTGGAATTGCAGATTTTTATACCGTCTTTGCAAGAACTGGTGAAGGCATTGGAGCGAAAGGTTTATCAGCTTTTGTAGTTTCAGCAGAAACTCCTGGCCTTATTATTGCAGAGCGAATTGAGGCAGTCTCTGCACATCCGTTGGCTACCTTAAGGTTTGAAAATTTGTTTTTAGAAGCAGATTCTATGATTGGACAACCAGGAGAAGGATTTAAAATAGCGATGGCTTCCCTGGACAATATGCGTCCAACTGTAGGAGCAGCCGCACTTGGTTTTGCCAGACGTGCTTTTGATGAAAGCTTAAAACGATCACAATCTAGAGAATTATTTGGTGCGCCATTAGGAAGTTTACAAATGGTACAGGGTCATTTGGCCGAGATGTCTGTAGATATCGACGCTAGTGCTCTGCTCATTTATCGGGCGGCATGGGCAAAAGATAATGGTGCAGAAAGAATTACGAGAGAAGCTGCCATGGCAAAGCTATACGCTACAGATCATGCACAGTTGGTAATTGATAAAGCGGTTCAGATACATGGAGGAGATGGTGTGCGAAAAGGTCATATTATGGAAAGTCTCTACAGAGAAATAAGGGCCTTACGAATTTATGAAGGCGCATCAGATGTGCAAAAAATAATCATAGCTCGAGACGCATTAGCAAGTCATAGTTCATGACTTTAACTCCATCCGCTCATATAGATCAATTTGCTAGAAACAATTTACCGCAAGAAGCAATGCAACCTGAATATATACTAAATGGTTATGAATACCCCGAAATTTTAAATGTTGGCTTTGAGCTAACAGATAAAATGGTATTACAAGGATATGGAGACAATATTGCGCTAATAGGAAACGGCAGGCGACGAACTTACAAAGAATTAAGTGATTGGACAAATCGATTAGCGAACGCTTTAGTCGAGAATTATGGAGTGCAGCCAGGAAACCGGGTTCTTATACGGTCAGCCAACAATCCGGCTATGGTTGCTTGCTGGTTAGCAGCAACAAAAGCAGGGGCGGTAGTTGTGAATACTATGCCATTGTTGCGAGAAAAAGAACTTGTAGAAATTATTAATAAAGCTGAAATTACCCATGTCCTGTGCGATTCTCGACTTATGGAGGAGATGGAAAAGTGCTTTGAAAAGAGTTCAGCCTTGAAATATGTGGTACCTTTTGATGGCACAGCAAATCACGTTAGTGAATTGGATGAAGTAGCTTTAGAAAAATCAATTAAATTTGAGACTATCAAAACTACTCGTGATGATGTTGCTTTATTAGGATTCACATCTGGTACGACGGGTTCACCAAAAGCTACAATGCATTTCCATAGAGATTTACTAATTATTGCTGATGGTTACGCAAAAGAGATCTTAAATGTGCAAGAAAATGATATTTTTATTGGCTCACCTCCTTTAGCCTTTACGTTTGGATTAGGCGGTTTAGCAATTTTCCCACTTCGTTTTGGTGCTGCAGCAACCCTTCTCGAAAATGCATCTCCACCTAATATGATTGAAATTATTGAAAAGTACAAAGCGACGGTTTGTTTTACAGCGCCCACAGCATATAATATGATGTTGGCAGCAATGGATGAAGGAGCCGATTTATCCTCACTTAGAGCTGCTGTATCTGCTGGAGAAACCCTTCCAGCACCGGTTTACGATAAATGGCTACAGAAAACTGGTAAACCAATGCTTGATGGGATTGGGGCAACTGAAATGTTGCATATTTTCATCTCAAATCGATTTGATGATCATAAAGCAGGTTGCACTGGTAAACCAATAAGAGGTTATGAAGCAAAAATTGTAGATGACCATATGAATGAATTGAACATTGGTGAAGTTGGTCGGTTAGCAGTGCGTGGACCGACAGGTTGTCGCTACTTATCAGACGATCGGCAAAAGAATTACGTGCAAAACGGGTGGAATATAACTGGTGATAGTTTTTCGCAAGATAAGAATGGATATTTTTTCTTTGCTGCAAGAAATGATGATATGATAATCTCTGCTGGTTATAATATTGCGGGACCCGAAGTAGAAGCAGCTCTATTATCTCATAAACAAGTATTGGAATGCGCGGTAATTGGCACTCCTGATGATAACCGTGGCGCCATCGTTCAAGCACACATAGTTCTTACCGAAGATTCAACAGAAAGTAATGAATTAAAGATTGAACTACAAGACTATGTAAAAGCAAAAATTGCACCTTTTAAGTACCCCCGATCAATTATTTTTAAGAACTCATTGCCAAAAACACAAACTGGAAAAATACAAAGATTTTTATTACGAAACCAACAAAATATGGAAATAAAAAATGTCTCATAAGAAAATAAACCCTAAAGGCTGGAAACCAGCGAGGGGCTATGCAAATGCAATTCTCTCAGAAGGTCTTACATTAAATATTGCAGGTCAAATCGGTTGGAATGAAAATCAAGAATTTATTTCAAAAGATTTTTTAGGGCAAATGGAACAGACTTTAAAAAATATTTCAGTAATAGTTAATGAAGCTGGAGGAAAAATTACTGATCTTACGAGACTAACATGGTACGTTACAGATAAGGCAGAATATGTATCAAATCAAAAAAAAGTCGGAGAGGTTTATCGAAAAATTCTAGGTAATCATTTTCCAGCTATGACCATGGTAGTCGTTAGTGCATTAGTCGAGGATGAGGCATTAATTGAAATAGAAGCCACAGCGATTATTCCCAATTAATACTTAAATCTTACTATCAAATAATGCTTTAAGGATTTACGATGTCACAACCGGCCGCACGCATAAATAACTTTTGGTTTGTTAAATGTGCAGAAGAAGATTGGTTCAAAAAAGATCTAAATTTTGATAATGCAATAACAAATCAATTTCTCAATGATTATGATAACGCTTGTAAAGGTAATTATGATAACTGGGTTAATCATCCGAAAAACTGTCTTGCACTTATTATTTTATTAGATCAATTCTCTAGAAATATGTTTCGAGATACAGCAAAGGCATTTGCTCAGGATAAAAAAGCTCAAAGCTTAGCACAGCATGCCATCAAGCAGAATTATTTTTCAAATTTTTCAAGTAATGAAATTTTCTTTTCTTTAATTCCTTTACTACATAGCGAAAACATTAACGATCATAAGATTGCCCACAAAAACTGTGAAAAATATCTAAAACAAGAGGCTAACTACGATCAAATAAAACAAAGCTGGGATGATCACACAAAAGCAATTAATAACTTTGGGCGTTATCCCCACAGAAATAAAATATTGGAAAGAAAAAGCACTAAAGAAGAAAAATTATTTTTAACACAACCAAATTCATCTTGGTAGTTTGAGTTAAAATTTTAAGTAAGCCTTTTCAAATCACGTCCACTTTCACCTATATCAAAATATAAGCCAGCCATTACCTTTAGCGCATCCAAACAAACATGCTTTAAAACATGTTCGTTTGGAGCATGTTGCGAACACCCACGGTATGAATGGGGTATCCAAATTGTTGGCAGTCCTAAAATTTCGGTAAAACTATCATTTGGTAGTGATCCCGCCAAGTTTGGAACAAGGTGGGATCTTTATTTGAGGTTTTCTTTATCGAGGACGATACAAAATCAACCCAAGGATGTTTTACGCTTAGACGCGTAGCCTCAAACTGCTGATTATCATGTAATATAATCTTAACTTGTTTAAAACCTAGATCATCTAAATGCTTACGCAGCGCCGGAATAATGTCTTTGCTCTTGGTTCCAACAACAAATCGTAATTGACACGAGGCCTTTGCTTTTCCTGAAATTGCGTTAACAGCTTTTACCTGATTGCCACTCGTCAATGATAATATCGAAAATGAATTCCAACCATAAAGCCGTTCAAGAGGAGTTAAATCACTCTCGCCCCAGTTCAAATCCACTTTAGCATCTCCTGAGTTTTCTAAAGGTAAGTTGTTTAAAATTTTGCTGATATCGTCTGTTAAGCTAGTAGGACGCCATTCTGGTATTTGAATTTCACCCCGATTATTAGAAATTGAGGCCAATGCATTTACTAAAATAACTGCTGGGTCCGGTAAAACCCCACCCCAATTTCCAGAATGGTGGTCACCTTTTCTTAAATCTACCTCTAAATCAAAATTCATTGCCCCACGCGTTCCCATAAAGATAGTTGGCACATCTGGCTTTAGTCTTGGGCCATCAGACGCAATTAGTACATCCGACGCTAACCTACTTTTCTTTTCCTTAAAAAACTCTCGCAATCCTGGTGAACCAATCTCTTCAGATGTCTCGATAACAAACTTAACATTAAAACCAAGTGATCTTCTAATAGACAAAATGGCCTCTAGTGCAATAATATTTATTAAATGTTGAGATTTATTATCAGCGGTGCCTCGCCCAAAGAGCTTATCACCATGACTTTTTAATATAAACGGATCGAACCCATCAAACCATTTCTCTTTTTGACCTAATACTACATCTCCATGACCATATATGAAAATAGTAGGGTAATCTATGTTTTCCATTCTCTCGCCAATCAGGATGGGACCACCAGACGGGTTAGGATTATCAAAAATCTCACAAATCAATCCTAATCGTGTCAATCTTGGTAGAATAGCGATAGTTAGGTAACGAAGTAATTCATTCTGGCTTTCAGGGTTTTGACTTTCAGTTTTAAAAGAAACAAGATTGCTCAGGTCTTTTTCAAATTCTCCATCATTGAAATAGGCTTTGACGTACTCAATAGCCTCATTCCGTTTTTTGGACTCTGATCTATTCACTTTTTAATCTCCATTATGTGCTAACTATAACAACCTTCCTATGTTTCGATAACTGCCGTAAGAGTAACTTGAAGACAGCAATCTTTGGGTAATTCTGCAATTTGCGCATGCCTTGCCGGCCTTTTATTGGGATCAGGAAACATCTTAACCCATTCTGGATTAACAATAGACCTATCACTCTTATCACTAAAATATAGATCCATTTTAATAATATCTTGAACGGTTCCCCCAGCCTCAATGACTATTTTTTTAATATATTCGAATACTAAAGACACTTGCTCAACTTTATTTTTTGAATAGGAACCAGTAACAATTGATTTTCCAGAAATTACAGATGAAATCAGAATTCCCTTATGAACCGCCGCAGCTGGAATTGGATTTTTATGTGCAGGTAAACCCTCGGGATTAATTGAACTAACCATTAAGCTCCCCCCTTTTGATGTTTTATTGGATTAGATAATGTACCCAATTTATCAATAGAAATCCTTATTGAACCCGTTTCCTCACCTATTAAAAGACTTTTGTGCCCTCGTGTAAAACGCCCAGCCCCTTTTCCAGTTGTACCAAAAGAAATCAAATCACCTGGTAGTAAAGTAAAATATCTACTCGCTTCGGCAATACAAGCCTCCACAGAGAACCTATAATTTCCAGTATGATCTTTTGTAAAAATTTCATCATCAAGAAACCCACTGACATTTAAATCATTTGGATTTTCAACCTCATCACTTGTTGTTATCCATGGGCCCATTGGTCCAAAAGTATCAGTACCCTTGGAACGAGTGTGGTATACATAAAATGCATCAGTATCATTAGGCCCATTCAAGTTTCGCCAGGTATAGAACTCTGGACGAGCCATATCTTTATCATAAGTCACGGCAATACTGTCTTTTTGGAACTTTAAACCATGTGAAGTAACATCATTATGTATCATATAACCAAAAACATAGTTTAAAGCATCTTGCTCAATAATATGCTTTGCTCGTTTGCCAATAACTGCACAGATTTCAGGCTCGGGAATTACAGCACCCCAATCAGGATCAACTATTATAGCTTTATTGTGTCCTTGAAGAGCTGAGGGGGGTTTTAAAAAGTAGTTTGGAACTCCAGGATCTTTATGAGCTTTTTTCATCAATTCCTTATTGTTAAACGCTACACCTAAAATTTTTGAAGGATTAACAATTGGTGGAGCCCAATCGGTAGGTTCAAAACCGGTTAAACCTTGAGTGGCTGTTTCTAATTTTGAACATAAAGTTGGGTCATCATTAGATGCGTTTATGAGATCTAAAATTGTGTGCAAGGGTTTTAGTTTTACTTTTTCACAAATCGATTCCAGGTAGTGAGAAATACCTTCACTACTATGAATAATCGGAACGACCTTTCCATCTTGGTAAACACTTCCAAATTTCATTTAGTTTACCAACTTTCTAAGAAATCCTCTAATGTCACTGGAGGGGAATCTTTTAATGGCATTTGCACCTCAATGCCTTCAAACTCAGAAGCTTCATAAAACCACTTTTTAGGCGCTGGGAACCCCCATAATTGGGATCTAGTCGTATCAGTTAAGTCCCAACGCTTAGGTTCTTGATCATTATCAATGAAATTATAATGGCTTGTAAAAATCTCTACTCTGTGACCGTCAGGATCACGAAAATATATAAAGAAGGCATTTCCAATCCCATGCCTGCCTGGTGCTCTATCCATTGATCCAGCTAAGCCCATAGATGACATAACATCAGCAGCGTGAATCACATTTGCGACTTCAGGAGTATGATATGCGATATGATGTAAACGAGGACCAGCACCATTACTAAAAACAATATCCTGTGTGTTGTTTTTTCGTTTCAACCAAACTCCCCACATCTCTTCAGTGCCATCATTTGCTGTATATTCAGATAATCTAAACCCTAAATCATTATACCATTGATACGCTTCTTGCACATCAGGACATGCTATTTGAATATGATCTAAAAATGCTAGCTTACCACCCGAGTGAGTATGAAAATCTTGCATTCTATTCTGAGACTGGTTCATGCTCGAACAAAATTCCACGGGAACTCCTATGCCATCTATGACTTCTATTGTTAAACCCTGAAAAGGTCTTTCAACATATCTCACGACATCTCCCCGTGCAGAGAAATAATCACAGGCTATTTTTATGTCATCGTCAGTTTGCATCCTATAACCAACTCGTCGGCATTTACCTGGTCCCTTAATATTTGTCTTTTCAAATACTAAAGAATGATGGCAAGTTTCTTCAATGGCTCGGAGGCACAGCGTATTTTCATCTTGAAACATTACTTCTAACCCCAACCCACTTTCATAAAAAAAACGAGTTTTATCTAGATCACTACTGGTTAAAACTACATATCCCATACGTGTAATATTAAAAGGTAAAGAAGCTGGTGGTTTTAACAATCCCATTTCATACTCCAAAAAGTTATTATTTAAGCCAGACTCTTCTCAGAATGCTATTACATCAAGGAAGGTAAGAACAGAGAAAGGGCCGGAATTGAAGTTAACAATATTAATCTAATAATATCCGCAAACCAAAAAGGCGTTACTCCTTTAAAAATTGTTGAAACAGAAACATCTTTAATAACTCCCTTAAGAACAAAGACGTTCAGGCCAATTGGGGGTGTTATTAAACTGATCTCAGTTACAACAACCACTAAAATACCAAACCAAATTAAATCAAAACCAAGTTGATGAACAAGGGGCGCAAAGATTGGAACTGTCAGTAAAATCATGGACATCGACTCAAACACACAGCCTAAAAGTACATAAATTAAGAGAATAATAAATATTACAGCAATGCCCGATAATTCAAATGAATTTATTACACCCATTAGTGCATCTGGCAGCCCTGCTCTGTTAAGAAAGTTTGAAAACATTGATGCGCCAAAAAGTAATGCAAAGAGTTTTGCAGTTAAGAGAGCGGCCTCTCTACCCACTTCCATCAGCATTTTAAGAGTAAGTACCCCTTTCAGAAATGTTATCAATAAGGCACCAGCAGCGCCCATTCCAGCAGCCTCCGTCGCAGAAAACAAACCAATGTAAATACCACCAATTACAAAAATAAATAACGCTAATGTTGTCCAGACATCCCTAAGAGCAACAAGACGCTCTTTCCAATCTGTTCGCTCACCTGCCGGTCCTAAACTTGCATCCCTTGTAACAACAAATTTCACAGCTAAAGTATAGAAGAGAATTCCTATAAAACCGGGAATAAAGCCTGCCATAAATAATTTACCAATGGATTGCTCTGTAAGCAGTCCATAAATCACAAGTATGACACTTGGTGGAATAAGTATCCCCAATGTGCCACCAGCAGCAATTGAAGCAGTTGCTAACGAGTCTGCATACTTATAACGTCGCATCTCTGGCATCGCTACCTTAGACATTGTTGCAGCCGTCGCAATTGAAGAACCAGATATTGCTGAAAACATACCACAAGCGACAACTGTTGACATCGCTAGGCCACCTTTTTTGTCACCAAGAAAAGCATATGCAGCGCGATAAAGCTGTTTGGCCATACCACCCTTTTCAACGAGTAGTCCCATTAAAATAAAAAGAGGAAGTACAGAAAGTGAATAAGATTGTCCCAAATCCATCACCAAACGACCCAAATTGGAAATGGCGGCTCGGTAACCCGATAATTCACCAAACCCAATCACGCCTACTAGACCCATTGAAAGTGCCAATGGAAATCGTAAGAAAGCTAAAGAGAGAATTGCAGCAAAACCAATCAAAGAAATTGATAGTGGATCCATTATTCTGCTCCTACAGAGTCCTCGGCATTAAGACCGGGCTTTAAAACAACAATTAACAGACGGAGAGCTATCAAGAATGATGTAAAATATAAAGATAATGCAATAAAGGTTTCAACAATAAACCTAGGAGCAACGTCACTAGTCCCATAAGATAAAAATGAAGGAATTAAAATATATTCATAAGTATCACCATCCTCTAAGGATCGCATTGCGTAAAACATAGTTTTATCTGCTACAATCCAGAGACTATAAGCAGAAATAGCCAAAAAAATAATACTAAGAATCCAACCTAAGTAACCTTTTTGAAAAACTGAAAATAAATCCACGACAATATGCTCATGTCGAAAAAACATTAACGGTAATGACAGAAATATAACACCAGCCATACTTACCTGCACCAGTTCAGAACCAGCATATAGTGGAGAATTAAAAAAATAGCGCCCAATCACATCAACGCAGGTAACAGCGACAATAAAAAACAACACTAACCCTGCTAAACTTGAAATAAAACGGCTAACCCAAAGAGCTAGCCGTTCTAAATTATTAATAAATAAAATCATAACTTAAATATATAACCTTAATTTCCAGATTCTATTGCAACTTGCTCAATGAAATACGCAAGAGCTGCTGCCCCATCAACACCTTTTGCAGAAACTTTTCCAACAACATCTGTTGAAACACCTGCTGTTGCATCTTTGAAGTAAGCTCTTTCAGCATCACTCGCTATCGTTAGTTCGTGACCATAGCTAGCAGCTGCAGATGCGCCAAATTTATCTGCATCATCCCAGAACCAACCTATTGTCCTTGAAAGATTAACACCACTCATTTCATCCACACAATCACGCTCCGCTGAATCAAGATCATTATAAGTATCGCTATTCATAACAATTCCAAAAGCAGTTGTGTACATTCCGTCAGGGTTATGTAGTGAAAATTTGGCTAGCTCTGCTATTTTAAAGGCATGCATTGTTTCAAATGGGAAGAAAACACCATCTGCCACACCACCAGAAATTAACTCATAAACTTTAGGTGCTGGTGCTCCTACTGCAGCGACACCCAATGCCTTACCGATTGCATTTGCTACTCCACCGCCAATCCGCATTTTAACACCCTCTAGCTCCTTGTACGATGTCACTTTATTCACCGTATTAGCCATTCCAGGACCGTGCGTATAATTTGCTAGTATTTCAACACCTTTTGCTTCACCAGAAGCCGCAAAAAATTTCTCATGCGTTTTTTGAAAAGCAACAGATTTTTGACGAGCATTTCCAGGTATACCTGGAAGCTCTGCAATCATTGTATTTACAAATTTACCTGGTGTATAACCGTACACAATCCAAGACATATCAGCCACACCATCACGGACAGTGTCATACATTGCCGGTGGAGGGGCCATGCCGTACTCTACCTTCAGGCTTAAAGAACCACCCGTACAACTTTGAAGTTGACTATTCATCCATGGAAACACATTCTCATTCATGGTGTGAAATGGAGCGGCCCAAGAAGCCACTGTTAAAACTTTTTCAGCTGATGCTGAACCTGCTACTAAGCCAATGCTGGTCGCGATTGCCCCTAAGCTAACTATAAATTTATTAAACCTCATATTTCCCCCTTTTATATTTACGATATGAAAATCACTCGTTTACTTAATACTATTCTTTAGACTACACAATTAATGCTAACTCGCCAGACCAAAATTGTTAAAATTAGTATAAAAATTATAGATTTTGTATTTTTCTTTAATTTTACCTAATTACTTTACTTTTAATTAATCAAGTTTACCTATGAATTCATGAAATTCGTTTCAACTTTATAAAAGCTATCATTTTTATTAAAGCTATCAAACAAACACCAATCACTGAACCTAAAGTGTCAGCATAGAAATCTTTAATATCACCATAGCGACCAACAAAAGGTTGAATTAATTCAATTAATGCTCCAAGGACTATTGCTCCTGGTAATACCCAATAAATATTTTTTAATTTATTAAAAGTAAGAGGCATCACAAAAAGTGTAAAAGCTAATAAGTGATACTGTTTGTCTGAACCAAAATCCGGAACCTCAAAAACATCTCTTGGAGTTAAAGTCCCACATAAGATTAAAAAAAGAAATATTAACGTTGAAATCCAATGAATATTTATTTTCAAAAACTTCAAATTAAGACTTCTTTCAACATTTCTTTAATTGCTTCTTATACATTTTTGATTTTTTTTCAACTTTTTGCGCAGCTGATTTAAGTGCTTTCTTTGATTTGTACGATTTTCGCGAATACCCTGTAATCCCCTCGTGGTATGCTAGGTAAAGATTATATGCATCAGACTTTGGGATTTTAAGTTTTTTGTGGGCTCGGTTTAAATACCAACCAATAAAATCAGTACTGTGTTTAAAGCTTGTTCTCCTAACAAGTTTTTTACCAGTATTGCGTTTATATAAATCCCATGTTCCATCTATTACCTGAGCGTAACCTTTAGCACTTGTTGGTCTCTTGCCCGGTATAACCCATAAGATCTTTTTCCTAGGTGGCTTAACTCTAGATCTAAAATTGCTTTCTTTCCATATTACTGCCATTTGCACTTCAACGGGTATGCCCCACTTGCGTTTAGAGCGTTTTAAATGTCGTTTCCAACTTCGATGCTCTTCTAAGATAGAACATGCATTATTCTGATTTCTTGGAACGCTTGGGTTTAATACAGAGCAGCCAACTAAAGCGATACTAATGGCCACGCAAATTATTATTATCTTTAATGAATTAAAGTTCATCTTTGATTGCCTGTTTTCCACAAACCTTACATAACAAAAATAAGCAAATCAAATGTAATTATATTATTGGGTATTAAATTTATTATTGGAATCTCCAAATGTAAAATATATTCTTATTACTTCTAAATTGGTATGGAAAAATACCATTGTAAGTGATTGAATAATCTTTATTAATAACTTGAGATTTAGATATTTAATAGGCAACTTTAGCTCACCGTTTTAAAAGCTGTAGTAAAAATATAAATAAGGAGCAGTTGTGCACATAGCTATTATAATGGATGGAAACGGTAGATGGGCTGTAAAACAAGGGCTTCCTCGCACAATGGGACACAGGGCAGGAGTTTTAGCTGTTGAAGAATGTGTCAGAGCCGCCGCCAATCTAAATGTGACAGATCTTACACTATATGCATTTTCGACAGAAAATTGGAAACGGCCAAGACCAGAAATATCCGCATTATTCCGTCTTTTTAATGGATATTTTAAAAATAAAGCCCGTGAACTTAAGAAAGAAGGAGTATCCGTTCGTTTTATTGGGCGAAGAGATAAACTATCTAGGGCGGTATTAAAAACTATGTATGAAGTCGAAACTTTGACAAAAGGTGGAGCTAGACTAATCTTAAATATTGGAATTGATTACGGTGGACGTGATGAAATTCTGCGTACAACAAACAAACTAATCGATGGTGTGTTAGCAGGGAAAATTTTGCAATCAGATGTGGATGAAAATTTATTTTCCAAATATACTGATTTATCTTTCAATCGCTCTGACCCAGATTTGATAATAAGAACTGGAGGAGATCGACGCTTATCAAATTTTATGTTATGGCATGCTGCCTATAGTGAAATTGAATTTTCTGATGCTTTATGGCCAGATTTTGATAAGAACCACTTAGCAGCATCAATTGAAAGCTTAAACAGTAAAAACCGTCGTTTTGGAGGACTGGACCATAATAATATAAAACCAAACCAAAAAACAGGCGGCAGCAATTTACAAGATCAATAGTTTTAGTGAAAATAGAGTCAGTAAGTATACTTAAAACTCTTATTTACGCACCTGAAATGCGTAAATAAGTAACGCTCTGTAATTTTTTTAAAGATTATGTATTTTAATTCAATTTCAATATTGAAAATAAACAATAAACCATTACATACGAACGATATCAATGCTTTAAACAGGTAGAAATAATAATGACAAACACTCACAACTTCGAAGCTGATACAGGGAAAATCCTGGATATAGTTATCAACTCTTTATATTCTCAAAAGGAAATTTTTTTAAGAGAGCTAATTTCAAATGCCTCTGATGCAATAAACAAAAGAAGATATGAAAGTAACACGGATAAGGACTTAGTTTCAAAGACAGAAAACGAAATTATTTTAGAGATAAACAAAAAAAATAAAATTCTAATAATTAAAGATAATGGTATCGGCCTAGGCAAAGAAGATATGATTGAAGCCCTTGGTACTATTGCACGCTCAGGAACTAAGGCTTTTTTAGAAACCATCCAAGACTCAAAAGATAAAAAACAAAATGATATGAGCTTAATTGGTCAATTTGGTGTAGGGTTTTACTCTGCGTTTATGGTGGCAGACAAAGTAGAAGTCATTTCGTTAAAGGCTGGAACTAAACAGGCTTTCAAATGGGAAAGTGATGGCTCAACTGGCTTTTCAATTTCTGAAGATAACCGTGACGAACCTGGAACAACGATAACATTATACTTAAAAAAGGGCGACAAAGAATATTGTGACGGCATAAGACTTCGGCACCTAGTGAAGAAATATTCAAATCACGTGTCTTACCCAATTAAAATAATGAATAATGATAACGAACTTGAAACAATAAACGCGGTAGATGCTCTTTGGACAAAATCCCCAAAGGATATCACAGAAGAAGAATATAAATCATTTTACAATTTAATTGGTAGCACGTTTGATAGTCCTTATCTAACGGTTCACAATAAAACTGAAGGCACAATAGAATTTACTAATCTTTTATTTGCTCCCTCCTCCCAACCGTTTGATCTTTTTGATCCAGAAAGAAAATCAAAAATCCAACTTTACATAAATCGCGTATTCATAACTGACGAAGCTGACGATTTAATACCGAAATGGCTAAGGTTCTTGCGAGGTGTTGTTGATACACCAATTTTAGATTTAAACGTTAGCAGAGAGATGCTTCAACAAAAACCTGCTGTGTTGAAAATAAAAAAAGCAATCACTAAAAAGATCATCTCAGAATTAGCTAAAAAAATTAAGAAGGATGAAGTTAATTATGATGTGTTTTGGGGTAACTTTGGACGTGTAATTAAAGAGGGCCTCTATGAAGATAGTGAAAATAGAGAAAGAATTATTCCACTTTGTAGATTTCATTCGTTAGTTGAAAATAAAAATATAAGTTTAACAAATTATTTAGACAATATGCCTGATGGTCAAAATGATATATTCTATCTTACAGCAGAGGATTTGGGTAAAGCAAAAGTGAGCCCGCATCTTGAAGGATTTAACGCAAAAAAAATTGATGTCTTGATATTAACCGATCCAATAGATGATTTCTGGATTCCATTAATGCCAGAATACAGTGGTAAAAAATTTGTATCTATTAGTAGAGGAAATGTAAATTTAGACGAAATCAAAATAGATGAAAAGAAAAAGAAAAAGAAGAAAGAAAAAGATAGTGATTACGAAGCGCTTTTAAAAGAAATTAAAAGTTGTTTAGATGAAAAAGTTTTAAATGTAATTGTTTCGAAAAGTTTGACTGAAAGTCCTGCTCGCCTAATTGCAGACGAAAACGGTATGGATATCCAAATGGAAAAAATGATGATGATGCAAAATCCTGATTTCGAAGGTTCACCAAGAGTATTAGAAATAAACATTGAACATGCTTTAATTAAATCGATGAATAAAAAACTAGAAAGTTCTAGCGGCGTAATTAGTGATTTGGCCTTACTTCTTTTTGATCAATCCAAGATTTTGGAGGGTAAAGTTCCAGAAAACCTTCAGGAATTTAATAAAAGATTAACAAAAGTGATGCAGCTGGCTATTTAAGTAAGGATTTGTTGTAAAATTTAGATGGCGGTGTTCACAGACATGCGAGATTAGGTATAGGCCGCACTTCGTTTTAATATCTCGCTCTTACCAAAACCCACCCTCGCCAAATGAGCTTCTGAGTAAAGGCTGAAGATTAGCTGATATCAAGGCCTCAGCGCAAGCATCACACAAAACGCACGTCTGAATCGTGCTGAAACAACGGAGTAATTCAGGGTATTATGGGCAGGTGTGCTATCTGGAGAAGCAGGTGGCGGTGTAGTCAGACAAACGAGGTAAGGTATAGACGTCTATTTGTTAAACCAATCGCGCCACGCACCGTACGGCCGCCCCGTGAAGGTCATCATCAGGATCATCACAAGCCGGGTCTTCAAGACTACTGCAGGTTCCATTTCCGCAACATAAAGTTCAGTTACTGCGGCCAGAATGGTGAAGAAAAAGATCGTCGATAAGGTGTCAACAAGTATCAGGCGCATCCAATTATTCCTGCGGGAAGGCTCCGCCCTTTTGTCTACGGTTTTCGATAAACGCCTCGATGTTGCTGGCAGCCGAAGCACCATGTTTAGGGTCTTTGAATTCGGCAAGGTTCTGAGACCAGATGTCGGTCGCCCGCTGCGTAGACGTCTTAGCACCAGCTTCCGTCCACGCGCCAAAATTCATCAGGTCCGAGACAAGAGGTGCGTAAAACGCCGACTGATAGCGATCCATCGTGTGCTGCGTGGCAAAGAAATGCCCGCCCGGATCAACCTCGGCCAAGGCATCAAACCCGATCTCAGCATCATTGCCTACGGGTTTCACACACAGTTCAGCGATTGTTTGTAGGGCCTCGACATCGTTGATGAATTTCTCATAACCGAAACTCAATCCTCCCTCTAACCAGCCCGCTGCGTGGACCGTCAGCGTGGCATTGGCCATTGCCCCACCCCAAATCGCCATGTTAGTTTCGTTTGCGGCCTGCATGTCAGCAGCGTTTGATGCAGCCCCCGTCGCTGAGCGCCACGGCAAGCCGATGTGGCGTGCCAATTGACCTGCGCCGATCTGCATTTTTACATGCTCAGGCGTTCCAAACGCCGGAGAACCTGATTTCATATCCACGTTCGAGCTGAACCCGCCGTAGCTGATTGGTGCACCTGCGCGAGTCAGTTGGGCCAATGTGATGCCTGTAAGCGCTTCGGCGTGTTGCAAGGTTAGCGCTCCGGCCACGGTGATCGGGGCCATTGCTCCCGCCAAGCAGAACGGTGTGATGATGGTCATCTGGCCTGCACGGGCAAAGTCGATCAACCCTTGGGCCATTGGAATATCTAACATGCGCGGCGAGTTCGAGTTGATAACCGTCGTGCCCCAAATCCCATCCGTAAAATCATCGTCTGAAAGGTTCAGTGCCAAGCGGATCATCTCGAAACTGTCGTGCACCTGCTCCGATCCTCGGGAGTAGACAAACATCGGTTTGTCGCAATGGGTAAGTTGTGCACGCATCATCTCGTAATGACGAAATTGTATTGGGACATCTTGAGGTTCAACACAGGGGCCAAGCATGTGGATCACGTCATAGGTCTGCGCCAACTTCAATGTCTCGACATAGGCTTCCAGATCACCCGGCCTGCGACCCCGATTGAGGTCGGTCGCATTCGGGCAACCCGCACCCGCCATGAACAACATCGCGCCGTTCTCGTATGTTAGCGCGCGCTTGGGATTCGCGGCTCGCAAGCGAATGGACGCAGGCGCGGTTTGCAAAGCAGCGGTAACAATGTCGCGGCCAACGAACACCATTTCATTCTCAACGCGGGCGCCAGCCTTCTTGAAGATGCTACGGGCCTCGGGGAGCAAAATCTTGATGCCCAGTTCCTCGATTACCCGCAAGGCAGTTTCGTGGATGTTTGCTATCTCGTCGTCAGAAAAAACGACTTGTGGCTGAAACGGGTGGCGAAGATTCACATAATCTGTTGCGCGCACGGGTTTTCCTGCATCTGAATGCGCCCGACGACGTCCGCCTGATCTACGCGGTTTGTTTTCCCGAAGCATCTTAATTCTCTTTCGTGGTAGTAGGTTTACTGAAGGCGATCCAATCGTGCCGAAACGATGATCCAACCTCTGCGTCGAGAACCTTGCCCGTAAAGGCAAAAAAATAATCATCAATCATCGACATTCGTTCTTCTATGGCCTCTTCTGGGTTCATCGCAAAATATCCAACTTGCGCAAAATACAGAATGCGCGCTCGCACGGTAGCCTCTTGTGGTACATAGTCGAACCGTTTGAACAGTGCAGCGATGACAGAGATCCTGTTGGTGTCCTCACTCCTCACCACCTTGAGTACGCGCCTGTCGAGGCGTGCCCAGTCTCGCACTGCTTGTTCCAATGGTGAGTTAAAATTGTCTGGATTGGTCCAAACGGCAAAGAAGGACAGCACGCCACGATCCAGACTGTCTGCACTATCCAGAACCTGTGTGATGCGCTGGCCATTCACAGCGGACCATTCGTTCATTAAGCCATCCAGCAATTCCTGACGTGATTTGAAATGCCAGTAAAAGCTGCCTCTGCTTGCGCCAAGAGATGTTGCAAGGCGTGTGATCTGAACCGAAGCAATGCCGTCTTTGATCAAGCACAAAAGTGCCACTCGCAACCAGTCGGCTCTGCCTAGCTGTGAGACTGTAGGGGTTTCTGTGTGGATTTCGAAAGTAGTCATGTGACAAACATACACTATTGTTTGTTAACAATCAATAGTGTATGTTTGTGTCTTAATCAATTAAGGAGAACTCTGATGACACGGTCTCAGCCAAGGGTGCATCGATTTGCAAATTTGCAATTCAAACCAAGATTTGAATACGGCGACCAAGCGGCAGCAGCTCAGGTCTGTGGCACTGAAGATATGTCGGAACTTGCCTCAGGATATGGCCGCCTAACCAATGCGCGGTTCCATTGGACGATAAAATATGACGAAATTCTCATCGTGCTAGAAGGTGAGCTTACGGTACATACGAATGGCACTTCTTTAACCGCAGGCCAATTTGATTCAATTTGGTTGCCCAAAGGAACGAGTTTGGAATACGAAGCTGAAAATGCATTGATTGTATATGCAATCCATCCGGCAAATTGGGCTGAGCATGAAAATTGATCGCCTACCACACCATGATCTGACTAATGGTTGGACCAATATATTAAAACAGAGGCAGTCTTCGCCGCCTCTCACTACCGACATTCGGGTCGATATGTTGGTGATTGGCGCGGGAGCCGCAGGATTGGCTGCTGCTCGTAGAGCTGCCGAAATACACCCCAACAGGACAGTTGCTCTTGTTGAAGCAGGAAGTTTAGGTGATGGAGCATCAGCGCGCAACTCTGGCTTTGTTATTGACTTACCGCATAATGTTGGCGCAGATCTAGATGATCTGGATACATTGAAACGGTCCTTGCGTTTGGCCAGAGCTGCCCGGCAACACCTTGATGAAATGGTCACGATAAATAACATCAAATGCCAATGGAGCCGTCAAGGCCAATTGATGGGTGCCCGATCCCAATCAGGTGAAAAAGTCTTGGACACCTTTATAAAAGGTCTCGATTTACTAGGAGAAACCTATACTGACATGGACGGCGATGCAGTTCTGGCGCGCACTGGGATGAAATACTATCGGCGAGCCATCCACACTCCTGGCACCGTTCTCATGCAGCCAGCAGCTCTGGTGCGCGGATTAGGCGAAAGCCTTCCTAAAAATGTTTCATTCTATGAAAATACACCAGTTTTAGAAATTGATTATGGTTCAAAAGTAATTGCGACAACAAAGGGTGGAAAAATTACAGCAGACCGATGCATTCTCGCGGTGAATGGGTTTGCTCCCTTCTTGGACCATCTGAAACGCAAAATTTTTACAATTCAAGCTTTTGCCTCGATGACCCGCGCTTTAACGGACGACGAACAGGCCGCATTGGGCAATCCACAGGATTGGGGATTGGTGCCAGCAATGGCCTTTGGTGGGCCGACGATGCGCTATACAATGGACAAGCGGATAGTTATGCGCAGTTTTTGGGGAAAACGGCAAACCGATGTTGTAAGCTCCAGCGAGTACAGGCGATCACGTGACTTGCAACTTCAGCAAATTCGGGACCGGTTTCCAATGATACAGGGAGATCCGATTATAGATACGTGGACAGGTCAACTTGGATTGGCATCAAATTTTGCACCAGGATTTGGAAAAGTGCGAGAAAATGTCTGGTCTGCGATGATCCAAAATGGCGTGGGAATGACCAAAGGAACTATGTCTGGAATGCTAGCAGCAGATGCGCTTAACGGGATGGGCAGCCAATTACTAGAGGACATTAAAGCGATGGGTAATCCAGAACAGTTGCCGCCCCAACCAATTTTATCCATGGGAATTTGGGCTAAAGTGAAGTGGTGGGAATGGTCGCAGCGGGCTGAGCGGTGAGATATCACCGGGTTTGGGGGGGCTCT
Source organism: Paracoccaceae bacterium (assembly GCA_028112705.1). GTDB lineage: Bacteria > Pseudomonadota > Alphaproteobacteria > Rhodobacterales > Rhodobacteraceae. Next base: position 6,115 of record JAOGYN010000011.1, on the reverse strand, counting down.
GTCAGACATAACTACTTGAGACAGACCAGGCGACTTTGCAACCTCGTCGAATGACAAAACACTCCCCATCTCGTCACAGATTGACAAAGCAGTCCTGCAGCTAGGTTTTGCAGGCACCAAACCAATTTTTATATAATTATTACAATAATTTAGTTGTGATTTGTGACGCCCAGAAGAGAACGTCGAACTTTTGATAATTCTATTTAATTACAGTTACTTATTTTGGTTCTAAAATATAAAAGCGGTCCCGAAAGCGATCCTGAATTATAGGTCAAATCAGGGTGACAATTTGTGGCTTTCTCCCAAAACTGGACGTTCACGGAGTCAGTGTCCTAGGTCTTCTATGCGGAAAAAGCACCAATTCGCTGAGGTGTGTCAAAGTCTGCTTTAAAGGGTGATGTCAAACTAACTCTAACCAGTCTCGAAGCTCCCAACAAGCACATTTCTTCTGACAGTGCCCCACGACAGAACCGTGTCAGGAGAAGATGTTATCAGATGCGCATTGCAGGAACGTCAGCAGGGTCTAGGCAAAGCTCGATCAAGAATGGACCAGTGCGATTTTCAAGGGCCTTCAACGCCTCATCAAGCTGCTCGTTTGAACGCACCGCATACCCCTCACCCCCAAGAGACTTGGCGATTTCGGCAAAGGACGGCCAGACGAATTCTGTCAAGCTTGGGTCCATCTTGCGATCGACAAACTGGATGTGTTCGGCCCCATAGGCGGAGTCGTTTGCGATGATCACAATTAGATCAAGGCCGAGGCGCACAGCGGTGTTGAATTCGTTAATCCCACCCATCATGAAACCGCCATCTCCGCTAAACAACACCACGGGTTGATCTGGTGCGGCAACGGCAGCACCCACAGCAGTTTGCAACCCCAACCCGATTGAGCCAAAATTTACAGTGCCCACGAAACTGCGTGGATTGGGGACGGAAATGCGGCACCACACCTCGGTCATGAAACGCCCCCCATCGCTGACCAACACGCGATCTTTGGGCAAAGCATCTTCTAGCCGTGTCAGCGCATCCACATAGTTTACAAAGTCTTTTGAAGCCTTGCCTGATCCAGACGTATGTGCCGTAAGTGTTGCCGTATCCAGCTCGCGGGTGAACCCACTTGCCGGAACTTCAGCCTCATCCAACCAATATAATATGGTCTTTGCGGTCAGGTAGGCGTCGGCGACAAGGGCCATGTCAGGATGCAAGCCACCACCAATGGCGGTCGGTTCAACGTCTATTTGAATGATCCGTTTGTCTTTCATCAGCTTGCCACGATCTGTCGTGAAATCATGCAGCGCAGTGCCAAAGCAAATAATGCAATCAGATTGAGCGATCAAATCATAGGCCGCTGGCGTGGAAAGCGTGCCAAAAATATCGATGTTATACGGGTGGTTATTGAACAAACCTTTGGCCCGCAATGTGGTCGCAAGGGGTGCTTCTAGCCGATCCGCCAAACGGATCAATGCATCACGGGCATGAATTGCGCCACCGCCCGCCAAAATCAATGGACGTCGCGCAGAGGCGATCATACCAATCGCATTATCAAGGGTGTCTCCTTCTGCGACTCCACCAGGTTTTGTAAAGACATCAAGAATTTTTATGGCGTAGTCCGTTTCCTGCCACATGAAATCTGCAGGCATATTCAGCACAACCGGACGGCGTTCAACTCGCGCACGGTAGAAGGCCTGCGCCACATCTTCTGTCACAGTTGCAGGTGCGCGAAGCTGAATGAACCCCGCGCCTGTCACCTTCACAAGTTCACGCTGATCGATGCTTTGCAAGTGGCGCGGGTTATCTACCGGTGTATCACCGGCTAGAATGACCATTGGCGTATGCCCTCTGGTGGCTTCGGTCAGGGCGGTCACACAATTGGCTAGAGCTGGTCCATGCGTGATCGTTGCAACACCGGTTTTTCCAGAAACATGTGCATATGCTGCCGCCATCAAAATCGTGCTTCCTTCGTGAGCTGCAGGAATAAAACTTCCGTTACATTCGCGCACAAAGCTGTCGACCATGAACAGGTTCGCATCTCCCATCAGACCGAACATTTTCGTCGTGCCATGGTCTTTGGTGGCGCGTGCAATGGATTGGTAGACATGGGTTTGAGAGCTCATTGGGATGACCTTTTCTTCACTGCATTCTCCTAAATTTTGAGGATGATAATGTCGAATATAAAGAATTAATCTTTTATTTTAATCCATATTTCGCTATAGTAGGTAAATTACTGTCTTTTAGCTCAAAATATAGGTGAAATTTTGCTTGATCGATATGAGAAATTAATCCTGAAAGAACTTCAGCGCGATGGGCGTGCCAGCACGCAAATGCTCTCCGATGCGGTAGGCCTGTCTGCGTCCCCCTGCTGGAGGCGTGTTAAGCGTCTCGAGGACGACGGCTATATCACCCGTTACGCTGCAATCGTGGATGGTAAAAAGCTAGGCCTGCGTGCCCTTGCCCACATTCAGATTTCCCTTGTTGATTACGACCCCGCCTCGATTAATAGATTTCAGACGTTCATTGATACCAGTGAACAAGTGTTGGAATGTTCATCCATCACAGGCGACTTCGATTACATCTTAAAAGTTGCGGCCACAGACCCCGAAAGCCTAGAGCAGTTCATCATGCAGAGCCTTCTTAGGCTGAAGATCGTAAAAACTACAGCAACCACTTTTATTCTGAGACAAATGAAGGTCTCAGGCGCGCTGCCCACCGATATGTAAAGACGTGCTGAAGCAAACGTTTGAACGTTCGGCACCGAAAACGAGATCGGGCAGGATGTTTGCCGCGTCAAGGTTGGCGACAAAGTTTTTGCCCAGCAAGATCATGAAGACGCTGTTGGGTGCAGTCATAAAAATGGCATACCTGAACCGGCAACTGGAAGGTTTTTGTCCCTCTGCTCCGATCCATTGGAAAAATACTTGTAGAAATATTTCCAAAGAAATTAAAAGTTACGATTTTTTAAGGAGACTATAATATTTCTTAGGTTTATAACCAAGGAAGGGTGTCTTCAGACATGCAAGATAAGGCATAAGCCACACCAATCTTTGAGGGAAATGAAGCTAGAGGCATCCAATGGGACGTGAATTTTGTCTGACAATACCAGTTTGACTACTTTATTATCATGGCAATCATCGCACTGGCGTGTATTATGCGTTATTCTTAGACAAAAATTAGGATGCAATCTCATGAATAATCCAGCCACTTAAGGAGATACTGAAATGACCCGACAATTGCCAATTGTGGAAGACTGGTTCACAATCGATCCCGCAGATGAACACGGTATCCGCCGAATAGTGGAAGCTCATGTTCACGATCACTTTGGTGGTTGCATGTGGTTAATTGAGGGTAGCGATCGGTGTCTACTCGTTGAAACTGGTTTAGGCATTGCGCCATTGCGTGAGTTTCTGGAGACAGTAGTTTCTAAACCGATCACTGCATTTGCATCAGTCGGATACTATGATCATGCTGGTGGTCTTCATCAATTTGATGAGCGACTTATCCACAAAGCAGATTCTCACCGAATTTCTCAACCAACGCGTCATAACACTGTGGCAGAGTACTATCTGGATGCAGCGTTTGACGCGACACCTAATGAAAATTTCAATCCAGCTGCACATGTGATGCCGGCTTCAGAACCAACTCGGCTACTGTCCGATGGTGACAAAATTGATCTAGGTGACCGTATTTTTGAGGTGGTGCATTTACCTGGCGTTACGGATGGTGCCAGCGGGCTGTTTGAGCAGGCAAGTGGTCTATTATTTGCTGGCGAAGCTTTCGTATGGTCAGACGAATATATTTATGAGGGTGAACCCGCAGATCGGAGCAAAGATGCCGATCTGAAAGCTTTCCGAAATTCAATCAGGCGCTTGATCAGTTTACCTGTAACAACAGTTTATCGTGGCCACTATGGACGCAGCAATGCAGAAACAATGAGAGCTGTAGGGGTTGCGTATTTAGCTGGATGGAACAGTGCTGTTCAAAAGCCACATGAGTGACCATGCCAACTACAGAACATGCTGTCCCCAAAAATTTCGCTATACCGCCCGTCTCTCTACACATAAGAAAAGTTTTCTTGGGTGTTTGGCCTCCCCTAAATCCACTGATCCAAGTTTATAGTCTTTGTTATAGAGAGGCGTGGTGCGATAAGGGGGCTCCCCGGTCCTAGGGCCTGGACCCGAACCATTAAGATTGGGCCAAGTAACCCCCAACGCTGGTTGTGGTCCCACTGGGTGTGCCAAACCTAGCTAATAGCTCCATTTTAATCAGTTATCTCTTTGTGAGTATTGTCGTAAGTAGAAAATATATTATTAATTTATATTTTTTTAAAACAATTACTTAAATCTAATATAGGCGGTGTTCTCAGACATGCGAGATTAGGGATAGGCCGCACTTCGTTTTAATATCTCGCTCTTACCAAAACCCACCCTCGCCAAATGAGCTTCTGAGTAAAGGCTGAAGAATCGCTGATATCAAGGCCTCAGCCCATGCATCACACAAAACGCACGCCTGTATCGTGCTGAAACAACGGAGTAATTCACGCAATTATGGGCAGGTGTGCTATCTGGAGAAGCAGGTGGCGGTGTTGTCAGACAAAGTCTAACACGTCTCAAAGTACCACGATCACACAAATCTATGAAGTGCAGATTTGAAACCACTCAATGAGAGCGGCACTGCGTTTTTGCTTATAAGTCTGTCTGTTTTGAAGATGTCTTTCATGATTGAAGTGGTTGTATATTTGACTGTGATAACTGACAAACCTCTGGAGCGTGGCTGCAGTTTTAAATAACTGCATTGCTCGCTCTCGCCGTCGAAACGGCAGGTGTGAATTCTCGCATCTGTTGTTGGACCGGCCCCCACATAATTGCTTGTCAGCAACGCCAATTTCACGAAAAGTGGCGCCATGGGATGGTAACTTATCTGTTGTAATAATCTTGCATCAAACCGGCTCGCCCAAAACCGTACCGTTTCATGGCAAATATCAATTCCACGTTCATGTAAAATATCTTCAACTTGGCGGAAACTCAGCGGATAGCGAATGTAATACATCACTGCTAAGCGGATGATGTTAGGCGAAGTCTTGAAATACTTGAATGGGTTTTGTGTTGTCATTCATCAAAATTAAGGACTATCCACAACACCGTCAAGTTTGTCTGACAATGCCAATTTTCTCAAAGATCCAGCTAACTACTCTTTAATATTAAAAAGTTGTTTCCAAATTTGGTCTACTATTTGTTTGATTACGAAATCACATTTTTAGAGTAATATCTGTATGCTTTTAGCTGTGTGGTTTGTTTTACTGGCATTGATTAAACAATCAATGCCAGTAAGAATCTTAAGGTGTGGTGCAGGCCAGTCGAAATGCGTTTCCATCAGGATCACGTAGAACTGCCAAATACCAGTGGTAATAAGTGGTAAAAGGATCTTTTATTATTGTAGCTCCTTTTTTCACAGATTCAGAAACAGCAGTGTCTAGCTTCTCTGTTGATTCAATCGAGAAAGTTAGTGCTGTTTGATCGCCATCTCCCTTTTCACGAGGATCAAGTCCTAACATTTCGTATGCAGCTAAAGCACTAAAGCCAACCATACATTGTCCTGCCATGTAGCCTCTAAAAACATCAGAACGTAACTCTTCATTTTCATTAAGATCAAAAACTGTTCTATAAAACTCAGAAAGGCCAATGAAATCTTTTGAAAATAATGTTACTTGCATTAATGTATTCATTTCTTGTCCTCTCAAGCACTCGCTCCAAAAGTTTTCTCAAACATTGAACGCAGATGTTCTCCTGCAGTCATCTCAGGGAATTTAGGATCACCTGATTCTGGCATACAAGTTGAAGCACATTTAACCTTATAAAAATATTCAGGATCGCAAAATACAGGAGCAGAATATCGAGTATTACCAGAAATATTATTTAACACTCTATGTGGCGTAGCTTTGTATAAACCGTTCGTGATGACCGGCACCATCTCTCCAAGATTAATGATGTAAGCACCTGGAATTGGAGGTGCTGAAATCCATTCTCCATCAGCATTCTGAACCTCAAGTCCACCATTTTGGTCTTGTAGTAGGATTGTCAAAAGACCCCAGTCTGTGTGCGCGCCTGCACCCAATTGATTT
>JAOGYN010000010.1:0-80795 GCA_028112705.1 Paracoccaceae bacterium | reverse complement strand
GTTGCCTAGTTGCTGTTGCTGCTTGTTCTAAAGCAACCCTGCTTTTGAGGTCGCGATCAAGTGCCTTGTTGACCCTAGCTTTTTTTACCATTGAGAAAACCCCATCAATAATTAAACAAGATACGCTTCCACTAACAAACTATTTAATTTTATCAAGTGATTTATTTTATTCTTATTAAATTAGTTCTTAATAAACCTTTTGAATACTTGTTTTGGAGAAAAATTTGTTTGATGGTTAATATTATATGTTTTAAATTAGATCTGAGGGATCAAAAATGGTCGCAAAAAAAGATATTATTAATGTAGTTGATGGTAAGAATTTGAATAATTGTTTAGTTGCATTGGATGATATGAAACATATTTGGGCTAATACCCCAATAGAAAATCACATAAAAACTTTGGAAAAAATTAAAGAAAACCTAATGGTTATTTCAAAAAATTGGGTTGAATTAGCTGCTAAAAATAAAGGAATACCAGAAAAAACCGCTTTGGTGGGAGAAGAGTGGATGTCTGGGCCTTACGCTTTAATGTCAGCCTGTAATGCTTTTATAAAAACTTTTTCTGAAATTGATAAAAAAGATTTCAAGAACAATCTGAAAACGCGAGTGTTACAAAATGGTCAGTTATCAGTAAAAGTAATTCCAGCATCAATTTGGGATAGACTTATTTTGTCTGGAGTAACGGCAGAAGTGTGGATGCAACCAGAAGTAAAAAAAAATAACTTAAAGGATTATGTGGCAAAACATCTTGATACTCCATTAGGTGAGCGAAAAGGGAAAGTAGCATTAGTACTTGGTGCAGGAAATATAGCATCAATTGCACCTCTCGATTGTTTTCAAAAATTATTTTTAGAAAACCAAGTTGTTTTATTGAAGTTAAACCCAGTGAATGATTATTTATTTGAGCATTTAAATTTTGTGTTAGATCCATTAATTTCAACTGGCGCCCTTAAGATTATTAAAGGCAACGGTGAGGTTGGGCATTATTTAACCCAACATGATTTAGTAGAAGAAATTCATATTACAGGCTCTGCAAAAACGCATGATAAAATCGTGTGGGGGCAAGTAAATGTTAACAGTGAGAGTAAAAGCAAACAAACAATAATAAATTCAAAAAGGATCACATCAGAGTTAGGTGCTGTTTGCCCAACTATTGTTGTACCAGGGCCTTGGTCGAATGCTGATCTTAAATATCAAGCTGACAATATTGCTACTCAAAAAATGCATAACGCAGGATATAATTGTATAGCGTGTCAGGTATTAATTCTACCAAAACGGTGGAAGTATAAAGATACTTTAATGAGTGCATTAATTGCAGTTCTGAAAAAAACTAGCAGATTTGATTACTATCCAGGATCAAAAGAGAGAATTAAAGAATTTTGCAACAAAAGCAGTAAAATAAAACTAATAAATAATGGCTCCACTGATGTCTGCGTGATTAATGACTTAAAAGAACAATCAAATGATTGGCATAACGTTAATGAAGTCTTTGCTCACGCGATGAGTGTTTACGAAATTGACGATCAAGATCCTACTGAATACCTAAAAAAAGCAATCTCTTATTCAAATAAAGAATTATATGGAACACTTGGGGCAAATATTCTTATTCACCCAAGAACTATTCGCAAGATTGGAAAACATAAGTTTGAAAAGATTATACAAGACTTGAGATATGGAACTATAGCTATCAATGGTTGGTCTGCATTGGGATTTCTATTGTCACAATGCCCTTGGGGCGCATATCCAGGGCATACGCTTGAAGATATTCAAAGTGGGATTGGTACAGTTCACAATACTTTAATGCTAAGTAGTACAGAGCGTTCTATTGTCTGGGCCCCTTGGAGGCCATTTCCTCGCGGCTTGATTTCTGGACAATTATCAATGTTACCAAAACCTCCCTGGTTCATCTCCAATAAGCGACAAGATAAATTGGGATTACTGTTAACAAGTTTTGAGTACAAGCGTAGTTGGTTTAAGATTCCACGAATTTTTTTTAATGCTCTTCTTGGCTGAATTAGGTTAAATTATATTACTCAATTAGTTTTGAATAATAGCTATAATTCAGTTCTTACGTGCCAAAGTTCTGGGAATAATTCGATATTCAACATCTGGCGTAGGTAGTGAGTTCCACTGGTTCCACCTGTGCCTCTTTTAAACCCTATTATGCGTTCAACAGTGGTGACATGATTGAAACGCCAACGTCTGAAATAATCTTCAAAGTCAGTTAATTTTTCGGCTAGTTCATATAGTGGCCAATATTTTGTTGGTTCTGTATAGATTATTTTCCAAGCAGCAACTACGGATGGGTGAGCTTTGTGAGTTTTGCTATAATCTCTTTCAAGAACTTCATTAGACACGTCAATTCCAGACCTTTTTAGAAGGTGCAAAGCTTCATCATAAATGCTTGGGCAAGACAATTCATACATAAGTTTTTCAAGTATTTCTGGTTTGTGTTTATGTGGCTTAATCATGGCAGAGTTGCGATTGCCAACAACGAATTCGATAAGTCTGTATTGATAAGATTGAAAGCCGGAAGATTGCCCTAATTCGTCTCGAAATTCTGTGTATTCACTGGGTGTCATTGTTCTTAAAACATCCCACGCATTATTTAGTTGTTCAAATATTCTTGTGACGCGTGATAACATTTTAAAAGATTTTTGAAGATTGTCAGATTTGATAGCAAGGCGCGCACCATCGAGTTCATGTAAAGCGAGTTTTAACCATAGTTCAGAAGTTTGATGTTGTATGATGAAAAGCATTTCGTCATGTGCACTTGACCTCACGATTTGTGAATTAAGAATATTGTCCAGGCAAAGGTAATCCCCATACGACATTTTTCCATCAAAATTCATTTTAGCACCATCTTTTTCTGGGTCTATACTCATATTAAATATCCTAAGATTTATAATGAAGCTATTTTAGTTGCATATATTTTTAATTATTTATTTTTACCAGTATAATTTTATAGATTAAAAATTTTTCTGAGCAGTTTGTTCTAAACATGTAATTGATCTTGTCTTTTTTAGCGAAGCTAAGCTCCCAAGAACTATTCTACTTTTTGAGTGGGATCCTTTTAATCGTCTAATGCATATTTGAGATCCATCATAAGTTTTATCGCCATGTGGTCGGGTTACCAAGAGTGAATAGCCAAGTCCGCAACCCACCATGCCTCGAACAAGCTCCAGTGAAGGAGATGTATGAGCGATTGTTGGTTTTAAATCTTCTGCTTCAAATAACCCTAAAAAAAATGATCGGCTTGGAGCCACATCTAAAAGAATTAATGGTAGGTCTACTAACTCGCTAAGCGAAATTTCTTTTTTTTGAGCTAACTCGTGATTATTTGGCAAAGCAACATATGGACTGTATTCAGATAACGGAACGCAATTTATGTCAGTTGATAGGTCAAGGTCATAAAGGAGTGCGACATCTATTCTATTATTTTTTAAATCTTGCATTAAATTTTCTTGAGTACCTTCACTGATTTCCAAATGAATTTGTGGAAAGGCTTTCATTAGTTCTTTAATTAAACTTGGAAGTATGACGGGGCCTAAAGTAATAAAACTTCCCAACCTGATGGTACCGCTTATCGTTTCACTTGCTATCATTGCGTCATGTTGCAGCTCATCTGCTTGAGAAAGTAGTGTTCTTGCATTTTGTAGAATTCGTAACGCAGTAGGAGTTGGTAGCACCCCCTGTGCATGCTGTCTTATTAAGAGTTGACTGCCAAGTTGTTGTTCTAATTTTGTTATTGCGATCGAGATTGTGGGCTGGGAAACAGAGACAGCTTCTGCCGCTGCTGCAATTGATCCATGGTCGATGCAGGATACTAAATACTCTAATTGCCTTAACGTAAAACGATGCATCTGAATAGTTAAAAACTATTCTAACTAAAAATACAATCTATTTTAACTATTTAGTGAATATGATTATAGTAAGGTTAGAAAATTTAGTCTTGAGTTAGTGTAAATCAGTTTTAGCAATATGCATAATTGGGGAAAACCAAATGATACGTACAGGTGAAGAATACCGAAATTCGTTAGATGATGGAAGAGAAGTTTGGATAAATGGGAAAAAAGTACCAGATATTTGCTCACATCCTCAGATAAAGCCTATCATTGATGTCAGGGCTAGGATCTATGATATGCAGCATGATCCAGAAACTAAGGAGCAAACAACTTATAAAGAGGACGGAGAGCGGTATGCTATTGGCTTGCGCCTTCCTTATGAAAAAAAAGACTGGCAGGATAAGCGTGATGCCGTAGATTTGGTTATGCATGATATTGGTGGGGTCGTTACTCGAATGGGTGACGAAACAATTGGAGAAATGTGGTCACTCTGGGATGGTAAAGACATTTTGAACGAAATAGATCCTAGATTTGCTGAAAATATAGAAAAACACATTCATACTGCAATAAAATTAGATCCATTTCATGTGTCAGCAAATACAGATCCTAAAGGGGACAGATCGAAGGCACCACAGGATCAGGATCCTGATATGTTAGTACACGTTGTTAAAGAAACAGATGCTGGCATTGTAATACGTGGGGCTAAATATGAAACAGCTGCATCTTATTCAAATCAAGCTTTCTTAAAACCGACGATTGCCAACTGGGGAAATTCAGAGCTATCAGACTATGCTTTGGGCTGTATTGTTAAAATGAATGCTCCAGGCGTAAAGCATATTTGCAGAACAGGTTTTGCAGGTAGGGCTCCAAAAGCAGATTATCCTCTATCAAATAAAGTGGACGAGATAGATACTTTGATGATTTTAGATGATGTTTTGATACCTTGGGAGGATGTTCTTTTTTACCAACACACGAGAGCTGCAAGTTTTATAAGAGCCACACTGCATCGTTATTCTGCATTTCCTTTTGTTCAGAGAACCTTATCATATGCAGATTTAATTATTGGTGCTGCTTTATGGAACGTAAAGCAAACAGGTTTGGATAAACAGCAGGCTGTACAAGAAAAGCTTTCTGAACTTGCAGTATGGCGAGAAGGTATTGATGCATTTTTGACTGCTTCGATTGCAACAGCTGAGAAAAGCCCAAATGGATTGCTTATGCCAAATCAATCTATGTTAATGTCTGGAAGAGTTCATGCCTTAAGCAATTTACCTAAAATGATGCATACAGCACGAGAATTATGTGGAGGACAGATTTGCGTTACACCGGATGCAGCTACTTTTGCGGCTCCTGAAACAAAGCCTTGGATGGATAAGTTTTATACAATTAATGATAATTGGATAGCGGACGATCGTCGAAAACTTTTAGGATTAGCACGTGATTTGCTTAATTCTGATTATGCAGGTCATAGGTTGACCTTTCAATTGTTTGCTCAATCCGCGCCATTTGCGCAATTGGGAGCAGTCTATAGAAATTTTGATTGGGATGGACCTTTAGAATTTGCGCACAAAGCAGCAAATCTTTCCGACAACGTTTATGGTATTGGCAAAGGCAAAAATTGAGAGTTAACTTGACTTTTAAATATAGGATTTTGATGCAATGACACTTCATAAACGTATACGGCCTTTTAATACGAAAGAAACATACCCTGAGCAAAAGCTTGATAATGATCTAAGTCAAGGCGTGGTTGCCAAGGGAACAATGGTTTTTTTAAGAGGACAGGTTTCGCAAGATTTAGATACCCGCCAAAGTTTGCATGCTAGTGACGTGAGTAAACAAACTGAAAAAACAATGCAAAATATTAAAACTCTTTTGGAGGAGGCTGGAACTACATTAGATAGTATTTGTAGAATAGTTGTTTACCTAACCGATATCCGTTATCGGGAGGATGTCTACCAGGAAATGGGAAAGTGGTTAAAAGGAGTATATCCTTGCTCTACAGGGTTGGTCGTGCCAGCCTTGGCTAGACCGGAATGGGTCGTTGAAATTGAGGTAACGGCCGTTATACCAGAATAAACCCATTACTTACCAAGATAATGTATGTAATAATTTAATAATTAAAATTTACAGCTTTAAGACTTGGGCAAATAGTAATAATAGTCTGAAACGTATATAGTTTGATTTATCCTATCGTGCATATTTGCGCATCAACTGTGAGGTTTTATATGACTTTTTCCATCGCTGCACGTTGTGAAAGAACAGGTATGTTCGGGGTCGCTATAACGACATCATCGATTTCTGTGGGATCTCGTTGTCCTCATGCACGTGCTGGAATTGGCGCAGTTGCAACACAAAATATAACAGATCCAAATTTAGCAACTTTAGTGCTTGATCAGATGGAAAGCGGCCATGATTCTGAAACAGCGATTAGAATGGTAATAAGAGAGAGAGAAAATATAGATTTTCGCCAATTAACGGCAATAGATGCTGAGGGAAAGACAGCGCACTTTACTGGTTTAAAGATTTTGGGGATAAATGCAGTCAGTGAAGAAAGCAACTGCGTTGCAGCAGGGAATTTGTTGTCCCATGATGGCGTTGTGAGTGCTATGACACGAGGGTTCAATTCAGATGGAAGTGCTCATCTTGCAGAAAGACTTTTGCAAGGATTAGAAGGAGGCTTAGCATCAGGAGGAGAAGTTGGCTCAGTGCATTCAGCAGCGTTGTTAGTAGTAGATAAGACAAAATTTCCATTAGTTGATTTGAGAGTAGATTGGGAAGACGAAGGTGCCATTGATAAATTGAGAAGCTTATGGTCTGCTTACGAACCCCAAATGCTTGATTATTTGAATCGAGCACTGAACCCGTCTGTTGCGCCAAGTTACGGAGTAGAGGGCGATTTGTAATATATTATAAATCTAGAAATTATTAATTTAACAAGTAGGTTCGCCTTAATCTTATAGAATCCTCCTCGGATCTTCTTAATTTATATATTAGAATAACAACGTAAAAATTTAAATTTAAGGAATTTGATATGAAAATGTTTGCTCTTATTCAAAGTCAGGATGGCTATTCAGGTAAATCTGAAGGGCCGCAGATTGCGTCTTGCGACCCTTGGTTAGAACCAGCTTCAATTGAAGTACCGGAACTATTAGATGGTCAAGTACTTGTGAAGATAGCAATGGCAAGCGTTAATCCCTCTGACTTACACTTTATAAAGGGTGAATATGGCCAGCCGAGAGAAAAGGGAAAACCTGCAGGATTTGAAGGTATAGGCGAAGTGGTTGCTGGGAATGGATCATACGCTGAAAGTTTGAAAGGTACGCGTGTTTCATTTGTAGTATCAAAGGGTGGATCAGGAACTTGGGCAGAATATGCTATAACAGATGCTCTGGGTTGCATTCCAGTTCTACCCAATCTGCGAAATGAAGATGGAGCGGCTCTAATAGTTAATCCTCTTACAGCAATGGCAATGTTTGAATTGGTTAAAGAAACAGAGTGTAAGAGTTTTGTTATGACGGCAGCTAATAGTCAATTATGCAAATTATTGGTAGCCTTGGGAAAAGATGAAGGTATTTCACCGATTTGTATCGTTCGAAATGTCAACCAAGGTGAGCACTTAAGAAAACTTGGTGCAACTGAAGTTTTAGATAGTTCACATCCAGATTTTCAAAAGAACTTAAAATTGGTTATAAAAAATTTAAAACCACGTATTATGTTGGACGCTGTGGCAAATCAACTGTCAGCTGATATTTTTATGGCAATGCCTAATAGATCAAGATGGATTGTTTATGGAAAGTTAGACACTAACCCACCCATAATTTCAGAGATGGGTCAGTTTGTTTTTTCTGAAAAAGTGATTGAAGGGTTTTGGTTAGTTCGTTGGTTCCAAAAAACAGATTTGGGAAAGCAGATGCAAGTTATAAAAGCAGTGCAAGAGCGGTTTGTTAATGAAAAATGGAAAACAGAAGTTTCTAAAATATTAACACTTAATGAAGTTATGACTGGATTACCTGAAGCTCTTAAAACGGGTGCTAAGGTAATGCTCATACCCAAATAGGATACGACATGTTACCAAAAATATTACAAAATTTAAGAATTCCTGTCATTGCTGCTCCTTTATTTATTATATCAAACCCTCAATTGGTTATTGCGCAATGTAAGGCTGGGGTAATTGGTTCAATGCCAGCGTTAAATGCCAGACCAAAGGATCAATTAGAGGTAGAGTTAAAGTTGATCACAGAAGAATTGGATAGCTATAATCAAAAAAATCCTGATAAACCTGCGGCGCCGTTCGCCATTAATCAGATAGTCCACAAATCTAACGAGCGTTTAATGCACGACGTGGAATTGTGTATGAAGTATCGAGTCCCAATTACGATTACTTCATTAGGTGCTAGAGTTGAGGTAAATGACGCAATGCATTCCGTGGGTGGAATTACTCTGCATGATGTTATTAATAACAAATTTGCGAAGAAAGCGGTCGAAAAGGGAGCTGATGGATTAATTGCTGTTGCAGCTGGTGCTGGTGGGCATGCTGGTCGTTTATCACCGTTCCCCTTAATTTCTGAAATCAGACGCTGGTACAATGGTCCTTTGGCTTTGTCTGGAGCTATAGCTTCGGGAGATGCCGTTTTAGCTGCTCAGGCTATGGGTGCAGATTTTGGTTACATTGGGTCAGCTTTTATTGCCACGAAAGAGGCGAGGGCAGATGAACTTTATAAGCAGATGATTGTAGATTCTGAAGCAGATGACATCATTTATTCAAACTTATTTACCGGCGTACATGGTAATTATTTAGCGCCTAGCGTAAAAGCTGCAGGTATGGATCCAAATAATCTGCCTGAAGGTGATATTTCAACAATGAACTTTGGTGATTGGGATAAAAAACCTAAGGCCTGGAAAGAAATTTGGGGATGTGGGCAAGGAATCGGATCTGTCACTAATATTTTAAATGTTGAAGACTTAGTTTTACGGTTAGAGGTTGAGTATTTAAAAGCAAAGACAAGAATAAGTGTGTAATTGTAAAAACATGTAAATTCAAAACTGGGAGTAAAATTTGGATGTAATTCAATTGATAATTAGTGGTCTTTCTACTGGTTGCGTATATGGCTTAATCGCGATGGGTTTCGTTTTGATATATAAAGCAACTGAAGCAATCAATTTTGCTCAGGGTGATATGATGATGATGGGTGCTTTTATTACTTTAGGATTAACGAATAGTGATTATATGGCATTGCCCTTTTGGATTTCAGTTCCAATTACCATAGCTCTTATGGGATGCTTGGGATATCTATTAGATTCACTAATTATTAGGCGCATGTTTGGACAGAGCCAATTAGCTGTAGTTATTCTTACAATTGCGTTAGGCTTTGTTGCTCGTTTTATAGCGGGTGCAATTTGGGGCCATGAGCCTCAAAGTCTTGAAAGCCCCATAGCAGGAGAGTATTTCAAGATTTCTAACATTGTAATAGGCGTTCCTGAAATATGGATAATCCTGGTTACGGTATTCTTAACAGCCGTATTATTTTTGTTCTTTGCAAAGACTAAACTTGGTGTTGCAATGCAAGCGGCAAGCCAAAATCAGATGGCTGCATATTATATGGGAATTCCAGTTAGACGGATTAACTCATTGATCTGGGCATTATCGGGAATTGTAGCGGCTATTGCTGGCATATTATTTGCTTCAAAAAATGCAATTGATCCCGCAACAGGTTTACTTGGAATTAAGGCTTTTGCAGCTGCTGTTATAGGTGGTTTAGGCAGCTTACCTGGAGCTTTGCTGGGTGGGCTTTTAATAGGATTGATAGAGCCATTTGCGTCAAGGTATTTGGATGGTGATATTGCTCGCCTCATGCCATATTTAGTTTTAGTTTTAATACTAGTTTTCAGACCACATGGAATTTTATCCCAAGTGCAGAAGAAAAAGGTTTAAAAATGCGAGTAATTTTTAAAAAATCTTATGAAGCTGATATCCGGTTATTCAAGGACGGTGTGCAAGCTTTCTGGTATTTACTCTTATTAGTCATTGCTGTTATTTTACCTTTTTTAATTAATGAATACTGGGTTGGCGAATTCAGCTTGATGCTTATATGGGCAATTGCCGGTATGGGGCTGATGCTTTTGGTTGGGCATACAGGTCAAGCTAGTCTTGGCCATGCTGCATTTATGGCAGTGGGTGCATATTCGAATGTAATAATGCAGAACAATTTTAATATTCCCTTTATATTATCGTTGCCATTGTCAGGAATTCTGGCTGGTTTAGTAGGCGCTTGTATTGCGTTACCAACACGCAAGTTACATGGGATTTATATGGCTATAGCTACTATTGCCATTGGTGTTCTTGCAGAAGATTTGATTGTTATTCTTGAGCCGTGGACTGGTGGTGTGGGTGGAATATTTGCACCTTCTATCAAGCTTTTTGGACTTGATTTTGATCGGTATAATAACGTATCGGGTCTTTACTGGTTAATTTTGGCAATAACTGTCTTAATCGTTTTAGCTTACAAGAATATATTAAGATCACCATTAGGTAGAAGCTTTGCCGCTGTTCGGGATAGTGAAATTTCTGCTCAAGCCATGGGAGTTAATATTGGCAAAACTAGGACATTAAGTTTTGCTATTTCATGTGCTATAACTGGTATCTCAGGTGCTTTGATGGGCCATTTCAGTTACGTGTTTACTAATGAAACTTTTAACATAGTGATTTCTATAAATTTATTATTAATGATTGTTGTTGGAGGTGTTGGATTTATACATGGCGCATTTTTGGGTGCAATGGTAGTCACATTTTTACCAAGTGGTATAAGTTTCACAAGGGATGCATTTTTTTCTGACTTCCATATTATTCCTGGTATTGAAAGTGGAATATTTGGATTAATTTTAATTGTAGTAATTTTGTTTGAACCGATGGGGCTCTATGGAAGATGGTTGAAATTTAAAACATATTTTGATCTCTTTCCATTCTATCGCAAAGACATGTTTCGACGTCAAAAAACATACCTGAAAACAGAGAGAACAAGATGAGTTTCTTAGAACTTAAGGATGTAACTTTACAATTTGGTGGAGTTACCGCAGTGGACAATATAAGTTTTGAAGTTGAAGAGGGTGAAGTTTTTTCCTTGGTTGGTCCTAATGGTGCAGGTAAATCAACAATATTTAATATTTTATCAAGGTTTTATAAACCAAATAATGGTGAAATAATATTCGATGGTAAAAACCTTTTAGAAAAACAAAGCCACGAAGTGGCTAGTTTGGGTATTGCAAGAACATTTCAAAATATTGAATTATTTGAACAGGCAAGTGTATTGCAAAATCTTCTAGTTGCCCGACAAACTCATAGAACGTCAAACGCTTTGTCCGAAATGTTATTTCTGCCTTCTGTAAAAAAAGAAGAATATAGACATCGGTTGAAAGTTGAAAAAGTTATAGATTTTTTAGATTTACAGGCTTACCGGGAGAAATTTATATCTGGACTGCCTTATGGAGTGCGGAAAATTGTTGAGTTAGGAAGAGCGCTAGCTATAGAGCCTAAATTATTACTTTTGGATGAACCTGCATCTGGATTATCGGTGGAGGAAACACAAGATGTTGCTTTTTGGATAGAAGATATTAAAAAAGTAATGGGTATTACTGTTTTGATGGTAGAGCATGATATGAATCTCGTTACCAGCGTTTCTGATAGAGTAATGGCTTTGGCTGATGGTAAAAAATTAGCGATGGGATCACCAGAAGAGGTTAAAAACCATCCAGCCGTTATTGAGGCGTACTTAGGTGTTTCAGAAGAGTTTGAGAAATGAAAAACCCTATTCTTCAAATAGACAATTTAGAAAGCTATTATGGTCCAATAATGGCGATAAGAGGTGTTTCTCTTGTTGTTAATGAAGGGCAAATTGTAACTGTCTTAGGCGCCAATGGAGCGGGAAAGACAACACTTTTAAAAACAATTTCTGGAATTATGGACCCTGAAAAGGGAACGATTTCTTTAATGGGAGAAAACATTCAAGGAATTGAGCCTGACAAGATTGTAAAAAAAGGAATAACACATGTTCCTGAAGGGCGAGAAGTGTTTCCAATCCTGACAGTTGAAGAGAATTTAAAAATGGGTGCATTTTCAAGAACAGATAGAGAAAATATTTTAGTAGATTTAAATTTAGTGTATGATTACTTTCCAATTTTGCGTAGCTGCAAGTTGCAGCAAGCTGGTACCCTGTCAGGTGGTCAACAACAAATGATGGCGATTGGTAGGGGCTTGATGGCTAGGCCAAAAGTAATGCTTTTGGATGAGCCCAGTTTGGGCCTTAGTCCTCTTCTCACCAAAGATATTTTTAAGATAATAAAAAGATTGAATGTAGAACAGGGTGTCACAATGATACTTGTAGAACAAAATGCTAAAGTTGCCCTAAATATTGCAAATTATGGATATGTTATGGAGCTTGGTAGGATAGTAATGAGCGATGAATCTAGTAAGCTTGTAAATTCCAAAGATATTCAAGAATTTTATTTAGGTCAAAATAATGAATCTTCAGAACGTGGGCAAAAGCGTTGGAAGCAAAGAAAAACATGGCGTTAAGGATCTAGATGGTGAGTAAAGGAAAAATTCCTGAGCAAGTCGAGGTTGCAGGAATCAAAATAAATAAAGATTTAAGTGAGGGTCCATACTTTGTCGATGGTAAGGATACTTTAGCAAAATTATGGAAATTACGCTGTGAAACATCAGGCCATAAAGTAGCACATCGTGAAAAAAAGTTTGGTATATGGTCATCGTATAGTTGGGATAATTTTTACAAATCTTCGCGCTTAATAGGTTTAGCTTTAATTTCAATGGGTTTAAATAGAGGTGAAGTTGTAAGTATTCTATCGGAAGATAGTAAGGAGTGGATATATACAGATTTAGCGATTCAATCTGTTGGCGGTATATCATCTGGTGTTTACCCAACAGATAGTGCTCGTCAGTTAGCTTATCTTGTAAATGATAGTGATAGTAAGTTTTTATTTTTAGAGAATGACGAGCAGTT
This sequence comes from Paracoccaceae bacterium, assembly GCA_028112705.1. Lineage (GTDB taxonomy): Bacteria > Pseudomonadota > Alphaproteobacteria > Rhodobacterales > Rhodobacteraceae. The sequence goes on along the minus strand of JAOGYN010000010.1, from coordinate 67,937 downwards.
AGATAAGTATTTATCAGTTGCTGATCAGATGCCCAAATTAAGTAAGGTTATTGTTTATGAAAAAGATGGACTTGCAGATTTTAATGATCCTAGGGTTATCTTTCTTGATGAATTATATGAAATTGGAGAAGTGGAACTTGAAAAATTAAATGGTTCGTTTGAGGAGGCTATAGAAGAAGGCTCTTCAGATGATACTTCTATTTTGATTTATACCTCTGGAACCACTGGTGATCCTAAAGGTGTAGAAATAACTGGAAATAATATTATGTTTTCAATATCTGCTGGAGGGCAAAGTTTACCAGTTAATAATATGGATGAACAACTTTGTTTCTTGCCATTATGTCATATTTTAGAACGTTTAATTTCTGTTTTTCAGCCAATAGGAGCAGGATCTGTTATCAATTTTGCTGAAAGCCCAGAAACAGTTTTTGACAATCTGCGAGAGATCAGTCCGACTATCTTCACGGCAGTGCCTAGGGTGTGGGAACGGGTATATTCAAGGGTCTCTATCATGATTGGGGATGCTACTCCATTTGGTAGGTGGGCTTTTAATGCCGCATTGTCTGCAGGTATGAAGAAGGTTAGAGCTGAAGATCAAAATAAATCTATACCATTGAGTTATTTTTTTTGGAACCTAGTTCTCTTAAGAAATATGCGAAGAATGTTAGGAATGGATAACTTACGAAGAGGTACCACTGGCGCTGCGCCTATCTCGCCAGAATTATTGACATGGTTTAGAGCGATTGGTGTAAAAATTTTTGAAGGTTATGGCATGAGTGAAAGTGCAGGCATCATTTCACTAAATTATCAAGGAAATGAAAAAAATGGAACAGTGGGCTCTGTCATACCAGGAGCCAAGCTAAGGATTGGTGAGAATGATGAAATCCAATACAAAGGTGGAAATTGTTTTAAAAGTTATTGGCGTAAGCCAGAAAAAACAAATGAAACATTTACATCTGATGGTTGGATGCGAACTGGTGATATTGGTTCAATAGATTCTGAAGGTTTTTTAACTATTACTGGACGCATGAAAGATATAATAATTACCGCTGGTGGAAAAAACATAACACCAAGTGAAATAGAAAATAGATTAAAATTTTCCCCATATATCTCTGATACAATTATTATTGGAGACAAACGTAAATTTGTGTCATGTTTAGTTATGATTGATCAGGAAAATGTTGAAAAGTTTGCTCAAGATAATAGAATCTCATTTTCAGATTTTGCTTCTTTGTGTGCTGCAAAGGAGATTGTAGAACTTATTGGAAATATTGTTGAAGATGTTAATAGGGATTTTGCCAGGGTGGAGCAAATTAAGAAATTTCGGCTAATTGATATATTATTGACAGCTGAAGACGATGAATTAACTGCAACTATGAAGTTAAAGCGTGGCTTTGTAGAAGAAAAACACAAAACGCTGATTGACGAAATGTACTTATGAATTAATGTTAACAACTATAATCTAGGGAGAAATTTTATGAAAAACCTTTTTAAGGCAGCCGTAATAGCTGTTCTTTTTGTGGGAACTGCTAACGCTGATCAAGGCGTTACAGATAATCAAGTGCTTATCGGTTCAAACCAAGATATGTCTGGACCATTTGCTGCATTTGGAGCACCTGCAATGGAAGCAGCTCAATTGTATTTTGATGAAGTGAATGCCAATGGCGGTGTTCATGGGCGTCAAATAAAGATGATCGTAGAAGACCATGGGTACCAAATGCCCAAGGCGATGTCTAATCTAAATAAATTAGTAAATTCTGATAAGATCTTTGCTATGTTGCTGAGCCTAGGGACTCCTATGAACATTGCTTCATTTCCTCTTTTGGAGGCTAAAAAAGTGGCAAACGTTTCACCTTTGACAGCAGCTAGACAAATGATTGATCCACCCTCACCATATAAGTATGCTGGCACTTCATCATATTATGATCAAATGCGAACAGCAGTACCATACATGTCGGAAACAACAGGTGTTAAAAATGTATGCTCAATGTACATACCATCAGACTTTGGGTTGGAAATTGCTGAAGGAACGAAGGATGCCGTAGCGACTTCTGGATCAGGTCTTACTTTTGGAGGTGAAACCAAACATAAGCCAGACGAATTAGATTTTGTTGGTTCACTATCTAAACTTACAGCATCAGGGTGTGAACTGATAACTGTTGCACTTGGAGTGAAGCAAACGCTAACAGTTTTGGGAACAGCCAAGAAGATGGGTTTAGCTGATTTAAAATTCTTAGGAGGATCTGCCTCAATGCATACATTGATAGCTAAAGTCCCTGGAGGCCCTGGAAATGGTTTTTATGCTGCTGCTGGTTGGGCAGATATTGTTGCTCGCATGGGTGACCCTGTCGTTGGTGGCTGGGTTGGCAAGTACAGTGAAGCAACGGGAGGTTTCCCTGGAACTGGAGCTTTACTAGGAAGATCTGCAGCGGAAGTATTTGTTAGAGGTCTAGAAGCAGCAGGGAGAGATTTGACTTCTGCTAGTTTCCAAGCTGGTATGGAATCCTTAAACTTCGAAGATAAAATTAGTGGTGTGATGGTTAATTTTACAGCTGATAATCACCAGGGTGCTAACGATGTAGTTATCAGCCAAGTACAGGGTGATAATTGGGTTGAATTAGCTCGCCGATAAATTTTGTAAAAATAAAAAGCGCTGCTAGATTACTTTTGGTAGCGCTTTTTTATTTGTTAGTCTTTAAATGGGAAAGACAACTACAAATTGGAGAGTAAATAATGTCAATAATACGTGCTGCAGTATGTCATGAATTTGGAAAGCCCCTAGTAGTAGAAGAGGTGCTGCTACGTGAACCAAAATCTGGCGAAGTTGAAGTTACTCTCAAAGCTTGTGCAATTTGCCATTCAGATATCTCTCATATGGCGGGTGATTGGGGTGGACATTTACCTGCAGTTTATGGACATGAAGCAGCTGGCATAATTACGGGTATTGGGACTGATGTTTCGTACTATAAAATTGGAGACACAGTTCTAGTTACACTAATACGCTCGTGTGGTGAATGTATTTCTTGTAGTACTGGAAAGCCTACGTGTTGTGAAACTAGATATGATGTTGTGTCTGGCCCACTACAAACGTTAGGTGGTGGGGCAATGCAGCAAGGATTGGCAACCGGAGCTTTTGCAGAAAAAGTCGTAGTGGACCAGAGTCAAATCCAAACTATTCCAGAAGATATCTCTATGGCTTCTGCGTCGTTATTAGCTTGTGGAGTAATTACTGGAATGGGCGCTGTTACCAATACAGCGCAGGTTAGCACTGGCTCAACGGTAGTTGTGATTGGCGCCGGTGGTGTAGGCCTTAACGCTATACAGGGCGCAGCAATTGCTGGTGCATCCAAGATCATAGCAATAGATGTGTCTAAAGAAAAACTAGATGCGGCTAAAGAATTTGGTGCAACCGACGGTATTTTAACTAGTGAAGAGAAACCGTATCGAATCGTAAAAAAAATGACTGGAGGTCGTGGCGTTGATTATGTCTTTGTAACTGTTGGCTCAATACCAGCTTATGAAAGTGCAAGTAGGTTTTTAAGTGTGGGTGGCAGTGTTGTAATGGTTGGAATGCCTCCATCTGGTGCAAAAGTAGCTATCGAGCCTGTAATTTTAGCTACGACCAGTCAATCATTGTTAGGTTCGTATATGGGAAGCTCAGTACTCAAAAAAGATATTCCTATTTTGATCAATTTGTATCAACAGGGCCGATTAAAACTTGATGAGTTAGTGACAAGACAATATTCGCTCAATGAAATAAATGAAGCAGTAAATGATGTTAAATTGGGTAATACTCGTCGCAATGTAATAGTATTTGATTGATTAACTTTCCACTTTGGGAAAAATTAATGACTACTAGAAAAACGACCAATTTGAACATCATAATCTACAGCCAATTCATAATCTGGATCATCATTTTGCATTACAGTTAATTGACCAGATTTGTTTAGTAAGCGATGACAGTCTGATGACAAATGACGTAACATTATGCGTTTTCCTGCAGATTTATATTTTTTTGCTACAGCCTCAATTGCTTGCAAAGCGCTCTGATCGACTACCCTTGATTTCATGAAATCAAGAATAACAATTTCAGGATCAGTTTCTGGTGCAAATAGCTCCATAAAGCTTGTAGCGGATCCAAAAAATAGTGGACCCTCAATTTCGTATACAAGTGCTCCAATTTCTGTATCAGAGGGCCGTGCTGTTGCATGAATCCTTGATGCGGCATTCCAAGCATACACTAAGGCTGATACTATAACACCAACTATCACAGCTATTGCTAAGTCTTCCATTACTGTTACGAAAGTTACTAACAAAATTACAAGCGCATCTGCACGGGGCACAATAAATAAAAGACGAAGTGAATTCCAAGCAAATGTTCCTATTACTACCATAAACATTACACCCACTAATGCTGCTAGTGGAATCATTTCAATAATAGAACTTCCATAAAGGATAAAAAGGAGCAGAAAAAGGGCAGCAGAAATTCCTGAAATGCGTGTTCTACCTCCAGAATTAATGTTTATCATTGATTGACCAATCATGGCACAACCACCCATGCCACCAAAAAATCCAGTTATAGTATTAGCTGCTCCTTGGGCCAAACATTCTTGAGATGCTCCCCCTTTTTTACCAGTTATTTCACCGACTAAATTTAGAGTTAGTAGGCTTTCTATCAAACCAATCATTGCTAAAATTAATGAATAAGGAAGTATGATCTTAAATGCCTCAAATGTTAAGGGTATTTCAGGAATATGGAATTCAGGTAAGCTACCAGCCATTGATGCTAGATCGCCTACACGGGGAACAGCAATATTAAAAAATACAACCAATCCAGTAACTATTCCTATTGCAACCAATGGGGGTGGAATAGCTTTGGAGACTTTCGAAGTTAACCATATTATGAACATAGTACCAAAAACTAATGCGAGAGTTAAATATAAGGTTGTCCCGCTCATCCAAACATGAGCTCCTTCTGAATTAGCAAACTTAAACTGCTCTAATTGGGCAAGGAAAATAACCACTGCCAAACCATTCACAAACCCCAACATCACGGGATGTGGCACCATTCTTATAAATTTTCCTAATCTAAAAAAGCCAGCAATAAGTTGCATTATTCCCATCAAAACCACACTGGCAAATAAATAGTCCACGCCATGACTTGCCACTAGTGAAACCATTACTACCGCTAGAGCGCCCGTAGCTCCAGAAATCATCCCTGGTCTTCCACCAAATACAGCAGTGATGATTCCAACAATAAAAGCAGCATAAAGCCCAACTAAGGGTGCAACGCCAGCGACAAATGCAAAAGCAATAGCTTCTGGAACAAGGGCAAGTGAAACAGTTAATCCACATAAAATCTCAGTACTTAATTTAACTTTTTTGATTTCAGATTTTTGGTTATTAAAAAAACTTATTGAGCGTGCAAAAGCTCGCATTGATGTTTGTTGTGTCATTGAAAATCTCTTTAAATTTCATGCACGTGTACTGATGAAATAAATAAATATAAAGCGTTAATTTAATTATTATTAATAATTCAAATGTTCTTATTAAAATTATTAAAAATTTAAAATTAAAAGTATAATTTATTACTGGATATTATTAATAATTTTGCGCAAAGTGGCTATAAGTTGGAGTGCTTTGTATGAAATTAAAAGATTTAGAAATATTTGTAGTAGGTACGCCGCCTCCCGGCTGGGGAGGAAGGTATTGGATCTTTGTTAAACTGACTGCAGATAATGGCATAGTAGGTTATGGGGAGGTATATGCATCTTCTGTTGGACCTGATGCCATGAAGGCAGTAATAGAAGATGTCTTTTATCGACATATGTATAATGAAAATCCAGAAAATGTTGAACTTATGTTCCGTCGAGCTTACTCTAGTGGGTTTACTCAGAGACCAGATCTAACTGTAATGGGTGCTTTTTCTGGATTAGAAATTGCCTGTTGGGATATATTGGGCAAGGCATTTGATAGGCCTGTTTATGCTTTAATTGGTGGGTTAATGAACAAGCGCATCAGATCTTACACCTATCTTTATCCTCTCCCACATCATAATATCAAGGATTTTTGGTTGTCCCCAGAAATGGCTGCAGAATCAGCCATAGAGATGGTTAAGCTTGGCTTTACTGCCCTAAAATTTGATCCTGCTGGACCTTATACGATCAGAGGTGGCCATCATCCTTCAATGAGAGATATTGAGAAATCAGTGTCATTTTGTAAAGCAATTCGAGATGCAGTTGGAACAAAAGCTGATCTATTATTTGGAACGCATGGGCAATTTAACACCGCAGGTGCCATCAGATTGGGCAGAAGATTAGAAGTTTTTGATCCCTTATGGTTTGAAGAACCAATACCACCAGATAATTTATTGGAATTTGAAAAGGTTGCAAAACAAGTTAGAATTCCTATTGCAACAGGAGAGAGAATGACCACCAAGGCAGAATTTGGTGCTATCCTTCGAACTGGTGGTGCTTCGATTTTGCAACCTGCTTTAGGTAGATCTGGTGGGATTTTGGAAACTAAGAAAATAGCAGCGTTAGCTGAGGTTTATAATGCGCAAATTGCACCACACCTTTACGCTGGGCCCGTTGAGTGGGCGGCAAATATTCAACTTGCTGCAAATATTCCGAATCTTTTATTAGTAGAAACCATTCAAACGGGTGGTGAGTTTCATTTGAAATTAATTAAAAATTCAATTACCTGGGAAGATGGTTATATTAATGCACCTACCACTGCTGGGCTAGGCATTGAGTTTGATGAAAAAGTAGCATTAGAAAACCCTTATACTGGCAAAGAGTTGCATCTTCAAATGACCGAAGCTGGATGTGATTATCAAAATAAGAATGATTTTCTAGGCGGGGCACCTCCAAGAAAAAACTAGTTCTTGGCCTATAATTAATTTCTTTTAAATCCTGATTTTGAAAAATGTAATTTATGAATATTACTCAAGCTAAGACTTTTCTAATAATGACAATTATCATAGATTCAATGGGAATTGGACTTATAGGGCCAGTTATGCCTGCTTTGCTTAAAGAGCTGGGAAATACCGGTGTCAGTACTGCGGCTATTTGGGGTGGATTATTAGCCACTTCATTTGCATTTATGCAATTTTGTTTTGGTCCATTGTTGGGAAACTTATCCGATAGTTATGGAAGGCGACCTGTTTTATTAGTCTCACTATTTGTAATGGTAATTGATTATTTAATTATGGGTTATGCGGCATCAATTTGGGTGTTATTTATTGGTAGATTGGTCGGGGGTGTAACGGCTGCAACCCATTCTACTGCAATGGCCTATATGGCAGATATTTCCAAAAATAACGAGAAAGCACAAAACTTTGGTTTGATTGGCGCAGCGTTTGGTATTGGGTTTGTTCTTGGTCCATTATTGGGTGGAGTCCTGGGAGAGTTTTCTTCTAGAGCGCCATTTTTTGCTGCTGCCGGTTTGGCTTTTTTAAACTTATGTTTGGGCTATATTGTGCTACCTGAAACTGTAACTGATGAAAATAAAAGACCATTTAATCTCAATAGGGCTAATCCATTGTCGGCATTAAGACAGCTAAGAAGGATAAACGGAGTAGGGCGGTTATTGTTAATACTTTTTATATATGATGTGGCTTTTTATGTTTATCCTGCAATTTGGTCTTATTGGTCAGAAGAAAAATTCGATTGGGGGCCAATTCAGATAGGGTATTCGTTTGCAGCATTTGGATTATGTATGGCATTTACCCAAGGTTATTTGATGAAAAAAATTATAAGATATATTGGTGAAAATAAAACAGTAAAAATTACACTATATATAAATATTATCTCTTTCTTTTTTATAGCGTTTATCACAGATTCTTGGATGATTTGGGTGTTAATTCCAGTTATAAGTTTGGGGGTTATTTCTGGTCCAGCTCTGCAAGGGCTTATGAGCCAAGCTGTTCCTGATAATCAACAGGGAGAGTTACAAGGATTACTGACTAGCATCACAGCCATTGGAATGATAATTTCCCCCTTATTGATGACATTTACATTTGGATTTTTTACTAGGGTCGGAAATTATTTATATTTTCCTGGATCCCCTTTTATAATTAGTTTTATTTTAGTAATTCTTTGTATTATTTTGTATTCAAAACGAAGTAACAAGGGGGAAAAGTAACCCCCCTTGCTTTAGATTATTATTAATCTGGGTATTTGGCCGTTATTCCTTCTACGTACCAGTCCATAGTATCAAGCATCATGCGTGAAGCTACTTCGCCATCTTTCAAACGAAGTTCACCACTTTGATCCTTTAATGGTCCTGTAAATGCAAAATATGTACCATTTGTAATTTTTGCACGTACGTCCATTGCGATATCCATTACATTTTGAGGCATATTAGCAAATGGTGCCATACCTACAGCTCCTTCACTTATATCACCAAAGTACGTACCGTGACCCTCCCAAGTTCCGTCAATCACCGCTTGTACTCTATCAATATAATAAGGGTCCCAATTATCAATAGTTCCAGTTAATTGTGCGTTTGGAGCAAATGGTGTTTGATCACTTGCCTGACCAAAACCAACGAGTCCAGCTTTTTCAGCTGTAACAAGAGGTGCAGGAGAATCTGTATGCTGAGTGATTACATCACAGCCATTGTCAATCATTGCTTGTGCAGCATCTGCTTCTTTTCCTGGATCATACCAAGTATAAACCCAAACAATTTGAACCTCTACGTCTGGATTCTGCGTTTTTGCACCAAGATAGAAAGTATTTATTTCACGAATAACTTCTGGAATTGGAAAGCTTGCAACATAACAAATTTTGTTTGTTTTAGTCATTAAGCCTGCGATAACACCTTGAACATGTCTTGATTGGTAAAGCTTTAATCCATAATTGCTCACGTTATCTGCTGTTTTCCAGCCTGTTGCATGTTCAAACTTTACGTTTGGAAACTTTTTTGCAACAGCTAATGTTTGATCCATGTAACCATAAGAGGTTGTAAATATAAGATCGTGTCCACTTAGGGCCATTTGTGTAATGGCGCGAACAGCATCTGGACCTTCTGGTACATTTTCTTGAAAAGTAGTTTCTACAGCATCACCAAAATGTGCTTCTACGGCTTTTCTTCCAATATCATGACGATAAGTCCACCCATGATCTCCAGGTGGTCCAATATAAATGAAGCCAACTTTAACAGGTTCAGCAGTTATTGCAGTTCCAGAAATTGCAACAGTTATACCTGTTATTAAAGCCATTCCTAGTGAAATTTTTTTTAATATGTTCATAGTTCTCCCCTTTTTGTAAGGATCATTGACGATCCAATTAATAATTCTTAGTCGGATACATGGAATGATTTTCCCAATGATCCTGGTGCATTAGATAATGCCCGAGCTGACATTAAAACTAATACCAATATCGTTATCAGATATGGTGCCATAGTCAAATACTGAACTTGAAGTGGGATTTTAAATAATATCAAATTAATTTCTGAAACTCCTGCAGCTTGCAAATTTAACTGTAGAACTGTCAGGCCTCCAAATAGCCAAGCACCAAATAAAATTCTCAATGGTTTCCAAGAAGCAAATACAACAATTGCAAGTGCAATCCATCCAGCGCCATGGGTCATACCTTCTGCCCATTGTGGTACTCGAATCAAAGATATGTATGCCCCGCCTAAACCAGCACATCCACCACCAAATAATATAGCTAAAACCCTTACTCGGATTACCTTATAACCTAATGCATGCGCGCTTGAATGATCTTCACCCACAGCTCTTAAAATTAATCCTTGGCGTGTGTATCGTAAGAAAATACTAACCAGTAGTATAATGGAAAATGCTAAATAAACTAGATAGTCATGCTCAAATAACATTTTACCAAGAAAGGGAATCTCTGTCAAAAATCCAAGGTTTGGACTACTCATATCAGGAGGTGTGATACCTGTGTATCCTTTTCCAATAAGTGCTGAAAATCCCAATCCAAATAGGGTTAATGCCAGACCTGATGCGACCTGGTTTGCTAAAAAGAATTGTGTTAAAATAGCGAAGATTAAAGATAATGCTGCACCACCTAAAATTGATGCTATAACCCCATAGATTGGACTTCCAGTTTCATAAGCTACGATAAACCCGCATATGGCGCCAGTTATCATCATTCCTTCAACACCTAGATTTAAAACACCAGCTCTTTCCACTACGAGTTCTCCAATTGCAGCTAGCATGATTGGCGTTGATGCAACTATAAGGCTTGCGATTAAAAGAGTTGGACTTATGGAGGAAACATCCATTTAACTCACCTTCCTAAATCTAAAGTTAAACCGATAGTTTGATAATACATCCAAAGCCAATAAGAAAAATAACAACATACCTTGGAAAGCTTGGATCGCTGCTGCTGGCAGTCCCAGTTGCATTTGTGCCAATTCTCCACCGATATAAGTCAAAGCCATTAATAATCCTGCGAGTACTATCCCAAGTGGATTAAGTCGTCCCAAAAATGCAACAATTATTGCTGTAAAGCCGTAACCTACATTGAATCCAATCGTTATCTGACCTGAGGGGCCAGACACCTCAAATAACCCAGCTAGACCAGCTAACATACCAGATAAACCTAAACATATTACTATTATGAAATTAGGACTTATTCCAGAAAATTTGGCAGCGCGAGGTGATTGTCCTGTTAATTTTGTCTGAAAACCAAGCAAATGCTGGTTTAACAAAATGTAAAAACCAACAGCAAAACCTAGGGCTAAAACAACCCCCCAATGTGCTCCTGTCCCTACCCAGATTTCATGATTTGATGCAGAGGCGTAATCTTGCAAGTTACGAGAGCCAGGGAAGCCATTGCCTTCAGGGTTCCTTAATAGTCCGATTGCTAATGAATTGAGAATTTGTTCAGCCACATAAACTAACATTAATGATACAAGTATTTCATTTGTATTAAATTTCGTGCGAAGTAAGGCTGGAATCATAGCCCAAACCCATCCCCCTATACCTCCAGCTAAAATCATTAGTGGGAAAATAAAAACACTTTCATAAGGATAGAATGCTAACGCCACTGATGCACCACAAATTGCACCTATTATGTATTGACCTTCTGCTCCAATATTCCATATTCCAGCTCTAAAACCTATTGATAAACCAAGCGCAATTAAGATTAATGGTGCCGCTTTTACAAGTAATTGAGGGCGAAAGTAAAATGACATTTCGCCAAATATTGGATCCCAAAACATAACTCTTAATGCTAAAAAAGGATCCTTTCCTAAGATCATAAATAGCAATCCACCAGCAATCATTGTAAATATAACTGCTAATAATGGGGTTAAGGCTGTCCAAGTTTTAGAAGGTTCAGATCGTTTAACCAGGGATATTGAAAAAAGATTAATGATTAGCCATATGATACGAGGCATTGTTCTCCCATTCAATGTCTCGTTCCCTCTAAAGGTGTATCGTTTTTGATTGCGTTTCCTGCCATCATCAATCCTATCTCATCCATTGAAAGGTCTTTAGTGGATTTTGGTTTTGAAAGGTTTCCAGAATTTAAAGCTGCAAAATTATCTGAAATTTCTAATAATTCATCTAGATCTTGACTAATTACTATTATTCCAGCGCCATTCGTCGCTAAATCCATTATTGCTTGTCTGATATCTGCTGCCGCAGCAGCGTCTACCCCCCATGTAGGCTGATTAACAATTAGAACTTCTGGCGCTTGCAAGATTTCCCGTCCAATTACAAATTTTTGCAGATTTCCTCCAGATAAAGAGCGAGCGATACTATTAGGTCCTGGAGTTCTAACATCAAATTGATTGATTATTTTCTTTGCGAACTCGTTTGTCTTATTCCAATTTATAAATCCATTTTTGGAAAGACCTTGTCTTACTCTGGCTGTGAGTAAAGTATTTTCAACTAAATTCATATCAGGTGCTGCAGCATGCCCCAATCTTTCTTCAGGCGCAGCCAATATTCCCATACTGCGCCGTTTATTTGGTGAAAGATCGCCAATAGCAATATTATTTAACTTTATTGAATTTGAGGCACATATATATTCCCCTGATAGCGCAGCTAATAGTTCGTCTTGTCCATTTCCAGCCACACCACCAATACCCAAAATTTCATTTTTGTGTAATGTTAAAGAAATTTTGTTTAGAGATGTGCCAAATTGGTCAGTAGATCTTAAATCTAAATTAATGATTTCTAATAGTGGCTTGCCCAAACTAACTTTGCCGCGTGCGGGCGCTGTAAGTGACGAACCAACCATCATTTCGGCTAATTCACGAGCTGATTTTTTGGTAGGATCACATGTAGCAACAACTTGCCCTTGTCTTAAAATAGTTGCTTCGTGGCATAATGTTCTAATTTCTTCGAGTTTATGTGAGATGTACAAAATAGAAGTGCCCTCTGATGCAAGCTTGCGCAGTGTTTCAAATAGTATTTGAACTTCTTGAGGCGTTAATACAGAGGTGGGTTCGTCCATTATAAGTAGTCTAGGATTTTGCAATAAACATCGAACTATCTCCACTCTTTGTCGTTCACCAGCTGACAGTGTACCCACCAATCTGTTTGGATCTAATGGCAATCCGTATTCTTCAGAAATCTTTAGTATACTTTTTGATAACTCTTTGGCTGAAGGGGGTTTTTCCATTCCTAAAGAAACGTTTTCAGCGACAGTTAATGCTTCAAACAAAGAAAAATGCTGAAAAACCATCGCCACTCCACTATTTCGAGCAAAACGAGGTTCTTCTGGAGCATATTCTTTGCCACTAAACATCATTGAACCATCATCTGGTTGGACTAGCCCATAAATAATCTTTACTAATGTGGATTTGCCTGCTCCATTTTCACCTAAGACAGCATGTATTTCGCCCTCTTTTATATTCATATTAATTGATTTGTTGGCCACCACACCGGGATAGCTTTTACTTATATCATTAATTTCAAGTAATTTTTTCAACATTAAGCTTCTTTTATCAGTTTAATATTTTTCTCTTTATCAAGAAGCATACTAGCGACCCCAATGGCTATTTCATAAGGAGATTTTCCAAAAGAAGGCTCTCCAATTGGACATATAATTCTATTTATTTGTTCGAATGTATAGTTTAATTCATTTAATCTCTTTTTGAACCTTGCCCATTTTGTTTTTGAACCAATTAGTCCGGCTGTTGCGAAATTGTGTTGTAATAATTGATGGCAAATCTCCAAGTCCAAGGCGTGGGAGTAAGTTAAAATTAGGTGGTGTGTTTCTGATGGAGCATATTGGACTATCTGCGCTGGGTTCTTTGTAATTAACTTCTCGACAGTTTTTGGAAAGTTATCTGGGTAACGATCTTGAGAAGTATCGATGCAGGTAACTGAAAATTGACTTAGTTTACTTAGTATATTTGCAATAGCTGTGCCGACATGCCCAGCACCATATATCCAAATAAGTTCTTTTTCCTTTGTTACAGGCTCAAATAACCAGCCATCTTTAAATGAAGTTTTTATTGGAACTGATTTGTTTCGATAACTCTTAATTAAGGCCTGAACATTAAGTGATTTTTCGTTCTTAAAAACTGGACGAGCAAAAAAACCATCATCTACTGAAATAAACTTCACTTTAGTTTCATCTAAAATTTCTATTAATAATTCAACAGCACCCCCACAGCATTGACCCATATCTGGACCTAAACTGAACTTTTTAATTCTTGAGCCTTTATTATCGATAATTATTTTTTTGGCTAATCGTGTTACCTGATATTCTAGCTCACCACCACCAATGGTTCCAAATTGTCCTGAGTCCCAGATAAGCATTGTGGTTCCTTCATCACGTGGGGCAGACCCAAAAGTTTTCAAAATTAAGACTCGGGCAATTTTACCATGGCTCTTAATATATTCATTTGTTTTTTGGAAATCAAAACTCATTTTATCGATACACCCAACTGCTTTTGGACTGCAAATAGAATTCTTTCTGGTGTGGCTGGTGCGTCCAATAGGGCAGGGACATTTCCTATGCCTATAGACGCTATTGCATCATTTAAAGCCATTAGTACCGAAATCCCTAACATGAATGGTGGCTCACCTACTGCTTTAGATCTATAGATAGTTCTTTTTTTATTACCTTTATATTTGTACAAATTTGTATTAAAAATTCTGGGTCTGTCTGAACTAGCAGGTATTTTGTAAGTTGATGGTGCGTGGGTTTTCAAATTGCCTTTATTATCCCAAACGAGCTCTTCAGTTGTTAACCAGCCAGCACCTTGCACATAGCCACCTTGTATTTGTCCAATGTCTATGGCTGGGTTAATAGAATTTCCAACATCGTGTAAGATATCAACCCTTAAGATACGGTTTTCTCCTGTCAAGGTATCTATTATAACCTCAGTTAAAGCAGCGCCGTAAGAAAAATAATAAAAAGGGTTTCCTTTGCCTTTAATTCTGTCCCATTTTACGTCTGGAGTGGCGTAGAATCCAGTTGCACTTAGGCTGATCCTATTTGCATAAGCAGCTTTAATAACATCTTTAAAAGTTTCCCTCTTTTTTCCAATAAGAATTTGACCTCTGGTAAAACTAATTTTAGAAATATGTACCTTATGAGTTTTACTCAAATATGATTTTAGTCGTTCTTTAATTTTGTTACACGCTGCTTGGACCGCCATTCCGTTTAAATCTGTTCCTGAACTTGCAGCGGTAGCGGATGTGTTAGGTACTTTCCCCGTGTCTGTTGCAGTTATTTTTACATTTTCTACTGGCTGAGAAAACTCTTCAGCAGCCACCTGCGCAATTTTTTGAAATAAACCTTGGCCCATTTCTGTACCACCATGATTAATTCTAATAGATCCGTCTTGGTAGATATGCACAAGTGCCCCAGCCTGATTGAGATGTGTTAAAGTGAAGGAAATTCCAAACTTTACTGGGGTTAGGGCTAATCCCTTTTTTAGTATTTTGTTTTTTGTATTCCAGTTTTTCACTTCTTGCCTTCGCTTATCATAATCAGCAGACAATTTTAACTTCTTTACCAAAGGTCTTATAATACTATCAGAGATGGGCATATGGTAAGGTGTAGTTTGATAATTGTTTTGATCTTTTGAGGGGTTTTTATAAAAATTTAACTCGCTCACCTTTAATGCATCTTTTTTCAAGTACTGTGCGATATGGCTTACTACTTGCTCAATTCCAACCATTCCTTGCGGACCCCCAAATCCTCGAAAGGCAGTTGCTGATTGAGTGTTTGTAAGCAATCTGTGAGACGTTATTTTTACATCAGAGAGAAAATAAGCATTGTCGCTATGAAGCATAGCTCGGTCTGCTACTGGTATACTTAAATCTGCGCTCCATCCACAGCGGACGAAGTGTTCAAATTCTATTCCATCTATTTTTCCAAATTGATTAAAACCCACCCTGTAATCTATACGAAAATCATGTCGCTTTCCAGTTATGATCATATCATCATCACGATCATATCTCATTTTGCATGGCTTGCCAGTTTTTTCAGCCATTAGTGCGCATGCTACCGCCAATGCATTAGCTTGACTTTCTTTCCCACCAAAGCCGCCCCCCATACGCCTAACTTGTACTCTTATAGCGTTCATTGGTTTTTTAAGAGTGTCGGCCACTTTATGTTGGATCTCGCTAGGATGCTGTGTTGAGCAATGTATTGTTATATCACCATCATCGTGTGGAATGGCCAAAGCGGCTTGCCCTTCTAGATAAAAGTGTTCTTGCCCTCCAATGATAATTGATCCTTGCAAAGTATTTTTAGCGTTAGCTATTGCGGTTCTGGCGTTTCCTTTTTTAAAAGTTATCGGTTGCTCAAGAAACGTTTTTGCCTGCAATGCATCTTCTATACTGAGGACAGCTTTTTTTTCTCTTATATTTATATTTGATAACTTGATTGCTTTTCGTGCCAACAGATGACTTGTGGCAGCGCAAATAAAAATAGGCTGACCAATATAATTAACTTTACCTTCACTCAAAAGTGGCTCTGGGTAAGGAGCAGGAGAGATATCATTTTTACCAGAAATACCACCCGCAGTTATTATATCTTGTACACCCTCAGCAGATAGTACATTTTTAAAATCCATTGAGGTAATTTTGCCATTTGCTACCTCTGATAAACCAAATGCTAGATGTAGAGTGTTTTCGGGCGTTGGAATATCGTCTGTATACTGCGCTGACCCAGTTACATGTAGTATGGCAGCATCGTGAGGGCTTGATGTGTTTACACTCATGATATTATCTTCAGAACATTAGTATTTTTTTCAACTGAATTGGTTTCAATATAATATTTTTTTAACAAGTTTTTAGCAGTTATTTTTCTATATTCAGATGTAGCTCTAAGATCACTAATGGGGTTAAAATCTTTATCAAACAGAGCCATGGCGCTGGAGATAATTTCTTCTGACCATGTGCTTCCTAATAAAAAATTCTCAACTGAAGTTGCTCTTTTGGGTATTTCCGCCATTCCACCAAACGCAATTCTGGCCGTTTTTACTTTATTCTTTTCTAAAGTTATATTAAAGCATCCGCAAATTGCGGAGATGTCTTGATCAAATCGTTTTGAGATTTTGTAACATTTCAGATTTTTCTCGGATAACGGAATTTCTATTAATTCTATAAATTCTCCAGGGTGTAGATCTTGTTGACCATACCTTATAAAAAAATCTTCAATTGGAATTTTCCTGCGTTTGCCGTTTCGATTTAATAGAATTGAGGCTCCTATTGCTATTAATGCTGGTGGGCTATCACCTATTGGTGAGCCATTTGCAATATTTCCACCTAAAGTAGCAGCATTTCTAACTTGCATTGAACCGTACCTTCTAAGCAATTCAGAGAAATCTGGATATTTTTTTTGTAATTCTTGTCTGAGCACTTCTATGGTAGTGCTAGCCCCAACATTTAAGACGTTTCTAGATATATTAATTTTGGACATCTCTTCAATTTGTCCAATAAAACATATCTCTTTTAAGTCACGTAAGTTTTTTGTTACCCATAAGCCTACATCAGTCGCTCCACCAACTAAGGTTCCCTTTGGGTTTTTAGTATACCATTTTTCCAACTCTTTAATTGTTTTAGGTAGATAGGCATTTTGATTTTTTTTCTTACCTGATGAGCCGAGTTGTTTTAAGATTTTATTATCTGTGTTTACCCAGCTTGGTTTTACATCGTCATGTGCAGCTTCTGCAGCAGCAATTATTGGTGCGTACCCAGTGCATCTGCAGAGATTTCCAGCTATTACATCATCATGGTTTTTGTCTTTATTTAACTGTCCGGCTACTAATGAAACTATAAAGCCAGGGGTGCAGAAACCACATTGACTTCCATGTTGAGTTATCATTTCACGTTGTATTTTCACTTTTTTGTTTTTATCGGTCACGCCTTCGATAGTTCTTAAAACCTTATCATTTAACTGTGGTAGAAACAAAATGCATGCATTGAGTGCTTTGTATTCAGGTTTATTATCTCTCAGGTTTGTGACCAATACGGTACAAGCACCACAATCACCTTCATTGCAACCCTCTTTAGTACCAGTGAGTTTCTGTTCCTCACGTAGCCAATCAAGCAGTGTTTTAGTAGGTGATGGATTTTGTAATGATATTTTTTCCCCATTTAAAATGAAAGTTATTTCATTCATTAGCTACCCCTATAAGTTGAATAACCAAATTGTGAATACAATAAAGGTATATGGTAATGACTATCATCTGTTATAGAAAACTGTATTGGAATAGTACCTAAAAACCTGTTCTCTATTGCAACACCGTCAGTTTTGTTTTGATAATCTCCAACATGAAATACTATTCGATAGTTGCCTAATTTAAAATCAGACCCAATTAATAAAGGGTTTTCAAGTCTTCCGTCTTTATTTGTAAAAAATGAATTGATAAATATTTTTTTGCTATTTTTTATAATATAAAGCTCTATTTTCATATCTGAGGCTGGCATACCTGTACTTGTATTTAAAACATGAGTAGTTAATTTGCCCATTTTGCCTCCAAGGTTTCAACGTATTGTCTCATCTTACAGGTTTTTAGCAAGAGTGATTATCAATTTATTGAGCATGTATCTTATAAATCTTTAATATAAACAGTTTCTCTTTTAGATGGTATCTCTTTGTGTTTAATATGATCCATGAAAAAAGAACCCCGATTCATTCATTTACGTCTTCATTCAGAATATTCGCTGTTAGAAGGGGCAATACCACTAAAAAAGATAAGTGAATTTTGTAAAAATACAAAAATGCCAGCAGTTGCTGTGACAGATACTAATAATATGTTTGCTGCCCTCGAATTTTCCACCATAGTTTCTGAAGCAGGAGTGCAGCCTATTATAGGGTGCCAAATAGAAGTTAAGTTAAAACCTGATCAAGCTGAAGCAAGTCAAAGTTTTGAAAAAAATTATATTGTTCTTTTGGTTCAAAACGAAGTTGGATACAATAATCTGCTTAAATTGAACTCATTGTTTTATTTAAGTAATACTGACACTCCTTTGGGTTTGAGCATTGATGAAATCTGCTCCCACAACGGTGGATTGATTTGCCTTACTGGTGGAGCTGATGGGCCGGTAGGTCAATTAATTTATGATGGTCATAGAGATCAAGCGAAAATATTGTTGCAACAATTAGAAAACAACTTTTCACAGCGCCTATATGTTGAAATTCAAAGACATCCTATTTCTGAAGGTAGGTATCTTGATAAAGAGATTTTTACAGAAAAAACCTTGATAGAATTGGCTTATGAATTAAATTTGCCTCTAGTGGCAACAAATGATGTGCATTTTCCTGCGAGAGCAATGTTTGAGGCACATGATGCTTTGATTTGTATTGGGGATGGGACGTATGTTGATCAAAAGGAAGAGAGACGGCGTTTCACAACTGAACATTATTTCAAATCTCAGGAAGAAATGATTGCATTATTTGCTGATTTACCAGAAGCGATAAAGAACACTGTTGAAATTACTAAAAGATGCGCATTTAAAGCAAATGTTCGTGAGCCAATTTTGCCTAAGTTTGCCGATGATGAGGTAGAGTTGCTTCGTATGCAGGCTGCTGAAGGTCTGAAGGCAAGGTTATCAGAAATTCCTATGGTTGCCTCAATTGAAGTCTATGAAAAAAGACTTAATTTTGAATTAAATATAATTGAAGAAATGGGGTTTCCTGGTTATTTTTTGATTGTAGCCGATTTCATAAAATGGGCTAAATCACGTGGTATACCAGTGGGTCCAGGGCGAGGGTCAGGTGCAGGTTCATTAGTAGCTTACTCGTTAACTATTACTGATTTGGATCCATTGCGTTATTCATTGTTATTTGAGAGGTTTTTAAATCCAGAGCGAGTATCCATACCAGATTTTGATATTGATTTTTGTATGGATCGACGTGAAGAGGTTATTCAATATGTTCAAAAAAAATATGGTAATGACAAGGTAGGTCAAATTATTACATTTGGCGCATTACTTTCTAAAATGGCAATACGTGATATTGGGCGTGTTTTACAAATGCCTTATGGACAGGTGGATAGGTTAGCTAAATTAATACCACTAGAAGGTGTTAGGCCAGTTTCAATAGAAAAAGCATTAACTGATGAGCCAAAGCTACGGGACGAAGCCAAATCAGAAGAAATCGTGGGTAGAATGTTGAATTATGCTCAGCAAGTGGAGGGTTTGCTTCGAAACGCTGCTACCCACGCGGCTGGAATCGTAATTGGAGATAGGCCGTTAGATGAGTTGGTTCCTTTGTACCAAGACCCTCGTTCTGAAATGCCTGCAACGCAGTTCAATATGAAATGGGTGGAGCAAGCTGGTCTGGTAAAGTTTGATTTTTTAGGGTTGAAAACTTTAACTGTGATAAAGAATGCAATTGATCTTCTCAAACTTCGTGAATTAAATATTGAAATCGGGAGTATTCCTTTAGACGATAAGGCGACTTATGATCTCTATTCTAGCGCTAAAACAGTTGCGGTATTTCAGGTAGAAAGTGCCGGTATGATGGATGCTTTGAGGCGAATGAAGCCAACATGTATTGAAGATATTGTTGCTTTGGTAGCCTTGTACAGGCCAGGTCCAATGGAAAATATTCCAGCTTATTGTGAAGTTAAGAATGGGCAAAGGAGTTTGCAATCCATTCATCCATTAATTGATCATATTTTGGAAGAAACTCAAGGCATTATTGTTTATCAAGAGCAGGTTATGCAGATTGCACAGCTGATGGGTGGGTATTCGCTAGGAGGCGCAGACCTTCTCAGACGTGCAATGGGAAAAAAAATAAAAGAGGCCATGGATGCAGAACGACCAAAGTTTGAAAGTGGTGCAGCAAAAAAGGGTGTTGATAAACAAAAAGCAAAAGAAGTTTTTGATTTATTAGAAAAATTTGCTAATTATGGATTTAATAAATCTCATGCAGCCGCTTATGCTGTAGTGAGTTATCAGACCGCCTGGTTGAAAGCTAATTACCCAGTTGAATTTATGGCAGCTGTAATGAATTGTGATCTTCATTTAACTGAAAAGTTAAACGTTTATAAACAGGAAATTGAACGCCTTGGAATTCAGATTTTTCCACCATGTATAAACAAATCTGGCTCTACATTTACTGTAGAGAATCAAAGTATTTACTATGCCCTTGGTGGATTGAAAAACATTGGCGTCGATGCAATGACAATGATAGCTGAATCTCGTGGAGAAGAACCGTTTGCAAATATCTATGATTTTGCGAGACGAATTAATTTAAAACGCGTAGGACGACGTCCACTAGAAATGCTTGCTCGTGCTGGAGCATTTGATATTTTAGATACTAACCGCCAAAAAATATTTAAAGCAATTGACGCTCTAATAAATTACTCTTCAGCTGTTAATGATGATAAAAATTCGACACAAGTTTCATTATTTGGGGATAGTGGAGATGATTTGCCTGAACCTAGGCTTGGTAAGATGGATGATTGGCTTCCAATGGAAAAGTTAAGTCAAGAGCATATGGCTGTTGGCTTTTATTTGAGTGGCCATCCATTAGATGATTATGCAAGTTCACTTAAGAGGAGCAACATATTAAATTTTGCAGAAGTGGAAAATAAAGTAAAAAATGGCGCTTCTATTATTAAGATTGCTGGATCTGTTACCTCGAGGCAAGAACGTAAATCTGCTCGTGGGAATAGGTATGCGTTTGTACAATTGTCTGATCCAACAGGTATCTATGAAGTGACAATGTTTTCAGATGTGTTGGAAGCTTCAAGAAATGATTTAGAACCTGGTGATAATGTTGTTTTGACAGCTGATGCAACTATAGAGGGTGGGCAATTAAAAATGTTAGCTCGATCAGTTCAGCTAGTTGATAAGGCCATTTTGAGTGGTGCATCGGCAGGGTTGTGCGTTTATGTTAATGAACCAGAAGTTTTACCGTCTGTTGCCTCAGTTTTGGAACGAGCCAAGAAAGCAGTTAATAGCAAGTCTGTTGGACCTATTAGACTATTTTTGATGCATCCCAGTTTGCCTGGAGAAGTTGAAATGGTATTAAAGGGAAAATTTCCAGTTACACCAGAAACAAAAGGCGCCTTAAAGTCTTTGGCTGGAGTTGTTGAAGTTGAAGATTTTTAAAGTTATTTAATTAACAACCTATAAATTTTTAGCTTAATGTTTTACCAATGTGGTGGCTTCACGTCAGCAAGCAAAATAGAGCCAGTATCTTCTTGCTCTCGTTGCGCCTCTCGAACCATCAATAATTCTATTTTTCGACTTAGAATTAAAATTTCTTTGTCCTGACGGGTAATTACAGTATTTAGCTCTTCGAGCATTAACTCTAAACGAGTATAGTTTTCTTCTAATAGTTTTGTATTATTTTGGGTCATTTTTGTCTCTTATATTTGTGAGACAATATAAGCTAGGTTTTTATTAATTACTAGACTTTGATCCTGCAAAGGTTGCTCCTAACATGGCCTTAGTTTAGGACATTACAGACAACAACAGATGGACAAGAAAATGTCTAAAGAAAAGAAAATTAAAATTAAAAGGCCAAAGGCAGAGGCGCCGAAGGGCTTCAGAGATTATTTTGGAAGTGAGATTAGGGCACGTAATTTACTGCTTCAGCAAATTATGGAAGTATACCATTTGTATGGTTTTGAAGCTTTAGAAACTAGTGCAATTGAGACTGTAGAGGCTTTAGGTAAGTTTTTGCCTGATATTGAAAGACCAAATGAAGGTGTTTTTGCTTGGCAAGAAGATGAAGGTTGGTTGGCTTTGCGTTATGATCTTACTGCTCCTTTGGCAAGGGTTTATGCTGAAAATCAGAACCATTTACCAAGCCCATACCGTAGATATTCTATGGGCCCAGTTTGGCGCAATGAAAAACCGGGTCCTGGAAGATTTAGACAGTTTTACCAATGTGATGCTGATACGGTTGGAGCGTCAAATGTATTAGCTGATGCAGAAATGTGCACTATGCTTTCTGACACCTTGGAAGCAACGGGCATAAGCAGAGGTGATTATATTATTAAAGTCAATAATAGAAAAATTTTGAACGGTGTTCTTGAAAAGATAGGTATATTTGATGAAACAGAGTTGGAAAAATTTTCCAATCAACGTGGAATTGTCTTAAGAGCAATTGATAAACTGGATAGGCTCGGCATTGGAGGTGTTAAAGAGTTGTTAGGTAAAGGACGGAAGGATAGTAGTGGGGATTATACTGACGGTGCTAACTTGTCGACTGACCAGGTTGATCTAATGCTTATGTTTTTGGAAGCTAATTCAAAAACGAATATGAAAACTTTATTAAATCTATCAGAATTAGTAGTTGGATCCAAAATTGGTGAACAAGGAGTGCGAGAGCTTGAAAAAATTTCAGAATCCACTGACAAACAAGGTTATGGAGTTGATAGAATTAAAATTGATCCATCAGTTGTAAGAGGGCTTGGTTATTATACGGGGCCAGTTTTGGAGGCAGAGCTTACATTTGAAACAATTGACGAAAAGGGTAAAATTAGACGATTTGGTTCTGTGGCAGGTGGTGGAAGATATGATGATTTAGTTAAGAGATTTACAGGACAAGAAGTGCCAGCCACTGGAGTGTCAATTGGTGTTGATAGATTATTAGCAGCCTTAAGAAGTAAAAGTAAATTAGCAGAAGTCACACAAGGCCCAGTTATAATTACGGTTATGGATCGTGATCGAATAGATGATTACCAATTAATGGCTGCAGAGTTAAGAAATGCAGGTGTGCGTTCAGAGGTTTATTTTGGAAATCCCAAAAACTTTGGAAATCAATTGAAATATGCTGATAATCGAAATAGCCCACTAGCGATTATTGAAGGGGGAAATGAGCGAGAGAAAGGAGTGGTCTTGTTGAAAGATTTATATCTTGGTTCCAAGCTAGCTTCGCAAATGTTAACAAATGATGAATGGAAATCACAGCCAGCGCAGATAAGCATAAATCGTGAGAATCTGGTCACTGAGGTTATCGAGTTGTTATCTCGGTACAAACAATAAACATTAGGAATGTTAAATATTGTTTCAGTTGGTGATCCTAAAAACCCCACATTGATTATTGCGCATGGATTGTTTGGTTCTGCAAAGAACTGGGGTGTATTATGTAAGCGCTTATCTGATAAATGGTATGTCATTGCTGTGGATATGCGAAATCATGGGGGTAGTAAATTTTATCCTGTGCATAATTATGAGGCTATGGCTGAGGATTTGCAAAAAATAGTAAAAATTCAAGGAGTTGATTGCAGTATTTTGGGCCATTCGATGGGGGGGAAGGCGGCAATGTTTTTTGCATTAGAACAACCTAAAATGGTGTCAAAATTAATAGTTATTGATATAGCACCTGTCAAATACTCACATTCTCAAAATAATATTATTGAAGCTTTGCAGAATATAAACTTAGAGTTTGTTAAATCTAGAAAAGATGCTGATGTGCAATTGGCATCTTTTCTAGGAGACCATCAACTGAGAGCATTTTTACTCCAAAGTTTAGAACTTAAAGATGGAGTATTTTGGAAGTTAAATTTACCAGTGCTAAAGGAATATATGAGAGATATTATGGGTTTTCCAAGTACTACGAAAATATTTAAGGGAAAGACTTTATTGGTAGTTGGTGAAAACTCAAATTATGTTTCAAGTGATGATGAAGTCGTCATGCACAAAAGATTTAGTGAATTGAAAACTGTAGTTATAAGTGATGCAGGCCATTGGGTGCATGCTGAAAAACCTAAAGAATTAGAAGATACTATTCGAAAATTTTTAGCAAATTAAATGACAAGTTTATAACAATTCGTGTTCTTCCAAAACTTTTCGGGCCACCCTAAAGCACTCCAACGATTGAGGTACCCCACAATAAATTGCCACTACATGAATTATTGCACGAATTTCTTTAAGGGTGACGCCATTTTTAATTGCTCCTCTGCAATGTATTTCCCATTCATGCATTTTCCCCAACGCGCCCAGCATTGCCAAATTCATCATAGATCTTGTCTTCTTATCAATTGTTTCATCACCCCATCCAAACCCCCAACACCACTCAGTCATTGCTTCCTGAAACGGTCTCGTAAAATCGTCTGCTGAAGCAAGATTTTCTTCGACATATTTGGCGCCTAAAGTTTCTTTGCGCTTTTCTAGTCCTATTTCGAACTTATTATCCATTTTACAAATCATCCATAATTAAAATTTTCTATCTTTTAAGCTCGTCCAGCAGCACCTTTGCCGAGTCGGATTGCAATATTTTTAGTTTGTATATAATTCCACAAAGCTTCCCTACCTTTTTCTCTACCATATCCAGATTTTCCATATCCCCCAAATGGTGTCTCAACGCCTCCAGCAAACCATTCATTTACAAATACTTGCCCTGCACGCATTTTTTTTGCAGAGGACATTGCTCTATCCAAATCTTTTGTGAAGACACCAGAAACTAATCCATATTCAGTACCATTAGCTATACTAATAGCCTGTTCGTCTGTTTCATAAGGTATGATTGATAAGACTGGCCCAAAAACCTCAACTTGAGCAATCTCCATATCTGGCTTTACGTTACTAAATACGGTGGGTTCTAAAAACCAGCCAGGTCTGTTTAGTTTGTGACCTCCAGTTACGGTGGTCGCTCCTTCTGTTTGCGCTTTCTGGCAAAGGTTTATTGCTCGATCGCGTTGTAATTCTGATATCATTGAACCCATATTTAAACCAAATTTAGTACGTTCTGATCCAGGTCCAACGGATAAAGACTTTGCTAACTCGCCGGCTCTCTCAGAAATTTCGTCATGCAGTTTTTGCGGAACTATTACTCTGCTCATAGCAGAACAAACCTGCCCCGCATTGTAAAATATGCCCCATCTAATTGAATCTATTAAATTATCAATATCTGCATCGTCAAAAACAATAGCTGCAGATTTGCCTCCAAGCTCTAATGTACACGGAACAATATTTTTGGCTGCGGCACTGGCTATAGCTGAACCTGTGGCGACAGAGCCTGTGAAAACAATTTGATTAACATCTGGATGTGATGAAAGTGCTGCTCCTGCCTCCTTTCCTAAACCACAAAGTATATTAACCGCACCAGGAGGAAATCCAGCATATTCAGCAGCTTTGGCAAACCAATATTGAGTTATGGGATCGTTTTCAGCTGTTTTTACTACGCAGGCATTACCAGTCGTCAAGGCGGCTGATAACGATCTGGAGGACATTTCAAATGGGAAATTCCAAGGAATTATCTGAGCTGAAACTCCGAAAGGTTCGTAAGTAGTAAAATCATAATAGTTCTCACCAAGTGGTATTGATTTCCCCTCGATCGTTTCAGCTTGATTCCCGTAATATTCAAAATAACGTGCAGCACCTCTAACTTCGATTTCAGCTTCCCATAATGGCTTGCCAGCTTCCAAGGTTAATTCTTCAGCAATGGCCGAAGCATTTTCTTCTAGAAACTTACCCATCTTTTTTACCATTCGGCCACGATCAACAGGACGCATAGCACTCAAAAGATTTGCTTCATGAACACGTTTTGCAGCTTTAACTGCCAAATCAATATCTTTCGAGCTGGCACAAGCTTGATCAGCTAAATGCTCTCCTGTTGCTGGATTATCTACAGATATTACACCAGATCCTCCATCTATCCATTGCCCATCAACATAATTTTTATAATAACTTTTCATAGCGACCTATACATAATTGATTATTTTAAATATTGGGATTAAATTCTAATAAAGATCAAGTTCTCAATTAACATTTTATTTATTTGTGATTAAAAATGCGTATAAATTATGTAAAAGGTTCTTAAGGGAGTTATTAGTTAGCTGTGTTGTAAGCTGTTAATGGGAATATCTTCCAAATTGGAGAAAAGATGGAAAAGATATTTAAACAATTTTTAGGAAAATGGTCGTTAATAAAAGGATCTTGTGTATATGAGCAAGGCGCTCCACCCGTGGATGGGCACTATCAAATTACTCAAAAAACTAAAGATTTGCTATTTCAAATGGTTTGGCTTGATAATACTGGGGAACGACATGATTTTATTTTTAAAAGTAGACCAGATAATTTGGCAATGCCATTTAAGGGTGGAGATTTAGCTGACAGTTTGTCTTCGACAATCGTTTCAGAAAGAGAGCTCAACACAATAGCTTATAAAAATGGGATTAAAGTTATGGAGGTTAGACGAAATTTGTCAAATTCGTATAATCAAATGACAATTAGTCAAACTGTCTTTGTTTCAGAAAAAGATAAACCAACAAATTGGAGTAGTTACTCAAAGGTAATTATTCATTAAGAATAAAATCAACTATTTAAAGGTAGAAAAATGAATAGAACAAAAGCAATAGATACTTTATTGATTGATGATGACAGAGTAAGGGTTACACGTTTTGATTTTGAAGCTGGTTCAGAAACAGGTTGGCATCAACACGAATATGATTATGTCATTACAGCGATAGTGGATTGTCCAATGATGCTGGAAGAAAGTGACGGTTCTAGTCGTGAGGTTTTAGTTCCAGCGGGAACAGCATATCGAAGAGTAAAAGGTATTAAGCACAACGTAATAAATAATGGCGCCAGTCAAATGTCATTTATTGAAATGGAATTGAAATAATTTACGTTTCTCAATGGGTATTAACTAAAGAGATTCTTCATACCATTTAACGAGTAAAGCTCTCTCGGCTTTTTCCATCCAAGACACATTTGCAGGTGGCATAGCGTTGCTACGACCCGCTTGGAGGTATATATCTCGAGCATAACGAGCTATTTGCTCTTTAGTCTCCAACAATACATTTTTTGGTGCTGTATGAATACCCATATATCCTGGTTCTACCGCATGACACATTGAGCATCGAGTTAATATTATATCCTGTACGTTCTCAAATTCCTGAGATTCTAAGAATCTTTCCGAACTTTTTGGAATTTTGCTAATGTTAGTATTAAGGATTTTTGGAACAGTTGATAACCACATTATTATTAGAAATATAATTATTGTTACAGCCCATGTCCATGTGGGTTTTCCAGATCTGGCATGCATAGAATTAAAATAATGTCTTATAGTGACACCCATTAAGAAAACCAAACTTGCAATAACCCAATTATATTCTGTTCCAAATGCTAAAGGATAATGGTTTGATAGCATTAAGAAAATTACTGGCAAAGTTAGATAATTGTTGTGAGTTGACCTAAGCTTTGCGATTTTACCATATTTTGGATCTGGTGTCTTATTAGCAATTAAATCTGCCACCACTACTTTTTGGTTTGGAATAATTACCATGAAAACATTACATGACATAATTGTTGCAGTGATTGCACCAAGGTGCAGAAAAGCTGCTCTACCAGTAAAAATCTGAGTATAACCCCAAGCCGCGAAAATTAAAATAAAATACAGCAATACCATCAATAATGTGGGCTGTTGCCCCAATTTTGATTTGCATAAAAGATCATAAATCAAATATGAAATAACTATTGTACCAATTGAGGTTAGTATTCCAACCCAAGGCTCAACATCCCAAAGATTTCTATCAATCAAATATAAATCTGCACCAGCATAATAAACTATGCACATCAGCGCAAAGCCAGAAACCCAGGTTGCATAACTTTCCCATTTAAACCATGTGAGATGGGTTGGTAGTTCTGCTGGGGCAACTAAATATTTTTGGATATGGTAGAAGCCACCACCATGTACTTGCCATTCTTCTCCATGTACGTTCTTGGGCAGGTTGGGATTTTTTTGTAGACTTAAATCTAAGGCGATAAAATAGAATGAAGATCCAATCCATGCGATAGCTGTGATAACGTGAAGCCATCTAGCAGCAAAACTCAGCCATTCCCAAATTATAGCGTATTCATACATTGTTGACTCCAAACGTTCTTAGATATCACTTATATTGTATTCTTTTGAAAATATATAAAATAAGCCTTCACTATCAAAAATAATTTAAAAATAAGGAGATCTTTAAGCATCCACATTTTATTGACTTTTCAAAATTAAATGAAATTACTAAGTTTCAAATAATTTGTTAATTTAGGAGAAATAATGAAATATCCCAGTAAGACTTTAATGTTTCAAAACCATCATATCGATAGTGAACGATGGACAGGTTTCATCCCACGTAACAATGATATATGCATAGCGACGACTTTAAAAGCTGGTACTACATGGACGCAAGCATTAGTTGTAAACCTTTTATTTCCAAATCAAGATTTTCCCAAAAAAGTAACAGAATTCAGCCCCTGGTTAGACTCGACCGATATTCCAATTGATGTGATTATGAGGGAGCTAAATGAGCAAAAGCATCGCAGAGTGATTAAAACCCATCTACCATTAGATGCTTTACATTTTTTTCCAGAGATCAAATACATATACGTAAGTCGTGATGGCAGAGATGTTGCCTTATCTTTATGGAATCACCATTTAAATTACACGCCAGAAGTTTATGATTTTATTAATTCGTCTGGATTGATAGGTGATGAGTTTCCCCAACCGCCAGAAGATTTTCATACTTATTGGAGAGAGTGGTGCACTAAAGGATGGTTTGATTGGGAAAGTGATGGTTATCCTTTTTGGTCACATCTGCAAGGAGTTCAATCATGGTGGAACTATCGTCATTTACCTAATATTCTATTTTTAAATTATGCGGATATGAAAAAAGATATAAAAGTGTCGATAGCTAAAATAGCTAATTTCTTAGATATTGATATTGATCTGTCACGGATAAAAGATGTTGAGGGAAAAATATCTTTGACTGCGATGCGAGCAGCTGCTGAAACTTATGTTCCGGATGGTGGTACCAGCTGGAAAGGGGGTGCACAGACTTTTATCCACAAAGGTATAAACGGACGATGGAAAGACATATTATCATTGGAAGAACTAAAGCTTTATGAATTAGCTTGCGATAAGGCTTTGAGCACAGATTGCCGCTATTGGTTGGAAAATGGTGGAGAAGTGCTATGAGACTAATATTTAGGTTTAATTGGCAACTTGGCACGTTCAACGAAGAATAAATTATCCCTAGAGTTTACAATAATTTGGCATCTTGCCTACAAACATTCCAATTGAGTTTTGCAATCCCAAGTAAATCTCTTCTTTGTCGTACCTTGGACACCTACCGCAAAGTTTTGATTTAATCATAAATGCACCTACATCGCCAAAGTCTTCAACCAAACACTTTCCAATCTTGCGATCATAACTTTTCTCCCCATTAAGAAAGCATCTAGCATTTTTTGAGGTTATTTTTGCTTTCAGAAACAACTTAGCCTTATCACCAAGTGGGCTACCAATTTCATCACAAGTTACGCCACTTAAGCGTATCGGGGTGTTGTTTACGACAATAGTATCTCCGTCTCGAACCCTATCTACAGTTCCTGAAAAATTATAATTGTTTGAGGAAAGAGTTTTATCATTACCCACATTTTCTGTATTCTGTTCTCTTTGTATTGTTTTTCCAAGAAAACCAAAAAGAATGATGGATATTATTATTAAATATAAAGCTCTTGATTTTAAAAATTTCAATTTGTGATTTCTTTTTTTATAATTTGGGTTGTTCTTTAAGAGTAACACTAACAAAAAAACCTATCAGGGATGATACAAATACAATTGTAAATGCAAAACGGTAATCAGTTTCGTTAAAGATCCTCGCCCCATTTAACATTAAACCATCCCACCTAAGGTCTAAAATTAAGCCAACAAATGGCTGAAGAATTGCTCCCGCTGCGACGGTCATTGCATTTACAATGCCAACAGCCGATCCTTGAGCTTCTTTTGATATTGCTTCTTTAACTAAAGCAAAGGCACTTACCATTACTGAGCCAGATGCTCCAATCAGTATGAATAATACTAATGTAAAGTAAAGATTGGTACTGGGGATAAGTATTATCAAGCCAAGGGTAAGTGATAAGACTGCTGACCCTCCAATTAATATGGGCTTTCGCCGACCTAAGAAATCAGAAAACCATCCAAAACATGGGGCGGCAAAAGCCCATCCAAAAAGTAAAAATGATGTTAAAAATGCGGCTTCTGATCTACCAAGGTCATAGGCACTCATTAAGTAAGGTGTTCCCCACAATCCACCAAGCGTTAACATTGGACCACTCATTGAGGCAGCAACTAGAGCTATTTTCCACATTTCAAAAGATCTTGATGCCTTACGAAGGCTTTGAAGCATTTGCATCCAAGGATTTTTTATCACTTGTGGTTTTATTTTTTCCCCTGGTTCGTTTCTCACAATTATAAGAACTAAAAGGCTAAGAATTATTCCAAAAATACTTAAAACCCACATGCTTGATCTCCAACCAAAATTGGAAATAAACAGTGCTAATGGTGCTTGACCCAAGATAGCGCCCATCATGGCAATTAGCATCGTCAAGCCTGACAAAAGCGCGAACCTATTTTTTGGAAACCATTTACTTGTGAGGGTTAGGGCAGATAGGAAACCAACACTGCAACCAACACCTATTAAAAACCTACCAAGATATGCCATCTCTATGTTATTTGCTGACCCAAATAATATAGATCCCAATGCTGCTAAAAATAAAGCAAAGGAGAGTAAATAACGAGTTCCCAAAACATCAAGTAAGGCACCCAAAGGGATTTGCAAAAGAAAATATGGATAAAAATATAATGCAGAGAGAGCACCTAGCATTGTTCCACTTATTGCAAAGTCACGCATTAAATCATGAACCATGACCCCTGGAGCAACGCGGTGCAAAAAAGCATATCCAAATGCTATTGCTGCTAAAGACCAAATTAGCCAGGCTTTTTTGCCACCTAAATTAGAAGTTTCATTGATTATAATATTGGCTGACAATTCCAACAGACCTTTAAAATATTTCCGATTTTATAAGAAACTTTATTTTAATGTATGGCAAGTAAGGTGTAGCCAAGTGTATTACTTATCGTTTGCAAGTTGTCTCGTATACAGTTGCATAATTAGCTGCTGCTGTTGAATAAAGTAGTGCTTTTTCTTCGTCCTGTGATTTCCAAGCTTTATCAGCTATTTGAAGAAATACTCCAATTGTATCATACATCTGTTTACAAATTTCTTTTGGATACTGTTCTTCAGCAAAGCCCATTGTTGGTATGGCTAATGCTACTGCTAGGATGGCTATTAGTTTCTTCATTTTATTTCTCCTTTATTCAGCCCGGTGTAGGATAGTTGATAAATGAAATTAATCATTTATCAAACGTTATTTATACGAAATACAAAGTATTAAAATTTTGCAGAGCGTTGTGATTTTCCTTTTTTGTTGAAAGTACCCGCACGTCCAGCGCTAGATCGCCCCTTCACCACTTGTGATTTTTCAACTTCAGCTTCTATTGCTGATTGGCGTGCAAGTGGATCATTTGAAATTGTAAGCTCCACTGTTTCTAATCGCCTAACTTCGTCTCTTATCCTGGCGGCCTCTTCAAATTCTAAATTTTCGGCCGCTTTTAACATATCTGTTCTCAAGCTTTCTAGATGTTTGGTTAAATTAGCACCAACTAAAGGTTTTTCTACAGTAGCTGTGATGCGCGATGAGTCAGTATCTCCTTTATATAAACCTGCAAGAACATCCTGTACGTTTTTTTTAATAGTCTCAGGAGTTATGTTATTATCTAAATTATATTGATGCTGTTTTTCCCGCCGTCTGTTTGTTTCATCTAATGCACGTTCCATTGATCCAGTGATGCGGTCAGCATACATAATGACCCTACCTTCAGAATTCCTTGCAGCTCTTCCAATAGTTTGAACAAGGGATGTCTGAGATCTCAAAAAACCTTCTTTGTCAGCATCTAAAATAGCAACTAGACCGCATTCTGGTATATCCAAACCTTCCCGTAATAAGTTTATTCCAATTAATACATCAAAAGTACCAAGTCTTAGATCTCTTAGGATTTCTATTCTTTCTAAGGTGTCTATATCTGAGTGCATATAACGTACTCTTATCCCTTGTTCATGCATGTATTCAGTCAGATCTTCAGCCATTCGCTTTGTAAGGGTTGTTACCAAAGTTCTAAGACCTTGAAGGCTTACTTTTCTAACTTCTTCAAGCAAGTCATCAACTTGCATTTCTACAGGTCTTATCTCTACTGGTGGATCTAAAAGTCCTGTGGGACGAATAATTTGCTCTGCAAAGACACCATCAGACTGCTCCATCTCCCAATTTGATGGTGTGGCTGAAACGCAGATTGTTTGAGGACGCATAGCATCCCATTCCTCAAATTTTAATGGTCTGTTGTCCATGCAAGATGGCAAACGAAACCCATGTTCAGAGAGATTAAATTTACGCTTGTAATCCCCTTTGTACATTCCATTTATCTGTGGAATAGATACGTGACTTTCATCTGCAAAAACCAATGCATGATCTGGGATATATTCAAATAGTGTGGGTGGTGGCTCCCCTGGTTCTCGCCCTGTAAGATAGCGAGAGTAATTTTCAATACCCGAGCATGAACCTGTAGCTTCAAGCATTTCTAAATCAAAATTACACCTTTGTTCTAATCTTTGTGCTTCTAATAGTTTACCTTCCTTTTCAAGATATTTTAGGCGTGATGTTAGCTCTTTTCGTATGTTTTTTATTGCCTGCTGTTGAGTAGGGCGTGGGATGACGTAATGTGAGTTTGCATAAATTCTTATTTTTTCTAAAAAAGATGTTTTTGCACCAGTTAACGTATCAAATTCAGTAATTGTTTCAAGCTCGTCACCAAAAAAAGATAATCTCCAACCTCGATCTTCAAGATGGGCAGGCCAAATTTCTAAACTATCCCCTCTAACCCTGAATGTTCCTCTAGAAAAAGAATTATCATTTCTTTTGTATTGTTGGGCTATTAGATCTGCCATGATTTTACGCTGTTCATAATTATTATTTGCTTCGAGCTCTTGGATCATTGTCCCATAGGTTTCAACAGACCCAATGCCGTAAATACAGCTAATAGAAGCTACAATTATGACATCATCTCGTTCTAATAAAGAACGGGTTGCTGAGTGACGCATACGATCAATCTGTTCATTAATTGTGCTTTCTTTTTCGATGTAAGTATCTGTGCGAGCTACGTAAGCTTCTGGTTGATAGTAATCATAAAAACTTACAAAATATTCTACAGAATTATTAGGAAAATAACTCTTAAATTCGCCATAAAGTTGTGCTGCTAACGTTTTATTAGGTGCTAAAATAATAGCAGGGCGCTGGGTTGCTTCAATTACTTTTGCCATAGTAAAAGTCTTACCTGTTCCTGTCGCCCCTAGGAGAACTTGGGTCTGCTCGCCTGCATTAAGACCTTCGTACAATTCTGAAATAGCTTTTGGTTGATCCCCTGCTGGATTAAAGGGAGTCTCCATTATAAATTTTTTTCCACCTTCCAGTTTTAATTTATCTTTAATATTTTTGGAAACTGATGGGTTTTTAATAGTCTGCATGCAAATACTTTCATAAGTCCTTATAAAGATGTATGTTATTCGTTTTTTTTCAAGTTAATACTTATATATTTAAATTTTGTTATCAGATTATTTAATGCTTGTGTTTAAAGAAAATGAAATCTGTTCTTGAAAAAATATTTTAATTTTATATTAGATAGGTAAAACAATTAGAAAGTATTCTCATGTCAGCAAAAATTTATCAGCCAGCACGAAATGCGATGCAGTCTGGTCAGGCAAAGTCAAAAAATTGGATTTTAGAGTTTGTACCAGCTGAGGCTAGATCAATAGATCCTTTAATGGGCTGGACCTCATCAGGAGATATGAATTCCCAAGTTAAACTGACATTTGGTTCTAAAGAAGCGGCTCTAGAGTATGCCGATCTTCATGGCATAGAAGCTGCACTATGCTTACCACAAAATAGAAAGCACAATATTAGAAGTGGGGGCTATAGTGAAAACTTTGCGACGAAAAGAAGAACAGTTTGGACTCATTAAATAGGATAAGGCAGCAGTTTGGCCGGTTTTAAGGAAATTTCAGCAGTACCTTCGACTGCTTTTACGAAACTAAAAAGGTTTTAGAACCTCTACTATTGACTGTATGGTATGGTTAAAGTTAAAGGTTCACATTGTGGTCGCATAGCTCAGCTGGATAGAGCATCTGCCTTCTAAGCAGAGGGTCTCAGGTTCGAATCCTGATGCGATCACCATTTTTCTCATTCACATATTTAATAATGATTTTCACATAATAGTTTCTAATGAATATTCAAAATTATGCACACAAAAATCCACATCGTTGTTTTCGATGTTCATAGGGGAATGCTTCCGCGTTTGTATATTTTTCCAAGATCAATACGCCTTTTGTCTTTTCGTTTTAGGTCTGGAATTAGTGTCTATAAGAATAGTATATTCCCTAACATTAAAATAATGTTGATAAATTAAGAGAAATTATAATTTTGGTGATGATCTGTAATCATTGAATCAAACAATCAAATTTATTTTTGTTTGCACTCCATCACCAAAAACATCTTTGTATCTGGTCAACTCAGTTTTTGAACCCATTGCTTTATTAGGATTGTCTGACAATTTGACTGTTTCTTTTCCATTTGCCGCTATCGCTTTGCAAACTAAAGAAAACGGATCTAAAGCCTTGTCTTGTACCAATCCTCTAAAGTCATTTGTCATAAGTGTCCCCCAACCGAAGGCTACTTTAGTTTGATCTTTGAACTTATTATTTAACTCGGTTATTTTTGGCACATCTAGACCATCAGAAAATATAAGCAGTTTTTCCTTGGGATCTTCTCCTCTAGATTTCCACCAATTTATTGCATTTTTTGCACCTTGAGTGGGATCTCCAGAGTCGACCCTAATGCCAGTCCATTTATTCATCCAGGTTGGTGCATTTTTTAAAAACCCTTCTGTTCCAAAAGTGTCTGGTAATATGATTAAAAGGTTACCATCGTGTTCTTCTTGCCAATCTTGAAAAACCTTGTACGGAGCACTCGCAAGTTCTGAATTACTTTTAGCAAGTGCTGCATAGACCATGGGCAATTCATGCGCATTAGTACCTATAGCTTCAACTTCTCGCCTCATCGCAATAAGGCAATTAGAAGTACCTGTGAAACTAGATCCAAGCCCTTCCTGCATTGCTTGCACACACCAATCTTGCCATAGAAATGAGTGTCTTCTACGGGTCCCAAAGTCAGCTATTGATAATTTATCCAACTTCTTTAATTTTCCAATTTTCTCCCAAAGCTTTGTCATCGCCTGAGCATACAACACTTGTAGCTCAAATTTTCCCATATCGCGAAGAACTGAACGACTACGGAGCTCCATGATAATTGACAAAGCCGGAATTTCCCAAAACATCACTTCTGGCCAACTTCCTTCAAATGAAAGCTCAAATTGATCGCCAACGCGCTCTAAGTGGTAAGGTGGTAGTTCTAAATTCTCGAACCATTCCATGAAGTCAGATCTAAACACCTGCCTTTTTCCATAGAAGGTATTTCCCCTAAGCCAAGTGCTTTCTCCACGACTTAGTTTCAATGTTCGAACATGATCTAATTGTTCTCTCAATTGACCTTCATCTATTAGCTTGGCTAAAGGAATATGATTTGATCTATTAATTAGACTAAACTTTACTTTCGTATTGGGTTTATTCTTAAATACGGATTGACACATTAGTAGTTTATAGAAATCTGTATCTATTAATGATCTTATTATCGGATCAATTTTCCATTTTCGATTGTGAACTCGCGTAGCTATATCAACCATAGCTGCCCTCCAGAACGTTAGAATGTCTTCTTAAACTAAATTTAATATTTCGAAAAGCAGATTGATTGATAATTATTTTAGGTTTTTAAATTTACAGATGGTATCATATTATAAAATTATTATATTCGTAGCCTTGAAGGTATAATAATGCTGAAAGATCACAATGGTTTATTATGATATCTGCTTTTTCTTGGACAATTTTTTTTGCATGCATAGCGACCCCTGTACCAGCGAATGCTAGCATTCCAATATCGTTTGCTCCATCACCCACCGCAATAACATCATTTGGGGTTAAGCATAATTGTTTTGTTAAAGATTTTATTACCTCCACTTTAGATTCTTTCCCTAAGATTGGACGCTTTACGTTTCCAGTTAATTTACTATTTTCAACCTCTAAATGATTAGCTCTGTTTTCATGAAAGCCAAGCTCGTGTGCTATTTTGGAGGTAAACTGTGTGAAACCACCTGAAACTAAGGAGGTGTAACTATTGTTCTCTCTCATTGTTGATATCAATGTTCTGGCACCAGCTGAGAGGGTGATGCGATCTCTCAAAACGTTGCCTATAGTTTTTTCTGGAGTGCCTTTTAAATATTTAACTCTTTTTATTAACGCACATTCAAATTCTAAGTTTCCTTCCATTGCTTGTTTTGTTATGGCTCTTATCTCTTTACCATAACCGACCTCATCTGCTAATTCGTCCAAACATTCCTGATTAATAATAGTACTGTCCATGTCAGCGACCAATATTTTTTTCTTCCTTAATTTACTTGCCTGAAAAACAATATCAATTTCAAGTTCTTGTAACTCAGACCAATATTCTTTGCAGTTCTTGGGTGTCTCTGGGATACTGAATTCTGCTGCAACACCTTCTTTTAGCCAAGTTACATTATCTCCTCCTAAAGATATCAAATACTTTGATATTAAAGCGTCAGTTAGCTTAGGAACTAACGGATTACACAAAAATGTTACCACATACATTATAAATTCTACCTATAGGTCTATTAATAAATGCTATTTAATATTTTTCTTGCAATTAGTAAAAACAATTCTTAAACGCGCAGATGGGACACCCTTCCCCAACGAAGGGCAGATATCTGTGAGGATAAAAATGAGTGACATAATTAAACCGGCTACGCGGCCGGCAGACCCGAGATTTTCTTCTGGCCCGTGTGCAAAACCCCCTACATGGAAATTAGAGAGTTTAGCTGATGCATCTCTTGGAAGATCGCATCGAGCTAAGATTGGTAGAAAAAAATTAAGTGATGCAATCGAGGGAACTCGAGAACTTTTAAAAATACCTTTTAATTATAAAGTTGCGATTGTTCCTGCTTCTGACACAGGCGCTGTCGAAATGGCACTATGGTCTCTTCTTGGCGCAAAAAAGACAACTATTTTGGTTTGGGAAAGCTTTGGTAAAGGTTGGGCTACTGATGTTATATCGCAGTTAAAACTGAACCCGAAAGTAATAGAAGCAGATTATGGTTTATTGCCGCAGTTGGAAAATATTGATTTTAGAACTGATGTAGTATTTACTTGGAATGGAACCACCTCTGGAGTTCGAGTGCCAAACTCAAACTTTATTCCTTTAAAAAGAGAAGGTTTAACTATTTGCGACGCGACATCCGCAGCATTTGCTGTTGATTTACCATGGGAAAAGCTAGATGTCACAACATTTAGTTGGCAAAAGGTTTTAGGCGGCGAAGCTGCCCATGGAATGTTAGTGTTGAGCCCAAAGGCTGTTGAGAGATTGGAAAATTATAAACCTTCGTGGCCGTTACCTAAACTATTTCGCTTAACAAAAAACAACAAACTTAATGAAGATATTTTTTTAGGGGCAACTATTAATACTCCTTCTATGTTAGCAGTTGAAGACTATCTGTTTTCTTTAGCTTGGGTGCGTTCTATCGGAGGATTGGACGGAATGATCGGGAGGTGTAATGAAAATGCTCAAATAATTTTTGATTTTGTAGAGCAAAATAAGTGGCTTAATAATCTTGCGATATCGCCAGATACAAGATCAAACACATCCGTATGTTTAGTTTTTAAAGATTCTAGGATAAAGGACGAAAAGGCTTTTGCTAAGAATGTGTGCAACAGACTAGAAGAAGAAGGTGTAGCTTTTGATATTGGATCTTATCGAGATGCACCAGCTGGATTGAGAATTTGGTGTGGAGGAACTGTTAATTCAAGTAATTTAAAATCATTAATGTCTTGGATTAAATGGGCTTTTGAAACTGAAATAAGTTTATTAAAAAAGATTCCCTAACTTCATTGGTGAGATACTGAAATTTGATAACTGTATTAATGTAATTTGAGTAGAATAAGAGAAAGACTGTATAATGGCCCCAAGAGTATTAGTGTCTGATAAATTAAGTGCAGCAGCTATAAAAATATTTGAAGAAAGAGGTATAGATGTAGATTTTGAGCCAGATCTTGGAAAAGATAGAAAAGCGCTTGCAGCACGTATTGGTGATTATGATGGATTGGCAATTAGGTCTGCAACAAAAATCACTCCAAACATCTTAAAAATGGCTACTAAGCTAAAAGTAATTGGACGTGCTGGTATTGGGGTCGATAATATTGACAAGGTTGAAGCTTCAAAAAAAGGCATAATTGTAATGAATACTCCGTTTGGAAATATGATTACTACTGCCGAACATGCTATTGCTATGATGTTTTCCGTCGCTCGTCAGATCCCAGAAGCTAATACTTCGACTCAAGCAGGGAAATGGGAAAAATCAAAGTTTATGGGGGTTGAGTTAACTAATAAAACAGTAGGTGTTATTGGCGCTGGAAATATAGGTGGCGTATTTTGCGATAGGGCTCGCGCATTAAAAATGAAAGTTATAGCCTATGATCCATTTTTAAGTGAAGACAAAGCAAAAAACTTAAGTGTAGAGAAAGTTGAGTTGGATCAGTTATTTGAACGAGCTGATTTTATTACATTGCATGTGCCCTTAACTGATCAAACAAGAAATATTTTGAGTAAAGAAAATATTAAGAAATTAAAACCTGGTGTACGTATTATTAACTGTGCGAGGGGGGGGCTTGTTGATGAAGAAGCACTGGCCATTGCCATAAAGGAAGGGCGGGTCGCAGGAGCTGCTTTTGATGTATTCGCTGAGGAGCCTGCTGTTAATAGTCCACTATTTAATTTGCCCAATGTTATCTGTACGCCACATTTGGGAGCAGCAACTACTGAAGCACAAGAGAATGTAGCAGTCCAAGTAGCTGAACAAATAAGTGATTACCTTTTAACTGGAGCAGTATCCAATGCCCTTAATATGCCTTCTATTACCGCCGAGGAAGCAAAAATAATGAATCCTTGGTTGCTTTTAGCAAGCCATCTAGGAAAGTTTATTGGACAACTTACAGCAGAACCTATTAAGGCAATAAATATTCTTTATGATGGAGCTGTTTCATCTATGAATTTAGAGGCATTGAATTGTTCTGTGATTTCGGGAATCATGAGCATATCACATCCGGACGTTAATATGGTTTCTGCTCCTCTAGTAGCAAAAGACAGGGGCATAAAAATATCTACAACAACGCAAGATAAAAGTGGTGTTTTTGAAGCTTATATTAAAGTAACAGTCGTAACTGAAGTTAGAGAAAGATCAGTTGCTGGTACGGTGTTTAGCGATAATAAACCCAGGTTTATTCAAATCAAAGGCATAAATATTGACGCGGAAGTAGGGCGACATATGCTTTATACCACTAATATAGACACCCCAGGTATTATTGGTATTTTGGGACAAATGCTGGCTGAGAATGATGTTAATATAGCAAACTTTACGCTGGGCCGTTCTGAAATTGGTGGTGAGGCTATTGCTTTGCTATACTTGGATGCGCCACTTATTGATGAAGTAAAAGGAAAACTATTAAAAACAGGTGTGTTCAATCAAGTGAATGTGTTGGAGTTCGACGTTTTTTCATAAACATCA
Organism: Paracoccaceae bacterium; assembly: GCA_028112705.1. Classification (GTDB taxonomy): domain Bacteria; phylum Pseudomonadota; class Alphaproteobacteria; order Rhodobacterales; family Rhodobacteraceae. The sequence goes on along the minus strand of JAOGYN010000010.1, from coordinate 27,957 downwards.
ATTGTATTAGTAATTTAAGCAACTAATTTTTCAGCTTTCTGTAGGTCGACTGAAACTAATTGACTTACCCCCGGTTCGGCCATGGTCACACCAAAAAGTCGGTCCATACGGGCCATTGTGACAGCATGATGCGTTATTATTAGAAACCTAGTATCTGTTCTTTTGGTCATCTCATCTAACAGATCACAAAAACGCGTCACATTCGCATCGTCTAATGGAGCATCAACTTCATCTAGGACGCAAATAGGCGAAGGGTTTGCTAAGAAAACCGCGAATATTAAAGATAATGCGGTTAATGTTTGCTCTCCACCTGACAGTAAAGATAATGTGCTTAGTTTTTTGCCGGGAGGTTGACACATAATTTCGAGCCCAGCATCAAGTGGATCCTCGCTTTCGACCAAAACCAAACTGGCTTCACCACCCCCAAAAAGATGTTTAAACAATACACCAAAATTTTTATTAACTTGGTCAAATGCAGATATTAATCGCTCCCGCCCTTCGGAGTTCAAATTAGAAATCCCACTTCTTAGTTTGCTAATCGCTTCTTTGAGATCAGAACTTTCACTATCTAGAGTATCAAATTCAGCCTTTACTTCATTTGCATCCTCTTCAGCTCTCAGATTTACTGCACCCAAAGCATCTCTTTGTCTTTTTAATCGCTGCACATCGATATCAACTTTTTCCACTTCTGGTAAATTTGTTGGGTCGATATCTAATTTTTCTAATAAATCTTGTGGGGATAGTTCTTGTTCTTCTCTTATTCTGTCACGTGCAAAGTTTAAGGTTGATTGCGCTCCTTCAGCAATTGCATCCGCGCGCGCGCGCGATTCTCTTGCTTCTGACGCGAAACGTTCAGCTTTCCTTTCAATTATTTCTATCTCACGTAGTTCATTTTCACTATTAGCTAAAATATTTAGAGCTTCTTTACATCTTTTGTTAGCAGCTTCCATTTCTTGAGAAAGCAGTTCACTTTTTTGTAAAATTTTTGCTGGCGAATCTTTTGCTATTACTAATTCTTCTTCAGATTCTTTTTTTCTAATAATTAATTCGCTAATTCTTTGTTCTGCTTTAATTAATCTTTGCCGCCAGTTGTTAAGTTCTTGAGTTATTTCAATCACTCTTTTATTTCTATTTTCCCCCTCACGACGTATCTCGTCATGAGTTGACCGCTTATTTAGCATTGTTAATCTAGCGGTTTCGACTGAAATTCTTAAATCTTCTATCTCAGATCTGGCTACTTCTAAGTTGTCTAATTTTGTTATTGAGTTATTTGCTTCTTTTATTTCATTTTTGCTATTTAAAGCAGCCTCTTCAAAGCGTGATAATGCTAGTTTCCAATTTTCCAATTGCCCTAACGCAATATCTCGATCTGATTCACTTCTAGATAACATTCTGTTATTCTCAGTTAATTCGTTATCAGCTTGCCGTCTATCGTTTCGCGCATTTTTATCAGCTTCAGTTGCTAGATTTAATTCTTTATTAAGCAACTCATGCGCTCTCTTTGTGCCTTCTGCGAGTGCATTTGATTCTTCTAAATCTTGCTTTAAGAATACTAATCTATTAATTTGTTTTAGTTTCAATGCTGCTGATCCTGGTGCGTCTTCTGACCGGGCGGCATAACCATCCCAACGCCATAAATCGCCTTCAATTGAAACCAACCTTTGACCAGGTTCCAGATATGGTTGTAATTTGTGTCCATCAGCCCGATCAACCAAACCAATCTGTGACATTCTTCTGAATAAGACATCTGGTGCTTTAACAAATTCGTTTAAGGACTTAACCCCTTTGGGTAATGTTTTACCTGATTTGTAAGCTGGCAAGGAGAACCAACCGCTTAGGCCAAATTCTTTAACTTCAGGCAAGCTTAGGTCATCTGATAGAGCAGCTCCTAATGCAGTTTCATAGCCGTCGTGAACACGAATTTTATCTAGAAGTCGCCCTTGTTCATCAGTTCCTCTTTTAAGCATCTTCTCAAGTGTTGTAACCTCAGCACGTAATGTGCTAACAGAACCCTCAGCCTCAGCCATTTCGGCTCTTGCAGTAGCTTCACGCTTTAGGATTGCAGCTCTGTTTGACTCAGCGCTAATTAGGTTTTCTTCAGCATTTTCTGCTTTTTTAATTATGATAGTTTGATTTTTATGACTTTGATTAAAGTCATAAACTGCTTGATTTAAAGTTTTGTCAGATAAAACTACCAATTCGTATGCTTTTACTGTTTCTTCTTCATTTCGCCTGAGTGTTTTTTCAGCGTCCTGAATGAGCCTTTGTACAGATTGGTACCTTGCAGATAACCGTGCTATGTCTTCATTTTTTTCGTCGAATTTAGCTTCTGCATTTTTGAGGATGTCTGCTGCATTACGGGCATTTTTTTCTGCTTCTAATAGTCTTTCGTCAAATCCATTAAATTCAGTATTCAACTTAGCTTGCTCATCCTCTAACTTCCTTAATGTATCTTCAGCATCTTGATTTAAAGAATCTTCTCGACTTATGTCGTGTCCCAATTGAATTGTTTTTGTTTCAAGTGTTTGTATATTTTGCTTAGCCCTTTCACTTTCATTTTTCAAAGAATCGTTTTGGATTCTTAAACGTTGCAATAGCGCTGCTGAAATTGCCTCTTCTTCTCGTAATGGTGGAATTTTATTTTCAGAAATTGTTCTTTCTTTTGTTGCTTGAACCACTTTCAATTGGGTATCTGCAGCCAATTTAACGCAATTAGTTAATTCTTTGCTGGCGTGGGCTGAGGATTCATTAGCTTCTTTCCAACGACCATATAATAAAATTCCCTCCGAGACTCTAAGTTGTTCACTGATTTCTCGATATCTTATTGCTTGTTTGGCTTGACGAGCTAGCGTGTTTATTTGATTTTTTAATTGTTCCAAAACATCTTCAACTCGCGCAAGATTTTGCTCCGCTGCATTTAACTTTAATTCTGCTTCGTGACGTCTTTGATATAATCCAGATATTCCCGCTGCTTCTTCAAGTATCCTTCTGCGTGACTTTGGTTTTGCATTAATTAATTCGGCAATCTGTCCTTGCCTTACTAATGATGGAGAATGTGATCCTGTAGAAGCATCAGCAAATAGCATTTGAATATCTCGAGCACGAACATCTTTCCCATTAGCTTTGTAAGCTGATCCTGCGTCTCTTGTTATGCGTCTTACTATTTCTAGGGTATCTTGATTATTGAATGTGGAGGGAGCAAGCCGGTTTGTGTTGTCTATATGAATAGACACTTCAGCAAAATTACGGGTTGGCCTTGTCGCAGCTCCAGCAAATATTACATCTTCCATTCCACTTCCACGCATGGATTTTGGTCGATTTTCGCCCATTACCCATCTCAAAGCTTCCAGTAAATTTGATTTTCCACATCCGTTTGGCCCAACCACTCCAGTTAGGCCATCCGTAATCAATAGATCTATCGGATCTACAAAGCTTTTAAAGCCATTTAATCTTAATCGCGAAAATCGCAAAACCCACCTGCCATTTTTTTTATGATCCTAGTTTATTCATCCTAAAATATTTATAATCTAAATTACACGATATCGCGAATTATTAATATCATTATACAACATCTAGTTATATTGTCTAATAACTTTATTCAAATTTAAAAGCTGTATAAATATAAACTTGTGTCATAAATTAGCTTGACGTTTATCGCATTAAGAGTGCAGAAAGGATTTGCAAAGGTTCCCCAGACAATAGCAAAGCTTATGGGGATTGAATGGGAATGTGGTGAAGGTCAACCGTTAATCGGGACCTAAAGCCTCAACCGCCCCCGCGACTGTATGCGGAGAGTGCCCCCAAAAACCACTGGCGAAAGCTGGGAAGGTTGGGAGGTGCCTTGAAACGCAAGTCAGGAGACCAGCCAGAGCGAGAAATTATCAAATCGTCGGGTGTGACGATGTAGGAGAAATTGAAATGATAACAGTTATAAAAAATGGTTCTACTTTTAGGTCGAACTACCTAAGTATGATTGGTGCGGCTTTTTTAGGTCTAGCAATTGTTACAATCTCAGGTCATGTGCAAGTCAATGCGCTGCACGATGCAGCTCATGACGTGCGTCATACCACTGGCTTTCCTTGCCACTAAGGTATTTGATTTAACAAGTGCAAATTAGCTATTGGCGTAGCGTACTATTAAACAAATTATTAATTAGCCGTTGTTTACTCAGTATTTGCGCGATGACGCACTGATAATAGTGAGATATTTCATGTTTACAAAGATTATTACAACAGCCCTATTTGCAGGGTTTATTGCAGGTATAGTTTCTGCAATTTTACAATTAATTTTTATACAACCGATTCTTTTGCATGCTGAGTTGTATGAAACTGGAAGTTTAACACATTTCGGAGAGAATAATTCTAAAGAGGCTCATCAAAAGTTGCCATTTGACTTTCAACGTAATGGTTTAAGCATTTTATTTAGTGCGCTGATTTATACGGGTTATGCTATAATTTTGGTATCATTATTAGCTTATGCATCTTCATTGGGTTTGAAGATAGATAATTTAAGATCCATCTTGTTTGGTATTTCTGGTTTCTTTGCTGTGCAGTTGGCACCCGCATTTGGATTGCCACCAGAGCTCCCAGGAGCTGCTGCTGCTGAGGTTGTTCCGCGACAGGTCTGGTGGTACTTTTGTGTTTTTGCAACTATCATTGGTATATGGATGATTTCGTTTGGAGATAAGATACTATATGTTTCAATTGGGATTATTGTAATTTTAATACCGCATTTAATTGGAGCGCCGGAACCAGAGTTTTTTGTTGGGCCAACTCCCCCAGAATTAGCAAGCCATTTTGCCTCCAGGACATTGACACTTGGTGCCGTTAGTTGGATTTTTTTAGGATATTTAAGTGGCTATTTCTGGAGAAAAGAAAATTTTTAAACGGCAAACTCTTTTAATTTATATTGTAGGGTTTTTTATTTTTGGTGCTGGTTATATTTTTGCCCTTCAATTTGGTGTAGCCTTTTCCTCACATGACCATAGCACAGGTTATGGCAAAATTAAAAATCAAGAAAATATGCATAAGCATGAAACATTAGAAATCACAGATAATATTGAGTTTGATTTTGAGTTAATCCAAGAAAATAGTAATAACTGGAATATTTTTTTGAATATTAAAGGGTTAAAATTCAGTCCTGAAAATGTTGGAAAACAACATGTTGATGGACAGGGTCATGCACATGTATTTGTTGACGGTGTAAAGCATGGTAGAATGTATAGTAATTGGTATCATTTGGGTTCTATCGATTTTGGTAGTAAAATTACCGTTACTTTAAACAGCAATAATCATAAGGCATTCATTAAAGCTGGTGAGCTAGTTGAAGTTACTCATCTATTAACAAAATAGTAGGAAATTAAAAATGTTAAATAAAATACCAACAACCGTAATCACTGGTTTCTTAGGAGCTGGAAAAACAACTTTAATTAGACATTTAATAAATAATGCAGGCGGTAGAAAAATAGCTCTTATTATTAATGAATTTGGAGACCTTGGTGTTGATGGAGAAATTTTAAAAGGCTGCAATGATGAGGCATGCAAGGAAGAAGACATTGTTGAATTATCAAATGGCTGTATTTGTTGTACGGTTGCTGATGACTTTATTCCTACAATGCAAAAACTCTTAGAGCGGAATACGCAACTTGATCATATTCTGATTGAGACTAGTGGATTGGCATTACCCCAGCCACTATTGCGAGCCTTTAAATGGCCAGAAATTCAAACAAAAGTTACAGTGGATGGCGTTATAACAGTTGTGGATGGCAAAGCTGTTACAGAAGGTCGCTTTGCCCACTCGATAGAAGCCGTTGATAGACAGAGAAAACTTGATGAAAATTTAGATCATGAAACGCCATTATCAGAACTCTTTGAGGATCAAATCGCATGTGCTGATATGATTGTTATTAATAAATCTGACCTACTAACAGCGTCTCAAGGAGACGATCTTTTGAGTCAACTTAAACAAGATAGCAGAGATGGAGTACAGGTCCTGAAGTCTGAAATGGGAGTGCTGCCGGTAGATATTTTACTGGGTCAAAAAGCGATGGCTGAAGATGATTTGGAAGACCGTCATGAATTACATCACCATCATCACGATCATGACGATGATCATGACGATGATCATGATGATGATCACGATCATGATGATTTTGAAAGCTTTATAATATCAACGGGTGAAATTGATAATCCAGAGGAATTTTCAAAATTAATCTTAGACGTTATCAGAGACCATGATATCTTAAGGCTTAAAGGGTTTGTTGCGGTAAATGGTAAACCTTTGAGATTGACCATACAGGCTGTTGGCCCAAGGATTGAAACATATTTTGATAGAGTGTTTAAAAGCTCAGAAAAGCGAGAAACAAAGTTAGTGGTAATAGGTGAAAAGGGTATGGACCAAGTGTCCATTCAAAAAGCATTACAAGTATGATTGAAAATGTAGTAGTTTCCTTAGGTGATCCAAAGCACCATGAGGTCATCTTATTATTAAAAGAGAGCCAAAACTTACTAATAAAACTTTTCCCTCTCGAGGATAATTATGCATTCTCTATTGACGAATTGTGTGCGGAAAATGTTAAATTCTTTGTCGCAAGTTTTAATAAAAAAATAATTGGCTGTGGAGCAATATCGATTAAACCAGATTATGGAGAAATAAAGTCGATGTTTGTAGATAAAAGTATGCGAGGCAATGGTGTTGCGCAGAAAATTTTGGATCAAATCAACTTAGAAGCAAAGAAAGAAAAACTTAAAGTTCTAAGATTAGAGACTGGTCTTAAGTTAGAAGCAGCAGTTAGAATATATATACGAAATGGCTTCAGTTTCTGTAATTGCTTTGGTGAGTATGTAGAAAATAAAACAAGTATCTTTATGGAGAAAAGTATATAGATGCATCTTCTTGCTGCTCAACCTGGAGCCATTGACGATGGCCAAGAGCCTGTAGACCCAGGTCAAACCCCAGCTGAGGTAATATTTATTTCTGCCGCTGATACTGAGTTAGTGTGCCTATCAGAGGCTCGATCAGCTCTTCAAGAAAACGCTCCAGATATTAGGTTAATTAATATGATGCATTTAAAGCATCCGATGTCTGTTGACTTGCATTTAGATCAATGTGCAACAAAATCAAAACTTGTTGTTGCGCGTATTCTTGGTGGAACTGGATATTGGAAATATGGTGCAGAACAATATTCAGCTATGCTTTCAGAATATGGTATTCCTTTTGTCGCGTTGCCGGGGGATGACAAGCCAGACGATGAACTTTGGCGACTTTCTACTGTTAGTCGGAGCGACTGGGAGGCTTTGCTTGCTTATTTTGTAGAAGGCGGCACGCAAAATATTTGTAACGCTTTACTTTATTCAAAAGCAATAATTCATAAAACAGAAAAACCAGAAGTGGCTAAACCACTTTTGAGGGCTGGGACTTATTGGCCGGGAATAGGTATTTGTGAGATATTAGATTTACAAAAAAATTGGATACCAAATGCTCCAGTTGTACCAATTATTTTTTATCGTGCTTTATTACAAGGTGGCGGTTTAAATCCAATAAATAGATTGGTGAAAACTATGTTAAGGTATGGATTAAATCCTATGCCTATTTTTGTCACGTCTCTAAAAGATCCTATTTCAGCAGCAACTCTTAAATATTTATTTACAAAAAATAAACCTGAGATAATTTTAAATTGCACCAGTTTTTCGATTAACACCCCTAATCAACTCGGTAGCTCTCAAAATGAGATTAATCCCTTAACAATGTCAGAAACTCAAAATGCTATGGTTTTTCAACTGGTGCTGTCAAGTTCGTCTGAGGAAATTTGGCGCACTGGTATGAATGGTTTGTCAGGACGAGATATAGCAATGAACGTTGCTTTACCTGAGGTTGACGGAAGAATTTTGGGGCGTGCAATTTCTTTTAAGGGTGAAGCGTTCTTTGATGAAGCCACTCAGTGTTCTTTAGCTACTTATCAAGCTAATGGAGATAGAATTGATTTCATTGGGAGATTAATTTCTGCATGGGTTAAGTTAAGAAAAAAGAACTCATTAGAGAAGAAAGTTGGTATTATACTAGCTAACTATCCAAATAAGGATGGTCGCTTAGCTAACGGAGTTGGGCTAGACACTCCCGCCGCAACAATTTATTTAATGAAGTTTCTATCAGAAAATGGCTACTCAGTAAAAGATAGTCCTGAAACCGCATCAAGATTAATGGAGCAGATTCTATCTGGGCCTACAAATTGGTTAACTGACAGAAATGTTAGAAACGGTGGTGTAAGACTTTCATTAAAAAAATATAATGAGTTGTTTAAAGAATTACCCTTTGATGTGAAGCAAGCAATTGAAGATAAATGGGGTAAGTCTGAGCAAGATCCATTCGTAGGAAATGATGGGTTTGCCTTATCAATATTAGAATATGGAAATATTACTATTGGTATCCAACCTGCTAGAGGTTATAATATAGATCCAAAAGAGACTTATCATTCACCTGACTTGGTGCCGCCACATAATTATTTTGCATTTTATTTTTGGCTTAGATATCAATTTAAATGTGATGCGTTAATTCACATGGGAAAGCATGGTAATTTAGAATGGTTACCTGGAAAAGCACTAGCTTTATCTGAGAATTGTTTTCCAGAGGTTGCGTTGGGCCCCACGCCAAATATCTACCCTTTTATTGTGAATGATCCAGGTGAGGGTACGCAAGCCAAAAGACGCTCAAGTGCGGTTATCATAGATCATTTAACACCACCATTAACCCGAGCTGAGACTTATGGTCCTCTAAAGGAGTTAGAAGCTTTAGTTGATGAGTATTATGAAGCTGCAGGCATTGATCCAAACCGCATAAACTACCTTCGTAAAGAAATTATTTCTTTAACTTCAACGTCAGGCTTAGATATTGACGCTGGAATGGCAGGTGACGATAGTGATGCTGATTTGGCTAAGTTAGACGCTTATTTGTGTGATTTGAAAGAAGCTCAAATTCGAGATGGTTTACATATTTTTGGGCAATCTCCAGAGGGGCGTCTTGAACGTGATTTGTTACAGGCTTTAGTTCGAATTCCAAGAGATAAAGGTATAGGTGAAGATGCTTCATTGATAAGGGCTCTCGCAACAGATTTTGGATTAAATTTTGATCCTTTAAACTGCAACATGTCTGATACCTGGGAGGACATTAAACCTCTAGTTTTGGAAGACTGTTCAGATGAAAAATGGCGAAGTCATGGAGACGCTGTGGAGCGTCTAGAAATTTTTGCATCGAAATTGATTGATGGAATTATTAATTTTAGTGGTAAAAATTCTGATTTAGTTATGAAACAAATAAATGAAACTGTAAGGCCAGTTTTAAGATCTTGTGGAAGTAAAGAGCATTTGGGTGTTCTCAATTCTTTAAACGGAGATTTTATTCAACCAGGTTCATCTGGTGCGCCAACCCGAGGTAGGTTGGATGTTCTGCCCACGGGTAGAAATTTTTTCAGTGTAGATAATCGCGCTGTACCTACGCCAACAGCTTGGGCTTTGGGTTGGAAGTCAGCAAATTTACTCTTAGAAAAACATTTGCAAAACAATGGCGATTGGCCAAAGTCATTATTAATTACTGCCTGGGGCACGGCCAATATGCGTACTGGTGGTGATGATATTGCCCAAGCTATGGCACTTATGGGTGTTAAACCAAAATGGGATTTGGCAAATAGGAGGGTGACAGGTTTTGAGATATTGCCCCTATCAATTTTGGATCGACCTCGAGTAGATGTTACCCTAAGAGTTTCTGGCTTTTTTAGAGATGCTTTTCCACAACTAATTTCGTTAATTGATAGCGCAGCAGTGGCAGTTATGAAATTAGACGAACCTTTAGATATGAACCCAGCAAAAGCAGCTACAGATGGGTCAAAGCATAGAGTATTTGGATCTAAACCGGGAGCTTATGGGGCAGGTCTGCAGGCCATGATTGACGAAAGGCTATGGAATAATAAAGAAGATCTTTCTGAGGCTTATTTATCCTGGGGATCGTATGCCTATGGCAGTGATGTTAATGGTATAGAGGCTCGTAAGGCATTTGAAAGCAGATTATCAGGTGTTGAAGCGATTGTGCAGAACCAAGATAATCGTGAGCATGATATTTTGGACTCTGATGATTATTATCAATTTGAAGGTGGTGCAGCAGCAGCAGTAAAAACGTTACAGGGGCGAGACCGACCTATTTATCATAATGATCACTCAAGACCAGAAAACCCAGTTATAAGAACTTTAGAGGAAGAAATAGGAAGGGTTGTTCGATCTCGAGTTGTAAATCCAAAATGGATTGATGGTGTCAAAAGGCATGGCTACAAAGGTGCCTTTGAAATGGCTGCAACATTAGATTACTTATTTGCTTTTTCTGCGACAACTGGCGCTGTCGCGAATCATCATTTTGATTTAGTCTACCAAGCTTTTATAGAAAATGAGGAAAACCGTCAGTTTATTATTGATAATAACACACCAGCATTTGCAGAAATTATTGATAGATTTCAGGAAGCAATTGACAGGGAATTGTGGATACCTAAGTCTAATTCCGCACAAAATTTATTAACAAAATTTAGAAAACAGTTTTAAATTATAAATTGTATTGAAATTTTTTTATTTAAAACTGATTATAATTATAAATAAAAATGGAGAATTATTGATGTCAAATGCTGATCAAGAAAGACATGCTATTAAAATGGCAAAGAAGAAGGTTGCTCGTGATAAAATAATGGCAACAAAAACTGATAAAAAAGGACTAATAATTGTAAATACTGGAAAAGGTAAGGGGAAGTCATCGGCTGCTTTTGGAATGATTTTCAGATGCATAGCACATGATATGAAATGTGGTGTAGTGCAATTCATTAAAGGTGGCATGAGTACTGGAGAAAGAGATTTAATTTTATCCAAATTTAATGAAATATGTGCGTTTCATACAATGGGAGAGGGGTTTACTTGGGAAACTCAAGATAAAACTAGAGATATTGAGATGGCTTTGGCTGCCTGGGAAAAAGCAAAGGAATTAATTAGAGATACTAGTAATAACATGGTTTTGCTTGATGAGATTAATATAGCCTTACGTTATGATTATATAGATATAAATGATGTCGTTGAGTTTCTATTAAATGAAAAGCCCAATAGTACCCATGTCGTTATGACTGGGAGAAACGCTAAACAGGACTTAATTGAAATAGCAGATTTAGTTACCGAAATGGAGCTTATCAAACATCCTTTTAGATCTGGTATTAAAGCTCAAATTGGTGTTGAATTTTAAACTATCAATCAATCATCATTAGGGGGAAGGTTGAAGAGGTTATCTTTATCTAAAGCTGGGCCCTTTTTTACAACTTCTTGAGATAAACTAAATTTTTCCAAACCAGAAATAGAAGATGGTATTTTAGAATCCTCAGAAGTTTTAAGTGATTGCTCTGTCGACATTAATTTTACTTTGTCTTCTTCGGACATTTCAGTAATGCCTTTTGCTGCTTTTTCGGCAGCTTTTCTCACTGCAGCATCAAGTTCCAATTGTTTGCAAAGCCCTAAAGCTACTGGGTCAACTGGTTGAATGTTACTTAGGTTCCAATGGCTACGATCACGAATAGTTAGGATTGTAGGTTTTGTAGTACCAACTAATTTAGAGATTTGAGCGTCTGTAACCTCTGGATGAAACTTTACGAGCCAAGCTATAGCTGAGGGTCGGTCTTGTCTCTTTGAAAGTGGTGTATATCTAGGACCACGTTTTTTGGTTTCACCCTCTGCAGAAGGATTATACTTTAATGTTAATGCATAAGAAGGACTTTCTAGCGCGCGTTCTATCTCAGCCTGCTCAAGCTGATTATGGGAAATTGGATCAAACCCCTTTATGCCAGATGCTACTTCACCATCTGCAATACCTTGAATTTCTAACTCATGAAGACCGCAAAAGTCGCCTATTTGCTTGAAGGTTAGCATTGTATTGTCAACGAGCCAGACGGCAGTTGCTTTCGCCATAATTGGAAGTGCCATAATTTAATCCTTTATTATATAACCTTATTATTCGGTGAACCCGCTTTTTGCTTTTAGCTCATTACTTGCGTTTTCTGGAATAAATGAGCTTATACGCTTTGAATTCTAAATTGGGAAGGGTTTTCTTGTCTTATATTCTCAGAGGGTCCCTCTATTTGTATTGCTAATTGATTGTCAATTAAATTCTTAATAAAATTTTCCCAATATGATCTTTATCTAAGGCTTCATGAGCTTTTTTTGCATCCTCTAATGGGAAAATACTATCAATTATGGGTTTAATTTTACCGGAGTTTATTATTGGCCAAACATTAGTTCTTAATTCTTCTGCAATTCGAGACTTTGCTAAATCAGATTGGGGTCGCAAGGTTGATCCTGTGACTTTTAATCTTCTCATCATTATTTCAGCAAAATTTATCTCTTTCCGAGCTCCTTCTAAGAAAGCGATTTGTACTAATCTACCATCATCTGCAAGAATTTTAATATTTTTTGAAATATACTCTCCACCCACCATATCAAGTATTAGATTTATTCCCTTATTATCGCTTAAACTTTTTATAGCATCTACAAAATCTGTTGTTTTGTAATTTATTGCATGGTGCGCGCCAATAGATAGGCAAAAATCACATTTAATATCATTTCCTGCAGTAACAAAAACTCTAGCACCCATGGCTGAAGCCAATTGAATTGCTGTCGTGCCTATGCCAGAACTCCCACCATGTACGAGAAAAGTTTCACCTGCCTTTAACTCTCCGCGCATAAAGACATTCGACCAGACAGTGTAAAGTGTTTCACACAGGGCAGCGGATTCTTCTAAATTTAAACAAGATGGAATGGATAGCGCGTGATCTTCGTGTGTCACAGCGTACTCAGCATATCCACCGCCTGGAAGTAACGCCGTAACCTCATCACCAACTTTCCATCGTGTACAACCTGAGCCCAGCGATATTATTGTACCCGATGCTTCAAGACCAATTATATTTGAAGCTCCTTTTGGGGGAGCATATAATCCTAATCGCTGAAGAATGTCTGGTCTATTTACCCCTGCGTAACGAATTTTTATTAATATTTGTTTATATTTTGGTTTGGGCACATCTAACCAACTAACGGCTAATACTTCCGGCCCTCCGGGTCGACTTACTGTTATGGCTTTCATTTTCATATCTTTGGTCACATTTTTTTTACTTCTCATCAGCGGTATTTGAGGTTTTCATAAGTGAAAATACCTTTTCCGCTCCTTTCAAAAATTCTTGCCCTAATTTGGAGTTTTTGAATTTTACCTTTACTGCTTCAAACTCCATAACGTCATCAATCCGTCTATGTAAAAACTCTTCTGTTTTAAGTATATTTTTGCTTTCATCACCCAGCCAGTAAAGGAGAGTACTACTGTAGACAGTTCCCAAGGTTACACGCTTCGTATACCAATTTATATCCTTTGAAGTGTCGCCTAAAGAATTCCAAATTGCGTCTGATAGGTTCCATACCATAGCTGCATTATCTGGAATCATATGTGGAAGAGATAGTAAACTAAGAGCTTTTCTCATTGCTTCCTTATTTTCATCGGCAAGCCTTATTCTAGTTAACATTGCGTCTGTTATTCGATCACGATATTTTTTTTCTAAGTTCTCATTTTTGACAACAAGTTTGACCATTTCCTCGTCGTCTTTTTTTATAAAAGTTAACATGAGGTCGATTGAACCTCTTGGGAAAAGAAGTTTTCCTTCAACATTAGAAATTCCAGCTTCGTCACAAGCCATTTTAAAAGTTTTTTTATTCCATCCATCGAATGGAACATGCTTTAATGAGATGGTGATTAATCTATTTATATCTGTCAAAATAAACCTATTCTTCTTCTATAGACAAATGTATTTGTTTTTGCTATCTCAACCGTTCCTGCAAGTAATTGCAACTCTAAACTTCGAAAGGTGGTGACCCCACATGCAGGTATCTGTTCGTGATAATAATGTAGATCAAGCACTTCGTGCTTTGAAGAAAAAGCTACAACGTGAAGGCGTTTTTCGTGAAATGAAGCTTAAGCAACATTTTGAGAAGCCGTCTGAGAAGAAAGCTAGAGAAAAAGCTGAAGCAATCCGTCGTACTAGAAAGTTAGCTAGAAAAAAAGCTCAACGTGAGATGGGAATCGTTTAATTCATTTTATTTAAATCCCTGGACTAGTCTGGGGATTTTTATTTTCTAAGCTTCTGTTTTTCAAAAAAAATATTCGATTTATCATCTAAAAAATAATCATAAACTTTGGTGGTTGTTACCCCCTCCAGTTTTGAAAAGTTTTCCATTGTCGTTTTGGGAAAGTAACTTTTTGGAATTGTTATGAAGTTGGGAACTTGATTTAAAACTTCAGAAATTGCGTATGAACACATCATATCTTGGACTGGGCCATAATTTTTAACTAAGTTTGTTAATTTTATTGCTACTTTTGATTCGATTTCAGTGCTCTGCATTACTACATGAATGGTGGGTCGTGCATGATAGTCGATGTATCTCTCTAACGCGGTATCATTCATACCAAAAAAAACATCGTGTTGTTCAGGGATTTGTGGGTGTTTAAAAGTACCAGCTGGGTCAAATAATATTCTTTCTTCCGAGTTTATCAAAAGCGCTGAATGTCCACCCATCCCCGTCGTATTATTTATCATAGTAAGCAATGTGATAGAAGTTGGTTTATTATTTTGATAAGTTGCACTTATCACTTCGTCTTCTGGTGCCCAAGTGACTTTTTTGGTAGCACAAGAAGTTATTAAAAAAATAATTACAGGTACAATTACTATATTTTTATAATTAAAATTCAATTTTTTTTTGCAAAATTTATCTGATTTGATAAGACCATATTTAAAGGGATCTGTATTGTATCTTATAATTAACTATTAAAAATGGCTAAAAATATTAAAACAGCTATTGAAAAGGCACCAACTCCAAATACCCATTTTATAAATCCCTCAAATACTTTTTCATGGACTTCAACATCCATTGAACCATGCTCATGATCAGCCATTTCTACCTCTTTTTGTTAATTTTTAATCAGATTAATAAGTGAAAGCAACCTTTACTATAAAAATTATTTAGTTCAATTTTTGCCAAAGCCAAGCACCATCGCTTCTTTTGCTTCGGCTTATTTTTCCATCTTTTAAGAGATGATTTAAATGCCCAATACTCTCAACTAATGCAAGGCCATATTCACCTGAATTTATTTTGCGCTTGAATAAAGGTTGAAAACAGTCGGACGCCGTTTTTGGAGTATCTAAATAATTCAGGAGGCGCTCAAGCGCACTATGATGATTTTCTATTAATTGTTCTAAACGGTTTGGAAGTCCATAAAATGGTAATTTATGACCTGGTAGAACAAAGTCATCGTTCTTGGATTGTAATAATAATCGCTCACAAGATTCTAGCCATTCTCCAACTGGATCTGCGTCAGGTTCTGTTGCATATACCCCTAAGTTTGGAGAAATAGAGGGTAAAATTTGATCCCCAGCGATGACAATATTATCAATTTGAGACCAGAAAGTTGCATGTTCTGGCGAATGACCATTGCCCATGTGCACAGTCCAGGTGCGCGTACCAATTTTTAACACCTCGTTTTGCTGAATTCTTTTGAATCCTAGTGGGATATGAGTAACGACATCTGAATAATTAAAGGGTGCGGTTTTTACACGTTCATTATAAATATCGTTATCCATTCCAGCAGATTTGTAAAACTGTAAAGTTTCTTGAGTTGGTTTTGAGTGCGCGTCTAGGGTTAGCATCCTCGCAAAGAGCCAAGTAGTGCGGGATGCCCAAATGTCAGCATTATATTCAGATTTGAACCAACCTGCGAGTCCGATGTGATCAGGATGGTGATGCGTAATGATCACGCGCTTTATTGGTAAGTTATGTAAAGGTCCTTTAATCAAATCTACCCAAATAGAGCGAGTTTTTTTTGTGTCAAAGCCAGTATCTATTATTGTCCATCCATCATCATTTTTCGTTTTTTCCCGGATAGCGTAAATATTTACATGATCTAGAGCCATTGGTAGTGGTAATCTCATCCATAGGATACCATCTGCAACTTCAATAGCTTCACCAGTTTCTGGAGGGTTTTTATATGGAAATCGCATATTATAATTTATTAAGCATTTTTGTACATAATAATTCACTTAAATTCATTCTATAAATCAAAAAAATATGACTTTGGGAATAAAAGAATAGAAAAATCGTGTTCAAAGCTATCGTCCTCAGTTAATAATAATCTATATATGTTAAGCTTAGCTCTTTGCGTAAATCTAAATTCGATAAGTATCAAGATGGATAACGCATAATAGGAATTGAAAATGCAAACTAAACTATTGCAGGCTAATAGGGATGGAATTTTAGAAGGAGCAGAATTTATTAACTGTGGGCAACAAGTGGCCTTCCCAACTGAAACAGTTTATGGCTTGGGAGCTGATGCAAGAAATGATCTAGCAATAGCTGGAATTTTTAAATCCAAAGATAGGCCAAGGTTTAATCCATTAATAGTTCATTTTCATGAATTGAGTAGAGTCCTTAATTATGTTGAACTTAATACTCAGGCTATAAAATT
Source organism: Paracoccaceae bacterium (assembly GCA_028112705.1). GTDB lineage: Bacteria > Pseudomonadota > Alphaproteobacteria > Rhodobacterales > Rhodobacteraceae. The sequence continues at coordinate 11,391 of JAOGYN010000010.1, read as the reverse complement.
AGCTGAGGCTTTCTGGCCTGGTCCGTTGACACTAGTTTGCAAACTCAAATCTAATACAGGTATATCGAATTTGGTGACATCTGGTTTGGGAACATTAGCTGTAAGAATTCCATCTAACAAAATTGCATTAGAATTATTAAAAACTTGTGATGTTCCGATCGCAGCTCCATCTGCAAACAGATCAGGTAAAATCAGTACTACAAATGCTTCAGATGTTATTAAAGAACTTAATGGAATTATTCCTGCTGTAATTGATGGTGGTATAAGTGAGATAGGCTTGGAGAGTACTATAATTGATGTGAGCACTTCCTCACCAGTATTACTAAGACCTGGTGGCAAAATAATAGAAGATATAGAACAGATAATTGGAAACCTTGAGATAAAGAGCCGATCTAGTTTTATAAATTCACCTGGGCAACTAACGTCTCATTACTCACCAGACACGAAGATGAGACTTAATGCTGAAAGTAAAAATAAGAGTGAAGTATTGCTTGGTTTTGGTTCTGAAGAAGCAGATATTTCTTTATCAAAAAGTGGCAATTTAACTGAAGCTGCTACAAACTTGTTCTCTCATATGCGTTCTATAGATATCCTGGCAAAACATGTTGGAGCGAAGTGTATTGCAGTTTCTCCTATTCCGTCTGTTGGTTTGGGATTAGCAATAAATGATAGACTGCAACGGGCGGCGGCAATTCATTAAGCAGTGCCACCATCCGCAGACAAAAATTTAGGATCTATGCCTAAAATTTTTAATGAATCTTCCCATTTACTTTTATTATTTTTTTGAAATATTATGTCGATTTTAGCATCAGAAACTAACCATCCATTATTTTTGATTTCCATTTCAATTTGCCCTGCATCCCATCCAGTATAGCCTAATGCAACAAAGAATGTTTCTGGACCCTTATTAGTGACAATATCTTCAACAATATCCAAAGTAGAAGTCATTCCCAAAATATTATCTATTTTTATCGTTTCTTCTTTATTAAAGTAATCTAAAGAATGTAGTATAAAACCTCTATAAGGTTCTACTGGGCCACCCAAAAAAATTGGAAAAGGTTCTATTATTTTGGTTGGCTTTATGCTTATTTGTTTAAGTAGATCAGAAATATTGAAATTGGCAGCCAATTTGTTGATTATTAAACCCATCGTACCTTCAGTATTATGTGAGCATAAATATATTACTGCATTTTTAAACCGAGGATCGCCCATGCCAGGCATAGCGATAAGAAACTTTCCATTTAAATCTATTTTTTCATTATATTTATCCATAATTAAAACATGGTATACGTTTATAATGGATACAAGTATTTAAAATTTTATTTATTTATCTTATGGTCAGGTATATGTCATATTCATTTTAGATAAGGTTTAAAACAAAAACTCTATGAAATTAATATTAATTTTTTTATCTTTTTTTGCTTTTAGTATAGCGCCAACATTTTCTCAGAATTTGACAGAAGTTGTGCAACTCCAATTATTAAAGGGTTGGAGAGCTGAAAATGGTACCCATATAAGTGGATTAAAAATAACGCTTTCACCTGGTTGGAAAACTTATTGGAAACAACCAGGAGAGACTGGTTTGGTCCCACATTTTGATTGGACTGGCTCTAAGAACGTTTCTGCAGTAAAGGTCTTGTGGCCGCACCCATCTATATTTGATGAAGATAACTTCCAATCAATTGGTTACAAAAATAAAGTGATTTTACCAATTGAGTTTACACCTCTTAATCTTTCAAAGGTTATAAAGCCAAAACTCAAAATAACTTTAGGTGTCTGTGAGGACTTATGTGTTCCTATTTCCCGAGTTTTACGTACAAAACTAAGGCCATCAAAAACAACTATAGATCAAGAAATTATTACGTATTATAATCTTCTTCCCAAGTTGGTTTCGAAAGCTAAAATCAAACATATTACCTGTGGTGTTGAAACTAGGAATAATAGTTTGGTTTTTAAATCAAATATCGAAATGGTATCTAAGATTTTCAACGTTAAAGCTGTAGCCATTGAGTTAAACCAAAGTAAAGTTTGGTTTGATATACCGATTTTCAGAGCAATAAATAGTTCTCTCCAAGTTATTGCTGAGATTCAAAATTTCGATGAAGGACCATTAATTTTAGATAGGAGTAATATTATTATAACGGTTTTAGGTGACCATAAGAGTATTTATTTTAAGGGGTGCTAACTATAGAAATTTTTATTGACTTAACTAAACTTTTGTTTAGTTCTTTTGAATTTTAATTTATAAACTAAAACGTTAAATAAATATGCTGCTAAAATTATAATAATTGTTAAAAACAAATAGACTAATAAACCCCAAATATAAACATTCTCGACACCAAATCGTTGATAATAAATCTCAATTAATGGATTAATGTTACCCGTTACTATGATCCAACCTAATGTCACTATGAAACTTAGGATAATAAGTAGGCCTGAACTTAGTGAAATTAATCTCAACCCAAAGGCTTTATGATTAAAGGATATAGAAGATTTAAAAGCTTTAATTTGACGTGAGATGTCGAGCTGCATTGCTAGTAATGAAGGGACAACTATTAAAACAAGAATCATTCCAAATCCAAGGCCATATACGAGTGTTATTACAGTTGGTTTGAGAAATTGAGCACCCTGGGATTTTTCAAACAATAATGGAGCCATTCCCAAGACTGTTGTTAAAGTAGTTAAGACAACTGGCCTTAATCTATCGCATGCTCCATCAATTATACTTTGTACAAAGCCTCGATCTTTGGCGTATTCATCAACAGTTGAAACTAAAACAATACTATCATTTATAATTATACCAGTCATGCCAATGAGGCCAATTACAGAGAACATCGATAAAGGTACTTCCCAGACATAATGACCATAGATAGCACCAACTAGGCCAAATGGAATAATAGCCATCACGACTGCAGGTCTAGCCCAACTCGAAAATATCCAGGCTAAGGTTAAATAAATGCCCAAAAGGCATATACCAAAACCAAATAATGCATCGTTGAGGAAGGTGTTTTCTTGCTCAGCTAGTCCAGATAATTTAGTTTTAATTTGGAAGTCTTGTTCTATTTGAGGCAAAATACTGGTTTTTAATTGTTCGGTAATGAAATTTGCACGGTCTGGATCATCCTCAGAAATATCACCAGTCACAGTTATCACCCGAAGACCATCCTCACGTTTTATCGTTGCAAAGCCAGTATTAGAAGTAACGGAAACAATGTCGGACATGGGAACATATTTTCCTTTGGGTGTCCGTAGCATTGTTCGCTCAATAAAATCTGCACTTAATTCCTCTTTAGGCATTTGAACAGTAATTTTTGCAGTCCGACTACCTAGTGGATATTTTGCTGCTGTTATGCCGTTCAAACGGTGTCGCAACTTAGTTCCAAGTTGATCAATCGTAAAACCAAGCGCTTGCCCCTGAGCGGTTAGATCTAAAATCAATTCTTCTTTGTCGTAAGCCAAATCATCTTCAACTGCGGAAACCTCAGGATAAATAGCAACTAAACTCTTTAGTTTTTCTGCAGCACTCTTCAAAACATTCGAGTCGGCGCCAAACAACTGCACGCTTAAAGAATCCCCACCTGGTCCAGATGTCCAGTTTCTAAAACTAAGTGTTTCTAACGCAGGATGATTTTTGACGTTATTTTGCAGTTCTCCAAGATATTCATAACTAGAATATGGTCTCAAATCAGCATCAACCAATTCAATCGATATTGCTCCAAGAAGATCTTTGTCTTTATATTCTGATCCAGCTAATGCTCTACCAGAGTTACCACCGATTTCTGCCATAACAAAATCTAATGGATTTATACCGTACTCTTCCTCAAATTTTTTCGCGGTATCATTAGCGGCACGCTGCAATTCAATCATCATTTCCAAGGTATCTTCTCGCGTTGCCTCAGGTAACATAGCGAAATTACCACTTATAGACCCTCTTTCTGGCGCATTAAAGAACCGCCATTGAACGCTACCATTGAGGAAAAGCATTGCTTGGCTTGCTAAAACTACGAAAGTAAGTGCTAAGACAGGGTATCTGAATTTAATTATTAATTTTATACTTTTTCTGAATATTTTCTTTCGAAACCACCCAAACCCTAAATTAAAAATATAACTGGGAGTATCATACCACTTTCTCTTATTAATGTTTTTAAGTGCATGGCTCATATGATTGGGTAAAATTAAAAAACATTCAACTAACGATGCAAATAATACAACAATAACAGTAAATGGAATATCTGCCATAAAATCGCCAAATGTCCCGGTTATTAATGCCAAACCAGAAAAGGCTATAATGGTAGTGAGAGTGGCTGAAAAAACAGGAGGTGCCATTCTAATTGCTGCATTTTCTGCAGCTACTATTGGATCTTCTCCTAAGCTGCGCGCTCTAAAATCGGCATGCTCCCCCACAACTATCGCGTCGTCTACCACTATTCCTAGTGTTATGATCAAGGCAAATAATGAAATCATATTTATAGTCAATCCAGCAATGTACATGATACCAATGGTTGCAATCAGTGCTGCTGGTATGCCCATTGCGACCCAAAACGCGGTCCGAGCATTTAAAAATAGGAATAAAAGCCCAATTACTAAAGCCAAACCTATTAAGCCGTTATCAACCAGTAAGTTAATACGTTTAGTGATATGTTCAGCACGTGTTCTTATAAGTTTTATCTTTGTTCCACTTGGAAGATATGCTTCCATTTCAGCAGCAATTTTTTCAACTGAACTTTGTATACTTATAGCATCCCCTTTATCTGAACGGTTTACTCGAACAGAAATTGCTGGATCTTTACCAACAAAGTAAGCCCGGTCTCGATCAATTTCTTGCACATTTATAGAGGCTATGTCGGAAACGCGAATTTTCGATCCGTCTGCATTTGACTTAACAACAACTTCTGCAATTTGAGAAAAACTTCTTTTTTCTACACCCGTCCTTACACGAGCAGCACCACTAGCCATACTGCCGGCAGGATCAGTTTCTGCCTCTTCACCTATAGCCTTTGCTATTTGGTACAAAGTTAAATCATTTTTAATTAAATCTACTTGCTTAATTTCTATGATTGTTTCAGGCGAAGCTACGCCCCTTATTATCGCTCCAGTTATACCTTCTTCAAAAAGCCTTGAAACTAATTCATCAGCAAAAAGTGCTAATTGATTTTTTGATACTGGACCTGTAATTACTACATCTGTTACTCTGTCACGCCACGCGCCGCGTCGTACTTTAGGTTCCTCTGCACCCTCTGGAAAGTCAGTTATTCCATCAATAATTCCTTTTACGTCTTCAGTGGCTCGAGCCATATCCCAACCAGGTTGAAAATTTACTCTAATACGAGCGTACCCTTGTGAAGATGTTGATAAAGTATTTTCGATGCCTTCGAGGGTAAGTAAGGCGGGCTCGATTAGCTGTACAATGGCATTGTCCACTTCTTCTGGACCCGCACCAGTCCAAACGACATGTACACTTACCATTTCAATAACTACGTCAGGAAAAAACTGTGATCGCATTTTTGGTGCGGCTGAAAGGCCACCTAAGATCATTATAACTAGCAATAGATTTGCCGCTGTGCGGTGTCGGGTGAAATATGATAAAATTCCCATGAAACCATGTGTGATTTTTTTATTCAATTCCATTGATTAATTACCCATCCGGCTTTCAATTCTCTTTATTAATTTAACTGGTACTTCTGCCTCACTTAAAGCCTTTATTATCTTCTTTTTAGCAGTTTTAGGAATGTATCCATTTCCCTCAATGAATGAGATCATTTTCTGTCTTCGTTCTTCATCTAAAGCAATTTTTTCTGGTTCGGGAGCGGCATCACTGATTGCCTTCGAGCCTCCTAGCCGGATTGGTTTAATTTTAATACCTGCCCCTAACAAAGGTGTTCTATTAGTAACAATTTCCTTTCCGATGACGTTTGTGGCGTTAATAATGACATTATTTTTATTTCGCCTTAAAATTGATACTTCTATTTCTTGTAATCGGTCCTCGTCTGTTAAAGTTAGTATGCGATTACCACCACTTAAAGCGTTTGAAGGTAATTCAAGAACATTATTTAGGGTTGGTTCCTTTAGAGTAACAGTAACAAAATCGCCTGATCTAAAACTTGAAACGTTTCCATTGGATAAGCTCGAAAATAAAAGTCTACCTGTTAATCCTGTGCCCACTGTTGCACTTGACCTTTCAACAAAGCCTGATGCAGAAATTTCTGTCCCAAAGACATCTAATTTAACAAATGTAGGTATAGCCTGTAAATTTCCAGAAGCATCTATCAATCGATTGAATTGTGTAGCTGATATTCGAAATTTAACTTCTAGGGAAGAGGGATCAACTAATAAACCAACCCTTTCGTTGTTGTTTACAATTCCACCTGAAACAAGGGAGACGTTACTTAGAGTTCCATCAAACTCAGCTTTCACTTTAGTATTTTGCAACTTTCTTTCTGCATTAGCGAAAGCTAACTCTCTTCTAACAACTGTTCCCTTAGTCTGGCTAAGTCGTGATTGCGCCTGCAATATAGATTTTCTTTTTGATAAAACTGCCTGTTCTGCTGAAGCGGCTGACAATGCAGCACTTTCTAAAGATGCCTCTGTTACTACGCCCCTATCTGTTAAGCCTTCTTTTCTTTTCAGGGCCTGATTTCTTAAATCAGATTGTTTTACTGCAGCTGCCAAATCATCGAATGCTAAACTTAAGGCATTCTTTGCTTCAATCTCACTATCTTTTGCTTCATCTAGATCTGCTTTTGCTAAAGTCACTTTGTCTTCAGAATCTGTTGCATCGGTTACCACTAGAATTTCGTTTTTTGTTACTTTTCCCCCTTCAACAAAATTTGGTGAGAGGTATACTATTGTGCCTCCAACAGGAATACGAATATCTAAAGCACGCTTGCTCTGAATTTCTCCAAATGCTTCAATTCCTGGCTGTATTTTGGAGGCTTTTGCTTCCATCACATGTGCTGAAAAAACGCGTTCTTTTTGAGGTCTTTTATTACCTTGTTTTGCAGCTCGTTCTTGAAAAGATGAGTATATTAATCCTGCAGCAGTAGCTAATAGCCCACAGGTTAGTGCTATTAAAAATAATCCAAAAAGACTTCTTCCAATAAACCGCATAAAATCCTCTTTCACAAATTTCTATCACTTAGTTATGTAATCTTTTTATTTTGTAAAGAAAGCAATAAATTCATACATTAATTTCAATTTTGTAATGCTTTAGCTAGTAGTTCTGTTTTTTGTTGAATTTTACAAAGTATCAAAACTTTACTTTCGACGATCATTTTCAAGTAACCTAGGAAGTAGTTCAACAAAATTACAAGGCATATGTCGATAATCAAATTGCTTGGCCAAAATTTCGGTCCACCCATCTTTACAAGCGCTTGGTGATCCAGGAAGTGCAAATAGAAACGTGCCATTTGTTATCCCAGCACAAGCTCTAGATTGCACTGCGGATGTTCCTATCTTCTTCACAGATATTTCAGTAAAGAGGGTGCTAAATGCATCGATTTCTTTATCATAAATGTCGCGATGGCCTTCAACACTTACATCTCTACCAGTAAGGCCAGTACCACCAGTTGAAATGATTGCTTCTATTCCTTCTTCAAAACACCACTTAAATAAGGTTTTAGATATTAACTTTCGATCATCTGGAATAATCAAACGTTTCACAATTTTATGACCGTCAGTTTGTATTAACTTCTGTAATAAGTCGCCTGATTTGTCATCTGCCACTGTTCTAGTATCCGAAACTGTTAAAATTGCAAAATTTATTGGTATAAATTTACGAGTTTTATTTAATTTGTGCGGCATGAAGTTTTCCTTTCAATAAAAGCAAGTCTTTCCACGCATCTTTTTTTGCAATTGGGTTCTTTATTAAGTATTTTGGATGACGCATTGTTAGAGTTTCTATTCCCATAAAAGTCTCCCAAATTCCTGCTGATTTATTTCTATCTGAACGTCCTAGTAGCGCATTTGAAGAATCATCGCCCATTAAGATTAAAAATTTGGGGGCAATTAGTTGAATATGTTTTTTTATAAAAGGTAAAAGCATCTCTACTTCTGTTATAATTGAAGACTGAGTATGCAGAGGTTTCCAAGGTATGATTGTGGACACGTAAATACTTTCTTTGCCTTTAGAGTGTCTAGACAAACCTATTGCGGAAAACATTTTGTCCAGTAAGTCGCCCTCATCTCCTACGAATGGTTTCCCCAATCGGTCTTCTAAAGGATTGGGTGCATCGCCTATAATCATTATAGGTGCTTCGGGGTTTCCATCACCAAAAATTAAATTTCTTGCCCCTTTACGAAGATCACAAAATTCAAAAGTAGCAAGAGATGATTCAAGTTGAGCGATTGTTAAAGATTTATTTGCTAAGACAGTAGCCACATGCTGCGCACTTTGTGTTGGGAGAAGATCAGCTTTTGATAGATTTGTGTCCAATTTTTTTAAATTCGACTCTGTAATCTTTTCTTTATTTTGCTCAAACCTATTGATAGGCGTTTCATCTAAAGTTTCAGTTACGCCTAATTCACTATACAGCGCCAAGATTTCTCTTGCCTCCATTGAATTTAGAGATTCGGATCTATCATTTTCCATGCGTTTAGTTTAAGCGTTGAGCAATAAGTCGTAAATCCCTTGTTTGACAAGTCTGCTCACCATATGACAAAAAAAATAAAAGAGGTATGAATGGCATTTTGTGATAGACACCTTTTGGGTATCGAGAAACTTGATCCGGGGGCTATACTAGAGATCCTTAATTGTGCTGATGACTATGTGGATTTAAATCGACAAACTAAGAAAAATTCAACTATTCTGTCAGGCCTTACTCAAATTAATATGTTTTTTGAAAATTCCACAAGAACGCAAGCCTCTTTTGAACTTGCAGGAAAGCGTCTTGGTGCTGATGTGATGAATATGGCCATGCAGGCATCATCTATTAAAAAAGGGGAAACCCTTATAGATACTGCGTTGACGTTAAATGCTATGAATCCTGATCTAATTGTTGTTCGCCACCCACAGTCTGGGGCTGTAAAACTATTGGCTGAAAAGGTTAATTGCTCTGTTATAAATGCTGGCGATGGTTTGCACGAGCATCCAACACAAGCTCTTTTGGATGCTTTAACGATACGTAGAGCCAAAGGAAGGATACAAAGACTTTCAATCGCCATTTGTGGTGATATTGCACATTCTCGGGTTGCACGTTCTAATTTAATGTTACTAAGCAAGTTAGGAAATAGAGTGCGTTTGATTGGACCAAGAACTTTGATGCCGTCGGGCATCTCAGAGTTTGGTGTTGAGGTTTTTGAAGATATGCGTTCAGGGCTACATGATGTGGATGTAGTTATGATGCTTCGATTGCAAAAGGAAAGAATGGATGGAAGTTTCGTACCTTCAGCCAGAGAATATTACCATCGATGGGGCTTGGATAACAAGAAATTAACGTCAGCAAAAAAAGATGTAATAGTTATGCATCCAGGCCCAATGAACCGTGGCGTAGAAATCGATGGAACATTAGCGGATGACATAAATCACTCTGTAATCCAAGACCAGGTTGAAGTTGGTGTTGCCGTTCGTATGGCAGTGATGGATTTGCTTTCTCGGAATGTTTCCAAGCAAATTGCAAATAAGGATGCGCCTTGAAGCTTTTATTAAAAAATGCTTATTTGATAGATCCTGTTCAGGATCATGTAAAACTTGGATACTTGAGTATTCAAGATGGAAAGATCTCTGACATTGTTTATGATGATGCGAACATTAATCACAAACTTTTTGACAATGTTATAGATTGTGCTGGAAAATACCTGGCCCCTGGAATTGTTGACGTTGGGGTTAAAATTTGTGAACCTGGCGAACGACACAAAGAAAGTTTTAGAACGGCAAGTTTAGCAGCTGCGGCAGGTGGAGTTACTACAATGGTCACTCGCCCAGATACTATCCCTGCTATTGATACACCAGAAAAGTTAGAATTTGTTATAAACCGCGCTAATACAGTGTCTCCAGTTAATATTTACCCGATGGCTGCCTTAACCTGTCAAAGAGTTGGCTTGGAAATGACAGAGTTGGGTTTTTTGCATGATGCTGGGGCGGTAGGTTTCACTGATTGTGACCAAGTGATCACGAATAATAAGATTATGAGTCGCTGTCTAACGTATGCTGCAAGCTTGGGTTTACTGGTTCAGGGGCATCCTCAAGATAGCACATTAACAATGGGCGCTTCGGCGACTTCAGGTAAATTTTCATCACTTAAGGGCTTACCTGCTGTAAATCCAATTGCTGAAAAGATGGGTGTTGAGAGAGATCTTGCCCTTGTTGAATTGACTGGTGTTAAATATCATTTTGATCAATTATCTACGGCCCTCGCCTTGGAGCCTTTAAGGCGTGCAAAGTCAAATGGCTTGGATGTAACAGCAGGCGTGTCAATCCACCATTTGACTCTTAATGAGATGGATATTGGAGATTACCGAACGTTCTTTAAGATCAAACCACCGTTAAGATCTGAATCTGATAGAGTAGCAATGGTAGAGGCTATAGCTGATGGAACAATAGATATAATTTCCTCAATGCATACCCCTCAAGATGAAGAGAGTAAAAGATTGCCTTATGAGGAAGCTGCAAGTGGTGCGGTTGGACTTGAGACGATTTTATCAGCGTCTCTTCAATTGTTCCATAATGGCTCAATTTCTTTACCACAGTTATTTCGAGCGCTTTCCTTAAACCCTGCAAAAAGGTTTAACTTACCCGGAGGCACTTTGAAACTAGAAAGCCAGGCTGATTTAGTGTTATTTGATCCTGATGCACCATTCGTTTTAAATAGGTTTGCTCTCAATTCTAAGTCGAAAAATACGCCCTATGATGAAACGTTAATGCAGGGAAAGGTAATTAAGACTTTCGTAAATGGGCATGAGGTTTTTGGAGATTCTTTAGGTGAGTAGTTTTTCTATGGAGGCATCAATTTTAACGTTTAGTGTTATCTCCTTTAGTTACTTATTGGGTTCAATTCCATTTGGGATATTAGTTTCTAAAGTGTTTGGTTTGGGAAATTTAAGGGACATTGGCTCGGGCAATATTGGAGCCACGAATGTGCTGAGAACGGGAAACAAATTAGCAGCTTTGATCACATTGATTCTTGATGGTTTAAAAGGCGTGTTAGTGGTTGTTGTAGCTCGTTTTATTTCTGAAGATGCGGCAATAACTGCAAGTATTTTTGTCATTATAGGTCACATTTATCCCGTTTGGCTTAGGTTTTCAGGGGGAAAGGGTGTTGCCACATTTATTGGTGCAATCTTAGCATTGAGTTTTGTTACTGGACTTTTGGTTTGTTTTATTTGGATAATAATAGCATTAATATTTAGGTATTCTTCACTATCTGCTATAGTTTCTAGTGCATCCGCACCAATAGG
>JAOGYN010000001.1:0-282284 GCA_028112705.1 Paracoccaceae bacterium | reverse complement strand
GCTGAATTAATTCGTTTGATAGCCACTCATCCTTCTCTCAGTGTAAGTGCACTTTCAGCTGATCGTAAGGCTGGGATGGCTGTGGAAAAAGTATTTCCACATCTGAGGCATTTAAAGCTCCCAAACTTAGTTAAAATTGAACAAATTGATTTTGGCTCAATTGATTTAGTATTTTGCGCCTTACCTCATGCTACAAGTCAAAAAGTAGTAAAAAGCCTCCCAAAACATTTGAAAGTTGTTGATTTATCTGCAGATTTTAGGATTCGAGATCCAAAAGTTTATGAAAAATGGTACGGCAAGCCACATGACGCATTAGACCTACAAAAACATGCAGTTTATGGTTTAACTGAGTACTATCGAGAAGATATCAGAGGTGCTAATTTAGTGGCATGTACGGGCTGTAATGCCGCCACTGGTTTGTACCCATTGTTACCTCTTATAGAGGATAGTGTGATTGACTTAGATGATATAATAATTGATCTGGCGACCGGAGTATCTGGGGCAGGGCGATCACCCAGTGAAGCTATACTCCACTCTGAGGTTTCTGAAGGGTTTCATGCCTATAACGTAGCAAAACACAGGCATACAGCAGAATTTGATCAGGAGTTTAGTAAGGTTGCTAAAAGGCAAGTTGAAGTTACTTTTACACCTCATTTGTTACCACAAAATAGAGGAATATTAGCCACTATCTATGTAAAAGGGGATGCTGATCAAGTCCATGAATCTTTAGTGAAAAAGTATAATGATGAGTTTTTTATCTCTATTTTACCTTTAGGTGAGTCACCAGCAACTCGACATGTGCGAGGATCGAATTTTGTTCATATTGGCGTTGTTGCAGATAGGCGTTCTGGTAGATGCCGAGTTTTTTCAACATTAGATAATCTTACGAAAGGTTCTGCTGGACAGGCAATTCAGAATGCTAACCTTATGCTTGGAATTAAGGAAGATAGTGGGTTGTTGATGGCACCATTGTTTCCTTAATGGTAAGTTTAAAGAAAAGAAGACGAATTCAACTTATAATAATTTTTAGTATCTCGTTGGCATTAGCAACGTTATTAATTGGTTATGCTATGCGAGACGGTATCCAATACTTTCGTTCCCCCTCTCAGGTGATTGAAAGTCCACCTCTGCCAACTGAATTTTTCCGAATAGGGGGCTTGGTTAAGGATAATAGCTGGATTAAAGGTAAAAAACATCAATTTGAGGTTACCGATAGGGCAAACGACGTTACCATTACGTTTGTTGGGATTTTACCTGATCTGTTTAGAGAGGGTCAAGGAGTTATAGCAACTGGAAATTTAATTAATGGTATTTTTATTGCTGCAGAAGTATTGGCCAAACATGATGAAAATTACATCCCAAAAGAGATTATGGACACATTAAAAGAGCAAGGCTATTACAAGCCAAAAAAATAAATTATTTCAATAGCTTAGTATAATTTACTAATGTAATTATATATTTAAAAAATACTAAAAAATATAAATTTCTTCTTTCGCATTTGAAGTTAACGCAGTTTAAGCTATTCTTTAGATATATAGAAAAGGGTTATAATGATAATAGAACTTGGACATTTAGCTCTGATATTAGCTTTCAATCTTTCGATTGTTCAGTTGATTGTGCCAATGATAGGTATAAAATACAAATGGTCAAATTTGATAAGATTATCAGGGCCATTATCTTCTTTTCAATTTTTACTCATGTTTTTTAGTTTTGGGGCTTTAATGAATGCGTTTATTACGTCAGATTTTTCTGTAAAGCTGGTTGTTGAAAATTCCCATTCACTGAAACCTATGCTGTATAAAATCAGTGGCACCTGGGGTAACCATGAAGGTTCTATGCTGTTGTGGGTTTTAATACTTACATTTTTTGGATTTCTAGTTGCTTGTTTTGGAAGTAATTTACGTACAGATTTTAAGGCCAGAGTATTGTCTATCCAATCGGCAATCGCTTGTTGTTTTTTTGCTTTTATTTTGTTTACATCAAATCCTTTTGAGCGTTACTCAATAGCACCATTAAATGGTCAAGATTTGAACCCTTTACTTCAAGATCCTGGTTTGGCTTTTCACCCACCATTTTTATATATGGGCTATGTAGGGCTTTCGATGTCATTCAGTTTTGCAATTGCTGCTTTGATGGAAGGTAGAGTTGATGCCATATGGGCGAGGTGGGTAAGGCCCTGGGCATTATTAGCATGGACTTTCTTGACGATTGGAATCGCGATGGGTAGTTGGTGGGCTTATTATGAATTGGGTTGGGGAGGATGGTGGTTCTGGGATCCAGTTGAAAATGCATCGTTCATGCCTTGGCTTGTTTCTGGTGCGCTATTACATTCAGCGATTGTTCTGGAAAAACGAGAAATTTTAAAAAATTGGACTATTTTATTGGCTATCTTAGCTTTTTCTTTTTCTTTGATTGGAACATTTATCGTTCGATCTGGTATCATAACATCGGTTCACGCTTTTGCTACTGATCCTACTAGAGGTGTCTTTATTTTAATTATTATATTCTTGGCGACTGGTGGTGGTTTAACATTGTTTGCATTCAGATCTAAAAAAATTACATCAAAAAATACCTTTTCGCTAGTTAGTCGAGAAAGCGCACTAATTCTTAACAATTTATTATTAGTTGTTTCTGCATTTGTTGTGTTTATTGGTACTTTATGGCCATTATTTGCAGATTTAATTTTTGGCAAAAAACTTAGTGTTGGGGCACCTTTTTTTGATATAGCATTTACTCCATTCTTTATTGCAATTGCCATAGTATTGCCTGTTGGGGCTAGTTTGGCCTGGAAAAGAGGTAACCTTGGGCGAACAATGATAGCTTTATGGCCAGCTTTAATATTAGGTATTTCACTTGGATCAATTGTCTGGGTTATGCAGACGGGTGGGCGTATGATGGCGCCAGTTGGGGTCTCTCTGGCAACATGGTTAATTTGTGGTTCAATGGGTGACGTTTGGAGCCGTATAAGAGGAAATACATTAAGAATAAAAATTAAACGCCTTTTAGGACTTCATAGGTCAGATTTTGGAAAGTTTATGGCACATAGTGGCCTTGGAATTACAATTTTTGGGATAGCGGCAATTACTGCGTGGGAAATTGAGGATATTAGAATAATCAAGACAGGTGAAAGTTTTGATGTAGGTTCTTATAACTTTTTTTTCAAAGGTGTGACCAATAGTTCTGAAAAAAATTATTTGGTAACTCGTGGTGAGTTTATTGTTAAAAATAATGATAAAATAATAGGAACTATGTTGCCTGAGAAAAGGTTCTACCCAATTGCTAGGATGTGGACCACTGAAGCGTCTATTGATCAAGGTATTACTCGAGATCTTTATTTGGTTATTGGTGAAGAGCAAGATGATGGAGGCTGGTCAGTTAGAACTTACTTAAAACCATTTGCAAATTGGATATGGTTTGGCGCATTATTCATGGCAGCTGGGGGAATTTTAAGCATATCAGATAGGAGGCTTCGTTTTTCTGTAGGAACAACTAGAGCGTCAAAGGTTTCATTTAATGAATAAAGTTTTAACTGGTTTTCAAGTTTTAATTTTCTTTTCATGGGTCTTGATGAACTCAACTAGTGTTTTTGCTGTAGAGCCAGACGAAGTGTTAAACGATCCTAAGTTAGAAGAGAGAGCTCGTGGGATATCAAAAAATTTGAGATGTTTGGTATGTAGAAATGAAAGTATCGATGATAGTAACGCTGAATTGGCTAAGGATCTTAGACTTTTAGTTCGAGAGCGGCTTGTTTTAGGTGAATCAAATAAGGAAATCACTGATTATATTGTTAGCAGATATGGGGAGTATGTTTTACTAATGCCAGCATTTGGGTGGTCGAATTTACTACTTTGGTTATGTGGACCAATAATGCTTGTATTTGGTTCCATAATTGCGTTTTGGTCATTTAAAAATAAGACTCATACTAGTAACATTCCACTTTCTGAAAAAGATGAACAACGTATTAAAGATATATTGAAGGATTGACGTTTTACTTAAACTAATATTGTAAACGTATAACTGATTTTTATTTAGGGTATTTTTATGAAGTATGAAACAATTAGATATCGTGTTGAAAATGACATAGCTCTCGTAACACTTAATAGGCCTAAGGTTATGAATGCCTTAACAGTCCAGATGAGAGCAGAAGTAGAGAATGCGTTTCAAAGAGCTGCTGTTGAAGCAAGGGTCGTTGTATTGACTGGAAAAGATAAAGCTTTTTGCACTGGTCAAGATTTGGGAGATCGTGCAAATGCTGCAAATCTTGATATGGAGCAATCCTTAAAGAAAACATATGAGCCAATGTTAAAGGCTATTTTTGAATGTCCTATTCCAACTATTTCTGCGGTCAATGGGCCTGCTGCAGGTGCAGGAGCAAACTTGGCATTAGCGGCAGATATTGTAATAGCCTCAGAAAGTGCTTATTTTCTTCAAGCTTTTGGTCGAATTGGATTAATTCCTGATGCAGGTGGCACTTACACGATGCCTAGATCCATGGGATTTGCTAAAGCACTGGGTGCCTCTCTGTTCGCTGAAAAAATTTCAGCAAAAAAAGCTGATGAATGGGGGTTAATTTGGGAGGCAGTTCCTGATGAAAAATTTGAAGAAACCTGGCGTGCACGCGCAGAATATCTTGCAAAAGGGCCGACGTTAGCATTTTCTCAAATGAAATTAGCACTGCGTGAGAGTTGGAACCATACTTTAGATGAACAATTGGCAATGGAAGCTAAAATTCAAGGAAAAGTTGGGCGGTCAAGAGATTTTTTAGAAGGGGTAAGTGCCTTTTTAGAAAAGAGACCAGCGAAATTTGAGGGGCGTTAAAAAGATTCTTCAAAAAATGAACTGATTTCTTTTAATGATTGTGTGGATTCTGGTATCTCTTGATAGTATTCGAATACATGCCACATTCCTTCCCAAACTCTAAGTTCAACGTCAACCTCAGCTTCTCGCATAATTTTTGCCAATCTGATACAGGAGCTCAATAGCAAATCTTGGGTACCACTTGTCATCAAGGTCTTTGGATAAGTCTTATCAAATGAACCATAGATTGGTGACAAAAGTGGATCATCCAGTTTAGCGTTTCCAGCATATATACTAGATACTGCGGTAACGTTTTCTAAAGTTAATATTGGATCTCTATTTTGATTGAATGAGAAGCTATCACCCTGATTATAAAGATCGCTTGCAGGAGACAATAATCCCATTCTAGCTGGCATAACGAGTCCATGCTTTTTTAATAAGTGTGTAAGTGAAATTGCTAGGGTTGCGCCCGCACTTTCACCCATTAGTAATGGAGGGTTATCGGAGGTAGACCAAAGTTGCTTAGCAACTTTAAAAATGTCATCTAGTGCCGCTGGAAAAGGATTTTCAGGAGCGAGACTATAATAGGGACAAAATACAGTTGATTTAGTATAATTGGCAATCTGGGCACTTATAACTAAATCGTTAAAGGGTGATCCTGTCGTAAATCCACCCCCAAAAATATACAAAATCTGTCTACCTCTTATAATATTTCTTGGTATAATTTGCATAGTCTGTACACCATTAATTTTTATATCAGAAACCTCACAAGCAAACTGTTTGATTGCTAATTCTGATGCAGGTTTACATTCGTCATCTATACTTTTTCTCAACTCAGACATATTAATATTATCAATAAAAGTTGTATTTTGCGCTCTTAATAGCTGCTGAAGTTTTATGGCTTCAGCACTCATGGATCCTAGCGGTTTTGAAGCCATAATTTATCCCTCTGCTAGTTTATCTAAAATTCTTGCCCAGCTTCTAATTCCACGGTGGAAACTTGAAAGATCGTACTTTTCGTTTGGTGAGTGTATTTGATCGTCGTCTTTCCCAAAGCCAATTAACATTGCATCAGTATTTAAAATATCTTTGAAATGCCCAGCAATTGGAATAGATCCGCCACACCCTACAAAAGTGGCATCCTTTGGCCACTCAAGTGAGAGTGCTTGTCTTGCTTTTTCGAAGGCTGCGTTGTCTGTTGACATGTGTGTGGCTTTAGAAGGAGTTTCTTCAATATAACGTATGCTGCAATCTTTGGGTAAAATCTCTTGAACGTAAGCCTTTAAACTCTCAATTATTTTTATTGGGTTTTGATCTCCAACTAACCTGAAGCTTATTTTAGCAGAAGCCTTAGAAGGTAGAACTGTTTTGAATCCATCACCTTCGTAACCTCCTGAGATCCCATTAACATCACAAGTTGGTCTGGACCAAATCATTTCTAGGGGTGACCTATCAAGTTCTCCAGCTGGTTCTGAAAGGCCAACTTCTTTTAAAAAATGTGAATGATCAAAAGAGAGGTTTTCCCATTGCGTCGCTATTTCCTCTGGAAGTTCTGAAACACCCTCATAAAACTTTGGAAGTGTTATTTTTCCTTGGTCGTCGTGTAATCCTGCTAATATTTTATTCAAAACTCGAATTGGATTTATTGAAATACCACCATACATTCCTGAATGTAAATCACGGGAGGGTCCCGTAATTTGAAGCTCGATTTTTACTATACCTCTTAGCATTGTTATAATTGCGGGAGTTTCTTCCCCGTAGAGGCCGGTGTCACAAATTAAAGCAATATCTGCGGTTAATTCGGCAGCATTTTTTTTCATAAATGGAACCAGTGATGGTGATCCACTTTCTTCTTCACCTTCAAAGAATATAGAAACTTTAACTGGCAACTCTCCGTTGACTTTTTGCCAGGCCCTACAGGCTTCCACAAAAGTCATTAATTGACCTTTGTCATCAGAGGCTCCTCTAGCTCTAATGACTTTACCCTTTTTTGTTTCTTCAATTATTGGTTCAAAAGGAGGATTGGACCACAATTCTAAAGGATCAGCAGGTTGAACGTCATAATGTCCATAAAACATAATATGCGGTCCTGCTCCTTCTGCGTGGCCTATTACCATTGGATGTCCTGGGGTTTCCCTTTTACTCGCATTAAACCCAATTGAATTCAGATCCGATACGAGCCAGTCAGCAGCTTTTTGACATTCATCTTTATATGCTGGATCAGTGGAAATTGATTGAATGCGTAAGAGTTCAAATAATCGTTTAAGTGAATCGGGTAGGTCATTATCTATTTGATTTAAAACTTTGGAAATAGTCATGTTAATTTTACCTTAGTAATTTATTATTTATATTTGTTTCATCCTTTAGTAATCCAACCGCCACCTAGAATTCGTGTACTATCTTGTTCATAAAATACGCAAGCCTGGCCAGGCGCTATACCTTCTTCAGCAAGTGCAAAGGTCACTGAAGCAGTTGTTTTACCAGTAGGTTCGACTATAGCTTCTTTTGGCATGGTTGTTGAACGAACGCGTACGTTCATATTTCTAATTTTAAGTTCGTTAAAAGCTGTGTCGCCTATCCAATTCACATCTTTAATTAAGATTTTTTTGGTGGCTAATGAGGCCTTTGATCCAACTATCACTTGTCTATTTTTTGCATCCAATTTTATAACATATAATGGATTACCTCCTCCAATACCTATGCCGCGACGTTGCCCCACGGTGTAATTAATTATTCCATTATGTTGTCCAAGTATTTCACCGTCTAAGTTAACAATATCACCAGGCTCAATTGCTTCAGGTTTTAGCTTTTTAATTACATCTGCATATGATCCATTTGGAACAAAACAAATATCTTGACTATCAGGTTTGTCAGCCACTGATAGGCCGTATTTTTGAGCTAATTTGCGCGTCTCTGCTTTTGAGTTCAAATGACCTAATGGGAATCTTAAAAAATCCAATTGATTTTGTTTTGTCGTGAATAGAAAATAACTTTGGTCTTTGGTTATATCTGCTGCGCAATGTAGCTCTGCTATAACCTTACCTTGCATGCGCTGAATGTAATGGCCAGTTGCCATGCAGTCTGCATCCAAATCTTTTGCTGTCTCGAGAAGATCTCTAAACTTAACTTTCTCATTGCACCTTATGCATGGAACAGGAGTGGAGCCTGCAAGGTAGCTTTCTGCAAATTCATCTATTACATTTTCCTTAAACATGTTTTCGTAATTCAGCACATAATGTGGAAAGTCCATTGATTGAGCAATTTTACGGGCATCATGAATGTCTCTTCCAGCGCAGCAAGCGCCTTTTTTCGCTAATGCTGCTCCATGGTCATACAGTTGAAGTGTGACGCCAATTACATCATAGTTTTGGTCTTTTAACATTGCTGCTACGACTGAACTATCGACACCACCTGACATGGCTACCACGACCCTTGTTTTTGAAGGATCCTTAGCAAAGCCTAAAGAATTTAATTTTACTGACATTTTAGCCTCAATTAGTTTGGGTCTATATATATAATGCACTCAATAGCCACAAGTAAGGTTTCATAGTCACAATAAGATAGTTTAACCTGCAATTAAACGTTATAATTCTTTCTTTATTTAAATCTATTCTAGACGTTTTGCCAGTATAAGTTATTATATAATTGTTATATTTTGAACCCTGGAGCAGGTATGGTTGAGAAAAATAATATTGATAATTATTCAAATGCTGAAGCTGTTAAAGAGTTGGCTCGCCTCTCTATATTATTGAAACGGGCCAATAGATCTTATCATCAAGATGATGATCCAATTATGTCTGATGCCGAATTTGATGAATTAAAAAAATTAAATCAAAGGATAGAGATTCATTTTCCAAATTTAAAAAGAAGTGACAGCCCAAGTGAAGTAATTGGTGCCTCACCAGCCACCGGTTTTGCAAAAATTAAACATGCAAAAAAAATGTTTTCACTCGGAAATGCATTTAATGAGGAAGATTTGAATGAATTTGAATTGAGAATACGCAAGCATTTAGGTCTTAAGCAGGGTGAGATAGTAAGCTATATTGCCGAACCAAAAATTGATGGCTTATCTCTATCACTAAGATATGAGAATGGTTTTCTAGTACATGCTGTAACTAGAGGAGATGGTGAAATTGGTGAGGATGTGACCAATAATGCCAAAACAATAAGTTGTATTCCAAAATCTTTGGATTCAACTCAGAAGGTCTTAGAGGTCAGAGGTGAGGTTTATATGTCTCATAAGAACTTTTTTAAATTAAATAAAAAACAACAAGAGAAAAATGAGAAAATCTTTGCAAACCCTCGTAATGCTGCAGCTGGTTCATTAAGACAGCTGGATTCTAGTATTACTAAAAAGCGTCCCTTAGGTTTTTTTGCATATTCTTGGGGTGAAATATCTGAGCCATTGGGTGTAACTCATTTAGAAGCCATTATGAAATTAAAATCTCTTGGTTTTGAAACTAATTCGTTAACAGTAAAAGTAGATACAGTTAAAGAGTTATTAATCCATTATAATTTTATTGAACAGCAACGAAATTCTATTGGTTATGATATAGATGGTGTTGTTTATAAAGTTGATGACATTAAGTTCCAAAATCGATTAGGATTTACAACGTCAACACCTAGGTGGGCAATTGCTCACAAATTCCCAGCTGAACTGGCTTGGACTGTATTGGAAAAAATTGAAGTGCAAGTAGGGCGAACTGGGGCGATATCACCTGTTGCGCGATTAAAGCCAGTTAACGTTGGTGGAGTGGTAGTGTCGAATGCTACATTACATAATGAAGACTATATAACTGGTTTTGGTGGTGATGGAATGCCAATCAGAGAAGGAAAAGACTTAAGAGAGGGTGATTGGGTTCAGATATATAGGGCAGGTGACGTAATTCCAAAGGTTGCAGATGTTGATTTAAAAAAACGTGATTTAAACTCGCAAAGCTTTGTATATCCATCAGAATGCCCTAGTTGCGGTTCAATCGCCACGCGTGATCCTAAGGATGCAATTAGGCGTTGTGTTAATATAACGAATTGTCCAGCGCAGGTAATCGAAAAATTGAAACACTTTGTTTCCCGAGGAGCTTTTGATATTGATGGTTTGGGTGAGAAGCAGATTGAGCAATTTTATAATGATGGATGGGTTAAGAAGCCTTCAGAAATATTTGATTTAGAGGAAAAATATTTTCTTGATTTAGTTAATAAAGATGGTTGGGGTAAGAAATCAACAGATAATTTAGTAACAGCAATTAAAGAAAAAAGATTAATTTCTTTAAATAAGCTACTGTTTTCATTAGGTATTCGTCATTTAGGTGAAGGTGCTTCTAAATTGCTTGCCCGCCATTATTTGAATTGGAATACTTTTTCTAAGGCAATGGATGCAGTATGTTCTAATGATATTGAGACTTGGGCTGATTTAATTTCTATTGATGGAGTTGGCGAAACTCTTGCGGGTTCACTTTTTGATACATTTGGAAATGAAAATCAAAGATCGGAAATTAATCGATTAATCGGTAAATTGGTTATTACAACGCCAGAGGGTACTCAATCTTTGAATAATCTAATTTCGGGAAAAAAAATTGTCTTTACCGGCACATTAGAGAAAATGTCTAGAGGTGAAGCAAAAATGCATGCAGAGCGCTTAGGCGCGCGCGTTGTGGGATCTGTTTCAGTTAAAACTGACTTGGTCGTAGCTGGCCCAGGCGCTGGTTCCAAAGCTAAAAAAGCTAAAGATTTAGGAATAGAAGTTATAAATGAGAATGAATGGGTTGGGATAATAGGAATGGATGAGTAATGGTGGGCAGGCCAGAAATTTTATTTCCTTTATTCTCTAGCCTTACAAACTTAACTGGTGTTGGTTCGAAACTGTCAGATCGTTTAGGTAATCTTGATATTAAATACCCAAAAGATGTTTTATTTCATGTTCCGCATTCGATATGTGACAGGTCTTTGAGTAATTCAGTTTTAGATGTAAATCTCCCTTCTACTGTGACTGTTAAAATAAAAGTTATCAATCATTTACCTAATTTTATTAAAGGAAAACCTTATCGTATTGAAGTATGTGATGAAAAAGCAAAGTTTAATATTATTTACTTTCATCCACGCGTTGAATGGCTTAGAAATATATATCCGATAGATCGTATTTGTGTTGTTTCTGGGAAGGTAGAAAGTTTTGATTCAGTTATTCAAATGACACACCCAGAATTTGTAGTTGACGAAAATAGGATTTCGGAAATTCCAAAAGTAGAACCAATATACCCATTAACATTTGGTATATCCCAAAAGGTTATGAATAAAAGTATAAAAAGCGCACTAAGGTTTGCCCCTGAGTTAGATGAGTGGATTGAGCCGAACTTAAAAGAGAGAGAAAACTGGCCTTCCTGGAAAAATGCAATTCAAAGTGTTCATTCCCCTAAATTATATAAGGATCTTGATGCTTTAGATGTTGCACGTCAAAGATTAGCTTATGATGAATTTTTTTCTCATCAGTTAACTTTAGCAATTGCGCGTCAATCAAAAAAATCTTCTTTGGGATTTGCATCTACGTCAGATGATAACTATATCAAAAAGTTATTATCGTCTTTGCCGTTTTCTCCAACTGATGCACAAATTAATGCAAAAAATGAAATAATTGACGATATTTCCAAATCTTACCGGATGAACAGGCTTTTACAGGGAGACGTAGGGTCTGGAAAAACCTTGGTTGCCATTATGGCGATGCTTTCAATTGTTGAGGCTGGAGGTCAAGCTGCACTAATGGCGCCGAGCGAAATCCTTGCTCGCCAACATTTTAACACTCTAAAAGAAATGTTGTTAGATTTTGATCTGAATATTGAATTATTAACTGGTAGAGATAAGGGTTCACAAAGGAGCGTTATTTTATCTAAACTTCAATTGGGTAAAATAGATATCTTAATTGGCACACACGCTCTTTTCCAACCTGATGTGATTTACAATGATTTACGATTAAGCATAATCGATGAACAGCATAGGTTTGGCGTTAGACAAAGGATGGAATTGAGCGAAAAAGGAGGAGCTGTTGATGTGTTGGTAATGAGTGCTACTCCAATTCCAAGGTCTCTTTCATTAGCTCAATATGGCGATATGGATCTTTCAATTATCGATGAGAAACCGATTGGGAGAAAACCTATAAAAACAGTTTTAGTTTCGAACAGTCGTTTAAATGAGATAGTAGAGCGGTTAAAAAAGGCGATCGAAGATGATAAGCAAATTTATTGGGTTTGTCCTTTGGTTTCAGAAAGTGAAGTTTTAGATTTAATTTCTGCTGAAGATAGGTTTTTATTTTTAAGGAAGTTTTTTAATGATAATTTGGTGGGAATTATTCATGGTCAACTGAAGCCATCAGAAAAAGATGAAACTATGAAAAATTTTGTATCAGGTAAAATTAAGATTTTGGTTGCTACTACAGTAATCGAAGTCGGAGTAGATGTTCCAAATGCATCAATAATGGTGATTGAGCATGCGGAAAGGTTTGGCTTGGCCCAACTGCACCAATTGAGAGGTAGAGTCGGTAGGGGCTCAGTTGAAAGTAGTTGTCTATTGTTATTTGATGGATCTACCAGCGGTGCAGCAATAAATAGATTAGCAATATTGAGGGAAACAGAAGATGGGTTTATTATTGCTGAAAATGATTTAAAATTGCGTGGTGGAGGTGATCTAATTGGTTTGGAGCAATCTGGACTTCCGAAATTTAGAATTGCTGACATGGTTGCGCACGCTAAATTGATGTCAATAGCTCATCAGGATGCTCGAATATTGTTAAATCAAGATCCAAATTTGAGTGGAGTGAGAGGTAAAGCAGCTCAAAATCTGTTATATTTAATGGAACGAGAAAATTCTATTCGTTTAATTTCAATAGGTTAGCAATTATTTAAAATATGTTCTTGTTATGTTCCTTTTGTGTTGTTACTAATGTGGAACACAAGGAGAACAAACGTATGATTAAAGAAACGCAAAGAATAATTAAATATTCAAACAAAACCTTATTAATCGACTCAATTGCGTGTGGCTTAATAGTAATTTCACTTTTGACAGTTCTCTACATTCCATCTTTTTTATAACAGATTGTTATTCTGGATCACACTGATCTATCGCATCTAATGTAGCCTCTATAGCTAACATAATTGATGAGTGTCTGTTCGTATATGTCTTAGCAGATTTTAACGGCTCAAACCCTTCAAAAGGTGCATCTGGGACTGGTCCATCATTAGTCAACATATGGCCCAATTGATCTCTACCAATTTTAATTTCTTCTACTGATAAGCCGATAATTTTTTGTCCTAGAACGGAAGCAGCAGCTTGTCCTAATGCGCATGCTTTAACGTCTTGACCGTATTCCATCACAACATCGTTTATTATCTTAATATCAACTATTACAGTAGATCCACAGATAGGTGAGTGTTTTCTGACAGTTGCATGAGGATTTATTAATCGTTTATTTAAGGGAATTTTAGCTGCTAAGCTTAGTATTTTTGTAGAATATAAGTTGATTAAATCTGTTTCGTTTGACATTTATTTACCGTGCACCGTATTAAATTTTTCTAACAATAAAAGGTTTAATTAATATAAATCAATAGTTTAATGTACTTTGTAATTCATTTATTAAATAAATTTATTTTTTAAATCAATAATTGTTAATCCGTCATTAATATAACTACGCAAAGGCTTTGATAAAAGGCGTTTTGCCAATTTATTATCATTATTATCTTTAATGAGTTTATGATGGTGGTACATAGGCTCGGGTAGTCCCAATATAGCCTGTAACAATCTTTGTATTGGCGTCGAATGAAGAAGATCATCACCACGCACGACGTGAGTAATACCCTGATACGCATCATCCACAACAACACTTAAGTGGTACGAAGTTCCAATGTCTTTTCTTGCTATTATTATATCATCTTGCAAATATGGTGAGTTTTTATTTATTTGATGTTTAATATTTTTATAAAAATTATCAGTAAAAGTTAAGTTTTTAATATTTAAGTTTTTAATATAACACATTGCTTTATTAACATTTAATCTTATATTATCAGTTTTATTTTTTTCAGACATCAACCTCAACCTACAAGTGCCGGGATAATTTGTAGTGGGAGATGCGTTTTGCGGGGCTAAGAGTGCCTGATTGATACCCTTTCTCGTACACGAGCAAGGGTATAGTAAATTTTTATTCATAAGTAT
Organism: Paracoccaceae bacterium; assembly: GCA_028112705.1. Classification (GTDB taxonomy): domain Bacteria; phylum Pseudomonadota; class Alphaproteobacteria; order Rhodobacterales; family Rhodobacteraceae. The sequence continues at coordinate 268,295 of JAOGYN010000001.1, read as the reverse complement.
TTCAATTACTTCTTTATACGTACTTAACCTTGTATTTTGTTTTAAAATAGGTTCTTCCCATTTGATTCCTAACCAGTGTAAATCTTTCAAAATACTTTGCTCATATTCTGGTTTACATCTTTGGTAGTCGATATCTTCAATCCGTAATATAAAACGTTTGTCATTTTTTTGACATATTTCCCATGCGGTTAAGGCTGAATATGCATGGCCTAAGTGAAGAAATCCTGTTGGAGAGGGTGCAAATCTTGTTGGCACTTTTTTCTATCCTTTAAATTAAGTTATTTTAGCCAACTTAACCACGCTTGTTTAGCTCTTTCGGTGTATGCCTGATATCGTTCTTTACGGTTTCTACGACCATTTTTTACACCTAAAACTGGTGGAAAAAGTCCAAAGTTTACATTCATTGGTTGAAAGGTATCTTTATTTGCTCCTTTAGTAATATGATTTAATAGGGATCCAGTTGCAGTTTCGATTGGTGGTAACTCAGATTTCTTCCCTTTTATTTCATTTATTGCCAATCTAGCAGCTAATAAACCCATCGCCGCACTTTCAACATAACCCTCTACTCCAGTTATTTGTCCGGCAAAACGAATATGTTTATGGGTTTTCAATCTCATTTCGTGATCCAAGAGTGTGGGAGAGTTGATGAAAGTATTGCGATGTATTCCGCCTAGTCGAGCAAAGTTTGCATTTTCGAGACCAGGGATCATTTTCAATACTTCTAGCTGCGATCCGTATTTCATTTTGGTTTGAAACCCAACAATATTCAGCAGTGTCCCAAGCTTGTTATCCTGCCTTAATTGCACAACTGCATGAGGTTTCTCACTTGGATTATGGGGGTTTGTTAGTCCTACTGGTTTCATAGGACCAAACCGTAACGTCTCATGACCTCTTTGAGCCATTACTTCGATTGGTAGGCAGCCTTCAAAGTATGGAGTTTCGTCGATCTCTCCAGGTTTAAATTCAGTATACTCAGCCTCTAAAAGAGCGTTTATAAAACAATCATATTGTTGTTTGTTCATAGGGCAATTTAAATAAGCTTTTTTTTCGATCTCAGTGTCGCCTTTGTCATATCTTGATTGATACCAAGTTTTGCTCAAATCAACGCTATCTGTATGAATAATTGGTGCAATTGCATCAAAGAACGCAAGAGATTCTTGCCCAGTAACCTCCAAGATCGCATTTGCCAATTTACTAGAGGTGAGGGGGCCTGTTGCAACAATTGTTTTACCGTCCTTTGATGGAGGTAAGTCAGTCACCTCTTTATTGGAAAACTTAATATTGGGATGATTTTTAAGTTTTGTAGTTATTTCTTCTGACAATAGTATTCGATCAACTGCTAACGCACCTCCTGCAGGTAATCGGTATTTTTCTGCTGTTTTAATAATTAGGCCATCTGCTGCTTTCATTTCCCAATGTAATAGTCCAACAGCGTTAGTTTCACTATCATTTGACCGGAAACTATTTGAACACACCATCTCAGCAAAGTTTTCTGTTTGATGAGCAAAAGTTTTTATTTTTGGGCGCATTTCGTAAATAATAACATTGACGTCTTGATTTGCAGCTTGCCAAGCGGCTTCAGAGCCTGCCATTCCGGCTCCAATTATATGTAATGTTTTATTCATGTGCTTAAAAAGACACCTAACTAATAGATTTCACGTATTTAATTTTCGCTATCATCCTCGGTTTCATCATCTTCTTGATTTTGTTCTGCAATCCAAGCAACAGAGACCACTTTTTCCTCTTCAGCTGTATTAAAAACCCTTACGCCAGATGACGATCTTCCTTGTCTTGATATGCCTTGAACTGGACATCTGATCGATTGGCCAGTTGATGTAACCAACATAATTTGATCTTCTTCTTCTACTGTAAAACTGGCAACAATTCTGTCCTCTCTACGTGTCAGGTTTGCTGCAGTTATCCCTTGTCCACCGCGACCACTTACCCGATATTCATGCGCTGACGAGCGTTTTCCAAATCCAGACGCTGTAATTGCAAGTATCCACTCTTCTAAAGCAGAAAGTTCCGCATAACGTTCCTGTGAAAGAGCTGAGGCAGTTTCTTTACTTTCACCTGTTTCATCGCCGGTTATTGCTCTGCGCATTTTAAAATATGCAGACCGTTCTTCGCTTGTTACATCTACATGGTGTATTACAGCCATCGATACTACATTGTCGCCAGCTGCGAGCTTTATACCTCTGACTCCGATGCTATCTCTACCTTTAAATATTCTTACAGCATTTACGGAAAATCTTATTGCCTTACCCATTTCAGTAGTTAATAAGAAATCCATATTTTCGTCGCAAATTCTGGCATTAACTAATAAGACATTTTCAGGTAATTTCATTGCAATTTTTCCGTTAGATCTTACATTTGTAAAGTCGGAAAGTGCGTTTCTTCTGACGCCTCCACTAGAGGTCGCAAACACAATTTGTAAATTCTCCCAATCTTCTTCTGGTGCATCTACTGGCATTATAGCAGCAATTGAAACACCCTGATTAATTGGAAGAATATTTACTATTGCTTTTCCTTTTGTATTTCTACCACCCCTCGGTAAGCGCCAAGTTTTTAGTTTGTATGCCATTCCGTCTGTTGTGAAAAATAGTAAAGGTGTGTGAGTGTTTGCCACAAATAATTGTGTAACTACGTCATCTTCTTTGGTAGTCATTCCTTGGGAGCCTTTACCACCACGTTTTTGTTCCCTGTATTCTGCAAGAGCGGTTCTCTTTATATACCCACCTGAAGTTATAGTTACGACCATATCTTCACGTTCAATAAGATCTTCGTCCTCCATATTATCGATGTAATCAATTATTTCTGAACGCCTTGGCACTGCAAAGTTTTCTTGTATATCTTTAAGTTCGTTAGAAATAATTTCCATTATTCGATCGCGGCTACGTAATATGTCCAAAAATTCACGAATTTTATCTGCCAATTCCTGTAGTTCGTCTGTAACCTCTTTTACACCAATTGCGGTCAATCTTTGTAATCTTAATTCAAGTATTGCCCTTGCTTGAGTTTCAGAGAGATTATAACTTCCATCTTCATTGATTGGATGTGTTGGATCATCAATTAATTGTATAAATTCAATTATATCTTTTGCTGGCCATCTACGAGACATCAATTTGGCTCTTGCTTCAGCAGGATCAGCTGATCCCCGAATTGTTGCCACTATTTCATCAACATTAGACACAGCTGCGGCTAACCCACATAAGATGTGACTTCGCTCGCGTGCTTTTCTCAGTTCAAAGGCTGTTCTTCGAGCAACGACTTCTTCTCTGAATTTCAGAAAACTCGTCAAGAATCTTCGAAGTGTTAATTGCTCTGGCCTTCCACCATTTAATGCAAGCATGTTGCATCCAAAACTTGTTTGCATTGGTGTAAATTTAAATAATTGGTTCAAGACAACTTCAGCTGTTGCATCGCGTTTTAATTCGACAACAACTCGAACGCCAGTTCTGTCACTTTCATCTTGAACGTGCGCAATCCCTTCAATTCTTTTGTCACGAGCCATTTCGGCTATTTTCTCGATCATTGATGCCTTATTAACTTGGTAAGGTATTTCAGATATAATTATTGCAAATCGATCTTTTCTAATTTCCTCAATTTGGGTTTTTGATCTAATTATCACGCTTCCCCGGCCTTCAGTGTATGCCTTTCTTGCTCCACCTATGCCTAAAATTAAACCACCTGTCGGGAAATCGGGTGCTGGAACATGCTGTGTAAGTGCTTCAGAAGTTAAGTCTGGCTCCTCAATCAGTGCTAAAGTGGCATTGATTATTTCACCTAAATTGTGAGGTGGTATATTGGTTGCCATACCGACCGCAATTCCTCCGGCTCCATTTACTAACATATTTGGGTATTTCGCTGGTAAAACAGACGGTTCACGATCTTTTCCATCATAGTTGTCCTGGAAATCAACTGTATCTTTTTCGATATCTGACAAAAGTGCGTTAGCTACTTTTTCCATCCTAACTTCGGTATAACGCATTGCTGCTGCATTATCTCCATCCATCGACCCAAAGTTGCCTTGTCCATCTAATAATGGAAGTGACATAGAAAAATCTTGAGCCATCCTCACAAGTGCATCATATATTGCCCCGTCACCATGGGGGTGATATTTACCCATTACATCTCCAACAGGTCGTGCAGACTTTCTGTAAGATTTGTCAAAAGTGTTATTTGTTTCATGCATGGCATATAAAATTCTACGGTGAACGGGCTTTAAACCATCACGAAGATCTGGAATTGCACGCGAAACTATCACACTCATTGCATAGTCTAGATAAGATGTTTTCATCTCGTCTTCTATAGCTATAGTGGGTCCGTCGTGTTGATGAAAATGGGTTTCTTTTTCGGTTAGATCATTGTCGTTTTCAGGAGTGTCACTCATAGTTGCGCCTACAGCTTAAATTATCTACATTTTGTAGTTATTAGTATAGCAAATACTATATGTATTTGCAATTAAAACAGGTTAAAAAGAAAATATAAATGTATTTGAAATTTAACAAATACTAAGATAGTTTTTTTTATATATTTATCTTAAGATATCCACTGCAACATACTGTTTAAAAAGGAATTTCATCATCTAAGTCACTAGACAAATTTGTTTGATTTCCGCTTCCCTCGATATTTGCAGAATTTTGATCATACCCACTTTGCTCGCCACCAGTATTAAAGCCATCATTATTACTACTGTCACTTCTACTTCCTAGCATTGTCAATTGGCTACTATAGGGCCGCATTACTACTTTTGTTGTATATTTATCTTGTCCAGATTGGTCTTGCCATTTTTGTGTTTGTAATTGACCTTCTATGTAAACTGATGATCCCTTTTTAAGATATTGTTCAGCAATTCGCACTAAAGGTTCAGAAGTTATCTCAACTCTATGCCATTCGGTTCTATCTCTATTCTCACCAGTATTTTTGTCTTTCCACCTTTCGGATGTTGCGACGCTAAAATTACAAACCTTACCACCTGATGGAAATGTTCTAACTTCCGGGTCGCTACCTAAATTACCAACTATAATTACTTTATTTACAGAACCAGCCATTAAATTTCTCCTTAAAGAATCTGAAATATGTTATTACTATTAGAGCATTGGAATGGCTCAAAGAAAAGGTATTTTTAAGCTATAATTCGATATTTTAAAATTTAAAAATAGATATGTTACTTTATTGATCAAAATTTGTACTTAGTAACTTGTTCGTATTTTTAAAATCTGGATATTTAGCGATATGATTTTGAAAACAAGCTGCAGTTTTTTTCTAATTCAATCATTAATTCACTTAATGTTGCGGCCTATTTAAGTACTGGAATTAGAATTGCGATTGTGTCCAAGGTATTCTCCCTTTAAGTCCTGATTTGTAGAGCCCAATATTAAAATAGTGAGGACAAATTTAAAATATGATCTATAGAGTTTATTAATAACATCGTCATTAATAAACTTTGTACTATATGAACATGTATATTTATTGGTAAAAAAATGGCAGAATTAAAAAGTATTAAAGTACGCGGCGCACGAGAGCATAATTTAAAGTCTATTGATGTAGATATTCCCCGGGACAAGCTGGTGGTGATTACTGGCCTATCAGGCTCGGGAAAATCTTCTTTAGCTTTTGATACTATTTATGCTGAAGGTCAGAGACGTTATGTTGAGAGCTTGTCTGCATATGCAAGGCAGTTTTTAGATATGATGGAAAAACCTGATGTTGACAATATTTCGGGGCTATCTCCTGCTATTTCTATAGAACAAAAGACCACTTCAAAGAACCCCCGTTCCACAGTGGGTACGATTACTGAAGTATATGATTATTTAAGGTTGCTTTTTGCAAGAGTTGGAACGCCATATTCTCCAGTTACAGGTGAACCAATTGAAGCCCAGCAGGTTAGTGATATGGTTGATCGCACTATGAAAATCCCGTTTGAAACTCGAGGGTACTTGTTGGCCCCTATTGTTAGGGACAGGAAAGGCGAATATCGAAAAGAATTTATTGAGTTAAGAAAAAAAGGTTTTCAAAGGATAAAAGTTGATGGAGAGTTTTATGAGCTAGATGAGCCACCATCATTAGATAAAAAATTCCGCCATGATATTGATGTGGTTGTGGATCGAATAATCATTAAATCTGGGATAGAAAATCGCTTAGCTGATAGCTTTAGAACTGCATTAGATTTAGCGGATGGAATAGCAATATTTGAAACTATTGATGACAAGCAAAACTCTCGTATGACTTTTTCTGAAAAATTTGCATGCCCTGTTTCAGGTTTTACTATCCCAGAAATTGAACCTAGATTATTCTCTTTTAACGCTCCCTATGGTGCCTGTCCTAACTGTGATGGTTTGGGTGTTGAATTATTTTTTGATGAACGTTTAGTGGTTCCTGATGGTAAGCTCACATTAGTGGATGGGGCAATTGCACCATGGAGAAAAGGAAAATCACCTTATTTCCTCCAAACGATAGAGTCTCTGTCTGCTTTCTACGGTTTTAACCCTAAATCAAATTGGGATAAATTACCTGAGAACGTAAAACAACTAATGCTATATGGTTCTCAAGATCAAGAAATTTCATTTAGGTATGATGAAGGTGGACGTGTGTACAACGTTTCCCGAACATTTGAAGGTGTAATACCTAATATGGAACGACGATATCGTGAAACTGATAGTAGTTGGATAAGAGAGGAATTTGAGAGGTATCAAAATAATAGATCATGTGGTCACTGTAATGGATTTAGATTAAAGCCTGAAGCATTAGCTGTAAAAATTGGTAAACAACATATTGGAGAATTGGTTAAGTACTCTATCAGTGATTCCTTAATTTGGATTAATGGAATTAGTTCTAACCTAACAAAGCAAAAAAATGAGATAGCAGCGGCAATTATTAAGGAGATCCAGGAAAGGCTTGGTTTCTTAGTTAATGTTGGCTTGAATTACTTAACTTTATCAAGAAACTCTGGAACACTTTCAGGTGGTGAAAGTCAAAGAATACGGTTGGCAAGTCAAATAGGTTCCGGTTTAACTGGTGTTTTGTATGTACTAGATGAGCCCTCAATTGGATTACATCAGAGAGATAATAATCGTTTATTGGGAACATTAAAAGACTTAAGGGATCAGGGTAATACAGTAATTGTTGTTGAGCACGATGAAGAGGCTATACGTTCAGCTGACTATGTATTTGATATTGGACCTGGTGCAGGAATAAATGGCGGTGAAGTAGTTGCTTTTGGTACGCCACTGCAGATTGAGAAAAATAAAAATTCAATAACTGGACAATATCTAATTGGTAAGAAGAAAATAGAGGTTCCTGAAAAACGGCGTAAAGGGAATGGTAAGAAGATTGAAATTATTAATGCGACTGGTAACAACCTGAAAAATGTTACGGTTAACTTTCCTTTAGGTCAGTTTATTTGTGTGACTGGAGTTTCTGGGGGTGGTAAATCTACATTAACTATAGAAACGTTGTTTAAGACTGCTTCCTTACGGTTGAATGGAGCCAGACAGACCCCAGCTCCTTGTGACGAAGTCAAGGGTTTAGAGGTGCTTGATAAAATTATTGATATTGATCAGCGGGCTATTGGTAGAACTCCAAGATCAAATCCCGCAACTTATACTGGTGCATTTACTCCAATTAGAGAGTGGTTTTCTGGCTTACCTGAAGCGAAGAGCCGTGGTTATAAGCCTGGGAGGTTTAGCTTTAACGTTAAGGGTGGTCGGTGTGAGGCGTGCAGAGGAGATGGATTAATAAAAATTGAAATGCACTTTTTACCTGATGTGTACGTGACATGTGAAAGTTGTAAAGGTAAAAGATATAATCGTGAAACCTTAGAGGTTTTATTCAAGGGAAAAAGCATTGCAGACATATTGGATATGAATGTTGATGATGCTGAAATTTTTTTTAAAGCTGTACCTTCTATTAGGGATAAAATGACTGCATTAAAACGGGTAGGGTTAGGCTATATCAAAGTTGGTCAACAGGCGACTACCTTATCGGGCGGAGAGGCCCAAAGAGTAAAACTATCTAAAGAATTGTCAAAAAGAGCTACTGGCAGGACTTTATATATTTTAGACGAACCAACTACCGGATTGCATTTTGAGGATGTTAAGAAATTATTAGAAGTTTTACATGAATTAGTAAATCAAGGTAACTCAGTAATTGTTATTGAACATAATCTTGATGTAGTTAAAACAGCTGACCATATTATTGATATCGGACCTGAAGGCGGTGACGGTGGTGGCGAAATCATTTGTGTTGGAACGCCCGAAAAGGTCGCTAAATGTGAGAAAAGTTACACTGGTCAGTATTTACGAGCATTACTAAATTAAAAAGTGAATTTAACTTTTATAACCTCTACTCTCAAATCTCTTCAACATCGCTGAGAAATCCTTATCAGCTCCACCTTCGTTTTCTACAAATTGTTTATATAGTTCTGTTGCTTTACTTCCGATAGGGGTGTCTGCGTCAACTAACTCTGCTGCTTGCTGAGATAATAATAAATCTTTTAACATTAAGGCTGATGAAAAACCTGGAATATACTCATTATCAGATGGTGACTTTGGTCCCACACCTGGAGCTGGGCAATAAGCATTCATACTCCAAGAATAACCAGAAGATGTTGAAACCACATCATACATTTTTTCTCTGGATAAGTTTAATTTATCTGCAAGCGCAAAGGCTTCACAAGTTGCAATCATTGTAGCGCCAAGTATCATATTATTACATATCTTTGCCGATTGTCCACTTCCTGATGAGCCACATAGAACTGCTTTTTGCCCCATTATATCAAATAGTTCTTTAGCTAACTTAAAGTGTTTTTTCTCTCCCCCAACCATGAACGTCAATGTTCCGGCCGCAGCACCGCTTATTCCCCCCGAAACTGGGGCATCAAGGGCTCCTATACCAGCGTTATTAGCCAGTTTTGCTACATTTCTTGAACTTTCCACATCTACCGTGGAACAGTCTAAGAAAATTGTATTTTTTTTCATCATATTTATTGCTTCATCAGCAACTGTTTTGAGAATTTCACCATTTGGCAACATAGTAATAACGATGTCTGCGTCACTAACGCATTCCATAATGCTATTTGCTTTATTTAACTCATTTGGAATTTTCGTGGATATATCGTATCCTGTTACTTGATGAGAAGCAGACACTAGATTTAATGCCATCGGGGTTCCCATATTTCCTAAACCGATAAAGCCAATTTTCATTTTAACACCTTTTCAAGATTCAATTCATTTTCTTTTAACGATTCTAACATGAAATCAATATTTTCAATTGATACATCTTCTAAGCTTTTATTCTTCCATTTAGGTTTTTTATCTTTCTCGATTATTTGAGCTCTTATACCTTCCAGGAAATCGCCATATTGAGTCGCCCTGTAAGTGAACCTATACTCAATATTTAAAGCATCTCGAATACTATTTGAATTTTTAAGTAAATTTATTACTTTGACTGTGCAAGCCACTGACAGCGGGGATGATCTATTAAGATATGAAAGGCTTTCTTTGGTAAATTCATTTTCATCATCTTTCAACGCTGAATTAATTTCAAAAATTGAATTCTTCATAAAATATTTTTTTATTTTTGTAGCATTTATTTTAAGAAAGCTTTTACTGGTTTTTGCACTGTAATCGATTATTCGTTTCCAATTTCCGGTCTCACTAAGTATAGTTTTCAAATTGTGCCAGTTATCTTGTGGAATAAATGTATCAGCAAAACCTGCATATATTGCGTCTTCTGGCCCCATCCTTTTACAGGTTGTACCTAGGTAAATTCCGAGCCCATCTGGAGCATTAGATAAAATCAAAGACCCTCCAACGTCGGGCATCAAACCAATCCCACATTCTGGCATAGCTATCTGCGTATTTCCACAAACAATTCTGTGACTTGCATGGCAACCAATGCCTACACCACCTCCCATAGTAAACCCATGTAAAAAACTGACAATTGGCTTAGTGTACTCATAAATTTTGGCATTTACTCTGTATTCATCTTTCCAGAATTTTTGCCCAAAACCATAGTTTCCTTTTTTACCTTCTGCATATAAATCTGCGATATCTCCACCTGAACAAAACGCTCTATTACCTGCAGAATCAAATAAAACTAATGAGACTGAATGGTCTTCTCGCCACTCCTCTAAAGCATTTTCGATTTTCAATATCATATCATAAGTCAAAGCATTAAGCGCTTTAGGTCGATTTAATGTTATCCAACCGGCTCGACCTACTTTTTTTATAATAATATCTGGCATTAAGTATTTTCATCAATAAGGGCACGAGATATGATCATACGCATTATTTCATTTGTTCCTTCTAGGATTTGGTGGACCCTTAAATCTCGAACTATTTTTTCAATCCCATAATCACTTAGATAGCCATACCCTCCATGCAATTGGAGGCATTCATTGGCAACATTAAAAGACACGTCAGTCACAAATCTTTTTGCCATTGCACAAAACTTTGTTGAGTCGTTTGCGTTATTGTCAAGTTTCCAAGCTGATTGTCTAAGAAAAGTTCGGGCTACCTGCATATCAGTTTCAAGGTCGGCAAGCTTGAATTGAAGAGCCTGAAATTGATTAAGTTTTTTGCCAAACGCATTTCTCTCACTCATGTATTTTATAGTACTATTTAAAGCTGATTGAGCCCCACCTAAAGCTGATGCAGCAATGTTTATTCTACCACCATCCAGACCACTCATTGCATAAGAAAAACCCAACCCTTCTTCACCCAACATGTTATCAAATGGAACTAAGCAATCATCCATTTGCACTTGTGCGGTGGGCTGAGATCTCCACCCCATTTTATCTTCTGGAGTGCCAAAGCTGAGACCATCAGATTTATCTTTTACGATGAAAGCTGAAATACCTTTTGGGCCAGTTTTTCCAGTTCTAGTCATTATGATATATGCGTCAGAGTATCCTCCACCAGATATAAAAGATTTTGTACCAGTCAATGAGTAGCCCTGATTTGTTTTTGACGCTTTTGTTTTAAGTGACGCTGCATCTGAACCTGAGTCAGGTTCAGATAAGCAGTATGAGAATATTGTCTCCATAGTACACAGCTTTGGAAGCCATTTTTCTTTTAACTCATCAGACCCAAATTTATCAATCATACCCCCACACATATTGTGTATAGTTAAAAAAGAACCAACGCTGGGGCAGGCCATCGCAAGTGCTTCAAAAATAAGTGATGCACTAAACCTGTCCAATCCGGATCCACCATACTTCTCAGAGACATAAATCCCTCCTAAGCCTAAAGATCCGGCCTTTTTCCATAATTCCTTGGGTATAGTGCCTTCTTTTTCCCAAGTTAATGCATTCGGTGCAATAAATTCTTGACCGAATTCATATGCCATATCGAAAACTGCTGTGTTCTCTTCAGTTAAAGAAAAATCCATATTTTGAGTTCCTCGACTTGTTTTTTTATCTGACCTTAAGTGTGCTATTTAGTTTTTTAAAAAACCTGCATTGTTTAAGAAATATGGCGTTTAATTATTCCATTATTGGAATAGAGAATTCGCCACCTTCTTTTATACCAGATGGCCAACGTGACGTAACAGTTTTGGTTCTTGTGTAAAACTTAAATGCATCAGGACCATGCTGATTTAAATCTCCAAACGCAGATTTTTTCCATCCACCGAAAGTGTGGTAAGCTAAAGGCACTGGAATTGGGACATTGATCCCAACCATACCTATATTGACCCTGTTTGCGAAGTCTCTAGCAGTATCTCCATCTCTTGTGAAAATAGCAGTTCCATTTCCATATTCATTATCCATAGCTAAGCTCAATGCTTCTTCATATGTTTGCGCACGTACAGTTGATAATACGGGGCCAAAGATTTCTTGTTTATAAATGTCCATATCTTTTGTCACATTGTCAAAGAGATGTGCACCAACAAAAAATCCGTTTTCATAACCCTGTAAACCAAAATTGCGTCCATCTACGACTAATTTGGCTCCTTGTTTTATGCCACTCTCAACTAAATCAGAAATCTTTTGTGCTGCTTGAGCAGTTATAACTGGGCCATAATCGACATCATTTCCAGATGTGTAGGGACCAACTTTTAATTTTTCGACACGCGGAGCAAGCTTCTCGAGTAATCTGTCTGCAGTGTCATCACCCACTGGTACAGCTACTGAGATCGCCATACATCTCTCTCCAGCGGCTCCATAACCAGCTCCAACCAAGGCATCAGCTGCTTGATCCATATCTGCATCTGGCATGATTATCATATGATTTTTTGCACCACCAAAGCACTGAACCCTTTTTCCATTAGCGCAACCTCTAGAGTAAATATACTCTGCAATCGGTGTTGAACCAACAAAACCGATTGATTGGATTGTTTCATTATCCAAAATTGCATCCACTGCTTCTTTATCACCATTTACAATTTGAAGTATTCCTTTTGGGAGTCCAGCTTCTTCAAATAACTCTGCGAGCATCATTGGAACTGATGGATCTCTCTCAGATGGTTTTAGAATAAAGGCATTACCACAGGCAATTGCTGGAGCAAACATCCACATCGGTATCATTGCTGGAAAATTAAATGGAGTTATTCCTGCAGACACACCTAAAGCCTGTTTCATAGAATACATGTCAATACCTGGGCCAGCGCTATCAGTGTATTCGCCTTTAAGTAATTGTGGAGCTCCGATACAATACTCGACCACTTCAAGCCCCCTGATAACATCTCCAGCGGCATCTGGTAGCGTCTTTCCGTGTTCCCTGCTTAAACATTCGGCAAGTTTGTCCATATCCCTATTAAGCAAGTCAACAAATTTCATTAAAACTCTTGCCCTTCGCTGTGGATTGGTTGCAGCCCATGCAGGTTGTGCTTTTGCAGCAATTTCAACAGCCCAGTTCATTTCATCAACTGTTGCTAATGATACTTTTGCCTGTACTTCTCCTGTAGCAGGATTAAATACATCAGAAGTTCTGTCTGATTTTCCTGATACAATTTCTCCGTCGATATAGTGTCCAATTGTTTGCATTTTAATTTGCTCCTAGTAATAAAATATTTTTATCTATGATAGACTTGTATACGTGTCGATGAAAGCACAAAGTTGGTTTTTAGCCATTCATTTGAATGCTTTTTTTTGTGATAATATATAATTAGTGAAATTATTTTATTAATTGTTAAATATTAAAATTTTAGTTAAATGTTCAGTATACTTGTTCATGATGGACAAAATTTATACTATGAATGATGCTATGCCTCATTTAAATTATGAAAGGTTGCTAAATGCGAACTGCTTTATATCCTGGGACATTTGATCCGGTTACGCTTGGTCATATTGATATTTTCAAACGTGCTGGCGCTCTGGTAGATAAGTTAGTAATTGGTGTTGCTATAAATAGTGATAAAGAGCCTTTGTTTAGCTTAGAAGAGCGTGTTGCAATGGTTGAATCTGAAATACGACCCATTGCGGAAGATATCTGCACAGAAATAGTAACTCACCCATTTGAAAATTTACTTATTCATTGCGCACAAGAAGTCGGTGCAAGCGTAATTATTCGTGGTTTAAGAGCTGTGTCTGATTTCGAATATGAATATCAGATGGTGGGTATGAATCGTGCAATGAATGAGGAAATTGAAACAGTTTTCTTAATGTCAGATTTAAAGAATCAAGCTATTGCATCAAGATTGGTTAAAGAAATTGCTAGGCTAGGGGGCGACGTTAGTAAATTTGTAACTAAAGATGTTCATAGTAAACTACTTAAAAAGATGAGGTAAGGCTTTTACTTATCTCATTCATGTAATAAGAGATTTCGAAACAAAATGGAGAACATCGTGACTACAAGTGCTGAATTAGAAAATATTATAATTATAACTTTAAAATCTGGGGAGGTTCATATCGAACTACTCTCTGAAGTTGCACCTTTGCATTCGGAAAGAATGAGGGTCATCGCGCGTTCTGGCGCATATGATAACGTCTGTTTTCATAGAGTAATTGATGGCTTCATGGCTCAAACTGGTGATGTATCAAATGGGAATATGGAGAAGGATTTTAATATCAGATTAGCGGGAACTGGAGGATCTGAACATCCAAACTTACCAGCGGAATTTTCTAAGTTACCGCATGCTAGAGGTACTATTGGAGCAGCAAGATCGCAAAGCCCTGACTCAGCAAATTCACAGTTTTTTATAAATTTTAAAGATAATGACTTCCTAAATGGTCAATATACAGTATACGGCCGAGTAACGAAGGGAATGGATTTGGTTGATAATATTGCTAAGGGTGAGCCTCCAATGGAACCAGATAGAATGATTACTGTAAGAGTTGCGGCAGATGTTGAAATTAAATGAGAATTTTAACTTTAGTTTTTAGTTTACTTTTCTTTAATACTTCAGTTTACGCAAATGATATTCTTGTAATTGAAATTGATGGTCAAGTTTCAGGTTTGGTTGAAGTGGAACTATTGTCTGAAGTAGCTCCAAAACATGTTGAAAGAGTAAAAGATTTGGCTAATATTGGAGCTTATAATGATGTGGTCTTCCATAGAGTAATTGATGGTTTTATGGCCCAAACTGGGGATATTCAGTTTGGAAAGAAAGGCTCCTCTGATATTGGCAAGGCTGGCCGTGGTGGATCCGAATTACCAGACTTATCAGAAGAGTTTAGCGACTTGAAATATTCTAAAGGTGTAGTTGGTATGGCCCGCTCGGCACATCCAGATTCTGCAAATTCTCAATTTTTTATTATGTTTGCTGATGCACCTTTCTTGAATGGTAAGTATACCATTTTTGGAAAAGTTATTTCAGGACAGAATATTGTCGATAAAATTAAGCGTGGAGAGGGTAGCAATGGAGCTGTAAATAATCCAGATTTTATGTCAAATGTTTATATTAAAGATGACGATTGAAGCATACTAAAATCAAATTACTTAATTCTTATCAATGAATGCCTTTTCTTTCCTGCGCTTAGTTTTATTCCTTTACTTATTTCATCTAAAAAGTAAGTTTTTGAGGGGTCATTTATTATTTCGTCATTGATTTTTGCCCCACCATCTACAATTAATCGCTTTGCATCTTTTCCAGAGCTACTTAATCCAGATCTTGTGAAGAGTTGGGCGACTGTAAGACCAATTGATACATCTTCTTCTGATAAAAAAGTTGTGGGTAGTCCTTTATTAGATGAACCATCATCAAAGACATTCTTAGCTGTCTCTGCAGCATTTAAGGCAGCTTCTTCTCCATGAGCCAAACCTGTAACTTCTGTAGCAAGTATTTGTTTTGCTAAATTTATTTCAGATCCTTTTAATTTATCTAATCTTTCGCATTCATCTATTGGTAATTCTGTAAATAATTTTAGAAACTTACCTACATCTTCGTCCATCGTATTGCGCCAAAATTGCCAGAAAAGGTATGGTTCTAAACGTTCACTATTTAGCCAAATAGCACCATCAGCAGATTTTCCCATTTTAGAACCATCTGCTTTAGTCAAAAGGGGAGTGGTAAAACCAAATACTTCAGATTTATTTATTCTTCTGGTTAAATCTATTCCGTTAACTATATTGCCCCATTGATCTGATCCCCCTAATTGAAGTTCACAATCATATCTCTTATTTAGTTCCATAAAATCATAAGCTTGCAGTAACATGTAATTAAATTCGAGAAACGTTAATGGTTGTTCACGCTCTAATCGCAATTTGACACTATCAAAGCTTAGCATTCTATTTATAGTAAAGTGGCGACCATAATCCCTTAAGAAATCAATGTAATTTAATTCCTCCAACCATTCTGAGTTATTAGGTTGTATGGCATCAGTTTTTCCATCTCCAAATTTAAGATATTTATTAAATACTATCCTTATGCCAGATATATTTTGATTAATTTCATCAGTTGTTAAAAGTTTGCGACTTTGATCTTTTCCTGAAGGATCACCTATCTTAGTTGTTCCGCCACCCATTAAGGTGATGGGCTTATGGCCTGTCTTTTGTAACCATCGTAAAATCATGATTTGTATTAATGATCCAACGTGTAAACTGTCTGCTGTAGCATCAAAGCCAATATAAGCTGGAATAGTCTTTTTTAACAATTGTTCATCTAATCCTTTAAGATCCGTGCAATCTTGCAGATAGCCTCTACTTTCCATTATATGTAAAAAATCTGATCTAGGCTTATAGGTCATATAGGTTTAACATCCTGTAAACGGTTTAAAGAGGTTATAGCGAGTTTTTTACCTGATGAAAGAACGAATAATTAAAAATCTTCCAATAAATGCATTGGGTTGCATGTGTGGCACCTCGATGGATGGTTTGGATTTGGCATTGATAAAAACTGATGGAAAAAAGATATTTAACTTTGGTGCTTCTAGTTTTACGCCTTTTTTAGATTCTGAAAGAAAAATACTAAAGCTGGCATTGGGTAAATGGCCGGGCGAAGATTGCGTAAATGAAGCTTTAAATTTAATCCATAGAATTCATACTAACGAAATTCGTAAGTTTGATGCTGATATAATAGGGTTTCACGGTCAAACACTTGCACATGATCCAAATAACAAGAGAACACATCAAATAGGTTCAGGAAAAGTAATCTCAAATAATGTTAAGAAGCCTACTGTTTGGGATTTCAGAACTTTAGATGTAATGTCTGGTGGCCAAGGGGCGCCCTTAACACCGTTTTTTCATTTTGCATGTGCAGAGTTTATTGAAGTAAATGAAGTTACAGCTTTCCTGAATTTAGGTGGTGTTGGCAATATGACAATAGTAAATCCAAGTTTTGATAGACCTGAAGCTGATGGTGCACTTCTTGCATTTGATACTGGACCTGCAAACGCCCCAATCGATGATATAGTTTACGATAGGTTTAATAAAAATTATGATTTAGATGGAACGTTAGCATTAAATGGAAATGTTGATCAAACAATTATCACCACATTTTTAAAAGATAAGTACTTTGAGTTAAATGCACCAAAATCATTAGATCGTAATTCATTCCCCAATTTCCTTAGGGCTTTAAATGACTTATCATCTTACGATGCAATTGCGACAGCAACAGCTGCGTGTGTTGAGTCGGTGCGATTGAGCCTAAATGCATTAATAGTAAAGCCAAAACTTGTTTTGGTTTCGGGTGGGGGGCGAAAAAATAAAACTATACTATCAGCATTAAAAAACACTTTAGACGCTGAGGTTTCTACCGTAGATGAATATGGTTTAGATGGAGATATGTTAGAAGCTCAGGCATTTGGATTTTTGGCTGTAAGGGTTTTAAGAGGATTAAATACATCTTCAAGAAACACCACAGGTGTATTAAAGGCTGTATCTGGAGGTAAAATTTCTTTTCCAAATTAAATGGTTTCTAATCTATTTAAGTATCGCAGTTCCAGCATATTTTGCTTTTGAACCCAGAGACTCTTCAATTCTAATTAATTGATTGTATTTTGCCAACCTATCAGATCTTGCAAGAGAACCAGTTTTTATTTGACCGCAATTAGTTGCCACAGCAAGATCAGCAATAGTTGAATCTTCAGTTTCGCCTGATCGATGAGACATGACGCAGGTGAAATTATTTTTCTGCGCTAAGTTTACGGCCTCGATTGTTTCAGTGAGAGTGCCGATTTGATTCACTTTGACAAGCAACGAATTAGCGGCTCCTTCAATTATACCTCTATTTATCCTTTTAGTGTTGGTGACAAAAAGATCATCACCAACAAGTTGACATTGATCTCCAATTTCTTGGGTAAGCATTTTCCAACCATCCCAATCATCTTCAGCCATTCCGTCCTCGATGGAGATTATTGGATAATCAGCTACAAGTGATGATAAAAATTTAACATTCTCTTCTGTGTTAAATATCTCATTAGAGCCTTCCATCACATATTGTCCGTTTTGATAATATTCCGTGGCAGCGCAATCCAAGGCTAGATATATATCGTCACCTGGATTGTAACCAGCCTTTTCTATAGATCTTAAGATATAGTCCAATGCTTCGCGAGTAGAGCCTAAATTAGGAGCGAATCCTCCTTCATCACCAATTCCAGTAGATAAATTATTGTTTATTAATTCTTTTTTTAATGTATGAAATATTTCAGAACCAATTCTAATTGCCTCTGAAATTGTAGGTGCTTTTACAGGCATTATCATAAATTCTTGAATATCGATTAGATTATCAGCATGTTCCCCACCATTTATTATATTCATCATAGGTACTGGTAGAATGTGTGCATCTGGGCCACCAATATACTCGTATAAATCTTGTCCTTTGGATGCTGCAGCTGCTTTAGATACAGCCATTGAAACTCCAAGGATAGCATTTGCTCCCAGTCTAGCTTTATTGGACGTGCCATCTAAATCGCACATTAATTTATCAATTTTTGGCTGGTTATAAGCCTCTATTCCTATTAAATTATTTGCAATTTCATTGTTTACACCACTAATGGCTTTTTTGACGCCTTTGCCGAAGTATTTTTTTGATTCAGTATCACGAAGTTCGATTGCTTCGTGAGCGCCTGTGGAGGCTCCAGAAGGGACTGCTGCACGCCCCATAGATCCATCTTCTAACTTAACATCAACTTCAACTGTTGGGTTTCCCCGGCTGTCTATAATCTGCCTACCGTGAATTGAACTAATCAGAGACATTAGTTATTTCCTTATCAATCATTATAATGTTTAGCTTAATTGTTAATATTTAAACTTGTTGTATTTAATTTTGCTTCCCTTATGAATGCGTATAATCCAGAGATTACAATTATTCCAGCACCTAATAATGTATATTTATCAGGCACTTCATTGAAAAATATGGCACCGAACGCCATCGCAAAAAATAGACGTGTGTATCTTATTGGAGCAATGGCAGAAATATCACCCAACCTTACTGCAATTGTCATAGTGTGATATGAAAATGTTCCAGTAAATATAAGGATAAGAATAAAAAAACATTCACTCAATGTTATCGATTTTACTGTCCCCTCAATAAACATTATAACTAAACCAATTGGTATACACATCAATGATGCATAAAAAGCCATAAATTCTGTTTTGATCCTTTTTGGAGCTAGTCTTGAGCCTATGTCTCTGATCGTCATGCCTACAACGCCCAAAACTGCAAAAAGTGTAAAAATATTAAAACTTTCTGAACCGGGACGAACAATAAAAATCATACCTATTAATCCAAGCGTAACTGCTATCCACCTCCTAAACCCTACTTTTTCATTTAAAAATATCACTGCAGCCACAATGACAAGTAGGGGCAGCGCTTGCATTATCGCTGCGACGGTAGTCAAAGGTACTAATGCTAATGAGATAAAAATCCCTACTGTACCAAGAGCATCTCCAAAATTTCTCAACATCATTGGAAATTGAAATAATGATTTATTAAACAGGGGACCTCCAGTTCTCAGTATCATGGCATAGAATATCAGACTAGATCCTATTCCCATTAGAGCCATTACTTCTCCAATTGGGACAGTTTTCGTTGCTAACTTCAGGAACGTGTCTCCTATCGCGAACCCAAACATGGAAAATGTCATTAAGATTATACCATTTAAATTTTCATTTTTTGAAAACATTATTTAAATGGATGTTTTTTTAACTATTGGAACACCGTATAGCTCTAGCTTATGTCCAAGTAATTTAAAACCCAGGTCCCTTGCAATTTTTTCTTGCAATTTTTCTATATCACTATTTACGAATTCGATAACTTCACCGTTTTGTATGTTTATAAGATGATCGTGATGTTCCCGATCTGCATCTTCATATCTTGCTCTTCCATCTCCAAATTCAAGTTTCTCTAAGATGCCTGATTCCTCAAATAACTTCACAGTTCTGTATACAGTGGCTAATGATATAGACCTATCAACTTCATTAATTCTTCGATGCAGCTCCTCAACATCGGGATGGTCAGTTATTGAATCTAAAAGTGTCGCAATCGTCCGACGCTGATCAGTCATCCGAAGTCCTTGAATTTCACAACGTTTAATTATTGATTTATTGTTCATTTTTTCTTCTTATCTTAGCTATTAATACTAGAAAAGGGTTTACTTTAATTTAGTTTCTTTGCCCAGAAATTTAGCTAATGGAGCAATAGTTAAGCCTTGAATAATAATGGAAAACAAAACCACCATATACGTTGAGGTTAATATAATAGGTTTCCATTCATTTTCTGGGAGTGACAGGGCTAAGGCAACAGAAATACCACCTTTTAAGCCGCCCCAAGTCATTATTGGCACAACACCTTGAGAAAAATTCCGAAAGGGTTTCAGTAGGATTACTGGAATTAGAACAGAAGAAAACCGAGCAACAAGGCATAAAATTATTGCAAATACACCAGCAATCATCTCATCTATTGTAAAAACAATAGATAATACTTTAAAGCCGATTAATAAAAATAATACTGCATTTAATATCTCATCTATTAGTTGCCAAAAAGAATTTATATATTCTCGTGTCAACTCGCTCATTCCTTTTTTTATTCCAACGTGGCCAATAAATAAACCTGCGATAACAACCATAATTGGTCCGGATAGATGTAAATATATTGCTAATTGGTAACCGCCTAAAACCAATCCAAGAGTTAGTAGAACTTCCAATGCGTAATCATCTATTCTCTTCATAATCCAAAATGTTAAATAACCAAGAATAGCGCCTAATAATGCTCCACCTATTACTTCACTAAAGAAAAGTTTAAAAATATTTAGTATGCTTGGGTTTGTATGATTTTCTGTGGAAAATGCTATACCAATTAAAAGTAAAAATATAACGTAACCCACTCCATCATTAAATAAACTTTCACCAGCAATTTTTGTTTCAAGACTTTTTGAAAGGTCTGCTTGCCTTAAAATACCAATAACTGCAACTGGATCTGTTGGAGATATCAACGCACCAAAAATTAAGGCAAAAATTAATGGAACTCCTGTAAACCAACTAAAACCAATGCCAATTATTACAGTTGAAAATACCACACCCATTGTGGCCATTAATAGGATAGGAAAGATTTGCAATTTTAAGTCTGCAACTTTTATGTGAAGTGCTCCTGCAAATAATAGCAAACCCAACATACCTTCTAGCAAAGTTTCTGAGAACTCAATATTATTTATGAATGCTATGGTATCTTTTGAAATACCAATCTCGGGTTTAATGTAGTCGAACAACATTATACTAATAGATGCGAGTAGGGCTACAATTAAAATTCCAATTGTTGAAGGTAATTTTAAAAATAAATAATTAATGACTCCAAATGCCCCAGCAAGAACTATTAAAGTACTGATTATTTGAATTATTGTCATGTAGAGTTCATCATGTTTATAGATAGTTAATTTTTGGATATTTTATACTGCTTGAACTGTGTCTTTGATATTATCAATTTACTTGACTCTGGTAATTTCTAGATATCGTATAATTTAATGAAACGTAAGGAAAAAATTGATTCACTTGGAGCTACTGCATTAATTTCTTTTTCGGCAATGCTTGGATTAAATCAAGTTCTAATAAAAATTGTAAATGATGGTCTTCAACCAGTTTTTCAGGCTGGACTGCGATCTATTTTGGCTTTCACCATTGTATTTTCTTATGCGCTTATACGGGGAAATAAAATTAGCATTACAGATGGATCCCTTAAGCCTGGAATTATAACTGGAATATTTTTTGGTTTAGAGTTTGTGCTGTTATTTTTAGCATTAGATTATACGACCGTTGGAAGAGCCAGCATCATGTTCTATTCCATGCCGGTATGGCTAACCATAGCGGCGCATTTTCTTATCCCTAATGAAAAAATTACATTAATTCGAATTCTTGGGCTATCATGTGCATTTATTGGTGTTATATGGGCATTAAGTGATAACATTGGCGAAGGATATGCGCTTTTAGGAGATGTAATGTGTATTATCGGATCAATTCTCTGGGCGTGTATAGTGTTATTCGCAAGATTGTCTAATTTACGTAAGTCTACGCCGGAAATGCAATTAATTTATCAGTTAGCTGTGTCTCCATTTATTTTAATTCCAGTAGCACTTTTCTTTGGTCCGTTTATTAGAGAATTAGAAACTTTCCACCTCTTCTTGTTTGCATTCCAAGTGATTGGGATTGTTTCTGTGGGTTTCGTTTTATGGTTTTGGGTTTTATCAATATATCCTGCAAGTGATATGGCTAGTTTTAGTTTTCTTGCACCAGTTTTTGGAGTAATTTTTGGTTGGCTCATATTAGATGAAAATATAAGTTTAACCATTTTTGGTTCACTGTTGTTAGTTTCAATTGGAATAATATTGATTAACTGGAAAACCAAATCAAGGTAATTTTGAAATTCTGCTTGTTAACATTTCAAAGAATTTTTCTGAATTAAGATTTCCGATGAATAGTGCATTTGGTTCTTTATTGGTCACGCCCCACCAGTCAGCCACAGTCATACCTAATGTGAGCTCTGAATCTGTCTCAATCTCAACATTTATGCGTTTCCCAGAAAAAATTTCTGGATTTAATAAATATGCAATCACACATGGGTCATGTAAGGGGGCACCTTCAGTTCCGTATTTGTCTTTATCAAAGCGTTCAAAGAATGCGGTCATTTCCGCCACAAATGTTCCACATTTAGTATTTAATTTATTAAATTTATCAATTCTTTCGGGCGTTGTTAAGGCTTTGTGTGTTACATCTAGAGGCATTATTACTAAATCTAGTCCCAAGTTGAATACATAAGATGCAGCCTCTGGATCTACAAATATATTGAATTCAGCGGTTGGAGTGACATTTCCCACCTCAAAGTAGGCACCACCCATCAGAACAACTTGTTTCACTCTACTTATAATATCTGGTGCCTTTTTAAAGGCTGTGGCAATATTTGTTAATGGCCCTAATGGACATAATGTTACTGTATTGGGCGTGTGGTCTCTTAAAGTTTTAATAATAAAGTCAACAGCATGATCTTCTTTTACTTTTTTAGTTGGGTTTATTAATTTTGGACCATCTAATCCAGTCGCGCCATGGACGTTTTCAGCTGTTATTAAAGGCCTGTAAAGTGGTGAATCGCAACCAGCATAAACATTTATATCTTCCCGACCTGCCATTTCAGTAATTATTAATGCATTTTTTGTAGTTAAATTAAGTGGTACATTGCCTGCAACAGTCGTTATACCAAGAATTTTTAATTCGGGGCTTGCGAGAGCTAACAGTATTGCGACTGCATCATCTTGACCAGGATCTGTATCTATAATTATTTTTTTTATCATTTACCCAGAAGAACTGATTAAGTAGAAAATTTCAATCGAAATATTCAATAATCTGATTTATATTTTAGATTTTTTTTTGAGCTTCCCACAATATTTCCAAATCACTGGAACTTACATCATTTAAAGTTTTTCCAGTTTTTCTTAGTTCATCCTCGATCCCATTTAATCGTTTTCGAAACTTATCATTAGTTCTCGTTAATGCTTGTTCCGGATTTATTTCTAATCTTCTTGCTAGGTTCACCATTGTAAACAGAAGGTCACCAACTTCCTCTTCAATTTCTATTTGATTTAATTTATCTATAGCGTCCACTAACTCGAGAGACTCTTCGTTTAATTTATCTAATACATCTCTAGTTCTTGGCCAATCAAACTCCACCTTAGCTGCTCTTTTCTGTAGTTTTTCTGCTCTGACTAATGCGGGCAAGGCCCTTGGAATACTATCCAGTAAATATTTTAGGTTATTTGATGTTTCTTTCCTTTCAAGATCTTTAATTAATTCCCAATCTATAATTTGCTGTGAGATTGATTTTTTTAATTTATTACTTCCAAAAACGTGAGGATGTCTTGAGATCATCTTGTTCGATATGCCTTCAACAACCTCATTAAAATCAAATAAATTCAATTCGGCGGCAATCTGAGAATGATAAACTACTTGTAATAAAAGGTCTCCAAGTTCTTCTTTTAAGTTTGCCCAATCTTTATTAGATATAGCTTCTATAACCTCATAAGCTTCTTCAATTGTGTATTTTGATATTGTGTCAAATGTTTGAAGTTTATCCCAGGGGCATCCAGTATTTTTGTCCCTGAGTTGTTTCATAATTTCTAATAATTGTAACACTAATTCATCAGATCTTAAGGATTTCCTATTAGTCGGTTGCAACTTGGTACCCTCTAAGGTTTAATTTTTAATGAATTTAAGCCATGAAAATGATAAAGATTTGCATAAACTGGTGTTTCCACAAGTGACATTTCTGGGCATCTATTAAATAAAATTGGTAAAGCTTTCTGCAGTTCAAGTCTGGCTAAAGGTGCGCCAACACAAAAATGAATACCTGCCCCAAGAGCAAAGTGTGGTGTGGCTTTACGCAAAGGGTTGAAAAAATTTGGTTCTTCAATCTTCATTTTGTCTCGTCCAGAAGCTGCAAGCATAAGCATGATTTCTTGGCCACAATCAATTTTGAGATCGAATAAATTGATATCTTCATAAGCGTATCGATTAAACATGTGAAGTGGGGGATCATACCTTAAAATTTCCTCTACGGTATTATTAATCAATTCTGGTTGAACCCATTTCTTAGCATTTTTAGTTTCAATTAAAGTTTTTATCCCATTTCCTAAAGTGTGTACGGTTGCTTCATGGCCGGCATTCAAAAGCAACACGACGGTTGATATTAACTCGTCTGTTGTTAATTTCTCCCCTTGTTCTTCTGCTTGTATTAAGTTTGACAACAAATCATCTTTTGGGTTTTTTCTTCGTTTATCAATGTATTCCAGCAGATATGACCTAAATTCTGCAGCACTTTTATTAGCATTTTTTTCAATTTCGAATGTTCGTCTTGCCTGATACATGGACACCATTGCGTTTGACCAAGACAATAATTGGTCTGACATTTCCTCTGGAATACCTAAAAGCCTAGCTATAATTATTATTGGAATTTTTTGAGCATATGTCGGTAATAAGTCAACTTGATCTCCAGAAAACTTATCAATTAATTTATTACACAATTGATCAAGTTCATCTTCAAATTGAGTAATCTTTCTTTTTGTAAATGCTCTTAATACTAAACTTCGTAATCTTGTGTGATTAGGAGCTTCTTTTTCTAACATAGAGTTTTCTTCTACCTGATAAAAGTCTTCCAGGTGTGATGGAATGGGTTTTCTTAGGTCTAAAGGAATTTCGCGCCCAAAGCGTTTATCTTTGTAAATTGTTGATACTGCCCTATGACTTCTTGCGCACACACGATCATAATCAGTCCAGAAGAAATAATCTCCAGATGTCTCAATTTTCTCATAAAATTTGTAAGGATTTTGTACAAATTCATGGTCCACTGGCGATTGTTTAAATACTTGTAGAGAGCTCATTATATATCACTTTTTCATTTTCAGTTATTAATGATTTACACCAATTTGGAGCAAAATTTATTTATGCGTGTGCAAGCTTCTTTTAATGTCTCATTCGACTCGGCATAGCTAACCCTAAACGCTGGAGATCCTCCAAATGCAGCACCAAACACGACTGCCACACCGGTTTCTTCTAGTAAATTTTTAGCAAAATCTTCATCATTTATTATTTTTTTTCCACTTTCAGAAATTTTTCCTATACATCCGTTGATGGATGGATACGCATAAAATGCGCCAACAGGAGTAGGGCAAGTTATACCTTTACATTCATTTAACATGGATACCACTAAGTCTCTACGCTCCTTGAATATAGGTAGACTTTTATTAATATAATCTTGATTTCCATTGAGTGCTTCTACGGCAGCCCACTGTGAGATAGTGCAGGGATTTGAGGTTGTTTGAGATTGTATTTTTCTCATACTACTTATTAATTTCTCTGGTCCACCAGCATAACCTATTCGCCAACCTGTCATCGCATAAGCCTTTGATACTCCGTTCATTGTTAAAGTTCTATCAAATAAATTTGGAACAGCCTGTGCAAAAGAATAAAACTTAAATGGTTCATATGATAAGTGTTCGTATATTTCATCTGTTAAAATAAATACGTTTGGATATTTTTCTAATACTTTTCCTATTTCTACTAATTCTTCTAAACTGTATCCTGCGCCGGTTGGATTTGATGGTGAGTTTAGAATTAACCATTTGGTTTTATTTGTTATGTTATATTCTAATATTGTTGGTGTTAGTTTGAAATTATCTTCTTCTCTAGTTTTAATTGGGACAGGGGTTCCACCTGCTAAGATGACCATATCAGGATAACTAACCCAGTATGGCGTTGGGATTAAAACCTCGTCACCACTATTCAGTGTGGCCATTAAGGCATTATAAATAATTTGTTTTCCACCATTTCCAATTGAGATTTGCGTTTTTTTGTATAAAAGATCATTCTCTCTTGAGAATTTGTTCACTATAGCTTCTTTTAGTTCTGGCATTCCGTCTGGTGCAGTGTATTTAGTTTTTCCTAAATTTATGGCGTTTATGGCAGCATCTTTAATATTCTTTGGTGTGTCAAAGTCAGGTTCACCAGCACTTAAAGCTATAATGTCCTTACCTTGTGATTTTAATTCGTTTGCCAATGTGGATATTGAAATTGTAGGCGATGGTTTCACAAGCGACAAAGTGTCTGAGATTAATGCCATAAATTCTTCCTTTATTTGGCTGATAATAGTATTACTTGTCTATTGTGTAGAGATTATTACTTCAAGATCTAAGGATTAAATTATGAGTGAGGAAAATTGGAAAAAAATAAAACGCTTAATTATGCAATCAAACCGAAGAGGTATGAAAGAAAACGATCTGATATTGGGTGGTTTTGTAAAAAATCATATTAATAATTTGAGTGAAAAAAACTTAAATGACTATGAATCTTTACTATTGGAAAACGATCAAGATTTATACTTATGGTTTTCGGGAGCTATAAAACCACCAAAACATTTTGAAATTATAGTTAAGATAATTTCTGATACGTTAAGATAAGGTTTTATTAAGCATTTTTGTCTGAAGTTTCGTCTATCACTTGTATCCAAAATTCGGTTGATTGGGCTCCTTGAAGGACATATTGATTGTCGATAATAAAACAAGGAACTCCATTAACACCCTTTTTACCTGCATTTTGGATTCGGTCATTGATATTTTTTAAATCTTCATCAGAGTTTATAGATTGTACAATATTCTCTTTATTCATTTCTATTTTATTAGCTATGTTTATTAAAATATTTTCATTGCTAATATCGTTTCCATTCACAAAATATTCGGAAAATAGTAAATCTACTGCGGAATTTTGTTTTTGTTCTAAGCCTGCCCAATGTATTAATCTGTGTGCGTTTAAAGTATTTGGGGTTCTCTTAATGTCATTAAAGTTTATCTGAATTTTATGATCAAGTGCAGTTTTTTTTATATTTGAATAGACTTTTTCAGCATTTTCTTTTGATCCAAACTTAGTAATTAAGTAATCCTTACGGTTCATTCCACTTAATTGCATTGTTGGGTTAAGCATATAAGGATGCCACTCTAATTTGAAATTATGGTTTGGTCTTGCTTTTAAGGCTCGATCTAAAAAGGTTTTGCCAATCAAGCACCACGGGCAAATTGGATCTGATAGAATGTCAATCTTTGTCACAGTTAGCTTTCAAACAATTAAAATTAAGTATTGTTCTAATAGCAAAGTTGATATATTTTTGCAAAGTTTTCAGATGAAAGAATGATTTTTATCGTATTAATATGATAAGAAATAAAAAAAACGCCCTCGTAATGAGGGCGTAAAGTTATTGAGGCAGGTTTCATACAGGCTAGAAACCTATCGAGCAGTATTGAGGTTATAATATATTATTTTTAATAGTCCAAGCGAAAAATAAAAAAATGTTTGAATCTCAGTGCAATAGAGAGATAAGTTGTTACATAGAGGTGGGGTAGTAATGGAAAAAATTAAAGTTAAACCAGTTTTAATTCTTACTATTTTCATAATTTTTCAAAATTTATTTTTATCTATAATGGTCTCAGCTAATCCATCACATGGCATAGCTATGTATGGTGCACCTCGGTTACCACACGATTTTGTGTCTCTTCCTTATTCTAACACAAATGCAAAACCTGGAGGCGCGCTGGTATTTGGTGAACGTGGCGGATTTGATTCAATGAACCCTTATATAAGAAAGGGGAGGGCTCCTTGGGGGGTAAGAACCCATGTGGTGGAAAGTTTAATGGGTCGAAATTGGAATGAGCCATTTTCATTATATGGTCTTTTGGCTGAAACTATTGAAGTTGGTCCGAATCGTACGTGGGTGGAATTTAAATTGAGAAAGGAAGCTAAGTTTTCTGATGGATCGCCTGTTACTGTTGAAGACGTCATATGGTCGTTTTCAACTTTAGGAACTATTGGGCATCCAAGATATCTAAATAGTTGGGAAAATATTGAAACTGTGAAGGTGACTGGTCCTCTAAAGATAAGATTTGAATTTAATACTATGGATCTTGAATTGCCATTAATATTGGGATTGCGCCCAATTTTAAAAAAGGATGATTGGGAAGGTAGATCCTTTGAGGATAGTTCACTTGATGTTATAACTGGAAGTGGACCTTACTTAGTTGGTTCTTTTGAACCAAATCGCTTCATTAGTTTTGTAAGAAATCCCAACTATTGGGGTGAACACTTAGCATTTAATAATGGAAAACATAATTTCAAGTCAATAAAATATGAGTATTTTGCTGACGGTTCAGGAGTATTTGAAGCATTTAAGGCTGGGGAAATTGACATCTTCAGAGAGAACAATGTGTCCAGGTGGACAAATTTATATAATTTTCCACGGATTAAAAATGGAGAAATAATAAAATCAGAAATTCCTCATCAAAGACCCACTGGTATTAGGGGGTTTGTCATGAATACCCGAAAGGATATATTTAAAGACTGGAGAGTAAGGGACGCCCTTATCCATGCATTTAATTATGAATTTATTAATCAGACAATTAATTCCACTAAGCAACCTCGAATAACATCATATTTCTCTAATTCTAGTTTGGGAATGCTAAATGGCAATGCAACTGGTCGCGTTTTAGAATTCTTAGTGCCTTTTAAGGATGATTTACCGCCTGGCGCATTGGAAGGTTATCAATTGCCAGTTTCAAATGGTGATATGCGTAATCGAAAAAATATAAGATTGGCTAGATCTCAGCTTAAGGAAGCGGGTTGGAATTTGATTGATGGAACTCTTCAAAATATAAATGGGGAGAAATTTCAATTCGAAATATTATTGGAAAGTGGTTCGGGCTCAAATGAAGCAATAATAAATATTTTTATGGATAGTTTGAGGACTTTAGGAATAAATCCAAAAAGTTCTATTATTGATAATGCGCAATATAAAACAAGAACGCGAAAGTACGATTTTGATATGACTTATTATAGAAGATATTTATCTTTATCTCCAGGTAATGAGCAAAAGCTTTATTGGGGGTCAGATGGTTATGAAAAAGAGGGTACCCGAAATTATATGGGTGTTTCATCGGTGGCTGTGGATCAAATGATTAATAACCTTTTAAGCTCTACTAGTTATGAAGATTTCATTTCTTCCACAAGAGCTTTAGATCGTTTATTAACAGCTGGGCGATTTGTAATACCTATATGGTATAATCCTGTTTCGCGGCTTGCACATCAATCAAGTTTAAAGTTTCCGGACGAATTACCTATTTATGGCGATTGGACTGGATTTTTGCCTGATGTTTGGTGGTCAGAAAAGTAAGAAAGATCTGATTAAACTTATGGCGATTAAAAGCATTACAAGGCCAATAAGAATATCTAAAACTTGCCAAGCTTTATTAGACGTAAAAAAAGGTAACAAGGCCTGTGCGCAATAACCTAATAAAAAAAAGAACAAAAAAGAAGCTGTGGTGGCGCCAAGAGCAAAATATAATTTGTCATTAAAATTATTATATTGAATTGAAATAGTACCAATTAAACCAAAAGTATCTAAATAAACATGTGGGTTTAACCATGTTAAGGCAGCTCCAATATATAGAACCTTTTTTAGATTACCTGCGTTGCTTGAATTTAAAACTTTATATTTATTTTTGTACGCAGCTAAAAAACTAGAAAATCCATAAACTGTAAGAAATATACTCCCTAAAATAGTTAAATAAATCGGTAGTTTAGGAAAGTTATTCATCAAAATACCAATACCAAAAACGCCAAAAAAAATCAATAGGGCATCAGATAAGGAACAGAACAGGCATAGGCTTAAAACGTGTTGTTTCAGTAAGCCTTGTCTAAATACAAATGTATTTTGTGAGCCTATCGCTATAATTAAAGAAAGCCCAGTAAGTAGACCTGATAGAAAAATACTAATCATGGTTCTTATTTTTTAATATTTTTAGTTTTTGGTGTGCTCAAAATATTTTTTGGTGTAACCAATCCAGCTGAAATTACTAATTTTGCTGCGTCTTCTACAGACATATCCAAGAAAACAATATCCTTTTCTGGTAAAAATAGCAAAAAACCAGAAGTCGGGTTTGGTGTGGTTGGTAAAAAAATACTATAAAGATCTTTATTTTCTCCCAATTTTCTATTCACTTCCCCCTTTGTTTTTGTTGATACAAAGGCAACTGCCCAAATTCCTTTTCTGGGGTATTCAACAAGACAGGCTTTCTCGAATGAATTGTTTGATTGATTGAAAATTGTTTCAGCTATCTGTTTAATGCCATTGTAAATAGATCTTACAACTGGCATTCTATCAACTAAACTTTCAGCAGATTTGAGAATAGTTCGGCCAAAGTACCCCTTTGTTAAAGAGCCAATTATAACTGTGAATAGGAGAAAAATGACCACGCCAATTCCCTTGACATCAATCCCTATAAATTTATCTATAGTATACTTTTCAGGAATTAAGGGTAGAACCCAACCGTCAACTAAGCCAATTGTCGACCAAATTAAATAGGTTGTTATAAATACAGGAATGATTACCGCTAATCCTGTTAAGAAATTGTTTCTTAGTTTGGAGGTAAAATTCCCCCTTCTGGTCTGGGTAAATACCTTCTCTTCTTTTGACATATTTAAGCCTTCTCTGCGACCTTTGTAATTAACTATTTTAAATTATAAAAGTACAATATGGATATTCGTCTATTTAATCAAAAGTTTAGATAATTTTGCAGCAACTTTGGCATTGTTTTTGATTAAGGCTATATTTGTTTTTAAAGATTTACCATCTGTTAACTCAAAAATTCGGTTCAGAAGGAAAGGAGTTAATTCTTTTCCTGCTATGCCTTTATTTTGCCCATCTTTGATTGCTTGATTTATAATAGGTGTGATTATATTATTAGGAATTTCATATTCGATTGGAACTGGATTTGTTATTAAACAACCGCCCTCCAATCCCAGTTGATTACGTACTTTTATAAAATTAGCTATGTCAATTATCTTGTTCATTTTAATAGATGCTTTGCAGCCCGAGGCTCTAGACCAGAAAGCAGGAATTTCATCACTTTGGAATGACAAAATGGGCACGCCTAATGTTTCTAAGAATTCTATGGTTTTTGGAATATCTAGTATGGCTTTTGGACCAGCAGCAACTACTGCAACATTTGTCTTTGAAAACTCGTTAAGGTCAGCTGACACATCAAATGTTTCCAGTACGTCCAAGTGAACACCACCAATCCCACCAGTAGCAAATACGTCTATATTGGCTAACTTGGAGCAGATCATCGTAGCTGCTACTGTTGTCGAGCCAGTGGAGCCGTTGGCTATGCTGATGGGTAAGTCTGCTCTGCTTAACTTTCTAACATTTTGTTTTTGAGATAAATTTTCTAGTTGCTTTGACGTATGCCCGATTTGTATGTCGCCCTCTAAAATAGAAATTGTGGCTGGTACGGCCTTATTCTCTCTTATTACGTTTTCTACCGCTAATGCAGTTTCCAAATTCACTGGATAGGGCATCCCATGAGTTATGATCGTGCTCTCTAAGGCAACAATTGGTAATTTATTTTTTTTTGCAAATAAGATTTCTTTTGAATAATTGATTTTTATAGTCATAGTATCTCACTTGTGGAAATATATTTTGCAGTTTGATTTAGAGCGGATCTAATTGCGGTTTCATTTTTTTGTCCAACCATTTCAGCTTGAATGTGGCTTGCCATAAAGACATCTCCAGCACCTGTAACTCGAGTTACCTTAACAATTGGTGGTGTTAAAGATATTAAGTTATTTTTTTCTGAAACAGTAACAGGCTGCTCCCCATCCGTTACTACTGCTCTTCTGACACCAATATTTGTTAAAGCTTGCGCAGCTAATTTTGAAGTTTTGTGGTTTTGATTTAAAATAAGATTTGCTTCCTCTAAATTTACATAAACTGTACCAACGTTTCCATTTAAACATGTCCTCAATCTTAAAGCTTTTCCGGGGCTGGCCGGTGCAATTCTAACGTCAGCATTTTTAAAAAGTGGATTTGTATTTATTTGTTTCAGAAGTGTTTTTGTTAAATTACCATCTAGAGCTATTAATCCAGGCCAAGGATTTTTAACATCAGCCAATTTACCATTTTTTAACGGCGAAAGAATATTTTCTTCACATTTTTCTAAAGTTTGTGTGTCTGCAATAGCTCCGACTAATCCATTGGATCCCTCTATTGCCATGTATGAATCAGTTGGAAAATCAGTGGTTCTATATATATAATCTGTAATTATTCTTCGTAACTTTAATTGTTCTATTAATTGGTCACCCTCGTGATCTCTCCCAATTACACTTAATATTAATGAATTGAATCCATTTTTTTGTAAGCTCATTGCCAAGTTTAAAGCAACTCCACCAGGAATTCGAATTATTTTTCCTGGTCGATCTGCGGCTAAATTCATTTTTGCTGTTGATCGACCTATTATATCCCATAGAACTGAGCCAATACATACAATATCTGGTTTTTTTATCATTGAGAGCTTTGTAGCGTTGTTTTGTTTAAATACAAGCTTGCAAAATTAATTAAGCTTATGTAAATGGGCATTATAAATTCACAGATGAGGCTTGGGTTATTTGGAGAGAAATTCCTTTTAATCCGCCGGTTGAGCATATGCTCTCTCGCCTCATCAAGGTTAAACCGGATAAGGAAAAAATTATGGCAATCCCAGAATTCACTTTGCGTCAACTTTTAGAAGCTGGTGTGCACTTTGGACACCAGACTCACCGCTGGAATCCAAGAATGGAACAGTTTATTTATGGATCTAGAAATGGCATCCATATTATGGATTTAACTCAAACTGTTCCAATGCTGGATGCAGCTTTGAATATTATTCAACAAACTGTTTCCAAAGGTGGTACAATCTTATTTGTTGGTACAAAGCGTCAGGCTTCAGCAGCGATAGCAGATGCGGCAGAACGTTCAGCTCAGTACTTTATGAACCACCGTTGGTTAGGTGGAACACTTACAAACTGGAAAACTATTTCAAATTCTATTTCTCGGTTAAAGTCTATTGATGAGCAATTAGAAGAAGGTGCTCAAGGTATGACTAAAAAGGAGCGCTTAGGAATGGAGCGTGAGCAAACTAAATTGCAAGCATCTCTGGGCGGAATACGTGAAATGAGTGGCGTGCCTTCCTTACTATTTGTTATTGATGTGAAGCGTGAAGCTTTAGCAATTACAGAGGCTAACAAATTAGGAATACCTGTGATTGCCGTGGTTGACTCTAATTGTGCTCCAGAAGGTGTGGACTATATGATCCCTGGAAATGATGACGCTGCTAGAGCAATACAACTTTATTGTGATTTAGCTGCACGCTCAGCATTAGATGGTATGTCGGCTCAATTAGGTGCTGCTGGCGTTGATCTAGGCGAGATGGAAGAAGTGGTAGAGGAAGTTCTATCATCTGATATCCCAGCTGAGGTGGTTGCTAAGGAAGCTGAAACTGAGGTGGTTGCTAAGGAAGCTGAAACTGAGGCGGTTGCTAAGGAAGCTGAAACTGAGGCGGTTGCTAAGGAAGCTGAAAAAGCAACAAAATAATCAATAGAATAGTCGAGGAGTTCTAATTATGGCTATAACTGCCGCATTAGTAAAAGAATTACGTGATAACACTGGCGCAGGAATGATGGATGCTAAGAAGGCATTAACTGAGACAGATGGAGATATGGAAGCTGCAGTTGATTGGCTCAGAACGAAGGGTTTAGCTAAAGCAGCAAAAAAATCTGGAAGGACAGCGGCTGAAGGCCTAATTGGTACACAAGTGTCAAATGGGGTTGGTGTTATGGTTGAGGTCAATTCTGAAACAGATTTTGTAAGTAAAAATTCTGATTTTCAACAAATGGTATCAAGTTTTGCTACAGCTGCTTTAGAAGCGTCTGAAGTGGATGGACTGGTTAGACTGAAAGTTGATGGATCTGTTATCTCTGAGATTTTGACTAATAAAATTGCTACTATTGGTGAAAATATGACTATTAGGCGTATGGCGCGATTAGAAGGTGAAAGTGTTGCCACATATGTTCATAACGCTGTATCAGAAGGCATGGGTAAAATTGGTGTACTAGTTGCCATGACGGGTACTGATAAAGGGATTGGTAAACAAATTGCAATGCACATTGCAGCAGCAAACCCAGCCTCACTTAGTGTTGATGATTTGGATAGTTCTATAATTGATAGAGAAAAACAAATTTTGTCTGAGCAAGCTCGTGAGAGTGGAAAACCTGAGGCAGTTATAGAAAAGATGGTAACCGGTAGAATGAATAAATTCTTCGAAGAAGTGACATTGTTGAATCAAAAGTTTGTTATTAATCCTGATATTACAGTTTCTCAAGCTGCTGCTGACGCAGGCGTTGAGGTAATAGGGTTCTCTCGATTGGAAGTAGGAGAGGGAATTGAAAAGGAACAGGAAGATTTTGCCGCTGAGGTGGCAAAAACTATAGGTGGTTAATTATTTCCATAAAAACCCCGATCAGTTGTAAAAAGATACAAGTGATCGGGATTAGTATTGTTCCGAAGGTCCAAAGACCTACGCTCATGGAACATGTTAAGAATACTTAATGAATTGAAATCTTTAAAGTATCTGAATCCTTACTTTTAATAATAATTAAAATTATATAATTGTTTATTTTTTTGTGCTTTAATTACTGCTTGTATTGTCGTTTTTGCATTTAAGGTTTGCCTAGCTAATCGCAAATGTTTATCAATAGTCGGTACTGATAGTTCCATTATAGTGGAAATGTCATTAATTGATTTTCCTTTAGAGATCCACTGCAGGACTGATTTTTGCCGTTTTGTAAGCTTTTTTCGTATTGGTAGTTGGCTAAAATTAGCGTTGGGTAATTGACGTATTTTCCTATCAAATAATTCTGATAAATATTCTATATTTTTACCATTACTCTCCCAATAGCTATTTGTTTCTGCTTGATCCATTTCGGGGCTTGAGCACAAAGCAAAACCTGATGTGCCTGTTCCAAAACGATGTTTGAAGTGTAAAGTATGTCCCGCTTTTACATTATACTGGTTATAAAGCTTCCAAATATTTTTTTCATACTGTGATGGTGGGGTTTTAATTGGTGGATAAAATAAAATTTCAGAAAATTTGAGGTTATTTAATAGACCGTATCTAAATGTGGTGCAATCTTGGTCCATTTTTATATTAATATTATGGTCGCTTACATCCCAACTAACACTGTTACTTTTATTTACTTCCATCCATCGTGTATCATTATCAAAGCATTTATTTTTAATCATTTCTTTGATATATTTAGGGTCATGATTTGAAAGAACTAGGCCATCTTTTAAATCTTCACTCAGCCCTGACTTGCTCAACTTTGTAGTTGCGTAAATAACACGGTTAAATTTCAATTTAGACATTATCTTTGTAAAATTAGACCACAATTCAATAACATCAGATGCATCTAAAATAGATGGGACGAAATAATCATTTATTTTAGAGCTATTTATCATTTATGGGGCCATTTTATATAAAATCTAATATGATTATTCGATATCCTTAAGTATATTGCGAGATAAGGTTTCCTATACTAAGTGTTTAAAAATGATTTAAATTATTAACAAGTCTAATTTAACATTTTCTCTTTTTCCGCTTTTGCTACAGCTTGAGCAGTCGAATTAGCATTAAGGTTGTATCTGGCTAATTTTAGATGTTTGTCAATTGTGGGTATTGATAGGTCTAATTTGTGTGCGACCTCGATTAGAGTATTACCTAAAGAGATCAAGTTTAATACTTCTTCTTGTCTCTTTGTAAGCCTTTGGTGTTTAGGTCCAATTCCACTACCATTATAGGGCAGGCTTCTTATCGTTAGTTGAAGTATTTTTGTAATTGAATAAATCTTATCCTTATTAAAAGTCCATATATCGTTAATTTTAGATTGATTAAATTGTAAATTCCCCGTCAATAACACTACACATGCGGACTCTTGACTGTGTTGCCTTAGGCTAAATTTAATTCCAGACGTGACATTGAATTTATCATTTAATAGTTTGAACTTTTCTTTAAAGCTGTTTTTGTAGACATCATTTTTTGAAATTTCTTCCCAAGGCATAAATAGTCCAGGATTGTGAATTAACCAATCAAAATCAGGATGATGTTGTAAAAAATCCAATTCATTACTAAAAAGTGCGTCATTATATTTTTTTTCATGCGATGATAGTACTATCGCATCTCTAGGGTCTCCCCATAAGCCATAAGTTCGATAATGTGTGCTTATATAGATATGTCTGTCAAACCCTATAGATGTAAGTGCCTGTTTGTATGTATCCCAAGCAATTGACGTATCGTCTGAACTTAAAATTTTAGTACAGTAACTCAGAAAATCATCATTATAGAATTTCATATTAACTAATTTCTTCCATTATTGCGTCTAGTGCTAATGAATAGCCAGCAATCCCAAATCCACATATTTGCCCAATTGCAGCTCGTCCTACATATGAGACATGGCGGAAATTTTCACGATGATATATGTTTGTAATATGCACCTCTACAGTAGGGACTTGAGTGGCAATTATAGCATCCATTATTGCAATCGATGTGTGAGTGTAAGCACCTGCATTTAAAATAATTCCATCATGCTTGTTCATAGAGGCTTGGATAATATCTACTAACTCACCTTCAATATTTGATTGAGAAAAAGTAATTCCAACATCTAAATTTAATGCTTTTAGCATGCAAGTTTTTTCGATATCATCTAGCGTGTCGGTTCCATAAACTTCAGGTTCTCTATGACCTAATAGATTCAAATTTGGACCGTTCAAAATTAATATTGACTTCATTTGATCTCTTTTAATTGTTTCTTTTGTTTTAAAATTGTTTAATAACATTTTTTTGTTTAATCATTTAAAAAAATAAAAAATGATTATGTATGCAATTCCTGAGCTTATTATAATAGATAAAAGCTTAAAAAATAAACCTGTTATTTTTGGTAGCACCTTTAGGCTCATTATAATGGTTAGTATTAAAGTTAATAGACTAAATATAATCCACATTATTGTTGTTTAACTATAATAATCATTTTTACTTTATTGCACATTTAGTTACTAACGTTGGTCTGTTTGAATAAATCAACTTATATTAAATTTAATACACCTTAATAAAATAATCATATTGAATTCAATTGTTAAATTACTTGTGAATATGTATGCAGTATTAAATAAAATATCAAATTAAGATCGGTTTTTAATGAAATTAATCAAAACTACAGAAGAGTTAAGCACATTTTGTGATTATGCCTCTCGGTTTGAGTTTGTTACGATTGACACTGAATTTTTACGGGAAAAAACCTATTACTCGCAACTATGTTTGGTTCAAATGGCGGTAAAGGATAATAACCCAGAATCGGCAGTGATAATTGACGTACTGGCTCATGGGATAGACTTGAGCTCACTTCATAAGCTAATGATAAACCATTCTACTATAAAAGTTTTTCATGCTGCACGTCAAGATATTGAAATATTTTATAACTTAACAGGTGTGGTGCCATCTCCAATTTTCGATACACAAATTGCTGCGATGGTGTGTGGATTTGGGGAGCAAGTTGGGTATGACAATTTAGTAAAAAGTATTACAAGTAATTCTATAGACAAGTCGTCACGCTTTACAGATTGGAGCCGTAGACCTCTTACAAAAGAGCAATTAGACTACGCAATTGGAGATGTGACCCATTTGAGAGATGTTTATGAATACTTACAGAATCAATTAGAAAAAAATGGACGCATATCCTGGGTTGAGGAGGAGATGGCTGTCCTTACTTCAGAAAACACTTATAATATAAATCCATATGACGCATGGAAAAAAATAAAGGTTAGGACTGACACAGGAAAATTCTTGGCTATTCTAAGGGAAGTGGCTTGTTTTAGGGAGGAATATGCTCAGTTAAAAAATATTCCAAAAGGCCGCGTTCTAAAAGATGATGCCCTCATAGAGTTGTGTAGTGTTAGGCCAACTAATTATGATGATTTGAAAAGATTAAGATTGTATAATCGGGGTAATAAATCGCAAGAATTAGGTGATAAAATTTTAAAAGCTGTTAGCAACGGTGTGAATTGCGCTCCAGAAAACCATCCATCTGTTTCAAAAGATCGTAAAAAGGAAAATAAAAACCCCGCCTTGTCTGAATTACTTAGAGTGTTATTGAAATCGAGTTCTGAGAAAATTGGTGTGGCACAGAAATTAATAGCTACGACATCTGACTTGGATAGAGTTGCTGCGGGTGAGAGAGTGGGTGCCGTTTTTGAGGGATGGAGGTTAAAAGTGTTTGGGCGCGATGCCTTAAATTTGTGTGATGGAAAAATTGGTTTATCTGCTGACGGCCATAGAATAAAAATTATTGATGTTAGTTAATATATATATGGAGATTTAATGGCAATTATTGATTTTGATGAAATAGTAGAGAATTTTGAGTTTCTTGATGATTGGGAAGAAAGATATCGCTATGTTATAGAGCTTGGGAAAAAGATGCCTCCACTGGAAGAAGCTCTAAAAGTTCCAGCGACAAAGGTTGATGGGTGTGCGAGCCAGGTCTGGATAGTTCCTAAAATAACTGGATCTGGAGGTTCTGCTGAATTTGCCTTCAGAGGTGATAGTGATGCAATGATTGTCAGGGGATTAATCGCAATTTTATCAAAGTTATATAATAATATAACTGTTAATGAAGCTATAAAAATCGATACTCTTCACGAATTTGCAAAGTTGGGCTTGAATGAACATCTATCTGCTCAAAGGTCAAATGGCTTACGTTCGATGGTTGAGCGTTTAAAAGGAGTTGCATTGAACGCAAAAGCTTAAAAGCTGAATAGTGCTTTAAGTTTTATTTGATATATGCTCAAGTTCGTCAAGTTCGTCAAGTTCGTCAAGTTCGTTAAATAGAGACATATATAATGGTAAATTTAGTTCAAAAAATAATAGCATCACAGGGTTGGGTTCTAGCTGATGGCGCAACTGGAACTAATTTGTTTAATATGGGCTTGGAAAGTGGAGATGCTCCCGAATTCTGGAATATTGATTATCCAGATAAAATAAAAAAACTGTACCGAGAATCCATATTAGCTGGTTGTGACCTGTTTTTAACCAATTCATTTGGTGGCAACTCCTCTAGGTTGGCCTTGCATAATGCATCAGACAGGGCCCGTGAGCTTTCTAGACTTTCTGCTCAATTAGGCATGGAAGTTAAAGATGAGTTTAACCGTGATATAGTAATGGCGGGTTCGGTTGGTCCTACTGGTGAATTGATGGACCCTCTGGGGACTTTAACGTTTGATAAGGCCGTTGATATTTTTGCGGATCAAATGCTTGGATTGAAAGAAGGTGGGGTTGATCTTGTGTGGATCGAAACGATGTCTGCAGAGGAAGAATATCGAGCGGCAGCGGCAGCAGCAAAAATCGTTAACATTCCTTGGATAGGAACGATGAGCTTTGACACAGCTGGGAGAACAATGATGGGAATAACCTCGGCAAATTTTATTAAAATGGTTGAGGCTTTACCTGATTTACCAATCGCTTATGGGGCAAATTGTGGAGTAGGGGCATCTGATCTTTTAAGAACCGTATTGGGATTTAAAAATGCTAATGCAAAACTCCCAATTGTGGCAAAAGGAAATGCGGGAATACCCAAATTTGTCGATGGTAAAATCCATTACGATGGAACGCCTGATTTAATGGCGAAATATGCGGAAATGGCTTTTAATTGCGGGGCTAAAATAATTGGTGGATGCTGCGGCACAACACCTGGACACATCAGAGCTATGTGCTGTGCATTGGAGAAATGTGTTCAACCTGTTACACCTGATTTAAGTGAAATTACTGCAAATATCGGACCTTTTTCATCTGAGAGTGATGGAACAGATGGTGTAGTGCAAAGAAAACGAATTAGGCGTGGTGGACGTTAAGCATTATTTACCTAATATTGCGCAAAAGAACTGAAAAAAAGTCGGGATATATCTGAAATATGTCGTATTTTATTCAGTAAATATTTTAGTTGATTACAAAGTGACTTTTAAATATAGCGTTCGATTAGCGTTATTTAAAGGAATGCAAACATGGCTGAAGAAGATGAAATAATCTTGTCTGAATTGTCAGACGAAGAGCTTACCCTCCAAGTTCACGACGACCTTTATGATGGCCTGAAAGAAGAAATTGAGGAAGCTGTACATATCTTTTTAGATAGAGGCTGGATGCCTTATGACATACTAACAAAGGCGCTTGTAGAAGGTATGCGTATTGTTGGTATTGATTTTAGAGACGGTATACTGTTTGTTCCAGAAGTTTTGCTCGCCGCTAATGCTATGAAAGGTGGTATGTTTATCCTTAAGCCACTTTTAGCTGAAACAGGTGCTCCTCGTGTCGGAAAAATGGTTATTGGCACAGTAAAGGGTGATATACATGATATTGGGAAAAACTTAGTTACTATGATGATGGAAGGGGCTGGGTTTGAGGTGCTTGACTTAGGTATAAATAATCCAGTTGAGAACTATATAGAGGCATTAGAAAACGAAGAATTTGATATCTTGGGGATGTCAGCATTACTTACAACCACCATGCCATATATGAAGGTGGTAATTGATACGATGATAGAGAAGGGTATGCGGGATGATTATACGGTTCTAGTCGGTGGAGCTCCGTTGAATGAAGAGTTCAGTAAGGCAATAGGAGCTGATGCTTACTGTAGAGATGCCGCAGTAGCTGTTGAGACCGCGAAAGAATTTATGGCCAAGAAGCATAATCAATTATCAAGATAATTTAACTTAATTGTATTAAAGAATAAGGTTATTCCAATCATCATTCGTATCAATGTCGGTTGAGACGCTAAGATTATTTACTTTAATAATATTAATCAAGTTCTTGTTATCAATAGCAATATTATAGGCACCTTTATCTCCATTTAATCTTTTTAGTTTTAAAAAAAAGTAACTATTAAATAAGATAGGATGACCCAATAGATTATTGACATCATATAATCTATGTATCTGTCTGAAAGAACTACTTTTATTCGCATCTAAAAGTAATTGAATGTGTGTGTTTGTTACAAGAGGCATGTCTGCTAAGCAAATTATAATACTAGAAATTTCTTTTCGTATGCAGCTCATTCCTATCGAAATACTATGGCCCATGCCAAGTTCATTGTTCTCAACAAATCCAATTTTAGGGTAGGGATTAGATAATGTCTCCACTTGTTTAAGATTTTCTTGAGAACTTACCACAACAATTTGTGCAACATTTGAGTGTTTAATATTATTATAACAATGAGTTAACATTGGAATACCCGATAGTTCTTGGGAAAGTTTGTTACTTCCAGCAAATCGAGTTGACTTGCCAGCAGCCAAAAGAATAATAGCGGTTTTTCTTGCTGTATTATTTTGTGCAGGTTTTTGTGTTATCATTTTCTATGAAATTTTCCTGGGGTAGTGAGTCATAAATCCAAAACCTTAACATCATTAAGGCGTATAATATATATTATGTTAACTAAATAATATATATTATATACAGATAGTTAATAGACTCAGCTAATTAATCAATCCCTTCAACAAGACATAGATCCGTAGATGATCCACCTTCTCTAACTAGCTTGGCAGCCGTATACAAATCGGACTCATAAAATGTTTTAGCCATCTCCATATTGGGAAATTCAAGCATCACAACTAACCCAGTAATATTTCCTTCTCTACGGTCCACCTCTGGTGTTCGTACTAACAACTTGCCGCCATATTCAGAAATTAATGGTGTGGACATTGCCTTAAATTTTTCAAAGATTTCTTTATCATGTACTCTAATGTTTGCTATCAAATAACCTTTAGCCATTTACTTTCTCCCTTAAAATTGATTTTTATGCGTCTTTTTACCTTTTATTCATATGTTTAGTATTTAATCAGTTGCTTTTTATTGAAGCCCTACCAACTCAGGATATTCAGTAATTATTACATATAATATTACAAATAAAGCTATAATAAAAGTTACCCAGATAAGTTTATTAAAGGTTCTGGTAACTGAATTTGCCACAG
The DNA here is from genome assembly GCA_028112705.1 of Paracoccaceae bacterium. Taxonomy (GTDB): domain Bacteria; phylum Pseudomonadota; class Alphaproteobacteria; order Rhodobacterales; family Rhodobacteraceae. The sequence goes on along the minus strand of JAOGYN010000001.1, from coordinate 226,019 downwards.
TTGGTTTGGCAACCTTCTCTGTAGATTTATAATTAATTTCTGTTCTTAGCTCTTCTTTTTGTGACCAAACCCAATAACAATCCTTTAATTTTATTGTCATCTCACCCGGAACATCGTTTGAGAAAATTCTACTATTTATACGGGTTATAGGCACGACACCCCCACTAGACGTTGTGAGAAACACTTCATCCGCCTCCATAAATTCATTTTTTGAAACGCTTCGAGTTTCAGTGGGAATGGAAAGCTCTTCACAAATATCTAAAATTGTTTTTCTACTTATACCTTCCAATACTCCACGATCCGATGTTACGACGATACCATTAATCACAGCAAATACATTAAACCCAGGACCTTCAGTTATATTGTCTTGATGGTCAGTTAGAATAATAGTTTCAGCATCATTATCTTTTGCTTCAAATAATCCTTTGGTTAAGTCGCCCCAGTGGTAATTTTTATTTTTTGGGTTCACGCTGTCTTCTGGAATTCTTTTAACGGTATCTGAAATCCAGGCTGATGCACCAATTTTTGCTATGTCAGGGTGAATAATATTGACGTAAGGGACACACCATGCAAAGAAATGGTTTTCACAGTCTTTAGGGTTTCTACTACCTGGTACACTTGGCACACCTCTACTACAAACCATTGAAACATATGAATCTTTAAGACCAGAGGCAGCTACCATTTTAGTTAATGCTACTATTATTTCTGTTCGATTCAGCTTTGGATCTAAGCGCATATCTGACATAGATGCTTCAAATCTATCAAGATAATTAGACAATCTAAAGAAAGCACCATCTATGACAGGAACTACATCATAAGTTATGTCTGATCTAGTTAAGCCCCAATCATTAAGTGGAAGCGATGCGTCTTTTAAAGGGATCACTTTACCCTTCATCCAAGCTGCACCTAAGGATAGATCTGTATTTTTCATTTACACACTTCTTCTTTTGTTTCAGGTTTTAATTAATAGGTTTTTTAAATAATTCCCATAATCATTTTTGCCATATTCTTTAATTGCATCAACAATCTCTGTTTCTCCAATCCAATTCAAATCAAATGCAATTTCTTCAGGACATCCAACTTATAATCCCTGACGTTCTTGAAGGGTTTTAACAAACTCTCCTGCATCCAACAAACTGCTATGAGTTCCAGTATCTAGTCACGCAAAGCCCCTACCCATTAATTCGCAATTTAGCTAATATTATTTTTATAAGTGATTTTTTCAAAAGAAGCTTTTCCAACAATAAACTTAATTATTGTTTTAAGTGGCACTGAGATTTCATACAAGCCTCGCCTCAACTCTTGTTTAAAAAATTTGATACCCGATGCATTTTGCCTATTTCCCATATAAACTGTTCGCTTTACGGGTTCATTTCCTTGCAGAACGAGTGCAGGTAAAATCTGATAAATTTTCATATTCTTAGCCACTTTTGATGCATTTATATTGAAAAGCATCTGATCAATTACCATATCGAACGGCTTTGATGCTAGAAGTTTTTTAGCGGCACGTCGTGTTAGTAGATATCCTGCAGCCCCCATATGCCGCGTTAATAACCTTTTAACCTTTCGATTAAGGTGGCTTATACCAGGTTTTTCAAATAATATCGCACCCTTCTTATTCAATTTTTCAACCCAACATTCCAATTTAATAATATCTGCATCTGCTGGCAACCAACTGAGGTCATTTAACCAGTGTTCAAGATCGTCAGATATAAAGATATCATCCTCCATTATGAAGCAAATATCAGCGTCGGATTGCAAAAACCTTTCCCAAGCTCTCGAATGACTTAATGTTGCTGCCATATTTTGTATATGAAATTGCCCCCAAGGCCCGTACTGAAGACATTCCAACAATATATCTTCTTTTTTTGTATCTTTGTAATCTACAGCTTTATGAAAATATGCTTCAATATTTTTCTTCTTTAATTCACCACACATTAATTCCTTTCGGTCTTTAGCCCGTTCAATATTAAGCATTTCTGAATAAAGTTTCATTTTTAAGCCTTATGCTTAGTTTGTTTAAATATTTTTATTTAAATAGTATTTAAAATTTAAAGAGATCACTCATTTGTATTTTTTAATAAATAATATGTCTCTGTACCAAACAAATCTTCATTATCTTTTGCTAATTCAAATGCAGTTTTTCCAGAGTTGGTTTTTGCTTTCTTGTCTGCGCCTGCTTCTAATAAGATTGAGATTTTCTCAGCTGTTCCCCAAGCAGCGTAATGCAGAGGTGTTATTCCATTTTTATCATATACATTTATCAAAGCACCAAATTTAATTAACATTTTGAGTATTTCAAAGTCACCATTTTTTCCAACTGCAAAATAGATTGGTGTAAAACCGTGATCTGTCTTTGCATTTGTGTTGACACCACTTTTTAATAAAAGATTAACCTTGTCTTTCTCTCCATTTTGCACAGCAAAGTGAAGTGGTCTAAAGCCATAGCCATCGCGCATGTTTAAGTTTTTGACTTTTAATATTTCTGATTTTATTTCTTCTTTTGATGTGTTTAACCACCAATTTTCACTGCACAGTTGTAAACAAGCGGCATTAGCTCCCGTAAAGGATAAATTTAATAATAAAAGAAAAATACATGCCAAGATATTTTTTATTTTAATTGTTTTTAGCAGTTTAATTTTTTGCATATCTACAACTGTCTATCCGTTACTTTATTCTTTACTTGTATTTAGGAAGCCTCCATCTTTCAACTCCTTTTCGAAGAGAAAAATTGTCTTAGTTAAAAGCTTAACAAGCTCATCAACTTGAGCCTTTGTTATGGTAAGTGCAGGTGTCACCATTATCCATTCACCAAAAGCACCTGCAGCTGTTTTCCTAGTGTAAAGCAAAATACCCTCCTCGATACCTATTTCTAAAATCCTGTAGACGGCCCTCACTTGTTCTTCAAGCAGTGCCTTGGACTGTTTGTCTTTAACAATTTCGATTGCTAGTAATAGGCCCTTACCCCTCACATCACCAATTATAAGGCTTTGCTTAGCAAGATTGATAAGTTCAGTTTTTAGGTAAGCCCCAGCTTCAGAGGCATTTTTCATTAAATCTTCATCAATCATTTCTTTTAGAACTGCATTTGCAATCGCACAAGATAGTGGGTTTGCCACATATGTGTGGCCATGAAGAAACCCCCCAGCTTTTACAACCTCCTGAACTATTTTATTTGGCGCCAAAACAGCTCCAAGCGGCGTATAACCGGCGGAGACACCTTTTGCTAGCACGACTAGGTCTGGGCTAGCTTCAGGCCAGTGCTCAGCGGACAGAAAGGTTCCTGTACGCCCTGCCCCAGCCATAACATCATCAAAAATTAATATTATGCCATATTTTGTGCAGATTTCCCTTATTGCTAAATAGTAGTGATCTGGAGCGACTAATGCGCCTGTCGCTAAGCCACCTACACTTTCAACAATAAAAGCTAGGATAGTATCTGGACCCTCCTTAATAATAGTATCTTCCAAGTTGCGCGCGCATTCCCTTGCAAAGCTATCAATATTATGATTTTCTGGGAGCCTGTAAGAAAATGGGGTCTTAACCTTTGGCATTAATTTAGCAATACTTCCAAAAGTCTGATGTGTTTCGGGATCTCCTGATGCTGCTAATGCTCCAAGTGTGGAACCGTGGTAACTGGCACTTCTAGATAAAACTTTAGATCTGTTTGGTTCACCAATTGCCACTGAATATTGTTTAGCCAGCTTGAATGCAGATTCAATTGCCTCTGAACCGCCAGAAACAATAAATGCCTGATCATATTTTGGCCCTGCCAATTTCACTAAGGTTTGGGCTAAAATTTTATTTGGTTCATTTTCAAATACAGAGTAGCTTGCAAAGCAGACTTTCTCAGACTGCAATCGCATTGCCTCTAATACGTTTGTATTCGAGTGGCCCAAATTTGTCGCTACTGGTCCTGATGAAGCATCTAAGTATTTCTTGCCATTTGTGTCCCACATATAAATACCTTTGGCGTGACTTATTGTTGGAAATAACTTGTTATTTCCAGAATAAAAAACTTGGATTGGGCTTCCTCTTTTTAATTTTTCTTTTGTGGGTTGATCTGTCATTTTGTGCATTAGGAACTTTCGATTCTATTTTTTAATTAACTTTGCGTATCAAATACTGAAAATAAAGGCTTGTTTTTAAATTATTTTGGAAACATCATTATTCAACTGTATTCAATTGAGGTGTTTTATGAGTTACGCTGGTTTAGATCCGTCTTTAATTAATTTTGTGAGCGAAATAGAATTTGTTACAAAGTCAACTTCTGAAAATAAGGATCCAATTGAATTTAGAAATATAATGGCTAAGCGCGCGTCTGAGTTGGTACTAAAGCGTCCCAAAGACTTAATGGTCACTGAAAAGAAATTTGAAACTGATTATGGGGATGTTAAAACTCGTATATATCGATCAATAAACGCTTTACAAGAAAGCCCATTGTTAGTTTACATGCATGGTGGTGGTTGGATTATTGGGGACTTAAATTCACATGACGCAGTATGTGTTGATATTGCATTGGACTGTAATATCACAGTTTTAGCAATCGGGTATGATTTGGCTCCTGAACATCCATATCCAGTTGCGCTAAACCAATGCTCTTGGATTTATAAAGAAATATGTAATCACCCAGAAGTGTACTCAGTTGATGGAAATAAGATCGCTGTTGGTGGAGACTCTGCAGGTGGTAACTTAGCTTTGGCCCTATGCTTAAAGATGCGAAGTGAAGGTTTTAAATTACCTTTGTCCCAATTACTCATTTATCCTTGCGTTGATTTGGATTTCAATAATCCATCTTATATAAAACACGCCAATGCACCATTTTTAGACAAAGATTCAATGATTTGGATTTGGAATACGTATCTTGAAAATAATTTAGACACACGGGATCCGTTGGTGGCGCCGGCATTTGAAGAAAGTTATGAAGGTTTACCCCCTGCCCTTATTGTTTCTGCTGAACTTGATCCTTTAGCGCATGAGGGAAAAATATTAGCAAAGCGTTTCATCGATGAGAACGTACCTTGCATGTATTTTGAGTGTAAGGGATTAATCCATGGTTTTATTAGATGCAGAGATGAGAGCGTTCAGGCAGCACTAGAATTCAAACGGTTAACGAAATCTCTAAGTTTATTTTTGGATTTAAGTAGCTCCTGATCTTTTATTTTCATAAACCCTCCAGAATTACTAATGTTGATTCTGCATTTTCTATTCTTATTTTTTTCACATCAGCATAATCTTCACTACTGTGGAATGCTCTTGCTTTTTCTATGGATGGAAATTCTACTAGAACTAGGCGCGTTGGTGACCATAAGTCACTTTGAACGACATCCATTTCACCGCCCCGTGTGAGATACTTCCCCCCAAATTTCTCTGCAATAGGTTTGGCTTTACTCTTATAAATCTCATAATTTTCATTATTAGAAATTTTTGTATCAACTAAAACATATGCCTTTGACATTCTTTCTCCTATCTATTTATTATTTTTTTGTTGCGATAATCAGCTTACCAGGCCTGTCTAATTTACTCATATAATTATAATCATCAATAGAATTAACTGACCACAAGGACTGTGCCTCAAGCGCGGAAATATGTTTTTGGTAATTTTGTGATTTGAAGGGTTCTGCATTCATAAAAATGAATAACAAACCACCAGACCTAACAAGACCAATTAAGTGTCTTATCGCGATTGGTCCAAGTGCCCCGTAGCCAAAGCTTCCAACACAAATCAAAACATCATAATTTTTAGGAAGATTGGTGGGTTTATCATTAAGATCAATTTGCCTTAACTCTTTATAGAATTTAGATTGTTTGGCAATTTTTAGCATCTCAGGTGATATATCGTACCCATCAATATTTTTGTATCCATGTTCATAAAGCGCTTGTCCCACGAGACCTGTGCCGCAACCCACATCTATTATCTTTAAGTTTTTTTTGAGAACTAAGGCTTTAAATTTATCGACCGTTAACTTAGGTGCAATGTAGCCGTATTCATTTATTAAATCGTTGTCATAATCATTTGCCCACTCATCATATAAGAGCTTAGAATCAACTTTAGCATTCTTTCCGCTAACTTTGGCTAACTTTCCTGTTGCTTTTCTCATGATAATTTAATTTCTTGTTTGCTATAATTGAATATTTTACTTTGGTTGTCTTTGATAATCTTAGCAAAGGTAATTCATAATTGAAATTTATAAAAGAATGATTGAGAGGAACCTTTATGAGTGAGTTGTTAGAAAAAGGACACGCACGTGTTAATTGGATACGTTCTAGAATGCAGCTTTTACGAAATATTCAACTTTTGTTTGAGCAAGAAAAGCCGTTCAATAATATAACTATTGGTGTATCTTTGCACCTTGAGCCAAAGACTGCTGTGCTATTGGAGACCCTTAAGATTGGTGGTGCAAAAATAGTAGGTACTGGAAATCTTGGAAGTACTCAAGATGACATAGTAGAGGTTTTAAAATCTTGGGGAATGACGATTTATGGTCACCGAAACACAAAGGTGAAACAGCATTTAAACAATATTGCTAAGATAGTTAGTGCCAAGCCAGACTTACTTTTAGATAATGGAGCCGACTTAGTGGAAATTGCTATTAAAAATAATTTAGATGATACAATTTTAGGTGGGACAGAAGAAACAACTTCTGGAGATGATAAATTACGTGCAAAGTTTGATGGTAAAGTAAATTTTCCAATAATTGTTATAAATGATAGCCCGCTCAAGAGAATTGTTGAAAATAAACATGCAGTTGGCCAGGGAAATGTCGAAAGCATCATGAGAATGACTAATTTAATGATTAACGGACGAAGGTTTGTAATCGTTGGATATGGTTGGTGTGGACGTGGAATGGCGCAATATATTAAATCATTTGGTGGCAGAGTATCGGTTGTGGAAATTGATCCTATTAAAAAATTAGAGGCAATTATGGATGGTTTTCGAGTTGATACGATTGAAAACTTATCATCTTGGGGTCAGTTTTTTTGTACGGCTACATCTTGTGAGGCAGTAATAGGTGTTAAACAATTTTTATTAATGCCTGATGGCGCAATCTTGGCAAATAGTGGGCATTTCCCAAATGAGATTGATGTAGATTCACTTAGAGGACTTTCGGTTGAGATTGTTCGGATTGGTCCAGATCTGGAAGAGTTTGAATTACCTAATGGCCGAAAGCTAATATTACTGGCCGGTGGTCAGATGATTCAATTGGCTGGAACAGAACCAAAGGGCAATTCAATAGAGGCGATGGATCTTGGGTTTATGCTTCAAGCCCTTAGCTTAGAGCTAATTGCAAGAGCCCCTCAAACCTTAAAAAATGGTCCTCAGCGCGTGCCTCTTAATATTAACAATAGAATTGCTGAATTAATGGTTGCTAACTTTGGATAAGATTAACTTTTCTTTTTTCAAATGAACACCTATCAATCAAGTTCGTTTTAAATTATCAAAATATGCAAAATTTTGCATTTGACCAATTGTTTTTTCTGACTGATAGTTCGCCTGTTATCAAATATTAATCATGATAATTAAACTAGGGATTTAAATGTCGTATAATTTTAACACAGGTACTTATAGCTATAAAGTGACTACTAAGTCGGGTGAAGCTCAACTTTGGTTTGATAGAGGTCTAATTTGGGCTTATGGTTTTCATTGGGAAGAGGCAGTTACCTGCTTTAAGGAAGCAGTTAAGGCAGATCCTGAATGCGCAATGGCCTGGTGGGGCGTGGCTTACTCAGTTGGACCTGAATATAATAGAATGTGGCATCAGCTAGACGAAATTGAGCTCCCGTCAGTCTTAGTTGAATGTTTTAATGCATCACAGAAGGCCCTTGAGCTAAGCCCTGATGTGACCCAAATGGAAAAAGACTTAATTAATGCCCTTTCAATGAGACATCCCTCTAGTGCGGTTCCTGAAAATTTTGATGTTTGGACTAATGCATATGCTGATGCGATGAGAATCGTGCTGAAAAAATATCCAGAGGATCCAGATGTAAGCGCACTATTAGCAGAGGCTGTCATATCGAGAACACCCTGGAAATTATGGGATCTAAATTCAGGAAAACCTACAGATGGCGCTTCTACGCTAGAAGCAAAAGATGTATTGGAGAAAGCAATTGCTAATGTGGAATTCAAAGGTACTCACCCACATGCTGGATTGCTTCACTATTATATTCATGTAATGGAGATGTCTCCCACACCTGAGGTGGCACTGCGAGCCGGTGATATAATGCGAACATTAGTCCCTGATTGCGGTCACTTATTGCATATGCCGACGCATATTGATTTCCAATGTGGAAATTACAATGATGTTGTCGAAAGAAACTCAGAGGCGATTGAGTCAGATAAGAAAGTTATTGCGCGTGATGGAAACCTTAATTTATTTGCTGGTTCCGTAATACACAATATTCATTTTAAACTTTATGGTGCTATGTTTATGGGGAATTATTCTTCATCAATGGACGCAATAAAACAGTTTGATGAGCTAGTGCCAAATGATTTAATACGCATCAAAAGTCCTCCAATGGCAAATTTATATGAGGGTTATTATGGTTTAAAATACCATGCACTAATTAGATTCGGAAAGTGGCAGGAAATTATTGATTTAAAGGCTCCAGATGATCCTGATTTATTCTTAGTCACCACAGCAATTTACAGGTATGCTAGGGCTTTGGCATTTGCAGCCCTTGGTGATGTGGCGTTCGCAATAGAAGAGCAGAAGAATTTCAAAGAAGCCTTCAGTAAGATACCTGATGAAAGGGTAATGTTTAATAATAAATGCATTGATTTATTAAAAATCGCAGATGCAATGCTTAATGGTGAAATTGAATATCGTAAAAACAATTTTGAAGTAGCCTTTAAACATTTAAATCAAGCAATCAAAAACGAAGACACGCTACCCTATGATGAGCCATGGGGATGGATGCAGCCTGCACGACATGCGTTAGGTGCCTTGCTTCTTGAGCAAGGAGAAATCGAAAAAGCTGAAATGGTATATAAGGCAGATCTTGGCTTTGATAGTTCTCTTATAAGGGCAAGACGGCATCCCAATAATGTCTGGAGCCTCCACGGATTAGCCGAGTGTTTGAAACGTCAAGATAAGCAAATAGAGTTGGGTTTGATTTCTCAAAATTTAGGTCTAGCTATGGGTCGAGTAGATGTTCCAATTAAAGCATCATGTTTTTGTCGTCTTCAACATGGATAATCCAAATCATTAATTTAAGATTTAAGCATAAGGAAAAGTAATGAGCAATTTAAAACAGTTTTATATCAATGGTAAATGGGTAACTCCTAACTCAAAAATTGAGTTTCCTGTCCTAAATCCTGCTAATAACAGTCAGGTAGGTACAATTATTTTAGGGAACCAACTTGACGTTGATAAAGCCGTAGCTGCAGCAAAAGAAGCTTTTAAGACATACTCAAAAACTACTAAAGAAGATCGCTTAAAGTTGTTAAACAATCTACTTAAAATAACTAAAGAACGATTTGAGGAATTGGCTCAGGCAATTACAACTGAAATGGGCGCGCCAATAACAATGTCTAGGGAGGCTCAGGCAGATGCTGGGGTTGGCCATTTAGAAGGATTTATTGAGGCGCTTGAAAACTCTAAAGAACGGGAAGAACTAAGTAATGGTGACACGATAGTGCGAGAACCTATTGGTGTCTGTGGTTTGATTACTCCGTGGAATTGGCCCATTAATCAAATAGCTTTAAAAGTAATACCAGCTCTTGCCGCTGGAAGTACCTGTGTCTTAAAGCCATCTGAACATACCCCTTTATCTGCCACACTTTACGCTGAATTTATCGACGCAGCTGGGTTTCCAAAGGGGTCTTTTAATTTGGTACATGGCGATGGTCCAACAGTTGGATCAGCAATGTCCCGTCATCCAGATGTGCAAATGATGTCATTTACTGGCTCAACGCGAGCTGGCACTTCTGTAACTAAGGATTCTGCTGATACAGTAAAAAGGGTAACTTTGGAGCTAGGTGGTAAATCGCCAAACCTAATATTTGCTGATTGTGATTTAGAAGACCGTGTTTCTGGATCAGTTTTAGAATGTTTTTTCAATACAGGTCAGTCGTGTGACGCCCCTACCCGACTTTTGGTTGAGAGGTCCTGTTACGATGAGGTTTTAAAAATTGCAAAAAAGACGGCTGAAAATCAAGAAGTTGGAGATCCCACCAGAGAAGGAGATCATCTTGGTCCGTTATTTGACAAAATTCAATTTGATCGCGTTCAAAACATGATTGATATAGGCATTGGCGAAGCTGATCTATTAGTTGGTGGCCTGGGTAAACCAGATGGTCTTGAAAACGGCTGGTACGTAAAGCCAACTATTTTTAAAGACGTAAAAAACAATATGAGAATTGCTCAAGAAGAAATATTTGGACCAGTACTTGTTATAATTCCGTTTGAGACCGAGGCAGAGGCTATAGAAATAGCAAATGACACGCCTTATGGATTAGCCGCTTATTTACAAACTGGCGATGCATCAAAAGCAGAAAGAGTGGCCTCTCAGCTTAGAGCTGGCGCAATCCATATTAATGGTGGTGGATTTAACTATGGGTCACCTTTTGGCGGGTATAAACAATCTGGAAATGGTCGTGAGGGTGGCACATTGGGTCTCGAGGATTTTCAAGAAATTAAAACCCTACATTTTTAGACATTTGTTCACACCTATAATTTATTAGGATTTTTAAATGACAATAACGAGTGCACAGTTACTTCTTTATTTTGGTGCGCTTATCATTTTATTTCTTACGCCTGGCCCTGTATGGATTGCAATTATTGCGCGGACTGTATCAGGTGGTATTAAATCTGGCTTTTCTTTGGTCCTTGGCGTCTCCTTGGGAGACCTTCTATGGCCAATTGCTGTATATTTTGGTCTTGGATTGTTAATATCTTTCTACTCAGATATTTTAATATTATTTCGATTTTTAGCATCAATTATACTGGTGATTATGGGTATCCAGACTATTCTTGCTAGTAGGAAGGATATTAAAGCTAATCGTAAACTTACAAAAACTGGTTTTTTTGCCGGTTTTTCGGCTGGATTTATAGCTGTTACTGCAAATCCAAAGGCTACCCTGTTTTACCTAACATTATTGCCTAGTTTTTTTAATTTTAGTGAAATCGGATTAACTGACATCGTAATCATTTCTGGTACTTCCTTTGTTGTTCCTATGATAGGAAACATTTTAATGATTTTATTTTTGGCTAAAGCTAGGTCATTTTTGTCATCACCAAAAGCAATAAAAATAACTAATATTATTTCTGGAGCGTTATTGATGGCAGTTGGTGTTATTATCGGAGTTACTTAAGGTTTAGGACCATTCTACTTATTCAATTTAATGCCTATTTTTTTGACACCTAGATAAATTAGTCAAATATTATATTGTTGCATTATGTGCATTAAAAGTCATAATTAGTGCTCCATATTTTCTATTTACATGTTTATCACTCAAATTATTAATTTTGGTTTAATAATGAGGGTAAAGATAACTATACTTGTACATATGATTTTTACACAGATTATAAATATACAATCAATTAGAAAAAATATGAAATTGCTCAAAAAAAAATTACGCAAAAGTCTAAATAAACTAACTATTAAAGAAAGGAACGACAATGACAATAATATCTGTAAGAGAAGCCTCACCTTTACCTGGTGGCGCTGCGGAGACAGAAGAACGCTGCAAACAGGCAGTTACAATTATGACTAAGCATGGCGCGCGCGCCTGGGCTGCAAGAGTTATAGCTGGAGATAGATCAGGCGCTGGCGCACTGGATGTTTATGGAGCGTATCCAACTTTTTCTGATGGGGCAAAGTCGTTTCAAGCATTTTCTGCAGATCCAGATATGGTTGCGCTTAGAAAAAAAGCCCAAACTGATCAAGTGGCAGATATGAGAGGACCTTGGGTTGGTCGACTAATTTTTGGTGAACCTGCAAGCGCGCCAAGGCCAATTTCAGTCCACCGCGATTATCAAATGGCACGTTCCAATATGCCTGCCGTTATGGAGTTAGCTCCTCAACTAAATAAATTGATGGGGAGTAAGGACGTAGATGTCGCGATTGGCCAAGTTATACATGGTGAAGATCACGAGATGATGAGAGTAATATATAGGTTCTTATCAATAGATCATTGGGGAGAAACCTTAGACCACATGTCCGCAAATGAAGAGTTTATATCTCTCGTTATGAAAGCAGATGAATTGGGTACACTTAAAAAATCAAGAGTATTACAAACAATTTAAATTTCTTAAAGGGCGTTACAATTAGGTATCGCCCTTTAAACTTATTCATTTTATTTTTTAAATTTATTAAGTTACATGTTTACTTTAAGATATTGTGTAAGTCTTGGTGAAAAGTTCAAAATCTATGAATGAAGAAAATCAGACCTCAAATAAACCTAAGCCATTGGAAATATTTTTAGTATTTTTGAGTTTAGGACTATCCTCTTTTGGTGGTCCCATTGCTCATCTAGGTTTCTTTAACCAAGAATTAGTAATTAAAAGAAAGTGGCTTGATAGCCAATTATTTTCAGAACTTGTGGCATTGTGCCAGTTTCTTCCCGGACCATCTTCAAGTCAAGTTGGGTTAAGTATTGGCTATATAAAAGGTGGTTTTTATGGAGCCTTAGCTGCATGGTTTGGGTTTACAACGCCATCAGCGATTATATTAATTTTTTTTGGTTACATTTACGTATCTTATTCTGATGTTATTCCTTTTGGTATAATTCACGGGTTGAAAATTTTTGCTGTAGCTATCGTTGCACAAGCTATTTGGACAATGGGTATAGCATTTTGTAAGGACATTAAATGCCTTTTAATCACAGTCATAGTGGGGTTTTTGATTATTTTGGCCCCTACCCCATTATTTCAATTTATTGCTATTATAATAAGTGGAATAATTGGTTCATTAGTTTTTGAAATTTCTGAAGTTAAACTGGACCGTAAATTTGAGTATTTAGTTAAAATACGATTTGCCCTAACATTATTGATTATTTTCATTCTACTTCTATTTTTGCTTCCTATTTTAGTAAATTTTTCTGCTAATCCACTCCTATCTTTAATTGACAGTTTTTATAGAGCTGGATCATTAGTGTTCGGTGGAGGACACGTTGTGTTGCCACTATTGCAAACTGAAATGGTTTCCTCTGGATATGTTACAAATGAGGCTTTTTTAGCTGGTTATGGAGCAGCTCAAGCAATGCCAGGTCCACTTTTCACCTTCGCCGCTTACCTGGGCACTGTATCTGTCTCCTATCCCAACGGTGTAGTTGGAGGTTTACTAGCTCTTTGTGCAATTTTTATTCCCTCCTTTTTGTTAGTAATCGGCATTTTACCATTTTGGGATGAATTAAGAAAAATAATGATTTTTAAGAAAGCTATTATAGGTATTAATGCAGCGGTAGTTGGAATACTGATCGCTGCTTTTTATTCACCAGTTGCAACAAATGGAATATTATCACTACATGATTTTTTCGCTGTTCTGGTACTATTAACCTTCATACATTTCTCTAAACTTCCAATTTGGTGCTTAGTTATATTTGCATCAATTGAATGTTGGATGTTTAATGATGTTTTAAATATCATTATGTTTTAAATTATAAATCTTAAAATTAATCTTTTAATTATTTGAGATTATTATTAAAAAAGCTATTATCTCATTTAAATTTAAATTAATGATTAGTCTTGAAACATCTGAATTGAGAGCCAACATGAAAAATTCAAAAACTGTGTTAATTGATCGTAATCCTGGGAGAAATTCACAAACATATGGAATTGCGCGCGAATTAAATACTGAAATGGACTTGATACACGAGCCTTCAATTGGTGTGGTTGGCAATAAAGGTGACTCTCAATGTTACATGGGTGTTGAGAAAAAAGTTCAAACTATTCATGAAAAATTAAGGCAACGTATAGGTTTTGAACCTGAGCAACTTAAAATGCGCTTAGTTCAACCAGAGTATACGATAGCAACTTCAGATGGCATTAGGAACGGGACAAAGGAAATGCGTTATTCTCTTATTGGTAGAGAAGTAACAAATGATTCAATCTGTGAACATCTAAGTGCTAGTGGTTTAGAGGGAGTAATTGCGGTCGTTGCTTGTGATAAGCCTCCTGTCGGCACTCTGTCAGCAATATTAGAACATAACAGGCCAGCAATAATTATGTCAGATGGATCGATCAGACCTGGCGTTGATTCTGTCACGAATGAGCCAATTGATTTAATTACAAGTTATCAACTTGCTGGTAGCGACGATGAGGCACTAAAGAAGAGAATTGCTTGCGAGGCATGTCCAGGTTACGGAAGCTGTGGTGGCATGTTCACATACAATACAATGCAAACTTTTATAGGCGTTGTTGGAATGCAACCTCTACACATGGTTTCCCCCGCATCACAAGATGAGAGACGTACTGATCAGTTTCCAGACGAATTAATAGATTGTTTGGCCAATATGATTAAGAACGACATTAAGCCACGAGACATTGTAACGAGTGAGTCCATTAGAAATGCTATAATTGTTTCTATGGCGGTTGGGGGCTCAACTAATGTTATGTTACACGCGCCTGAGCTTGCCAGAGCTGCTGGGTATAAAAATTTTACAACAGATGTGATGAGCGCCGAAGAATTTAACCATCTGTCTAAAAATGTGATCCCAGTTGTGATAAATGCAAGGCCATTTGGAAAATATTCTATGGTAGACATAGATGAAAAAGGTGGCGTCCAGGTAATAGTTAAGGATTTGCTAGAAGCGGGTTTGCTGAACGGTGACGCGCTGACATGTACGGGTGAAACTTTAGCTGAGCAGATTAGTAGATTAAATCCTCCAGTTCCTGATGGAGATGTTATTTATTCTGTAAAGCATCCATATAAAGAGACTGGTGGTTTGCGTGTGTTAGGTGGCAATTTGTCTCCAGAATTTAGCGCAGTTCTCAAATTGGCTGGAGTTGAAGGTGGATTGGAAAAAAATGTCTTTAAGGGGCATGCAAAGGTATTTAATGGTGAGCAAGCACTATTAGACGGCCTAGAGGAAAGCCCTGATTCATTTGAAAATTTTGATATGATTGTAGTTCGTTACGAGGGGCCAGTTGGTGGCCCAGGTATGCCTGAGATGTTAGACTCAACATCTCGCATTACAGCCCTATGTCGTCAGAAAAATATAGTTGTAGGTTTAATGACTGACGGGCGCTTCTCAGGTGGTTCGGTTGGCCTAGTTATTGGTCATGTTGGCCCAGAAGCTGCCGAGGGTGGACTGATTGGGCTACTGGAAGATGGTGATGTCATTACTGTTGATCTTAATTCAAATGAGTTAAATTGTGAAGAATTAACTGACGTGAATATCCTTAATCAAAGAAAAATGAAGTGGGATAGCCAAGTTAAAGAAAATAATGGCATGCATCCCAATGTTGGTAACGCAGATACTAGGTTACTTAATCGCATGCGTTGTTCAGCCGTCTCAGCGGTGTTTGGTGCTGGAATGCACCCTAACCGTGAAATGTGGGTAAGTTCTCCAAGAGAACCGTTAGAAGCAAGCTTCAGCCCAAAGAATAAATATAAAACTCTTTGATTGTTGATTACTGAATAATATATTGTACTATATAATTGATTTACTTCCTGGCCGAACCAATAATTCTCCACATAGAAGGTATCACAAGGGTTGCAAGCAAAATTTTAAGTGCATCTCCAATCAGGAATGGTGTTAATCCCCAAGCTAAGATTGGCTTATTCCAGGTGTAAAGTTTGGCTAACCAAAAAATTCCTGGAATATAAATTAAAACGCTGCCTATAATTAACGCCAAAACAATCTTAAATACGTTTCGGTCCCATCCAGCTCGAGCTAAAAATCCCAAAGCAATAGTTGCTAGGAGATATCCGAATAAATATCCCCCTGTGCTACCCAACATATACTCCATGCCATTAACTTTTGCAGATGAATTAGCAAAGATATCAAAACCTAAAGTGCCTATTATAAGATAACAAAAAATTGTCGTTAAACCTAATTTTGGCCCATAAGTTAGGCCAATGGTAAGCACTGAGAGCGTTGCGAGGTTTATGGGAACAGGAGAAGGCCAAATTGGTATTTTCATTTTTGAAAACAATGTGAGTATGAAGATTCCAAGTACTACCAGAGTTAGTCTTCTAAACATTAGAAAAGAGTCTGTCTTAGAGAATACTTCTTCTACTAAGGAGTTTTTAATACCGATACTTATCATGTATGATTTCTTTCATAAAAAAATTTATTTTTATTTCCTAACTTGAAGTTTTAGATAGTACAAGTTGATATTAAATACATTCAAAAACAATGATATGTGAATACTAATTGATGTTAAATTATATTATTATTTAACATCAATTTCAAAATTAAATATATTATTATTTTGCAATCTTAATTAAATTTGATAATAAAATTTTATAATAAAATATAGAAAACTAGGTATTGATAAAACATGATAAATAAAAATCTATATACTTATTTTGAACAAAACTTCTTAAGATACAAAAATAGGTTATTTTTAGTCTCAGATCATAGAACCTTAAAATATGATGAAATTCAAAATGAGACTGGGCGTTACGTGTCAATGTTCACTAAAATGCAAATAAAAAAAGGCGATCGTATTGTCGTTCAGGTTGAAAAATCGATAGAATCGGTGTTACTTTACCTTGCTTGCCTTAGGTATGGTGCAATTTATATTCCACTCAACCCTGCATATACAAAAGAAGAAATTAATTATTTTTTACGAGATTCAGATCCTGCCCTTTTTGTGTGCACCCCGGAGAGAGAGATTTCAATGAGTGCTCTTGCCACCGAAATCGGAATCCCAAATTTAATTTCTTTAGGTCAAAAAGTGGATGGCTCAATATTTGATAAGTTGTTAAATTTAGATGTTTCTCAGCATGTTGCTAATTGTTCTGAAGATGATTTAGCAGCTATTTTATACACCTCTGGAACGACAGGTCGTTCCAAAGGCGCAATGTTAACACATCATAATTTGCTATCTAATGCTATGATTTTATTGGATTATTGGTGTTGGGAAGAAGATGATGTATTGCTTCACGCATTGCCAATTTTTCATGTTCATGGTTTGTTTGTAGCCTTGCATTGCGCTCTGTTAAATAGTTCTAAAGTGATATTTCTTGATCGTTTTGACACGAAAAGAATAATTGAGGAATTGCCAAACTCCACTGTCATGATGGGAGTTCCAACATTTTATGTGAGACTTCTAAAGGATAATGAATTTAGAAAAGACAAATGTTCAAATATGAGATTGTTTATCTCTGGCTCCGCTCCACTACTGTCGGAAACCTTTCATTCTTTCGAGAATTTGACTGGTAAGAGAATTTTAGAACGTTACGGGATGACGGAAACAGGCATGCTGACCTCTAATCCCTATGATGGTGATCGAATAGCCGGAACAGTCGGTTATTTACTACCCACTGTTAATGGTCGAATTTCCAATCAAAATGGTCAACCTGTTTCTGGCAAAGAGATAGGCATCTTAGAGGTAAAAGGTCCAAATATTTTTACTGGCTATTGGGGAATGCCTGAGAAAACTGCATCTGAGTTTAGAAGCGATGGATACTTTGTGACCGGAGATATGGCATCCATAGATAATACTGGACGTATTTCAATTGTAGGAAGAGAGAAAGATTTAGTTATATCAGGAGGTTATAATGTTTACCCAAAAGAAATTGAAGGTATCTTGGACGAGATAAATGGCGTCAGTGAAAGTTGTGTTATTGGATTGTCCCATGTGGACTTTGGTGAGGCTGTAACGGCACTCATTGTGGAAGAAAAACATGGTAACACGTCCAAAGAGGAAATTATGACGATTTTGAAAAATAAATTAGCTAAATATAAACACCCTAAAGCAATAATGTTTATTGATGAGCTTCCACGAAATACAATGGGAAAAGTTCAAAAAAATGTATTAAGGTTAAAATATAAGGCGTATTATAATTAGCTTTTTTACTTTAGTTAATTCATATAATTACTTGTATTAATATCTATTTTATTATTTTAACATCAACTAATTCATTATTTTTTGATTTTAATAACACAGTAGAAAAATTCTCAGTAACTGAATAGACTACAATGTATCTTCCAACTAAAAATGCATCTGCATGCAAGAGATGTGGAGGGGTATAAATCCCATATCCAAAAGGAATTCTGTATGCTGATAGCCTATATTCACCTTCTTTTTGATGCCCAATAATCATTTGACCTTCTGCTTCTGCATCAATTGGTAAGTGAAAATGTGGTCTATCGTGATATTCTATGTATGCCCCACCACCCAAGCTCTCTATTTTAAGGTACTCTTCAACATAAGTACTTCCAATATTCATTATGGTAACGGGCAACTCAGCTTCAGTTTCAAATTCAAAAATATCATCTATTTTAACCAATTTTGCTCCATAATACGCAAGATTTGCATTTGTGGCTATATTTTCAGGAATATTTAGGACCCTGTCCTTAATTTTCAGTGTGCCAAATCCACCGAGTAGGTTTGCATTGCTCGGCATATCATTTCCTTCGGGCACCCAGTCACCATCAATCGAGATGTACTTAGGTTCTACAATATCAAAATTTATATTTTTAATAGTTGATTTGGAATTGGTTTCGATTAGGCCATTAATTGTGGCCTTATATTTTCTTCCAGGATGAACTGATCCAATTACATCTTCAGTTATCATAAAAGAATTGGGCGTTGCCCCTGACCTTTTGACTTTTATATCTTCAAATTCCATTTTAAACCTAAATATGCCAAGCTGATATTGGGTATGCTGCTTAAATCTGAGCTTAGTGTATGAATACCATGATAGGCAAACATTAATAATTTTGAAAGATTCTAAAAAATTGAAAAATCAAATTTGCTTAATGCGTGCTCTTTTACACTTTTCAGAACAGTATTTGACATTTGGCCAATCTTTAGTCCATTTTTTGCGCCAATTAAAAGGCTTCTTACAGGTCAAGCAAATTTTTGATGGCAGATCTTTCTTACTCATTTGACATATTTACTTTTATCGAGCTCGTAAATTAGATCTATTTAATTGATCAACGGAAGTGCACCCCATTAATTTAAAGTCACGCTCCAATTCCATTTTAAATTGATTGAGCGCACGCTCTACTCCGGCTTGTCCTGCTGCGCCTAGTGCATAAAGGTATAGGCGTCCACCAGAGCAAGCCTTGGCCCCAACTGATAGAGCCTTTATAATATGTGTGCCCCTTTGGATCCCACCCTCGCAGATAACGTCCAACTTATCACCTACTGCGTCAACAATTTCAGCCAACTGATCAAAAGGAGCGCGTGAGCCGTCTAATTGACGGCCACCATGGTTCGATACCATGATGCCAGTGGCACCAATATCTACGGCTCTCTTAGCATCTTCAACACTCATTATTCCCTTTAGGGCAAAATGTCCGTTCCATTGGGAGCAAAGTTTTTCAGCATCTTTCCAATTCATCGATTGGTCAAGCATGGTGGAAAAATATTCACCAATTGAGGTGGTTACATTTGTCCCTGCTCCCACATGATCTTGTAAATGTGGCAATTCGAATTTGGGTTTTGTAATAAAGTTTATTCCCCACATAGGTTTAGTTATGAAACTTAATAAACTGCTGGGAGTTATTTTGGGTGGAATAGTAAAGCCAGTTCTTAGATCTCTCTCACGATTTCCACCGGTTATTGTGTCAACTGTCAGTGTTAAAACATCAAATTTTGCTGCTTTTGCCCTCTCTAACAAGCTATCGTTAAGTCCCCTATCTTTATGGAAATAAAATTGAAACATTTTGGGTGTATCGGTTAAAGTAGCAATTTCTTCAACACTTACAGTGCTCAACGAAGATATTCCAAACATTGTACCATATTTTTGAGCAGCCTTAGCCACGGCTCGCTCTCCATCATAATGAAATAATCGCTGCACTGCAGTGGGAGCTAAGTAAAGTGGCATATCTATTTTTTTACCAAATATGGTCGTTGATAAGTCAACCTTATCCACGCCCGCCAATACGTTTGGTATTAAATCGACATCGTCAAAAGATGAGGTATTTCGTCTATAAGTAATTTCGTCATCAGCAGCACCGTCAATGTAATTAAAGACAGGTGATGGTAATCTTTTTTTTGCCAATTTTCTGAAGTCCTGAAAATTATGGCAATGTTTTAACTTCATTATATTCTCGATATCAGTAAAATAAGATTTCTAACTTATATTGCTGATACTTGGGCTCGTCAAAAATTGCAAATGATCTATATGAAAATAACGAACAACGATTGGCAAATATTATGAATAAGAATGAACAATATAATAAGACCCTGTCATCATTATTTGATAAGCTTAAGAAACATTATAAGCTTCATGGTTATGGAGTAAAAAAGAAAAAAAAAGGAAAACCAATGTGGGGTTTAGATCCAAAAATAAAGAAAGACAATAAATAATTGTATAGTTAATACACCCTTTTATTAATTTTAAGTTGTTCAAATAAACTAAATTTAATTCCATGGAAAATACTATTTTAGTGGTGAAATTCTTCTGCACTAAATATATTTTTAATTAGCACCTTCTAATTTTTGATCAGAACTATATACTAATTTTCCATCAACAATGGTAGATATAACTTTCAAATTTGATAATTGATCTTTATTTAAAAGATCAATTCTATCTGAAAGCAAAACGATATCTGCTAAATAATTTTTTTGAATTAAGCCTTTTTTGTGTTCCTTAAACTCAGCATAGGCGCCACCAATAGTGTATGCCTTCAATGTATCAATTAAACTTAACCGTTGATCAAACTGTCCCTCATCCCAAACTTGCCTATTTAGTGCGTTAGAAATACAATTTATTGGATCAACATTGGATACAGGCCAATCTGTAGAAAATGTAACTTTGCCACCAGCCTCTTTAATACTTTGCCAGGCGTAAGCTGCATTAAAGCGCTCAACTCCAATTTTAGATATTGTTGGCTCAAGTGGTAAGCCGTCTGAACCTGGAGGGTGAACTGGTTGCATTGAAGGAATAACATCTAATTCTTTAAATCTTGATATATCATCTTTGTGGATCAATTCAATATGCTCAATTCGGTGCCTGCTATCTCGGACACCATTTATTTTTTGAGCATATTCATAACCATTTAGAACTCGCCTTACCGCACCGTCCCCTATAGAGTGAACAGCAATTTGCAATCCCCTTTGATCAACCGCCACTGAAAGTTTATTAAAGACTTCCTCTTCAAATAATGCCTCACCCTTCCAATTTGGAGTATCTGCATAATCATCAATTAAAAATGCAGTCCCTGAATCAAGAACACCATCGATGAAAAACTTAACCAAACCTGAACTGAGAAAGTCATCATTCCACCTCTGGTTCATATCTGATGCTAGTTGTAATTTTTCAATTGTCATTTCACTTTTAAAATGAAAGGGCACCTTAACTCGGCAGGTTAAACCACCTTCCCCTCTGATTTCCTCTAACAGCTCCAATGTGTAAAAATTACCATCCATATTATGGATGCTGGTTACACCTAATTTTGCGAGATGCTTTAAACCATTTTTTAGGGTGTCTATGTCGCTCAACCGTTCTTTGGGAGTAGCAGGAGGTTCTGGATCTTCACCGGTATCAAGGCCAACTCTAGATCTATTAGATCCTTGAAGCGCCAGTACGAGCCTAATGGCCTCATTTTCTTTAAGAAGGCCCTCAGCCTTGCCGTCCGATGCCATTACCACCTCATGTCCAATAGGCAGTTCCACGCCGTTAAGGACGTTAGCAGCCGTAAGGGCTTTTGTATTTGCCCAAGCAGTGTGACCATCAGGTGCCTGAACTAAAATTGGCGTATCAGTTGATATTTGGTCAAGTTGCTTTCGTGTTTTAAGTTTAGAGCCTTGCAATAGTTTGTAATTTGCCCCTCGGCCATAAACAAACATACCGGGAGGATTAAGTTTTATTTGTTTTAATATTGCTTGTTTTAATTCATCAAAAGTAACTAGAGGCATCAAATTAAGCTTGTTTAAGCCATCTGATCCAGGGAAAAGATGAACATGACTATCTATAAAGCCAGGCATGATGGTTCCACCATTAGCTGAAATTACCCGAGTATCCTTTCTCTGCAACTTCGACATTTGTGTGTTTGACCCAACGGCCTGGATAATATTACCCTCAATGAAAATAGCTTCGGCCGTGGAAGACTTATCATCCATGGTCTGAACATGACCATTAATTATTAGCAATGATGATTTTTTCATTTATTAGTCCTTAAAATAACTTTGAATTCTTAATATATATTTTTACAATTTAATTATGACAAGTAAATTATATTAATAGGTATAACCCAATTAATAACTGTGGAATGACATTAATAACTGGAAGTTATTTAAAGGATCCAATCATGTTAAGCTTTTATAAAATTACAATAAAATATAATAATGCTGCAGCGTGCGATGGAATGATGGAGCCAACTCTTGGGATCGCAATTTATCAGTTGGCTAAAGCCTGTATATAATAAACAATAGATTTATACTGAATGTGGAAGTGGCGCATTTACTGAGAAATTTTTCACACAGTGTGCTGCCAAAAGGTTGTAAATTTACATGTTAATGTCAACCTGAATATGATTTACGAAGACAAAAAAAACTCATTCAAATTAAAAATAACAGCCATTTATGTATTATTTTATAATTGATTAAGGGGATTGTGTCATAAATTTAATATTCTTAGGAATTTAAAATAATTACAAAAATCCCAGTTTAGTGCTTTTCCGCGCATTCTGATGCATTAGTTTTTAAGCAAAAAATAGTACTCCAACCCGCATCTCTACTTAAATTTAAACTATTTGCATAATTTACACTCATTATTTTAGCTGTTGGTAAATTCCTCGCCAATCCTAGATATTTTTCAGTTTTATCGGGTGAGTAAAAAAATACGTTGTAAGGTAAATTTTCTAATTGATTACATGTATAATTTGACCCAACTTTGCAATTTTCAGGACCAAATAAAAAGTCAAAGAAATCTGCTTTAACCGGACCCGATAAAAGCAATACGAAGCTTAAGCTCATTAATAAGTTATTGATTATTGTATTTTTACTGAAAGGTTTAACCATTAATAAGATCCTTTTTAAACTACATTGTCACTTACTTAGTCTTCATGGATATTTAATCAAATTGGATCAATTAAATTAGTATTTCTAAATTTAGTTAAACTTGGTATTGAAATGTATTTTAGTTCTTATTATGGGATAGTTAAAGAAAGTATAAGATAAAAATTTTAAGTTTATGATTGTTAAAGAAAGCAATGAAATATGCAGGCTTTAAAAGATTTTGGTTTTGGAACGCAAATTAGAAAATCACCTTTTTTTGACTCAACTGTTCGCTGGGGTGCCACTGCATTTTCTGTATATAATCACATGTACATTCCGCGTGATTTTGGTGACCCTGAACAAAATTTTTGGAACTTAATTAATGATGCAATTCTTTGTGATGTCTCAGTTGAAAGGCAAGTTGAGATAACGGGTCCAGATGCCACACAATTTATTCAACTTTTAACGCCTCGTGACTTATCGAAGTTAGCTGTCGGACAGTGTAAATATATTATAATTACAAATGCAGCTGGTGGCGTTATTAACGATCCAGTCCTATTGCGACTTGGTGAGGATCACTACTGGATTTCCTTGGCAGATAGTGACGTGATGCTCTGGGCACAAGGCGTTGCTGTTAACTCGGGCTTAGACGTTCATATATGTGAGCCAGACGCATCACCATTGCAGTTACAAGGACCCCAGTCTGGTAACATTATGGAAAAGATTTTTGGTGAGAGCATATCTGATTTGCGTTATTATTGGCATCGTGAGCTTTCTTTAGACGGTATCCCTTTGATTGTGTCGAGAACCGGCTGGTCAAGTGAACTTGGTTATGAAATCTTTTTGAGAGATAGCTCTCAGGGTGATGCATTATGGGAAAAAATAATGGAAGCTGGCAAGGCTTATGGATTGAAGCCGGGTCATACCTCGTCAATTCGTAGGATTGAGGGTGGAATGTTATCTTATCACGCAGACATGGATATTGAGACTAATCCCTTTGAATTAGGCTTAGATCGCTTAATACATCTAGAAGGTGAACTTGACTTCATTGGTAAGAAAGCACTTTTGAAAATTAAAAATAATAAGCTTACACGAAAACAGGTTGGGCTCCAAATTTATGGGGAGCCTCTTTTGGGCCCTAATACACGTTTTTGGCCAATTGAATGTGAAGGCACCTCTATTGGTAAGGTTACCTCGGCCGTATATTCGCCGCGTTTAAGAAAAAATATTGCCCTGGCAATGGTTTTAATTGATTATGCTTCGCTAGGTAGGCAGTTCAATATCAACGCTCCTGAAGGTGTCTTGAAGGCGACTGTGGTTGAGAAACCCTTCTTTGATCCAAAAAAGAAAATCACATCTGCCTAATAATTGTTCTAGAGATTGAAGGTAATATCCACTGCAATTTTTAAGAATTATGTGGATTATTCTTAGGTAAATAATTTCGATATTCTTTTTGGTTCTTCCAATCTGGTTTGGCACCATAACCACTCTCGTCTGGAAGAAATTTTGAAGGTTTATTGCCCTGTAAGTCTGGAACGTACCTAGGACAATTTGGAAATATTTCGGTCGCCTTTACTGAAATTATTAATTTAGCATCAGACCCAGATTTACCTTCTCTTATTGTTGCCTGTCCATTCACTCGTAATCTTTTAGGCTGACCGCTAAACTCAATAAAAATCATTCCAATAAATGGGGATTTAAGGATATTTCCAAGACTACGATACATTGAATTCCCATCATAATCAGGAAATTCTAGGGTATTTTCTCCAGTTACTTTAATAAATCCCTTTACCCCACCCTTAAATGAGCAATCAACACTTTCTTTGAATGCAGTCGCGAGAAAGAAAAAATCTACATTTTCGATAAATTCTTTATCCTTTGGTTGGAATGTCAGTTGATTGTTCATTTGTTCAAGTGCGTCAGCTAGTTCTACTCCATCAAACCTTTTCTGAAGCTCCCGATGGCCAGAGTGATACATTGTTTTACTTTGATTGTCCATTGTAATCCATTCAAAATATTATATTATATTAATTTATTTATTAAAATAATTACTTATTTTTGTTGATCCTTTTTTATAGTTAAAATCTTTAATCATCTTATTCTTTTAGTATATAAAAATTTAAATATAATGCGTTATAAAATTAAATTAAATGTTAGTCTTTAGTGCTTGCCCTGCAGCCCAACCCGAAGACCAAGCCCACTGGAAATTATATCCCCCAAGCCAACCAGTCACGTCTACTGCCTCACCTATAAAATAGAGGCCAGGAACAGTTTTGGACATCATAGTTTTTGATGAGAGTGCATTAGTGTCTACACCACCTAATGTTACCTCAGCAGTTCGATATCCTTCTGATCCTTTGGGTGTTAAAGGCCAAGCCTGGAGAGCCTTGCATATATCTCTTAATCTTATATCGGACTGGTCCGCAAGCTTTCCTGAAAGGGTTAAAGGCTCAGCCAAATATTCAACCAAACGTGCTGGAATATAATATGAAAGTACGGTTGTTAAGTTACGCTTTCCTTGCTCTTGGCGTTGTTTTTTAAGCTCCTCAAGTATAGATATATTTGGAACTAAGTTAATAAAAATTACTTCACCCTCCCGCCAATAAGATGATATTTGCAATATCGAGGGGCCTGATAAACCCCGGTGAGTAAATAGCATTCCCTCATCAAAACTTGCCTTTGCATTATGTACTCTTGTAGTTGTTGAGGTGCCTACTAGAGGTTGGAATTTCGAATCTGAAAATGTCAAAGGCACCAATGCAGCTCGGGTTTCCGTGAGTGGAATAGAGAACTGCTTGGCTATATCATATGCAAAGCCAGTAGCACCCATTTTTGGAATTGACTTTCCTCCAGTCGCTATAACTAATTGCTTAGTTTCGACATTGGTTTGTGTATTATTTTCCTCAAGTATTAGCTCAAAACCGGTTTCTATTTTACGGACATCTTTAACAGAGCAACTTAATTTTAATTCTGTCTTAGCCTTATCCAATTGAGTTCCCAGCATCTCAATGATTTGTTTTGAGGATCCATCGCAAAATAACTGTCCCAGGGTCTTTTCATGATACTCTATATTGTAACTTTTAATTAATTCAATAAAATCCCATTGGGTGTAACGACTTAGGGCTGACTTACAGAAATGTGGATTATTGGACAGGAAGTTTTCAGGTGAGGAGTGCAGATTAGTAAAATTACAACGTCCCCCTCCAGAGATACGAATTTTCTCACCTGGAGCCTTTATGTGATCAATTAACAGAGTGCGACCCGTATGCTCCCCTGCGCACATCAGTCCTGCTGCACCCGCGCCTATTATGATGGTATCATATTTCATTAAATACGGGGTTGCACTTAACTGAAATAGATATCAAGTAAAAAAAAGAAAATATCAGAATGTCTGCAGACAGATTAAATATAGATAACTTCTAATATGCTCAAATTGGTCACAACAGTCCTTTGTTAGCCGAATACCCTAAAATACTGGAATTGCCTTGTAAACGGAAGTTTTTTCTGGATTATTAGTTATATAAACAGAAAATAAAACTTAATTATTTCAACAAAAATACTAGAAAAACTGAGAGCACCATCATGACTAATTCAAAAACTTTCCCCAATCAAAATGATCTTGAAGTATTTCGAGAGAATTATTCACCAACGATAAAGCTTTCTGATCTAAAACGAAACTATGACTATGATATGGATAAATTTGTTAAGTACTCTAGTACGACTAAAATTAGTCCAGATCCTGTTGCCTTGGCTGCTTTCTTGACACATGCCTATCATGCACTTGAAAAAGGACTTGCAATGGAAATTCCACGTGAAGGCTTTGGTGTAGCTAAAATCTTGCCAACTATTGCGGCAATTTTGGAACTTGAACGCCTAGGTCATTCTGAATTTGCCACACAGGGCGCCCGCGGTATGCTGAGTTCATATGTTGATTTTCATAATGCGCATGAGTTGGAAATACCTGCAGAAATTAAAAATGAATTGTTGAGTTTTGTTAACAAAATGCGCGAAAGAAAATATCCTGGTGGGGCTTACACGCTAACTTTGAAGGAGCTTAAGGATGCTACTAATTTTAATTATGAACGTTTTATCCAGGCACGCTCCAGTGTGCGTCATTTCACAGGTGAGTCTGTTTCACCTAATGTTGTAAGGACAGCAGTTTCTCAATCCATCAAGGCGCCACGTACATGCAACCGTGAGACAAGACGAGTTTACGCAGCATACGAGCCAGAGATGCGTGATCTGTTACTATCGTATCAAAGTGGAAATCGGGGTTTTGGGAGTAAATTGGGTGCTGTTTTATTAGTTACCGTAGATCTACGTCAGTTTGATATAGTTGGTGAACGAAATCAGGGCTGGGTTGATGGTGGATTATTCGCAATGTCGTTGGTGTACGCGTTACATGCGGCAGGATTGGGAACTTGTATGTTAAATTGGTCCGAGGATTGCGATAAAGATCAACATTTACGCGGAGCGTTTAATATTCCTGACAATGAGATTATAATAACTCTAATAGGTGTGGGGCATATTCCAGAGCAAGTTAATGTCACTGCCTCACCTGCTCCAGATGTAGATAAGGTTTTGCTAAACGTTACTTGTAAGGAGATATGACGATATGTGATTGATTGGGAAATCTAATAATATAGATATCCCAGTGTCGAACAATTGATGATCATTCAATAATCAAACAATTATACTATAATTTACGAATGTTTTCTAAAGTTTTTAAATAATTTTATTAATAGATATCAATATCTTAAGAGAACTATATCATCTTATTTTGTGATTGGCTAAAATAAAATTGGATGCCTTATAGTGGCTCGATCCAAGATCCTCTTTGGCAGCTTAATGCTGGTCTCTATCCTATGACCAACATAGGAATGAAACTAAGCCAATTCCCATGCCTGATCAGTAATTTCCTTGCTACAAAATTATGTCTATTAATTTTTTTGGGTGATCCGTTAATGGCTCATACCCTTCTTGTGTTATAATAAAACTATCCCCAATTTGAGCTCGAAAATTATCTGCAGAAACAGATCCGTCAACCGCTAATACCATACCCGGTTGTAAAATAGTTTTGTCACCCGTTACAAGTTGTGGAGCCTCAAGATAACTAAATCCGGTCGCCCGACCACAACGAAAAGGATAATCATATCCTGCTTCCTGAATAACCTCAGCGTAAGCAGCATGGACACTCTCTGCAGTCACACCTGGTCTTAAAGCCCTAAGAGCGGCTTCTTGACTAGCTAAAGCTATTTCATAGACTACTTCTTGGGATTTATCTTTTATTTCACCAATCCAAAAAGTTCGATCAAAACCCAATTTAAACCGATGAAAATTTGTCATCCCACAAAAACAAAGGAAAACTGGTTCTCCATGTTTCATGATACGCGTAGTGGCGCGGTGATGGGTTTTTGTAATTGCCTCACCAGAAGCCATAATTTGCAAAAAATGAGTGTTTGGTGACATGTCTTCATCAGTGTAATATGCATTAAGAAGTTTTGCTGCCATTCTAGTACCTGCCTGCGAGGTAGCTATTGCCACTTCAAATTCTGCAATACCACTCCCAATAGCAGAGCGCCCCGCTGTCATCATAGCGTTAGCAACTTCTCCAGCATGCCTTGCGAGCTGCAACTCCATATCAGATTTAATCATTCTCATATCTGATAATAATGAAGAAGCATTTTCTAGTTTCTCGGCCTCAATTAGCTCTACTAAATAGCTGTGGACCACTGGCGGTATATGATTGGGTTCAATGGCAACTTTCATTGCGTTCATAGCTACCTTGGGCAACTCCTCGCGCCATTCATTACCAACTCCATCATTCCAAGAAACAATTCGATCTACCCGGGCTAATGACTCTGCTGAATTAAAGTCAATTGAAGGTGTGATTAATATACTTTGACCCTCACGAAGAACAACTAAAATTGTTGGACGACCAAAGTCCATATGTAAATAATCGTAATAACCAGTTAAGTAATAGACGTTATCATCATCAGTTATTAGGGCAACATCAATATCATTTTTTTCTAAACGCTGGCGAAATATATTCATATTTTTTTCAAACATTTATTTCCCCTGAAGGCTCAAATTAAAATATTCAAAACACTTTACTTGTAATACAAAAATTAGCGTATACATTTTTGAGTTCAGATTATAGGCTTTCTTTTGATAATGTCCAAAGTTAGTTAAATTGAAAAACTAAACGATTACAAAGCTTAAATATATAAAATTTACCTAATTGAAATTTAATAAAAACTTGTGAAATATAAATTAAAAGTCAAATACTCGATAACTAAACTGATGGTTGAAAGCATAATTTTATGATAAGTCTTAAAAGAAATTCAAAGTATGAATTAACTCCAGCAACTGGCCTTAGAACTCGAAATATTTACCAACCAGGAAGTGCTAAAGATTTCAAAATAAGTCGAGGTAAGTTTTCAAACTTTTTAACTTGCGAGAGATGCTTTTACTTGGATCGTGTCAAGGGAGTTGTAACCCCATCATTGCCAGGTTGGTCCTTAAATGCGGCAACGGATGTGTTGCTAAAAAAAGAATTCGATATTTGCCGTGAAAACAAAATACCGCACAGATTGTTCAAGGATTATGAGTTAGAACACATTATCCCTTTGGATCACCCTGATTTGGACAAATGGCGAGACAGTTTAAGAGCTGGCCTCATGGACCGCCATAGAGACACCAACATCATCCTAACGGGTGGCGTTGATGATATTTGGTTCAATACAAACACAGAAGAACTGATCGTTGTCGATTACAAATCTCAATCAAACAAAAGGCCAGTTGAACCTTGGAGCTATTTGTCTTCAATTTATCATGAGGGTTACAAGAGGCAACTTGATTTCTACGCCTACTTATTAAAAGAAATGGGCTTTACTGTCGCAAAGACAGGTTATTTTCTCGTGTGCAATGGAAATAAGGAGGCTGATGGTTTCTTTGGCAAAATGGAATTTTCAGAGACGCTGATCCCCTATGATACTAAAACTGATTGGATAAAATTAGAAGTAGATAGGATGTATGAACTAATGAACCAGCGTGAGTTGCCTTCAGTTAATCCGTATTGTGAAAACTGTGCCTATGCTGCTCGAAGAACTGAGTTTGAAGGCAAATAATTATTGCCAGGCATCAGGCCATTAAGTTGTAATAACTTTGTTGGGTTTTATATAATTACCTTTCTAAATTTCCCAAATAGGAGTTAGGCCTTCCATGAGATAATCTAGGCACATGGTTGGTGCGACTTTTTTATAATCTTCTAGCGTTGTTATTTCTGAACGCTGTTCACGGAATTTCGTCAAATATGTTTTCGCGGTTTCAACATCGCCAAGATGAACATAGATCGCCGCCCTCCACCCGTCATAGCGACTGTGTAAAGCTCGATCATACAGTACATTGCACCACTCTAGGCTCTTATTAGAGTTCGCCATTGCCATATACAAAAGGGGCAGAAAATAGTCATAAGCTCGTTGGCCAATTGGGTTCATTTGCATCGCCCTTTCGATGCAAACCTCTGCTTCTTCAAAGTGCTTGTCGTTACATAGAGCTTGGCCATAATCCATATTGGATTCCGCAAGGCTTGGGTTTAAATCCAATGCTAGTTTCGCATATTTTAATCGCTGCAGGTAATCTTTTTTTATATTGAAAGACCTGCTATACATCATAACTGCTTCAGGATTATTGGCGTCCAGAGAATAAGCTTTAAAGGCAAGATCATGAAACAACAGTTCATTTTCTTGGCGTTGATCCTGGTAGGCCAGTTCATATAGGTTTCCATATATACGTCGAGCCTTCAACACATAGGCATCACACATATGCGGGTCCTTGGTTATTGCATTGTCACAAAGTTTAATGAACGTTTGGTTTTCAACGTCATTTTTTCTATCAGTACCTGCCCATGTCTTATTATAAATTGCGAGTGCTTTCAGGTAATTGTCCCACGCAGAAAAAGACGCTGGAGGTTTGGTCTTTATACGATCTTGCTCCTTACCCTTAAGGGCAGGAAAAATCAGCGTAGCAACTTCTTGTGAAACCTCATCCTGCACCTCAAAAATATCATCCAATGCGCGATCCCAGCGTTTAGACCAAACTTGTTGGTCATCTTTAGCATCGACTAAATTAACCGTGATCCTTACCTTATTTCCACCTTTACGAATGCTGCCTTCCACAATGTAATCCGCTCCCAACTGCTGGGCTATTTCTGAAGATTTAATATCCTGGCCTTTGAAACTGAAGGTGGAAATTCTTGAGATCACCGGAAATGATTTCCAAGATGAGAGGTTAGCAATAATATCCTCTGTAACACCGTCCGCAAAGTATTCTTGCTCTTCATCATTACTTAGGTTTTTAAAAGGCATAACAGCAATCGTTGGTGGGTTACTTTCAGTCACCTCAACCGGCTCAGTTGGCGCCTCTAAAACCCGCTTCTCCAAGCCTTCTATAATGACATCATAAGCATGTAAGATGGTGTTTTTTACTTTCTGAGTACCTAGATCAGCAAAAGTTAATTCAACCTTTTTACTGACAAAATCATAAACTGTTTTAGACAAAGAAACGCCACCAGGTTGACTGAGCGCTTCAAGCCTCGCAGCGTTATTGACCCCTTCGCCGTATAGATTCGTCTCTTCGACGATGACATCTCCCACATTTAACCCAATGCGAAAGCGCATCTGAGACTCCTCAGAAACTGATTGATTGCGCTGCTTAATAAGTTTCTGAAACTCGGTTGCACAAATTAGTGCTGCTACTGCACTTTGGAATTCGACTAAAACTGAGTCTCCCGCTGTATTAAAAATACGGCCATCGTGCTTCTTAAGAAGTTGATCCAGAATATCACGGCAGACGCGTAAGCTTTTCAGTGTAGCATCTTCGTTTTTTTCCATGAGTTTGCTAAAACTAACAACGTCTGTAACAAATATAACCGCAATCTTTCGAACAATTTTATCGTTGGTCATGCCAGCTCTCACAGGATTAAAATGATAATTAGATATCCTATATGGCTATACTATGATGTAAAGCTATATAGTTATATTAAATAATTATGGATATGCCACTTTGTACGTTACTGTAATATAAGGATATGCTAACTGCCTCTCTGTCAAAGCAACCTATCCACAAAATCAGTTCTATAAAAATAACATTTAATAGCTTCTCGCTCTCTGCAATTATGTGGTTAACAATCCATTTTTATCTAAATATCAACACGCACCGGAACCTTGGCAAATGAAAAGATTGTTGAATTGGTTCCTGGAATTACGTCACCTGTTAAGTGAAATTGCTTTACGCGATCAGCCAATGCATTAATCAGACATTCCATTTCAAGGCGTGCAAGGTGCATACCAAGACAAGCATGAACTCCGTGACCAAAACCCACATGACCACGCGTGTTTCGTTTAATATTAAATTCATTAGGGTTTGAAAATTTATCTGGATCACGGTTGGCCGCACCAAACACTATCAATACCCGACTATTTTTGGTGACCCTAACACCTGAAACCTCTGTATCATGCAGTGTGTAACGGGAAAAAGCACGTATTGGTGTGTTTAGGCGTACGATTTCTTCAATTGCATTTTTAATTAAACTTCGATCAGCTCGTAGCTGCGTCCATTGATCAGGGTTATTAGAAAAAAGCCAAATCGCATAACCAATCGCAGAAATTGTGGTATCTAAACTTGGAGCTATGTAATCCCGCATCAGCTCTGCGGCACGTGCATTATCAAACCCTTCCAAAATTCCCCGTTGTGTGGCCCGCTGTGCCCAACCCTCGTTCGCTAAATTTTCTAAAGTAGCTGAGTCTTCCAAGAATTCACGTAATTTTGTCATATTGCTAATGGCCACTTCACGTCTTTCACGTGGATCACCCATGAGCTCAAACGTTGCAGCTCCCCAACTCAACATATTTTCTTTTCCATGACCACCTAAGCCAACCAAGTCCCGTACTATCGTTAACGGAAGGTAAGGTGCTAGCTCAGCCGCACCATCAAAACACCTCTTCTTGACCATGCGCCCAGCTAATCTGTCCGCTTCAACGGAAATGCGTTCCCTTATATTAGTTAAAGCTTTTGGCGTTAGTGGTGTAAATGTAATCGAACGGGTCTTATCATGGTCAGGTGGATCAGAATTCAAGGTGCTACCAATCAAAAGCTCATTAACTTGTTCGTTGATTGAAACCCCACGGGCGGAGCTGAAACATCGATGGTCCCTCAAGACAGAGGTCACTGCTTCATGTCCACACACGGCCATCATTTTTTGACATTCCAGCCAAACCACTGGTCCAAGCTTTAACATCTTATCGTAGGCCAAAGCCGAATTGGCAATGGTAGTCCGACTGTAAAAATCAATAGTACAATTTGGAGCGGTTTTCCCAGATAGTGGGTCATCATGGACCTTAGCCGCAGTAAGCATCTTAGTGGGATGCTGTTTACCCTGCCCTTTTATCATTCATCCCCCTATTTGCCCCAATTCCAATCTTGAGCATAATAGGATTTTGGGAACTACACAAATCCCATATGGTTTCATATTGTGATATAAAGAGAGGCTTGATTATGTTTTAATATATGTAGTATTTTTATTTACCTTTTATCTTAATTTAAATCAAAATTGAGTCTCTGAGAAAAAGTTAATTTTTAAGATTAAGTTATTAATAAGCTCATATGGAAGGGTTTACTTCCCATATGAGCTTATTTAACAAAATTGCCTGCTTTAATTATTCTGAAAATAATTGTGATTTTAGTTATTAAATACTTTTCCAATCAACCCCTTCTTGAAACCCATGCGCAGCTTGATAAATTGTTGCTTCATCAAAATGCTTTCCAACAAGTTGCAAGCCCACTGGCAGGCCTTCTGACATACCGCAAGGAATAGACATTGCTGGATGGTGGGTAATATCAAACGGAGATGTGTTTGCAAGCATTTCAAAAGCTCTTTGAACAATTTCCTCTCTACTTGCATCAGGCGCCGGAATTGGTTGAGACTTTATAGCAGTTGTAGGCATTACTAATAAATCATACTCATTAAGCACCTTGTCATAAGCAGCAGTAAGTAATCTCGTCTGATTCATCGCCTTTCCATAGTATCGGCCACCGTAATACTTTCGTATATATGTTCCAAGCATAGTAATAATTTTCATGGTTTCTGATAGTTCGTTAGCACGGGTACGCCAATTTCTATGAAAATCCATAAGACTGGTAACATACAAATCAGATCTACTAAGTCCATATCCATCGCCATGCATCATGGTTTGAGTTGACCCTTCTACCCCGATTGGCGTCCATAATGAGGGACCAACAAGATGCATGGGAATTGAAACTTCCTCTACAGTCGCCCCTAAAGATCGCAATATCGAAATTGCAGCTTTTACCTTGATGTTAACGTCTTCTTCAGCATTTGCTTGCATATAGCCTTCTTTAACTACAGCAATTCTCATACCTTTTAGGCCCTCTTTACCCTTTAGAGCCTGGGTGTAAGGGTGTGTCTCAACATTATATTGTCTTGGGTCATAACCATCTTCACCCGCTAAGACTTCTAACATTAATGCATTATCTTCAACATTATTTGTCATAGGCCCAGTATGGTCAATATAAACTTCTATCGGCATAATTCCAGTATAAGGTACTAGTCCGTGAGTAGGTTTCATCCCATAGATTCCACAGTAAGAGGCTGGCATTCTAATAGATCCACCTTGATCTCCACCAATTGCAAGATCAACCTCTCCTGATGCAACAAGAGCAGCGCTACCAGACGAAGATCCTCCAGCCATATATCCAATTTTGTGAGGGTTATGCACTGCACCCTTTGCATTTGTATGACTTCCACCTGACATACAGAAACTTTCGCAGTGAGCCTTTCCAACAATCGTTGCGCCTGCATCGAGAAGCCGAGTTGCCACTGTTGCATCTACATCAGGCATGTATCCCTCTAAGGTCGCAGCTCCATTCATCATGGGAACGCCAGCGAGCATTATATTATCTTTTAGGACGACACGTCTTCCTTTAAGTTTTCCTTCTGAAGCTCCCTTTACTTCTGTTTTCACATACCAGGCGTTATATTTATTTTCCTCTCCTCTGGGTTGATAGCCAGGCGTCCTTGGGTACTTAACCTTGGGGAGATTGTCCGGCATTGCATCAACGATATTGTAGTCATTAATCTGACCTTCAAAAATTCCGATATAAGATTCCACATCAGCATCAGTCAAATCTAAACCCATTTCATCTGCAAGCTCTAATACTTGGTCAGCGGTAGGTACACTTACTGGCATTTTCTTTTCTCCTTATTTATTGTTAATTAATTTTACTCAGGGTGTTAAAAGCCTAAGCAGTTCAGTATTTTCACGCACATTTTCAGAGGGTCCCTTTAACGCTACCTTGCCTCTATCAAGGACGTAGGTATAGCTACAAACCCTGAGGGCTAATTCTAGGTGTTGCTCAACCAATATTACTGATATTTCTTTTGCTAATATTTCAAGTCGTTCAGCGATTTCTTCAATTACACCAATCCAAACACCCTCTGTAGGTTCATCTAACATAATGAGTTTTGGCTTACTGATAAGAGCTCTACTAATGGCAAGCATTTTTCTCTCACCTCCAGAAAGGGTCCCTGCTTGCTGTCCTAAACGTTCACCCAGTTTTGGAAAAAAATCTAAAACCATATCAATATCTGCTTTTTTGTTATTTGCATTAGCACCCAAAATTATATTTTCTTTTACGGTAAGTTTATTAAAGACAGCATTCTCTTGTGGGACATAAGCCATTCCACGCCTAATCTTTTTATCCGTGTTTTCTGTGGTACTATTCTCACCATCAAAGTAAATAATTCCGTTATTTGGACGAATTTCTCCTACTATGGTTTTTAAAAGAGTAGTTTTTCCAGCACCATTCATCCCCAAGATAGCAGTTGCTCCTATTGCGTTGAAATTTAAAGAGATATCAAATAAAACCTGACTAATTCCATAGCCAGCATCTAAGCCCTCTATTTTTAAAATAGACTTTTCATCAGACACGGCTTGTATATACCTCCTTAACTCTTTGGGAGGATTCAATGTGTTCTACTGTTCCATCATCGAGAACTTTTCCCTGGTCTAAAACGGTTAAATTATCGCAAATATCCTTAATCCATTCTAAATCATGTTCAACGATAATTAATGTGCAGTCTTTCTTTATCGGCAATAACAATTCACCTGTCGCGCGACGTTCTTCAGGGCTCATTCCACCTGTCGGCTCATCCAGTAGAAGCAACTTCGGTTTTCGGATTACTGCCATTGCAATTTCTAGCCATTGCTGAAGTCCATGACTTAACTCACCAGCTAATGATCCCGCTCGATCAACTAATTTAAACCGCTCTAAAGTATCCATGATCCTATCGTGGAACGATTTACGGCTTTTTGATAAAACCAAATTCCAAAAACTTTCCGAAGATTGTAATGACAATAAAATATTATCGTAAACCGAAAGTTCTGGAAAAATTGCAGTTATTTGAAATTTTAGATTTAACCCATTTTGTGCTCTTAATTCTGGTGAGTGCCTTGTAATTTCATTCCCATTAAAACTAATATCTCCTTTGTCAGGATAATGATCACCCGCAATAACTTTAAGGAGCGTGCTTTTGCCAGACCCATTTGGTCCAATTAAACCGTGAAAAGTATTTTCTTGTACAGAAATATTGACACTGTCTAGAGCAGTTAAGACCCCAAAATACTTGCTAATATTTTTCACTTCAAGAAGAGGCATCTTTTTTTTCATTCTTTAAATGTTGAGAATCTTCTGAAGACTTTTGTCCTGTCGACTTGAGAATACCAAATGTACCAATTCGTTCTCTCTGTGTAACCACGAAGCCGAGCAATCCATCCTGTTTAAAAGTGACGACTACCAATAAAATAACACCAAGTATTGTAGCCCAATAGCCTCTAACGGCGTCTATATCAGATAGCGTAAAGGAAATGCTCTCTATGGCTAAAACACCAATGATTGGGCCAATTAAAGACCCAGCTCCTCCAAAAAGAGCATAGATAACAGCCATAGTAGAAATACCTATACCCATATTACCAGGGCCAATAAACCCTTCGTGATGCGCGTATAGACCTCCTCCTAAGCCAGCTATTGCACCAGCAAAACAAAAGACTAAGGCCTTAAATTTTTGAACTTTATATCCAAGAAAAGCTAATCTTTTTTCATTTTGCCTTGTTCCAGCTAAAACTAATCCAAATTGAGATTTTACTAAAAACCGGCTGGCCAAATAAACTAACAATAAGATTGATGCGGCAATGTAATAAAATAACAGTCCAGGTTCGACCTCAAATGAGCCTATTCTTAAATACTCATATATTGACA
This sequence comes from Paracoccaceae bacterium, assembly GCA_028112705.1. GTDB lineage: Bacteria > Pseudomonadota > Alphaproteobacteria > Rhodobacterales > Rhodobacteraceae. The sequence goes on along the minus strand of JAOGYN010000001.1, from coordinate 188,616 downwards.
TGCCATTTCCACCACCGACCCAGTACCAACCAGCAACAAGACGTTCAGCTGCATAAGAAAAAGTTAAAGTACCCAATGCTATAAAAATAAGTTCTGGTGGACGTTTACCTAATAATAATAACCAAGCAACTAAAAACGATGCACACATACCAATAATTATACCAATAGGAATAACACCCCATAACTGAACGAAGTCCGCCTTATTTGCAAAAAGTGCAACTGCGTAGCCACCCATTCCAAAAAAAAGACCTTGCCCAAAAGTCATTATCCCTGAATAACCCCAGCATAATTCAAAACTGATTGCCAAAAGTCCAAGTATCAACATCCGCGTAATGATAACAGTCAAGAAATCTCCTACAAAAAGAGGAATTACGATCAGTAAAATAAGAAGAAGTATTTCCACAATTGGAATAACCCGAGTCTGCTTATTAAAAATTTCTTTAATCAGGTTTGTGTTCTTTTTAATTGTTGACATGTCTTCCTTAATTTTTTCGAAGTTCAGATTGAATAAGCGGCTATACACGAAATACATAGCCGCTTATTGTTTTTTAAATAATCAGGCGCATTCGTTCGGTGGAACCTGATTTCCTGATTGTATTATATCCCACACGCCTCCATTGGCTTGGGCAATATACATATTCATAGCTGCGTGTCCGGTCCCTGGAACCATACTAAACTTTCCACCCATACCCTGAACATTTGTCACTCCATCAATTGCTGCTGAAACAGCCTCTCTAGCAAGATCGCCGTTAGTCGCATTAACGCCTGCTTCATACAGTTTTATCCCACGGTACATGCCAGTGGCGCCTGATCCTGCAGAAAGTAAGTAGTTTGAGCCTGGCCACATCGCATTATAACCAGCCAAAGCATCATTACTAAATGCATCATCCACTGTATGGAAATAATCAAGACAGCTATAGACACCTTCTAGTTCCCTAGGTGCAACGTAATTTACAGCATTCTCGTCATAGTATACGCAGGACAAAGTTCCTCCATTACTATGGAAACCAGTCTCATATAATTGTTTAGTAAAGGCTCCCAATCCTGGTGGAATGATGGTCAAGAATACGTGATCTACTTTTTCACTTTTTATCTTCCCAACAGTTGCAGAATATTCAACTTGATCTATTGGAAAATATTCTTCTAGAACGACTTCTCCACCCTGCTCTTCAATAAGTTTCTTTGTCCAGACATTAAGAAGTTGTGGCCAGCGATAATTAGCAGATGGCATCGCAAAGCGCTTGTTACCCTGTTTGACTAAATAGGGTATCAATTCTGCAATTTGTTGGTAAGGCGTTGGTCCAGTGCAATAAAGATGAGGTGTACACTCTTGGCCCTCGTACAATTGAGGATATATATAAAGGGTTTTCCCACGCTTAACTATTGGATTTTTAATGGCCTCACGCATGGAACTAGTGATACCTCCTAAAATAACATCAACCTTATGTCTTTCAACTAGGCGACGGACATTACCGACGGCTATCCCTGCGTCAGAAGCAGTATCTTCAAGAATTAATTCGATTGGTCGTCCAAGAATTCCTCCTGCATCATTAATTTGCTTAGCCGCAAATTGTGCCGTCTGCCAATTAGCATTGCCCATTCCCGCAATTCCACCGGTAATATCAGTAGCAATACCCATTTTAATGGATCCAGCAGCATGAGCCCAATTTGGCTTTAATACAAACCCGCCTGTCAATGCACCAACCCAACCAGCTGCGGCTAAAGCACTAGTCCCCTTTAAAAATGATCGCCTACTTGCATCATTTGCTTTTGGTTTCTGTATCTCGGTCATTAATTTTCTCCCTTTTTGTTGAATTAAATTATAATTGAAATATTTTTTTAGCCGTTATATCCTCCCTCTCTGAATAAGACCCTGAGGTCTGAATTTTACTATTATAATTGCTGTTATAAAAACAAATACTTCTGCAAAAACTGGACTTAATAAGTGAGAAATAAAAGGTATTTCTGTTCTTAACCATTGAAATCCAGGTACCATAGCTCCAATCAATGCACTACCAAGGACTGGACCCTCAAAGGTGCCAGCGCCTCCTAACATGACGGCGAGAAATGCTTGTACGAGAAACCTAAGTCCAAGTTCAGCAAATAATGAATATAGTGGAACGACTAATGCACCCGCTAAGCCTGCAAGTGCTCCACCAAATGCAAAGGTAAATGCGTATAACTTATTCGTTGAAATTCCGCATGCACGTGCAAGAGATGGGTTTTCCATAGCCCCCCTTATTTTTAAACCATAATTTGTCTTTGTAAGGAAAAGGTAACATCCTGACATAATTATAATTGTTAAGATTATAATTACGCCACGCCAAATTGAAAAACTAGAATCTCCAATCTCAAAGACACCTTCTATAGGGGCCTCAATAGCCCAAAATTTACCTCCAATAAGCCCTCTGATAGTTTCACGAATGATTAAGCCGATGGCATATGTTGCTAGCATTGCGGCAATTACAGCCTTATAGAAGCGTCTAATTATCGTCATTTCCAGAAGTAAACCAAACGCACCAACTAAAAATGGGGCGGCCAGCATCCCACTCCATTCGGGCAGTCCAATTTCCCTGAATAGATATACTGTATAAGCTCCAAGCAAAACAAATTCACCATGCGCAAAATTAAATATTCCCATCAGGCTTGCAATTATTGCTAAACCAGACACTACAAGTACCATGATACAAGAGAAGGATAAGATATCAAATGTGATCTTTATAAAATCTTCCATTCAAACTTCCAGAATCTATGACGTATAATTTTAAATTGTGATTACGAAAAAAAATATTCGTATGTTGAGCACTTTTACCCTAGAATCATTAACGGCATTGTCAATATTTTTGTTACCAAAAGATTTATATGCCCCTTTTCCCGTAACAATATCCTATATTTAATCACTATGAGGTTCCAAGCCGTAACTGAAAAACCCTCTGCAGGCTTCTTTTCTTTAATTAGATTTGACACGACTCGCGTCTGTGGTTGATCCATATTAGTAAATTAAAATGACCGATCAGTAATTTTTTTATCAAATTATATCTTAAAATGATAATAAAATAATATTATAGTAAAAAAGACCTAAATATAAAAATCAATTCTTTATCTAATCTTTATATAAATAATACTGGCATTTATCGAATTATGTCCGTAACCAGACACTTTCCTATGACTCTAATTATGGTAGTAGCGAGTAATTTAACTTAAAGGTTTCATAAAATGAATGTAACTCCATCAGAACTGGTCGATTGCAAGGTAAGTGTTTCTCCGGCGCTGGCGCGTCGTATGAGGAAAGCTAAGCAAGCAGAGCAATCAGGGCAAGATGCCCGTGGGGCATTAATGATGGCTGCCGGATATGAGCCAAATGAAATAGATAGACTTAAGTCTAATTTGGAGGATATGTCGAGCGCTCTCCTTGCGAGTGAACAGGCTCAAGAAATGACAAAGACAACGGTAGATAGACTTACTACTGATCTCACTCAGTCTCGCAAGAAGGTTACTGAAACGAATAAAAATCTTGAATTGCTTAAAGCGACACTTTCACAATCTGTCGAGACACACGGTTTACCTGATAAATTAACCAAAAATATTGTTAACTTAGTTGAAGCTATTAGGGGTGGTGAGAAACCACAGACTGCACTACTGGCAGCGGCGGATTACAATATTAAAGATGTCGATGATGCAATGTCCTCAATAGAACCATTGAAGGCTAACATTACTGACTTGGAGTTGAGTGTAGCCCCACTCCGCAGTGCTTTGGCTTCAAATAGTTTAAAATCTTGGATAATTCGACGCATTCTTAGCCTGTCATAATAATAAATCTTAGTTTTTTAAAAACTGGGCCACGGCAAACCAATTTGGGCTGTGTGAATTTTTTTTAAAACATTTATTCAATTTGAAATGTCTGACTAATATATTATTTGTTCACGTTTGAAGGGCATTAGTTTGTTTTTACCATTTAAGATATCTCTTGCCGCTTGATGTCCTGATAATACTGCTGCTTGTATTGTTCTTGGAGCCAAGCAGTCGCCTATTGAAAAAACATTTTCTAATGATTTTATTAACTTGTTATCGCAAAATAACTTATCATTTGGCGTCCTTCCTCCCACAAACACAAGATTTTCAATATCAACTTGGAGTTCTTTGTTTTCAATAGTATTAAAAAATCTCTGATCTTGGGTCATTTTACAATTTAACAAAAAACTAATTCCCAAAGACTGCAATCTTTCTATTATTGCAGCTTGCTCTAAAGTATACTGCGTCCATGAAGCTATTGTTGGGAGAGGTGTTATGTATGTCACACAATATCCATCCTTCGCCAATTTTTCTGCTATGGTGCTAGCCATATAATAATGGTCATCGTCATAAACAATAAAATTTGGCGATGATATTATTGGCATTTTTTTTGACATTATATCATCAGGAGTGAATAAATTATATTTTTTTGTAATCATTTTATCAAAATTGGTTGAGCCGACCCAGTCATTTCGCCAGGTAGCTCCAGTTGCAATACATACGGTATCTGAGTCAAATCCTATAATATCGTTAACAGACATTTTACTTGAAAGGTATAATTGTGCATTATTTTTCTGTGAAAGCTGGTAAACACGATAATCTCTTACCCTTAACCAACTTGACAAACCTGGTAAACTTGCCTCTTGCGTTACACGACCACCAGGCTCATTTCTTGCCTCAGCAATTGAAACTTCATGTCCAGCATTTGCTAAAGTTAATGCACATTCTAGACCTGCTGGACCTGCACCAATAATTAAATGCGTTTCCCTACATTTAGAAATTGGCGGTGCTTCAGGATGCCACTCTTTTCGCCACTCTTCACTAATCGTAGGATTTTGAGTGCATTTTATAGGAACGCCATAAGCGTCCATGCTTACACACACATTACACCCAATACATTCTCGTATATTTTCTGGTGAATCATTTTTTATTTTATTTGGTAGGAATGGATCAGCAATAGACGGGCGTGCTCCACCAATTAGATCTAAATTTCCATTTTTAATTAAGGAGGTCATTAGATCTGGTGAAGTAAAACGACCAACCCCCACAACCGGCTTTGTGGTAAGTGATTTAACAAAATTTGTATAATCTAGTTGGAAACCTTCATCTGAAAACCTAGCAGATAGGCTATCACTTGGCCATCCTGAGATATTAACATCCCATAAATCGGGTAGTTCAGCTAGAGCTTCAATCACATCACGACCTTCCCCATCGTGACGCAATCCCTTAGGTTTACCAGGCTCTGCAACACTAAATCTCAAGGCTACTGCGCGCTCACCCTTAACAACATCTAAAGTGTCTTCTAGAACTTCTTTAAGTAAGCGTATCCGATTTGCAAATGTTCCACCATATTGGTCTGAACGTTGGTTTGTATTAATTGACAAAAAATGATTAAAAATAGAAAGGCCATGTGCTGCATAAACATAAATTATATCATAACCAGCGTTAACTGACCGTTTTACGGCAGCTTTATGTTCATTCCTAAATAGTTGAATGTCTGCCATATCCATTGATCGACTTTGAATTGGTATTTCTGGACGCAATACGGATAAATTAGATGGTCCAATAACTGGAAGGCCAGTGGTAAAATTCCGACTTTGCATTCCACCGTGACCAAGTTCAATTGCAGCTAAGGCGCCATGTGTTTTTATTGCGTCAACTTGTAATTTATGGCGCGGCACATCACTGTCATCCCATATCCGCTCCATTGGATGATTGGCAAAATCTGAATTTGGAGAAATTTCGGTCAATCCAACTGCGACAGTTCCCCAGCCACCCTCAGCCTTCATAGCTCTTAAGGCAATAGCCCCATTTGGCTCGGTCCAGCCATGACCTGTAGAATGTGGAGCAGCATAAAACCGATTAGGCGCTGTTACAGGGCCAATTTTAACGGACTCAAACAAAACGCTATACCGAGAAGATACCATTAGGTTTTTCTCCTCACCGTACCGTTGGCAACCCATGCATCAAAAATTTCTAGTGCTTTGTCTGCAAAGGCCTGGTCGTTGATATGAGCATTAATTTCAGATAATTGCATCGGCAATTTAATCGCAGAGCGCATTTCACTAAGGAACGCCATCAGTCCTTCTGGATCATGGGCTGGCTCACCGGGCCTGTCCCATTCTTCTATCCCTTCCGTCGTCAGAATAACGTGGACAGGTGCTTGAGATTGAGCAAGTCGTTTCCCTAATTCGCGCGCAGTCTCGCGGCGTTCTTCAATATTAAGCGCCGATGACTTGATGAGCCTGTTATGGGCATGAAAGGGACGATCAGTATATTGCTCTGGAATATCCTGCCATCCGGCAAAATCTATCAAATCAAGACAGCCAGGGGCAACAATTTGTGGGGTGTTTGTACGACCAGCATTTAATAATCGGTCTTTTCCTGCATTAATGACTGAACCTGCAAGGAGGTTTCCTAGCTCAGGTAACGCGAAATCCATAACACATGCAAATCCACCTTCTCCAGCAAATTTCTCAAATGCCATACCGCCCATGCCCGTCGCATGATATATAGCAACCTCGAACCCACGCGCCTCCAGCGCTGGTTTTAATAATTTCATGTAGCTAAGACAGCTCGATCCTAATGAAGTCATCCCAACGATTGGGCGTTTTGTGTCAGGCTTTTCGACGGCACGCGCTGCACCTAGAACTGCTCCAGCGGCTTGGCTGAGAGAAGATTTACAAACTGAATTAAGGCCAAACAATCCACCAGCCCATAGGATCATCTGAATATCTGGTGAAAGGCGATCAGCGGGGATCAATGGTGAAAAACTGATTGTTGAAACAATATATTTTGGCACTCCCAATGGTAGTGCTTGACATACGTCCAACGCTAAATCAGTACCCATCGTGCCACCAAGAATAATAACCCCGTCAATCCGGCCAATTGCATGTAACTCAGATGCATATGCCGAGGCACCACGCGCCATAATTTGCATAGCCTGATTTTCGTCACCACATTCGATTGCTTTTTGAATAGTGCTCTGTGCGGCATGGGCAATGTCGTGCTTAGAAAAATCGCAAGGTTCAGATGGTTCACCCAACACGCTAACATCCATTTTTAAGACTGCCCCACCCTGCGCAGCGATACGTCCAGCAAGATAAATTAACTCATCTTCTTTAGTGTCAAAGGTGCCTATAACGAGTATGGTTTTTTCTAACATATAAAGTCCTTATTTATTAATAATTAAACTAAGGTTAAACTTAAAATCACAGTGATTGATTAGTCAATAAAAATTCTCAAACGCGACTATTGAAAAAGTGACCAACGAGTTGCTTATGTCGCACAGTTTGAGAAATGTTCATAAAATGTTGTGATACAATTATTTTATAGCAAAGCTTTTAACTTAGGTTACTCAAAAGAAACAAACTTAACTACGGATACGCCAGCCAGTTTTAAATATCCACCAGATCAAGACTACACAAACTAAAGTGAATAAACTTATTGCGCCTAGACTCACCCCAATCGCCACATCAGCTTGGCCAAAGAAGGCCCACCGAAAACCTGAAATTAAGTACACTACTGGATTGAAAAGTGTTACCGTTTGCCAAATTGGGGGTAGCATTGAGATAGAATAAAATGAGCCACCCAGAAAAACTAGTGGAGTAACCACCAGCATTGGTACTAAGTTAAGCTGTTCAAAATTTCCAGCCCAGATACCTATAATAAAGCCTAAAAGAGAAAAAGATAGACAAGTCAAAAGTAAAAAACAGATCATTGCAATTGGATGTTGAATGTCCAGATCTACAAACAAAAAGGCAGTTCCTAAGATAACTAATCCGATAAAGAGGCTCTTTGTCATTGCAGCCCCCACATAACCAACAACAATCTCAAGGAAATTAACTGGAGCTGATAATAGTTCGTAAATAGTACCAATAAACTTTGGGAAATAAATTGCAAAGCTTGCATTTGAAATAGACTGGGTCATAACTGATAACATGATCAACCCCGGCACAATAAATGCACCGTATTCCACACCATCAACAGCTTCCATTCTACTACCAATTGCCGTGCCAAATACCACAAAGTATAGGCAGGTAGACAACACAGGTGATAAAAAGGATTGCAATAAAGTTCTGAAAAATCGAGCCATTTCAAAAGCATAGATAGCTCGTACCGCCTGGAAATTCATTTTGTGTTCTCCTGAACTAAGCCAACAAAAATATCTTCGAGACTAGATTGTTGTGTTTGAACATCTCGCATTTGTAACCCTGCAGCTTGGAGATCATTCAAAAGACTAGTGATACCAGTGCGTTCTAATTTTGTATCATACGTATAGGTGAGTGCCATGCCATCCTTTGCTAAATCCAAAGAATAACTTTTGAGTTTACTTGGAATTGTCTTTGTAGGGCTTGCCAAGTCTATACGGATCTTCTTTTTGCCCATCCGGGCCATAAGCGCCACTTTATCTTCCACAAGCAAAATTTCTCCCCCATTAATCACGCCAATCCGATCTGCAATCGCTTCAGCTTCCTCAATGTAATGGGTAGTCAAGATAATGGTGACGCCTTGCTCTTTAAGCTTGTTAACTGTGTTCCACATATCTTTACGTAACTCAACGTCAACGCCGGCCGTTGGTTCATCCAAAAACAAAACTCTCGGTTCATGCGCAAGAGCTTTTGCGATCAAAACCCGTCTTTTCATTCCACCAGAGAGAGTTATCACCCGTTCATTTTTTTTATCAAACAAAGATAGCGTTTTTAAAACCTCATCAAGATACTTCTCGTTTTTTGGTTTACCAAATAGCCCCCGAGAAAAGCGCATCGAATTAATAACGGTTTCAAATGGTTCCAAATTTATTTCTTGTGGAACTAAACCAATCATTTCGCGCGTTTTGCGATACTCTTTCCCAATATCCAATCCACCAACAGTAATCTGGCCAGACGTCAAGTTTGCAATACCACAAATGATCGAAATCAAAGTTGTTTTTCCAGCGCCATTGGGTCCCAAAAGAGCAAGAATTTCACCAGCTTCAATATCTAAGTTAATTCCCTTTAGAGCTTTAAAGCCACCTAAATATGTTTTGCGCAGGTCTTTAATAGACACAATAGCAGTCATAGTTCTTTCCCTAGATAATTAAGAATTAATTAATCAACTCTGTCATTTGTTGCTAAGTGATCACCTTAGTAGTTTGTTCTAACATTTGAAAATAAAAGTTGATTTAAAAGTTACATCGCCATGATTGAGATTTAAGTAGTACGAAAGCACTTAACATTCAATGACTAACCCCACACCAGTTCGGCGACCCGACGGAAGTTACCACCAAGGATACCAACAACCTCAGCTTGACTTAAGCCTTCAGCCAACAGGTTAGCAGCTATCTCGCGTAATTGTGAGGGCGCAGCGCACTCTATTGCACCACCTGGGTACTGTTCCGGTGGCCAGAAATCAGGGTTTTCACTCAGAGCTACGTCAAGACCAGTCACGCCATCATCTGAGCCAGAATCAACGTTGATCTCATAGTCTATGCCAATGCCCACATGATCGGCGCCAATCAACTGGACATAATGCATAATATGTCGTGCCATGTTTGCGCTACTAATATCATCATCTCCAAGAAACACACCTATCCCATTAATCCCCACAACACCGCCACTAGCAGCACAAGCCAATGCCTGATCGTCCCAAATATTACGTTCGTGATCATGCAACGCTCGAGGATTAGAATGTGAGAAGATAACAGGGACCTGAGAAACCTCCATAGCCTCCATAGTAGTCCGATATCCAGTGTGAGAGCAGTCGACAAACATCCCGACCTCGTTCATTTCTCGGATCACTGCACGGCCAAAATCTGTTAAGCCAGTATCTATATCATGGCACCCGCTACCGGCCGCGTTGTTTAGGTTATAAGCAAACGCCATCTGCCGAACTCCAAGATCGTGATAAAGCTTAACCATCTCGATGGAGCCATCCAGAGCACTCATTCCCTCAATATCGAAAGTAACAGCCATACGTCCAGCCGCCCGGGTCTGATCCAGTTCTCCAACCGTACCAACGAGATCAATATCAGACTGCGTATCAATCCATCGGCGCGCTAGGGCAAGGTTCTTGACAGTTACCCGCCAGTCACGGACGTCATAACCGACATTAACTGAAAGATAGTCCACCCCAGCGTCCCGCCAAACCGACAGGGTTTCCAGATCCCTCTCGTGGGTTAATTCAAAACCAGCGTGTGCATCCCAAACCAATGCATTCTCGTAAACCGAATTAACGACTTGAATGTTTTTAACCATATAAAATCTCCTTTTTTTAGGGTAGATCAAGTTAAGCCCTTTAGATGCTACTGAGCAAGAGACCAAACTATCAAACTTATATAAGCTAATTGTCACTTAACAATAACAATATCGGCTTGACCCCTTAACAATATTTGCAAATCCAAAAATATATAAAGACATACTATACTCAGGTTGACGCGTGATAAAGACTGACAAATTTATTTTTAGATGTCTGGTCCTGTGACGAATGGCATTGTTTGACCTTAGGTATTTTACGTACTGTGCACCGTATGCTGGATGTTGTCAGATATTTGTCATAACAAGAATAAATTGAATAGTTTTCCGACAGGATTCTCATTGTTAGCAAACCTCCTTTCAACTCGATCAAGCTCGGACCAAAACGAGTTTTCTAACTTCTTATGTCCAACGCAAAAGGGTTTGAAATGAGGGCGTTTCTAAATTCACCTTTGTCCGGATATGCAGCCTGTTTTACAATTATTTTTATCTGGTCTTTCTGGCTTATTGTGAGTCGGGTTGGGGCTGCATCCGAATTGACTATTTATGACCTTACCGCCATGCGTTACGGAATTTCCGCAATTGTTTCTTTGCCATTTGTATTATACTTCAAGCCTTGGAAGACACTTTCTTTAATTCGTATCTTATCACTGAGCTTTCTCTTGGGCCCAGTTTATATTTTAACTGTATTTTCTGGATTTATCTTTGCGCCCGCCGCCCATGGAGGTATCTTCATGAATGGTCTGCTGCCAATATTTACTGTCATAATTGGTGTGATATTTTTTGCCGCTAGATTCGAGCAAAAAAAACTAAGTGGTGCACTAGTCATATTATGTGCTGCGGCAATTTTGGGGATGAACACCACAGGATTAGACCTTTCCAAAAGTTGGGTTGGAGATCTTTGCTTTGCTATAGGTGGAGCATTTTTTGCAGTCTACGTTACTTTAGCCCGCCAATGGGCAATAAAGACAGTTGAAATTCTGTTTTGTGGCTCAATAGTGAATGTTATTATCTATCTCCCGATCTGGTATTTTTTATTGCCAAGTGGATTAAGCGTAGCAGATAACTCTGAAATTCTATTGCAAGGCGTATATCAAGGTGTGTTGCCAAATTTGGTTGGTCTAATCCTGATTGCCCATGCATCACGCTCTATCGGCTCGGATGCTACCTCTGCAATGATGGCGATTGTTCCAGCCACAGGGGCAATTTTGGGTGTATGGTTGCTCAATGAGCAAATGGGAGTGGTGAGTTGGCTAGCAATTTTAGGACTAACAACAGGACTACTTTTGATGACGGTGCATAAACAACAGAAAATCCGATCTTAAGGCTTATTCTTTAATCAATTAGTTTAAAATTAAAATATCAGTACTATCAGATATCTAAAGTTTATCAAATAGGAGATAAACAATATCACCTGAGAACTTCACACCATTTCGCCCAAACCTCTATGGGGTGTTTGAAAGATGATATCAGCAAGTCTGACAAGACAAATTTAAAAGACAACAAAGATAACAGTAGTTAAAGCCGTTTTTTCCACTTTCCTCATCTGCTTGCCTAATGTAAGCGTCCAGAAATGAAGATATACCAAAACCCAAACGCTATTGGTCTGAGCCTTGCTGTCTTTGGGGCGCTTTTACTTACTCCTGACACACTTTTTATGCGAATTTCTCAATTGGATGGGTTTACAATGCTGGTCTGGCGCGGAGGGTTAAGCGGTATTGCTTATATTTTAATTTGGATGTGGTTCAATCTGCGCATTGAGCGCAAAATGCCCACTATTTTAACCGTAAGCTTTGGCATTGTTGTTATATGTCAGGTAGCCAATGCAACTTTCTTTAGTCTTGCAATAGCCACAGCACCCGTCACGGTGGTCTTAATCAGCGTCGCAACAGCACCCATCTTTGCCTCCATTCTATCACGAATTTTTCTTGGTGAGGTACTATCAAAAAAATTCATCTTAACGGCAGTCCTGGTCTTGGTTGGACTTTACATCTCTGTACTGGGGCACGAACCAACATTAATTGAACTTGACGCCTCAACTTTGCTGGGTGCGGGGTTAGGACTTGGGGTTGCTTTTTCACTAGCACTCAATTTCACAATCATCCGCAAAGATAAGAATTTACCGTTCGCACTCGCAATTGGGATTGGTGCGCTTTTGGCTGCCGGTTTAGGGGCACTTTGCGTAGATAAGCTCTACTTGCCCCCTACCAGAAATATGCTGGCAATCGCATTTACCGGGATAGTTATTCTACCAGTCTCGTTTGCGATGTTGTCTTATGCGGCGCGTTATGTTCCATCTTCAACCGTTAGCTTGATTATGTTGTTAGAGACAGTACTGGGTCCATTGTGGATATGGTGGGGTATTGGAGAGGCTCCAACGGACGCCATGTTGCTCGGTGGGGCCATTGTGGTCAGTTGCTTGACTGCATTCCTGATCGATCAGAGCCGCCATTAAAAAAACACTTTATTACGATATCCTTGAGCTTTTCAGAAAACAATAACAATCTAGGTTTTTCAGGCCATTAGCAGTGATAGAAAATGTTCAGTCATAGCACCATAGCCCTCCACCACCATTTGTAACCATTTATCTTGAGCACCCATATCTAAAACTTTTAAATGGATTACTATTTGCTTTCCTTTAAAGCCAATGACAAACTTTCCAGCTACAACTGAAAATGTACACAATTAGAATATCACTTGGTTTAGGAGTTACGTGGAAGGAATATTAATGGAAGAACCTGCATTGAATTAATAGTTTAATTCATTTTAAGTATTCTAAATCAGACATCAAACGTTTTCCCAACCACTTTTTGTTTTAATACGATGATTGATTGAATTCTTTTGGCCCAAAGTTTGTTCAATAAAACAACCTTTTTTTGCAGCGGCTACCAATTTCTTCACTTCATCAATTGAATTATTGCTATCAATCATGACATCAATTTCAAAAGACTTTGGTGCTGTTTCATAAATTCTTCCCATTGCTGTCCAATTCCATTGAACTATTGTATTTACATGCAAGTCATTTAATTGCACTCCCATTCTCTTTGAGAAAGCTCTAATTTGTGTCATTATGCAGCCAGTCAAACTAGCAACAAACAAGGCTAATGGTGGTGGAGCGGTAGCATCTCCTCCGTGAAACGAACCCTCATCTGTAGCTAGAACAAAACTCTCTTGAGTGGGCTTAGTCATATTTACTTCTAACTCATTGCGCATTTTTCCAACAGCTTTGCCACTACATGTAAACTCAACAACAGCTTTGCTAGGCATGTTTTTAAACTCTTGTTGATCAGTCATTTATAATTTCCTTAATAATTTGATTTTTTAAAATACCAATATTTTCAATTTCTAATTCAAACTGATCATTTGGCTTTAATCGTTTGCCAATTTCCAAACCACAGCCAGTGCCAACAGTCCCAGATCCGATAACTTCGCCACTGTAAAGCGTTTCTGATTTAGAAATAAAGGCGATTATATCAGCAAAATTATGATGCATCTCTGAGCTATTACCACCACCCCAACGCCGTCCATTTACCCTTGCTTCCATATTAAGAGAAGCTGGATGAGAGACCTCATCTGCAGTTAAAATATATGGACCTAAAATATTACCAGTATCAAAATCCTTTCCTTTCGCAGGGCCAAGCTGACCCGCCATTTCGATCATTTGAGCATCTCTCGCTGACACATCATTCAAAATAGAATATCCAAAAATATAATTTGGTGCTTCTGCTTTTGATATATTTTTTCCATCTTTGGAAATAATTATTGCCAGCTCTAGTTCAATATCTAAATATTCAGCGTAGTTGGGCCACAAAACGTCCTGATTGTTTCCAATAAATGACAACCTATTTCCCTTATAATATATGGGCTGCTGATACCAAACATCTGGGATTTCATGACGACGACCAGTGATCTTTTCCGCTTCTGCAAACCCATTCTTCAAATGCTCTTCAAAAACCAAACAATCTCGATATTGCGTCGGGATAAGTGGAGTACGGAATAAAACCTCTTTTACATTTATCAAGTGATTATTTATTGGGTTAGAAATTAATTCATATGCTAAAGAAAGAGCATCATCTCCTCCTTTTATCATGGAGTGCATATCTATAAAAAAATCAGGAGATCTGCCCACATCTTGGGCAGCAAGCCTTAAGTCAATCAGCTTTTCATCATCGACACATGCTACCAACCGCTCTGCAGCGTCTATTTTTATTGTTGCTAAGCGCATTTCTTACTCCTCAAAGATTGCCACTGCACGAGTAAACCCAGCAGAAGCATTTTTTATTTTAAAAGGAAAACACGAAATCTCAAAACCATTTGCTGGTAAATCTTCAAGATTAGTTAATTTTTCAAGATGACAATAACCAATTTCCATGCCAGCTCTATGCCCTTCCCAAATAATTGAAGGATCTTTTTCTTCCAAAAATTTCTGGGCTGTTAATGGGAATGGCGCGTCCCAACTCCAGGCATCAGTACCAGTTACACGGACGCCTCGTTCAGTTAAATACAATGTGGCCTCTCGGCCCATGCCACAACCCTTTAAGAGAAAGTCTGGTTTTCCATAATGTTTGCCAGCCTTAGTATTAACCACCACAATATCTAGCGGCTTTAATTTATGACCAATACGCTCCAGTTCTTTTTCAACATCACTAGCAGTAACAATATAACCGTCCTCAAACTTTCTGAAGTCTAGTTTTACACCCGGATTAAAGCACCATTCCAAAGGCACTTCATCTATCGTTATTGCTCTCTCACCATTATTCATAGTTGAATGATAATGATAAGGTGCATCAAGGTGCGTACCATTGTGGGTTGCAATTTGTAGTTTTTCCACAGCCCAACCCTCACCATTAGGCAATTGATCCTTGGACAACCCTGGGAAAATCGAACAAATTTGCTCAGCCGTATCCTCATGAGTTAAATATTCAATTTCCGGAAGCATGATATCTGGATCAGATACTATTCCAGCTTCTAAAGGTACTGATAAATCAACGTATCGCCGGGTCATGGTAATTACTTTCTATTATATTAGTATAGTTGCTAAAAACGGAAATACTAAAACAAGAGCGAGGACCAAAAGCATCATAAGGGCAAAAGGCGCTGCACCGATAAAAATATCACCAAGTGTAATTGAGGGATCATCTAATGCTGATTTTATAACAAAAACCGAAATGCCCAGAGGTGGTGTCAATAATCCAATTTCTACAGCAATAATTGTTACTATGCCAAACCAAACTAGATCAACATTCATAGAAACCAAAACAGGTAACATCAATGGGACTAAAATTAACATAATGGAAGAGCTATCCAAAATCGTGCCCATTAAAATGACTAGGGCCACATATGTTAGTATTACCCCCCAGTATCCAATGTCAAAATTTACTACAAAGTTTCCAAATTCAGCTGGTACACCTGATAAAGCAAGCATCCGAGAGTACATCTGAGCCGATATAATTAAAAAACTAACAGCTGCAGTAATTAGGCCCGTATCACCTAAAACTTGCCAAAAATCTTTAATAGTTAATTTTTTTCTTAAAACTCCAATTAATATCGCACCAGCACATCCAACAGCTCCAGCTTCAATGGGAGTGAAAAAACCTCCATAAATTCCACCTATTACCATTGAAATTAAAATAAATATCGGCATCCCTTTTGCTAATAATTCACTTGGTGCAATTGTTGCCAATTTAACGCTTTCACTGTCAATATCTTTACCAATAAAATTAGGCCAAAAAATTGCCATTAAAAATATTCCAGTGGCAAAAACGATTGCAAGCAATAGTCCAGGTATAATTCCTGCAATAAACAAATCACCAACAGACTGCTCTGTTAAAAGACAATATAAAATTAATAATAAACTTGGTGGGATTAGCATTCCCAATACTGATGAGCCTGCAACAACCCCAACAGAAAATCGTTTTGTATAACCATGTTTTATCATCTCTGGCACGGCAATTCTGGTAAATACAGCAGCAGATGCAATTGATATTCCAGTAATTGCTGCAAAAATTGCATTTGCACCAACAGTACCAATGCCTAGCCCACCCTTCATTCTGCGAAATAAATGATTAGCTACATCAAAGGCATCAGAACCCATGCCGGTAACTGACACAAGATAACCCATTAAGACAAATAGCGGTACAACACCAAAAAAATAACTTGATATTGTTTCGGATGCTGCCAGCGCTAATAATTTACCGGCAAGTATTGGTGAGCCCTTAATAGCCCAAACACCCACAAATGAAGAACACATTAAAGCAAAAGGAACCCAAAACCCTAAGTAAACCATTAATACCATTCCACCGAAGGAAGTTAATCCGATTTCAAACGGTGTCATCACTAAATTCCTGTTTTGAAAGCAATTCAAGTATCGCCTTAATAGCATAAAGTATAAGTTGGGCCAAAAGTGCCGTACAACCAACTAATATAATTAATTTAACTGGCCATATTGGTGCTATAAAATCACCTACAGTTCCCTCAAATGTATTTCGGGTCCAGGCTTTGACGAAGAGTGGACCACTTGCTTCAAGTAATTTCCAGATTAAGCCGATAGCAGCTAATGAAAATATTAAATCAATAAGTGAGCGAAATTTAAAATTATATTTTCCAACAAAATTTAGAAATGCCTCACTTCTAGTTAAGCGTCCCTTTCGAAAAGCCTGTGCTACCTGCAAAAACACAATAGCGACAATGGACATGGACACAATTTCAGGAACACCTGAAATGGGTGAATTAAAAACACCTCGACCAACAACATCTGAATTTACCAATACCATTACGCTTACAATAAGAAGCGTTCCAATTATGTTTAATATACTTGTGATAGAGTCCACTACTGTTCTGACGAATAAAAACCATGATGGTAGAATGTTCTTTTGCCGATTTTGCATATAATTTATGTCAGATAAGTTGTTTTATGAGGGAGCTCTATGCTCCCTCATAAAAGCTTACTCTTTGTCCCAGTCCCGCACTGGAGTAGCCCCAGATGCTCTCATGGTATCCATATAGGTCCTCAAAACAGCTGAACCTGCTTTTCCTTCTGAGTCCAATTTTGCTGCCCAAATTTTTGCAACATTATCCATCCCAGAAGCCCATTCTTCTCTAAAAGCTTGATCAACTTCTGTAACTGTCGCTCCTTGAGACTGCATTATTCCCAAAAATTTACTAACTGAAGCATCCAAATCTTTATGGTAGGCTATTCGATCTGCTTTAGCCCCTTCTTTTAAAGCATTTTGAACTTCAACTGATAAACTATCATACCAATCTTTATTCGCTGCTATTCCCCCGGCATATTGCGCTCCGAACCCTACTTTGGTGATATACGGTGCAACTTCATGCAATTTTCCAGGAAGAGCCGCAGACGCAAACACAATCACTCCGTCATAAACACCCGTTTTAATTTCATTATAATAAGTTGTTAAATTTCCTGATACGCCAACTGCACCAGTGCCTTTCAACCAATTAACAGCTGGGCCAGGTGCACCAATTTTTTTACCATCTAGATCGCTAATAGAATTAATTGGGAATTTAGTCATTAATAAATAATCATCTATTCCGATAGCACCCCCTAAATACTCTAATCCATTTTCGTGCCATGACGCTTTCATATCAGAATTTGTCTCTTGTAATTGATCCATCCAATCAGCGACCAAAGTAGCATTACTAGACACAAATGGTGTAAAGTAAGTCACATTTTGCACTGAAAGTTTTCCCGGATCAAATAAAGATGATACAAGACCGACCTCTGCAAGGCCCTCTTCAACAGCTTCTAATTCGTCACCAACTTTTGCTAATGACCCACCCCATTGTTCACTCCAAGTCATAGTAACGCCAGTTCCTTCTAGAGCGGCATTAACTGTTGGAATAAATGTTTTACTTGCGTGTTTTACCCATCTAAAAACAGCTGGATGGCCAGCCACCATTGTTACATTTATATTTTCAGCAGACGCAGAGGGTGGAGAAACTAAATTACCCCCTATTACCGAAGTTGCTAAAATTCCTGCTAATATTAGTTTTCTCATTTTACCCCCTAGTTAAATACTGCTTTCAATTCGCTTAGTAATTAAGTTAAAATTTATTAACTGTGATCACTGTTTACTGTTAGTTATGGCTTGTAAACACGTTTTTATTTAATCTCAGCATCTATTAAGACAGCAATAAATAAAGCTGGCTCAACACCTGTGCAAACCCAGGCATGATTTGTTCCACGCTGAACGACTACATCAAAAGGCTTTAAGTGTGTTTCTTCTGTTTCCAAAATTAGTTTTGCTGTCCCTTTAAGTAAAATGATGTAGTCAATTGTTTTCGTTTTATGCATCCCAGGATGTTTCGTTGTATCCACCCTATCTTCACTCGCAGCAATATCACTAAAAACATTAGAAAATAGATCCTCAAGTTCCTCAGTAGATGCTCCTTCAGGGGTAGGTGCGATTGAAAAATATCTAAACTTAGCACTATCATGGCTTGGTCCCAAAGTAACATTACCTTTGCCTCTATCTAATCTATCAGTTGGAGATATTTCTTTACCGCCTGATTCCCAAATTTCAAACAAACCGCCGTCACCAAATCGATAACTTTCAGGAGGAGGATCATCAAATATTATGCATGACTTTCCATGCTTATTATGTCCCGTAACAACACGTCTTAAATCTGAATACATACTACTTCCCCTAACTAAAATTTCGATATTATTAGGATCACATAGGATAACTTAAAATAAAAGTTATCTTTTTATAAAACGTAGAAATAGTTATTATGTCTAAAATAAAAATTTTCTAAAACCCATTTGCAACCACACACCTTAAGCTACAAAAATACTTTCAAAATAGCAACCAAAGAACTCTTCCTACCCGTACGTAGAGCTTGCTAGATAGCCTATTAATAATAATAAAAATTATGTAAGAAAATGATAGACTTTAAGGAACCTAACGTCATTTGGTTTGTTTTTAAAAAAATACTAAATGTTAAAATGTAAGGGAGTTGGTATTGACAAGCTTCCCGTGAGTACTGAGACCACAAAGAGGAGTTTGGCTGTGTCTTCCCCGAGTAGCCTAAAGCCTTAATGTGGGATTCCTTACAGGGGTTTAAGAAACCTAATAGTTTATCTACAAGCAAAACCTACAGAATGATTAGCAAGGAACATTTCTTGGTTCGCCAGAGTGGGTCAGCGAAAACAGCATTTTACTTGCGCTAAATAGTCATCATCCAGGAGACGTAGTTCAACAAGGGGAATTCTCCGTCCTAAGACCCTTGTTTCCCAAAAATTTAGATATCCTAAGCACCACCAAACAGTGGGCTATGGTAGCACTAGTTGAACAACACTAAGGCACTTGTCTTATGGTTTGGACCTGCTAACATCTAAAAAAATGACACATAAAAGGAGAAAAAAATATGACACATAAAAATAAACGAATTTTTTTTAAACACTTCATCGCATTTCTGGGAGTGGGCTTGTTCAGTCAGTTCGCAACACCTGTTATAGCCGAAAATATTAAGATTAATGTTGGTGCCCTACGTTTTACCAGCCATGCAGCGAGCTTTGTCGCCCTAGAGCGTGGCTATTTTGCAGACGAGGGTCTTGATGTCGAGCTTAAGTTTTTTCAGGCAGCTCAGCCAATGGCTGTGGCGGTGGCTTCAAAAGATGTTGATTATGCGGTGACCGCAATTTCAGGTGGGCTGATCTCTTTAGCGCAGAAGGGCGCCACCAAAGTGATTGGTGGAGCACTTTCGGAAGAGAAAGGTATTGATGGGTCTCAGATAATCGTTTCAAAAGAAGCCTACAGTGCGGGTATGACCGACCCATCTAAGCTGGACGGTGCCACTTGGGCACTAACTCAAACAGGTTCCTCCTTCCATTATACTGGGTCCCAAGTAGCGAAGCATCACGGACATACATTTAAGTACAAGCCTTTGCAAAAGGTTGGTGCAATTATTGGTGCGATGAAGACGTCACAGGTAGATGCCTGGGCAATTGTGCCGCATATTGCCAAGCCGTTGAATGGTGGAGGTGCGGTGCACATCATAGGCGCGATTTCTGACTACATCCCTGATTATCAGGTTACAGTTGTTTTCACATCAGCAGATAATGCAGCGAATGAACGCGAAAAGACGGAAGCTTTTCTGAGGGCTTTTTCTAAGGGTGCCGATGATTTTAATGCCGCATTGGTTGATAAAACGCTTGGTGAAGATGCAGCTGAAGACATGATTAAACTGATTCACAAGTATGTTTATGCGGACCGTCCCTATGAAAAAGCTGCCCCTAGCATTCGTAATGGCGCAATGAGGATCAATAAAAACGCAGCGATGAATTTGGATAATATTAAAGCACAACTGGCTTGGTTTAAGTCTGAAGGACTTGTAGATAGCTCCATCACTTTTGAAACGCTAGTTGATGATTCTTACGTCGCTTCACAATAGTAACAGCATTAAAAGGGTGGTGAACTATCGCTACCCTTTTTTTTGCGTACTAGAGGATAAGAATGGATTTAAAGCTAGATAATGTGAGCCATTCTTATGGTGATCTCGAAGTACTACAAAATGTCAGCTTGGATATTCCCGAGGGTAAGATTGTATGTATTGTCGGACCATCAGGTTGTGGAAAATCTACTCTCTTGCGTATGATCGGAGGATTAGAACAGCCTCAAAAAGGAAAAATTCTTCAAGTTGGGGATGTTCCTAAAGGTTGTCTCAATGCATTGACATATGTATTTCAGGATTTCGCCCTGCTGCCCTGGCGAACTGTTGAAGGCAATATTAAACTTGTTTTGGAAGACCACAGGCTAACTACAGGGCAAGTCGAAGAAATTATTTCCGACGTGCTATCACGTACCAAGCTATCAGATTTTCGTACGGCCCTTCCCAAGCAGCTTTCGGGAGGAATGAAGCAGAGAGTTGCGCTTGCCCGTGCTCTTGCCGTCAATCCAGCAGTCATGCTGATGGATGAACCACTGTCTGCGCTGGACAGCCAGACCCGTGAATTACTAATGGGTGACCTGGTAGCACTTTGGGAACGGGCTCCATTCACATCCGTTTATGTCACCCACAATCTTAATGAAGCTGTAAGATTGGGACATTCTATTGTTGTATTGTCTCGTCGGCCAGGGCGAATTCGCGAGATTGTTGAAATTGACATACCACTGGCAGACCGTAATTCTAGTAGTATTAATCTTGAACGAAAACAATCGCAACTCTGGCAGTTGATGCGTGACGAGGCAATTGCCGCAGATCAGGAGCTTTTGATTGTCTAATACAAACAACGCCACCACTAGTAACAATAAAGTATTTAAAACAGTAATCTTTAGGGGTGGTGGTTACTCCCCAAAGCCGCTTGCCTGGGTTGGTTTGAGTGTATTTATATCGCTGATACTAATGCTTGAAGTGCTAACTCGTGCTGGAATTATAACAAGCTTAACCATGCCGATCCCGTCTGATGTGTTTTGGACCCTAATTGAACTTTGGCAAAGTGGACTGTTATTTAAGCATTTGGCACCGTCTCTGTCCCGATTGATTGTTGGCTCGTTTATTGGTTGTTCATTTGGCATATGCGTAGGCATTATAATCGGATTGTTCTCGTTGGCGAGAGCTGGTCTGGTCCCATTAGTCGCAGCTATTTTTCCAATTCCAAAAATAGCTCTTCTTCCGTTGTTTGTCATCTGGTTTGGTATTGATGAGACATCAAAATACGCCCTAATCGCCCTTGGCACTTTTACCCCTACCGTTGTTGCCACCTATGGCGCAGTTGATAATGTTGACAGAACCTTGATCAGAATGGGACAAAGCTACTCGCTGTCCTGGATGTCTATTGTACGAAAAATTGTACTGCCTGGAGCAATGCCAGGCGTCCTTTCGGGACTACGCATCAGCTTAGCCATCGCAATTATTCTTCTGGTTGCAGCAGAAATGCTCGGTGCCGAATACGGGATTGGAGCCTATATTCTTCAAGCAGGCTCCTTGTATGACCTAGAAAGGCTGTTTGCTGGTGTTGCTATTTTATCTGTCTTGGGGGTCTTGGTAAGTGCAATGATCGGTTTACTAGAAAAGATTTTACTTAAGTGGCGCGTATGATTGAAATCACATATAATGCCTGGCCAAACAGAGGTTCAGGACCATGAGCCATGAAAAATATGATGTGATTGTCGCTGGTGGTGGCAGTGCAGGCGTTGCTGCGGCCATAGCAAGCGCCGAGGCTGGAGCTAGAACCCTATTAATTGAAAAATATAACTGTCTTGGCGGAGCTTCAACTATGCGCAGCGTCAACACCTATTGCGGTTTGTATACGTTGGAAGATAAACCAAAGATCATTGTTGGCGGTGTTGGCGCTCGTGTACTCTCAGAATTGACCCAACTAAACGCGGTTACCGGCCCGCATCGCCACCGTGGGGTCTATGTCGTGTTTGATCCTGAAACAGTTAAGATGGTTCTGGACAAACTGTGTCAACAGGCCGGTGTCGAGGTTATGCTGGGTTGTTTTGTTACTGGCGCAAAGCGTCAAGAAAATCGTGTGACTTCCGTCTTGGTGGCAGATCATGGAGGACAACAAACCTTCCACGCAACTGCCTTTGTCGATTGCACAGGAGATGGGGATCTGCTTTTCCAGAGTGGCGCTGAAACTCGTTATGGCAACGGTGAACATGTTAATCTTGGGTCTCTGGGCACCCGGTTTGGTGGAATTCCAGCCAGTGTAGTCGTAGCTCAGCCCGAGATAGTATCAGCTGTTAAGCGGCTTAAGCTGGATAAAGGGCAAGTGACAAAAGATAGAAGCGTGGCGACAAGGCTGCCATTTTCGCATGATTTGGTCTGTTATCTTGCTTCAGCTGATTACGATCCACGCGATGCTGGCTCTATGACTGCAGCGGAACAGGACGGACGGAGACAAGCATGGCTTTATCTGGATGCGATCCGCACGATACCAGGCTGTGAAGGGGCTTATCTAGTATCAACTGGGCCAGAGTTTGGAACACGTGAGTCGCGCCACCTGCAATCAAAACGGAAGTTTCTTTGGACTGATGTAATAGACGGACACAAGTTCGATGATTGTATTGCTTTAGGAGCCTGGGGTGCCGAATGGCACAGCAGAGAAGATTATAGCAGCTCCTTTGATATTCAACCAGGAGGAAGCGCCTATCAGATCCCGATGTCTTGCCTGATGAGCCGGAACACTCCCAATCTTTTTGCCGCAGGACGACTGGCCGATGGAGACAGGCTCGGTGGAGCCGCTATTCGAGTAATGGGGACTGCTTTTGCCACTGGACAGGCAAGTGGTGCAGCAGCAGCGCAGGTGGCCGAGCATGGCGATGTGTTATCTATCGATATGCTGCGCAAAACTCTTGTAAGTCAGGGCGCAATCCTGGAAACGGATTGATCTCCGATACTTAAATTTAATCTATAAAAACATAGGGTTCAATTCTAAATAATGAAGTCACTTACAGTTTACCACCAAGTGCTTCTAATAGGAAATTAAGTCATACCAACTATTAGCTTTGATTTATTTATAATTACCATAACTATTATAATCCCAACATGTTTCTTGTGATCAGTACGGGTTTGCGCAATCTTTCATAAAACCAAACATTAGTAACAAAGCGATAAACATTAGTGGCACGATGAGGAGCGAACTTGGTTCTTGTAATGATTTAATTATAGAGTTTGAGACGTTCATTTAGTTAATCCACTTCTTTTTCTTAAAACCATTTATGTGCCCCAATTGCGTAGTACTCCTTCATTAAATGTGTGATCTCTCGATCTGCTTGATTTAATGAGAGCTTGCCTCCATTCATATCTCCAAAGATTTTATCAATATTTGTTCCATAACGGTTACCTTTCCAAATAGTATTTGATGTAAAAGGTAATTTCTTAGCTCGATATTTTTTGTTTGATACTAGTTGAAATACAACATCTCTTTTCGCTGTTAATCCGTATAGTTCTTGCTCGAGTTCTGCCATTTATTGTTTTCCTTTTTTATTAAGTTTCAATCGCAGTTTGTACTTGTCCAACAGGTGGTTTCTTCTAGTGGTATGCCATTAATATGTGTCTCCTTCATCGGGTCAAAAATTAATAAAAAAAACAATCCAAACCAAAGTATGACCCCAAAGGAGAAGCCGACTATGTAAATAGATTTTTGAATGGCTTGGATCATACTATTATATCAGATTTGCATAAATAATGTATCGCTCTGGACCACTATTGGTTTCATCAAATGGCCAGCAAGTAATAAGTGCTATTGATATTGTAGAGGTTGGATCTGTTGGTACTTTCCAAGTTCGACTATCCACAATATCGCTTCTTACAGTTTGATAGGTTTGCTCCACACCATTGGATAATTCCAAAGTGAGATTTTCTCCAATTTTTAAATCTTTTAAAAACCTCATATGGCTATCTCGATGGCCGACTATAAATGCAGTGCCATCCATACCTATTTGAGTATTGTGATTTATGAGACCTGGCCCCCAAGCCAATGCTTCGCCAGATGCTCTATCTAGTGTTACTAAGCTAACCCCAAGATGCCTTATTGAAAGTTTTGCAATTGGAACGAAATCTGCCCACTCCCATGATTTCTGTAACTCACCAGTCTCAATTGTCCTCTCCCATGCGTCAAGTAACATCTTTTGACCAATATAGGCTTTAGCGGGCAAATAAGAGGCTTTGAGAATAAATAGAATGCCGAGACAAACCAAGGTTATTTCAATAAACTGCTGGCCCCGTTGTTTTTTTAAAATCCCATCCATTTTCAGCTTCCAACCTTTTTTATTTGGAACCTTGCAAAAGAAATATTCTTAAAGAATTGCATTCTAGTAAGGCGAATTAAAAATGCTGAAAGTAATAAGAAAATACCAAAGGTCAAAACTGTTTTATAATTAAGAGCTGCATCTGGAATTGAGAGGCCCTTTCCTGCTCGATTTATAGGTCGATAGAGAAGATTAGAAATGAAGCCTCGACGCTTTTCATTTTCCCCAAGTTGAAAAAACCGTGGATCCCAACCTGCTGGTAAACTTAAGGCAACATATTTTGAAAATAATCGACTTGAAAGAGGTCGATCAGTCTTAACAGCAACAGCGACAAGGGAGGATAATCTTGACATGATTTTATAATCAAGCGCAGTATTTAATATATCCATGTCGATTTTTTTAATCGATCTTTTATTAGAATTTGCTGAAAATCGCTCCGACTCAATTGCTGAAATTTTTGATCTTGCCCACAATTTAGCAACACCAATGTGCCCACCTGCCACTGAAAAAGGCATCTGAACTTCCCAATGTTGATCACCACGCTTTCCAGTCAGTATTGCAGATTTGATTTCGTCTTTTGATCGAATGGCAATTTCAAATGGTGAACCCTTGTAAACATCCGGCAGGACTTTAGGATAATACTCCACATCTTTGTTATCTGGAAAAGAAATCTTTAGATTTGTTATCGCGGGGCTCTCAATCTTTGCAAACAATTCACTCATTCTTTGAGCAACCTCATAAATGCTACCTATATATACACTTTCCCCACGCCCCGCTTCAGCCATTTTTTTCATAAAATAACTATTAGGCGCTGATCCTATACCAACTGTAAAAAGACGCGATTTTCCTAATTTTTTTGAAACCAAGTTAAATAACTCATTTTCATTCCCAACATCACCGTCCGTTAAAAAGATGACTTGACGCAAACGGTAATTATCTGAAGATTGATTGCTCAACGCATAATCAAGTGCAGGGAATACGTCAGTCCCCCCATTTGCGCTTAAAGAACGAATAACATTGATTGCTTTTTTAATTGCCTCAGGGGTTGCCTGAAGAGACGTGTCTGCAAAAGTAGAACAGGTATTATTAAAGATGATAATGTTAAAATAATCATTTGGCTTTAGACTTTTTAACCCCATTTCAAGACCGATGATTGATTGCCTGAGAGACTCACCGTCCATGGAACCAGAAATATCTTGAATAAAAATAACTTCTCGATTTAGTAAGATATTTTGTGACTTTGTCTTGGGAGGGGTAAGGGTTACAAGATAATGATTTTTATCATCAAAAACTTCCTTAAAAAGTGAAGCATGAATTTTTGTATCTTTTGGCTCCCATCTGAGAACAAAGTCACGATTTGCAGGAGTTGTATTGCTTAAGTTAATCTCAAACTGATTATTGGGTTGCTCATTAACAGTAATCTTATGAAACGGACTTTCAAGTGAATTTAATTCAAATCCTGGAGAGAGTTTAATCTCAATATTAACGGGATTGATTATATCTTCTTGAGTGCTTTTATTCTTGGCAAGTACATGCTTAGTCCCTTTGTAAGGAGAAACTGAATTGATTGTTCCAAAACCATTTTGACTAAAACTGACATTTTGTTTCAACTTCTTCGGTTCAAATAATGGGGGCGCCACTAAAGGTAACCTGATTTCCCAACGATTATCTTTTGGTGCAAGCGCCTGTTGGAACTCTATTTCAATTATAACTGTTTCGTTTGGCCCAATATTTGCAACAGAATGACTGAATAAATTTGGTCGTTGTTGCTGTAATAGAGCAGCTTTTTTACCACTTGATTTTGCTTTTTCATAAATTTGCTTTGCTTTTTTACGTTCCTTTATTTGACCTTCAATAAAGGTTTCTCCAATACGCATACGTAAAAGATCAACCGATGAGGATGGAGGTAAAGGAAAAAGATACAATCCTTCAACCCATTGATCACTCGAATTTATAAATCGTTGAACAACCTTGGTTCTCGAAATTGTACCAGAAATATTAATTAAATAATCTGTTGAAACCAGTGGGGCTTTTATTCCATTTGGATTATCATCCTTAATTAGATGCATTTGACCAAATGTTGCCTGATCCATTTTTTGTTTTAATGTTTGGGTTTGCTCAGTTGCATAAACGGGCTTGCTTATAGTTATTAAAACAAACCAGAAGAATAAAATTTTTAGTAACATGAGTGACAGGATTATAATTCCCATTCTTTTTTTTGCATTATCTTGGTAGATCAAATTTTACCTCTCTTTATAAATCTTTAGATTTAACAAGAGGCACTCTGCCCACAGAATAAAAATCCTGCCTGAATGGGCAGAGCAATAAACCTAATTCGATGATTGATACTACTTATAAGGTCAGGAGAAACCCTTATGTAATGATGAATGCCCGATATGGTTTAACATTTATATTTGCCTCAAGTCGTCCTGACTTTAATGCCAGAATCATTATTTAACTACTCTGACAATATGGGAAGAAAATATCCAAACAAGTGAGTATAAATAAGTGAGCGAAGAGTTGCCTAAGGGTTCAATATTCAAATATTGTTAAATACTTTTTTAGCTATAAACTTATAAGGAATTTGATTGGGCTTTTATAAATCATGCAAATTTTCAACTTAGCAAGGTTATGGTATTATTAGTGCCCACCCTTAACATCTTTTCCAAGTTTTATTAATTCTTTTGCTAACTCTGTCTCTCTTTCTTTTGCAGCAGCTCTAGAGTCCAAAAGTACTTCAAAGGATATTAGAGCAGTTGCAAACTCTTTAGTTTTAGCCGTTGGTGCAGACTTGTACCCTGCGATATGCTTTAGGTATCTTTCGTAAGGATGTAAGCTTGTCTCTCCAACATACACTCTTTCTCGCCCTTCAGATCTCCCCTTCATTCGCAAAACATAAACAAAAAACTCATTTGCAGCCACCTTGGGAATTGAGGCTTCTCTACAGATTAACTCTAAAGTGGCTTTTATATCATCTGGTAGAGACCGAATGCGTTTCTTTACAGCCCTCTTATCCCAAAATACTGACTGGCATGTTTTAGAACCACATCTATACAGTAATCCCCTAACTGAAGTATCACTACCACAGATACGGCATTTTAGATTTTTAATCATATTTTTTTCCTATCTATAAGTCTCTGTTAAACGAGTTTGTAGAATATTATATGCTAGAAAGACGCAACAACAAGTTGTGCTTAACTTATAATTTTTTGTTTATTTTCAATATTTTAAAAAAAATACTCTCGCATTATACAGCCATTGGAGCCTTTATACTTCCCAAAGGGTTGTAGTCTTCCAGTACATAATTATTCGGTTTCGTTTTTAATAATTCATGTAAATTTTTAAAAAGTGGCATGTGTAAATTTGGTAAGTTTTGCGGTTCTCTCTTAAGTTGCTCAGCTACTTGTTCCTTATGGTTCTTGTATATATGGCAATCTCCTCCAACCCAAACAAACGTCCCTAATTCTAAATTACATATTTGAGCTAACATATGTGTGAGCAAGCTATAACTTGCAATATTAAATGGAACACCCAGGAACATATCAGCGCTTCTCTGGTAAAGCTGACAACTTAGTTTCCCATTCATTACCCTAAATTGTGCCAATGTATGACACGGCGGTAGGGCCATCTCATTTATTTGATTTGGGTTCCATGCCGAGAGAATTAGTCGCCTGCTATTTGAATTGCTTTTTATTTCACTAATTAACCATGTTATTTGATCTGCCTTATTTTTAATGTCTCCATCAATTCCATCAAAATTCCTCCACTGATGGCCATATACTGGCCCCAATTTCTTAACTAAATCATCATTCTCATAACCAAGTGCTATTCCTTGAGCGTCAGCATTTGCGGTCCAAATAGTTTTTTTGCCGATAAGTTCAGTTCGATCTTTGTCAAAAGTTCGTTCTGCTAATCTTCTCTCATCTGTACTTCCCTCTAAGAACCACAATAGTTCTCCAATGACACTTCTCCACGCTAGTTTCTTTGTGGTAACCGCAGGAAAACCATTTTGAAGATTAAAGTGCATTTGATAACCAAATACGCTTTGCGTCCCTACCCCTGTTCGATCACTTACTTCTTCACCATTATCAATAATATATTTTAATGCATCTAAATATTGTTTCATTTTTTACACCATACATCAAAGCTCACTTCACCAAGTTTACTACTTTGTTTTAATATATAATGTTCTTTAATAAATTTTTCTGGCAAATATGTATCGCAGTCATAAATACCTTTAATTTTACTCAAGTGAAATTCAGCTATTATATCAAACAGTCCTTCTATTAATTTAGCACCACCAATAATCCAAATATCCTTCGTTTCTTTAAATTCTAACAGCTTTTGCTTTATATCGGCAAACTTAACAAATTGGTAATCTGTTATACTAATATCTTGCTTACTACGCGTTACGATTATATTTTCTCGTTTGGGTAGAGGCTTAAACGGCAGCCCATCCCATGTCGATTTGCCCATAACAACAACACCACCTGTCGTATTTTGTTTAAACCATTTAAGATCTGCTGGATTGTGCGGCCAAGGCATATCACCATC
This sequence comes from Paracoccaceae bacterium, assembly GCA_028112705.1. Taxonomy (GTDB): domain Bacteria; phylum Pseudomonadota; class Alphaproteobacteria; order Rhodobacterales; family Rhodobacteraceae. Next base: position 159,098 of record JAOGYN010000001.1, on the reverse strand, counting down.
CTTACCAATACCCCAATCTTCATCACACGCTAGAATTGCTTTTATCATATTTGCTTAATTACCTTTAGCTTTTCAGAAATTGAGTACCTAAATAACATTTGATAGAAAATTTCAAAATATTCAAGTGTTTCAAATACTAGAGTATCTCAAGGTTAAAATACTCCTTTTATCTCGCTAGGTATTTATCATAAGTTTTTTGAACCACCTGAAAAAAAACTGCCCACTTTCAATCTTTACCTGATAAGTTTTAAGATCCTCATATACTGGCGACGACAGACCTTTGCCAAACCTGGCATGACAATCCCTAATGGACAACTACTTTATTTATCACTTGTATAAAGTTAAATTCTTTTTAAGATATGCTGAAATAAAACAAATTTTGTAAACACACTAAAAAAAATAACTAAAAAAAGTGTGATAAATTAGAATTATAATTTTTATGACGTAAATATAAATAGGATAATAATAACCTGGGAGGGTACAAAGATATGATAAAAAATAAATATATAGAATTACAAAAAACTAAACTACTAAACGGTACAATTGGTCGACGTAAATTCATGATGTCTGTTTTAGCAGCTGGTGTAGCGCTGCCTTCAGCTTTAAGCTTTGCTAATCATGCGGCAGCTTCTACAGCGAAAAAAGGGGGCTCAATCAAAACTGCTTTTAACCTCCACGGTCCTGACGATACTTTAGATCCATGCATGCTGACTTCTGATACTGATTATGCAAGAGGTAGGGCTCATTATAATAGTCTCATTCAACTTAGTGACGATATAGTCCCTCAACCGGAACTAGCCTCCTCATTTGGTGCGAATGCAGATGCAACTGAATGGTCTTTTAATATTCGAAAAGATGTTGTTTTCCACGATGGAAGTAAACTTACGGCGGATGACGTCATCTATTCTATGCAACGACATATGGGAGCAGACTCTACTTCAGTAGCAAAAGGTTTATTCAGCGTAATAAAAGAATGGAAAAAAGTAGGCCCTTATGAAGTAAAGGCTATTTGTGAAACTGGCTATTCAGATCTTCCGGCTATTTTAGGAGAGAAACATTTTAAAATCGTTAAAGATGGAACCACAGACTTTATCAATCCTGTTGGAACCGGCCCATATAAACTAGAAAGCATGAGACCAGGTATTGGTTCCGTTCATGTTCGCAATGAAGATTACTGGCGAGAAGGAGCAAACTTTGACTCCATAGAGCTCTTTGGAATAACAGATAGTATATCACGCGTGAGTGCACTCCTATCCGGTGATGCAGACATGATTATAAGTATTCCTCCCAACTCTTTACAGCAGATTGAATCTGCAGAAGGTATCGACTTAATATCAACTCCGTCGGGAAGCTATATGGGTATAGGCATGCACTCCGAAAAGGAATATGGAAGTAATCCAGATTTTGTTATGGCTATGAAACTTCTTCAACGACGCGAGCGCATTGTTAAAACGCTTTTAAAGGGGCACGGAACGGTAGGAAATGATAACCCTATTAATTCGGCCTATGGAGTAGACTTCTGTTCTGATCTTCCAATTAATGCATATGATCCAGATCGCGCAAAGGCTCTTCTGAAAAAATCTGGCATAACATCAGCTGTAATGGAAGCTGCTGAAGTTTCTCCAGGAGCTGTAGAGATGAGCCTTCTTCTACAAAGAGAATGTCAGAAAATAGGGTTCGACTTAAATGTGAAGAAAGTTCCTACAGATGGTTACTGGAGTGCTGTTTGGCAGAAAACCCCTATGCACACAACTGCGTGGAATATGAGACCAACTGCTTCTATTATGTTGGATATGGCTTATCACCCAGATGCACCGTGGAGTGACACATTCTGGAAAGATGAGCGTATGAGAGATCTTTTAAATAAAGTAAAAGGTGAAACAGATCCCAAAAACCGACATGCGTTACAATGTGAAATGCAAAAAATTGTAACTGAAAATGCACCTGTGGTTATACCTGCTCACTCATCCTATCTTGATGCAAAGAGCTCTAAGATCCATGGTGTCCCTAAACTTCCACTTGGAGCACTAGGTGGTGGCGAGTGGGTAGAATTTGCCTGGCTCGAAAGTTAAGTTAATAACTAAAGATTTGCGGTAGCTCTTAGAGCTTCCGCAAATCTCTTACGATAGATTAATTTTTCAGTTATTATTCATATTTTTTTATTTTAAAATAACATAATAACGTTTATTCATATATCATGGATAACAGATAAGAGTGCTTAGGTTTCGATAAAAGGTTAAATACAAATGTGGATAATGGCTGCACGCCGTATATTAATTGGGATATTTCTTATATGGGCAGTTTCCGCGTTCATTTTCTTAATTACACAAATTCTTCCTGGCGATGCAGCTGAGTTAATTCTTGGTCAAACGGCGACAGATGCGAGTTTAGAAGCTCTTCGTGAGAAACTCGGGCTAAATCAGGCATGGTATACACAGTATTTTAATTGGATTTATGGTCTTGTAACTGGCGATCTTGGAGTTTCCGTGGCGGGCGGATCAACTATAGCAGATCTAATTAAATACAGGATTGGAAACACTCTTTTTGTAGGTGGTATTGTGGCTTTAATATCAATTCCACTTTCACTTTCTCTAGGTCTCACAGCTGCTATGATGCCTGGCAGCATGATTGACCGAGTTATAACCGCAACTACGTTAGGATTGATCGCCGTCCCTGATTTTTTCGTAGCTATTTTTTTAATACTCATTCTAGCAGTTGGTTTAGGCTGGTTTCCTTCCGTATCTTATTTGCGTGGAAACGAAGGTTTTCTGAAATCACTTTATGTTTTAACGCTTCCGATTTTCACACTAGTCCTTGTCGTGTCAGCTCAAATGACAAGGATGACGCGAGCAGGAATTCTAAATGTTATGAGCTCTCCATACATTGAAATGGCGATATTAAAGGGAATACCAAGGAGAACGATTATCTTACGGCACGCCTTGCTAAATTCAATTGGTCCTATAATCAATGTGATTGCTCTTAACCTTGCTTACCTTGTAAGCGGTGTCGTGATCATGGAAACCATATTTGCATACCCTGGCCTGGCCAAACTTATGGTAGATGGTGTTCAAACGCGTGATATTCCACTAGTTCAAGCTTGTGGAATGATATTTTGCACAACATTTGTTGTTTTGATATTGATTGCAGATCTTGCCACAATAGTTTCAAATCCAAGGTTAAGACATCCAAAATGAAAAATGAACTCGAAAAAGATGTGCCCGAAACAGACGCCTATGAAGAGTTACACGACGTTCCAGCAAAAAGTCGATTACGGCTTTCTTGGATTGGAAAATTTTGCCTAGGTATCGTTATATTTTGGATAATAATAGCATTATTTGGAAGCTACCTCGCCCCATACCATGAAGCTCATTTCATCGAGGAGGATTTAGCCGGTAATGAATTTGATGACCCTAGTTTCATGAGCCCTACCAGGCAAGTCCTTCTGGGGACTGATTACATAGGTAGGGATGTGCTGTCTAGAATAATGTGGGGTGCCAGAACTACTATTGGTATTTCATTTGTGGCAACTATATTGGCTTATATAGTTGGAATATTTCTCGGAGTCACGGCGGCCGTGGCAGGAAAGTGGACTGATGCTATATTAAGTCGCTCAATTGAGGTTGTACTTTCTTTCCCTAGTATAATGTTGGGATTAATAACCATTGCTGCCTTTGGATCCTCGATACCCATACTTATAGTTCTATCTGGATTAATATATGCTGCGAGCGTTTTTAGGATTGCTCGCGCACTAAGCCTAGATATTATTGTTCAAGATTTTGTGGAGGTTACTCGAGCTCGTGGAGAGGGTCTTTGGTGGATCATAACTAGAGAAGTTTTACCAAATATAGCAATGCCCTTAGCAACCGACTTCGGAATAAGATTAATTTTCATTATCCTTTTTATTTCGAGTCTCAGCTTCTTAGGGTTGGGAGTGCAGCCACCGATATCAGATTGGGGTTCTATGGTTCGTGAAAACCTTCAAGGGCTTGCAAATGGATTTTCAGGAGGAGCTATTGCTACCATCGCTCCAGCATTAGCAATAGCTAGTTTAACAATAGCAATTAATATTGTTATTGATGACATTTCTGCTCACGATGGCGGAAGCCTTTCAGGTAAGATGACATAATGAAAACCAAACCAATCTTTCAATGCCGCGACTTAAAAATCGAGGCAAGACCCTGGGCACAAGAACCTATAGAGATTGTGAAGGGCATTAGTTTTAATGTTTTTCCTGGGCAGGTTGTCGCTCTCATCGGGGAAAGTGGTTCCGGTAAAACCACTATATCGCTTGCTGCACTAGGATATACAAAGCCAGGCCTTCACTTTTCTGGTGGAGAAGCCATTCTATTAGAAAAAGATATGATTAACCTGGATTACGAAAAAAAGCGGTTAATGCGGGGAGAACACGTCGCCTATCTAGCACAAAGTGCGGCAGCTACATTTAATCCCTCATTAACCATTGGCGAGCAGGTTATTGAGTCAGCTCTTCTTCACGGTGCACTGAGTAAAGAAACTGCTGAAAAAAGAGCAATAGAGCTATATATAGCTTTAGAGCTTCCACAGCCCTATATGATTGGTAAACTGTACCCACATCAGGTCTCTGGTGGTCAACTTCAACGCTTAATGGCAGCGATGGCATTGGTAGAAAAACCAAGCCTTTTGGTGCTAGATGAACCTACAACCGCTCTCGATGTTACGACACAAATTGAAGTTTTGAAGGCAATAAAAAAGGTGATACGCGATGAAAAGTCAGCTGCAATTTACGTTACACATGATTTATCTGTTGTTGCTCAAATAGCTGACCATGTTGTTGTGCTTTATGATGGAGTAATAAAGGAGCAGGGTACCGTTGAGGAAATAATTAATAATCCGAAACACAGTTATACCAACAAACTTATGGCTGCAGTGCGACCCACTCCAAAAGCCAACCTAATCGAACAAAGTGTTTTGGAATCAGAACATTCAAATTCGGCGTTAGCGGTCAAAAATATTTCTGCTGGTTATGGTGGAACTAACAAGAGAACCCCTACTAAACTAGTGCTCCACGACGTTAGCTTTTCGCTCAACCATGGCGAAGTAGTAGGGATTATAGGAGAATCAGGGTGCGGAAAATCAACATTAGCAAGAGTAATATCTGGATTGCTTCCAGCCTCTTCAGGACAAATCTTATTAAACGAAAAAGAGCTACACCCTTCAGTAAAAAACCGAAGTTTAAATGAATTACAACTAGTGCAATTTATTTTTCAAATGGCTGATACTGCCCTAAACCCACGCCAAACTATCGGAGAAATAATCGGACGCCCATTAACCTTTTATCATGGCGTAAAAGGCAAAAAGCGTGACGAGCAAGTCAGAGAGATAATGCGACTTGTTGAACTCCCCGATGCATTTATGAACCGAAGACCAACAGAAATATCCGGAGGACAAAAGCAACGTGTGAATTTAGCTAGAGGACTTGCAGCTAAACCAACATTATTACTCTGCGATGAAGTGACTTCGGCTTTAGATACTATCGTTGGGGCAAATGTAATATCACTTTTGAAAAAATTAGGTAAGGAAACTGGTATTTCTTTCGTATTTATTAGTCACGATTTATCAACCGTATCCTCTTTTGCAGATAAGATTGTTGTTCTTTATGCTGGTAGATTAGTAGAACAAGGGACAGTTCAAGAAATACTATCTCCACCGTTTCATCCATATACAAAATTGTTGATTAATTCAGTTCCAGAATTACGGGTTGGGTGGTTAGAAGAAACTTTAAAAAAACAGAGCACGGAAGTTGGCATATCTGGAACAGTTGAAATGACTGACATTGGATGCCCTTTTTATAATCGCTGCCACATCAAAATAGAAGGTCTCTGCAATACGACCTCAGCGCCATTAACTTCAAGCATATCAGGCCACGAAATCGCCTGCCATCATTCAGATAAAGCCCTTTTAGAGTAGGTATTTTAAATGAGATCTTTTGAACCTCACTATGACTATGAAACTGCATATGCCGCCCATTTACATATAAGAGCATAGAAAAAATTCATCATTTAAATAAAAATACGACTTGTTAAAAAAAAATTGTAACCCATTTGTAACCTACAAACAACAATAGCTTAGCCGAATATACGCTAAGCTATTTTTGTGCCACGGTAGTCATAATGGTAAGTATTGATGTGAAGGACAAGAGTGTTATTTCATATAGGAGACTTTAAATAATATATATTATGAATACTCAATATAATAAGCTAAAAGTTTGTTTTAATATGAATATCTAATTAAATTTTATCTTAATTTTATATCTCAGAAATACAAATAAATAGGGCCCTTAATACAATATCCAACTGCAGTGAGAACTTTAAGTTTGTCAAAAATAATAAAGAAAATGAAAACAGAAATAAATATTATTTGGTTTAAGCGCGACTTACGAGCAAACGATCATGCACCACTTTTAGCGGCCTCTAAAAGTACACTACCCATATTACCATTATATGTTGTTGAGTTGGATTATTGGGCAAAAAACTTTAGCTCCCGGCGCCACTGGCATTTTATTCATGATTGCTTGAATGATCTCAATGTTTCATTGGCAAGATTAGGTCAGCCTCTAATTATCAAAATTGGAGATGTTTGTAATGTTATTAAAGGTCTTCAATTAGAATTTAATATTCGTGGAATATATTGTCACGAAGAGACAGGCAATCTTTGGACCTATACTCGAGATATAAACGTTAGAGATATGTGCGCTTTAAATAAAATTTCAATGTATGAATACCCGTCGAATGGGGTTGTTAGAAACTTGTCTTCCCGCGACAATTGGTCAGTGATTAGAAACGAACGAATGTCTCAAAAGATTTTACCAAAACCCAATAATTTAATGCCAATATTGAACTGTAAGTCAGATAATTTACCTGGAAAAGATAGTTTTAAATTTGGAAAGAAGTTAGTTGGTAAAGTTCAAATTGGTGGGAGGAAAGCAGCAATTGATGATTTAATGGGCTTTTTAAATACCAGATCAAAAAAATATTTATATCATATTTCTGCTCCCGGGTTATCATCAATATATTGTTCAAGATTGTCATCTCATCTTACGTGGGGAAGCCTTTCTGTACGAGAAGTAGTTCAGTCAATTAAAAAAAGAAAACAACAGCTTCATACTGATGAAAAAAAATACTTTATGAAAAACCTTACGGCATTCAACTCTCGGTTAGCTTGGCGTTGCCACTTTATTCAAAAAATTGAAGACCAACCAGAATTAGAAACACATTGCATGCATCCAGCTTTCGAAAGTTTAAGAAAAAATGATTATAATGAAGAAAAGTACCAGGCATGGTCAACTGGATACACTGGGTACCCATTCATTGATGCGTGCATGCGAAATCTAATTATTGATGGATGGATAACCTTCCGAATGCGTGCGATGCTCGTGAGCTTTGCAAGTTATCAGCTTTGGTTGGATTGGCGAACGACAGGTAAACATCTAGCTAAGCTGTTTACAGATTATGAGCCAGGCATTCATTACAGTCAGTTGCAAATGCAGTCTGGCGTAACTGGCATAAATGCTATGAGGGTATACAATCCCATTAAACAGTCAATGGAACATGACCCAGATGGTCATTACATCAGAAAATGGGTGCCAGAATTAAAACAACTTCCAAATGAATTTATACATGAGCCTTGGAAGTGGAATTCTAATTTAATCGATAATATAACGTTTTCATTGGGCACTGACTATCCAAAGCCGATAATTGAGCATAAAAAAGCAGCAAGAGAAGCTAAGGATAAAATAGCTGAAATACGCGCAGGTTCTCAATATAAGGAAATTTCAAACGCAATTTATAATAAGCACGGTAGTAGAAAAGTTTCTACTAGAAAAAGAAAGAAACAAAAAGTAAATAACCAATTAATGTTATTTTAAAATTTTTTGCAAACTTGGAGACCTACTTAGCAGGCTATCTCGATACCTGTCCGGTTTATAAATAGTTAACTATAAAGCTTAAAGTAATATCTCAGTGGTAAGGAGCTGTTGTCAACTTTATTTTAAGTCACGCACAGCGTAGGTAATAAGTTTTTTACATGGTGGCATATTAACTGTGCTTGATGCACTGCATGTTGAACTGAAAGACCCTTGGTAGCACTGTATGGGCCACACTGCTCCTATACGTTATATATATGTACAAACGCACAAATGAGTATTTTAGTTGATAGATCTTATTGGTTAGTGACATACGTTATTGGGTATACCTAAGGTTACAATATAAAAGTGATCCAAAACTCTACGCCGTCGTATAAACGATACCACTAATAAAAAAGTGGCTAACTCTTTTTCTTGGAGAAAAAAAATGCTTCGTCGTAAATTTTTAACTATCACATCTGTGGCCCTACTAGCAGCTAATTCAATGGCCTTTGCAGGTAGTAGTTACTCAAAAGATATCGTAGATACAGCCGTGGGTGCTGGTTCTTTCACAACATTAATAGCTGCAGTACAAGCTGCAGGATTAGTCGACACACTCAAGGGAGAAGGCCCCTTCACAGTGTTTGCACCAACAGATGAGGCGTTCGCCGCATTACCAGAAGGTACCGTAGCAACCTTACTATTACCTGAAAACAAAGACCAACTTATATCTATTCTCACAAACCATGTTGTGTCTGGAAAGGTTATGAGCACTGATCTAAGTAACGGTATGATGGCACTAACTTTACAAGGCAGCAATGTCACGATCATGACCAACAATGGTGTATCAGTAAACGGCGCCAACGTGGTGACAGCTGACATTGAAGCATCAAACGGCGTAATCCATGTAATAGATGCAGTCATACTCCCAAACTAATTCCTAGAGCCGTGTGTAATGGCCAAGGAATAAAATGTTAACTGCTGGTAGAGCAATTGCTTAATAAACAAAGCTCTACCAGCTTTAAATTTACCTAAATTTAAATGAAAATCTAATAAGGCAACTCTAATTGCTTTGGCTGTTTTGATATTTTGATATTGCTTCGCACAATAATTATTATCGCTTGGCAAGAACTTCCACACTGCTCAGTTCGAGATAAGGCTGACACATGATTTACGTTTGGCTTTAGCATCATTAAATTGAAGATATTATCTTTTACCATTACTGAATGAACTTCTTAAATGCTGACGTAATCTTTTCTACATCTGACTTTGGTGTGGGTGTAAATTTAAATAATGGAATGGGGATGCCATTATTGTAATAATGAAAAATCGCCTTCATTTTTATTTTAAGCGTTGCCCTAATCCAATAGAATGGAAAGACTTTTTTTAAATGATTGGATTAAAAATGAGAAAAAGATTAAGTTATTACCTTAAGCACTCAGCTGATTGAGGGTTATATTGGAAGAGGAAACTTTAAAATAACACTGTAAAATATTGATATAATTGTGCTAATTATGATTAACGGACTGTCTGCCACGAAACTTTCTTAAGTGGCTGATTATAAACAAAAAGTTTAGATTTAATATTTATGAGTCCACATTAACAACTTATAGCTCTTGGACCTTAAATTAGTATCGCGCCACCTTGCTATGGATTTGTTTGGATACCGCACTAATTATATAGAATGATGTTGAAAGGGAATAAGTGATGAGGAACAACCTATCGTTAAGCCGGCGGCAACTGTTAATACTTGCATCAAGTTCCGTCATTGCTGCTCCATTTGCTGCCTTAGCTGACGGTACTTCCCCTGATATTCACGTAGTTAAAAACCCACAGTGTGGTTGCTGCAATGCATGGATAGAGATTTTAACAGACAAAGGTTTCAATGTTACTACCGAAGATCGCTCAGGTAGCCTTTTGACTGAATTTAAGATTGAGAGTGGCATCCCCAAAGATATGATGTCCTGTCATACCGCTAAAGTTGATGGCTATTTCATTGAAGGACATGTTCCCGCCCGCGACATAAAACGTCTCATAGCAGACCGTCCTGATGCATTAGGATTAGCCGTGCCAGCGATGCCATACGGCTCGCCCGGGATGGGGGCTGAAGATGAGCGTGAAGCCTACGATGTATTCATAGTTAGTAGTGATGGAGCCACCGAGGTATTTCAACATTATCCTAAAGCAGGAATATCCGTTTAAGACTTCCCTACTCACCGTCTAATTACTCACTTACCTAACCATGCAAATGCGGTACCTCTAATTTTCAGTTTTAGGGGTCCCTTATCGTTTAATAATAAGAGTTTGGACGAGTTAAATACAATTGTCTTGGCTTAGCTACCAACAGTATGTGCAAGCTGTATTTCAGCCATGTCTCTGTCATAATCTTTTTCTGCTGCTCAATTCCTGAAAGTCGAGCGTAAAGCATGCGGTACTGCCATCTAGTTCATCTATGGCCTACCTGCAAAGATGCATCCTATGGCTATTAGACCTTCATAGATGTGTGCCATTTTCCGCCAATTGTAAATTCCAAAGGTGGGCGTAGCGACCAGCCTTCAACAGTAATTCATCATGACGACCTTGCTCTACGATCTGACCACTCTCCAAAACCACAATACGATCTGCATGCACGACAGTAGAAAGTCTATGGGCAATAGTGAGGACGGTTCGTCCCTGCCCCATTTCAATTAAGCTGTCTTGAATTTCATGTTCAGTTTCTGAATCAAGAGCAGATGTTGCTTCATCTAACAACAGAATTGGAGGGTTTTTAAGTAAAGTACGGGCAATCCCCACTCTTTGTTTTTCGCCCCCAGATAACTTTAACCCCCGTTCACCAACAGTCGTTTCATAACCCATAGGAAGGCTTTTTACAAAGTCATGTATCTGTGCTGCTTTTGCTGCATTTTTAACCTGATCCGGAGTCGCACCTGTCTGACCATAGGCAATATTATAGTAAATAGTATCATTAAAAAGTACTGTATCTTGAGGAACTACACCTACCGCCTCATGCAAGCTACGCTGTGTTATGTCGCGTATGTCCTGGTCATCGATTAATAAAGCGCCATCAGTCACATCATAAAACCTAAACAATAAACGACCCAAGGTGGATTTACCAGATCCAGACGGACCAACAATGGCCCACGTTTGACCAGGCTCTACTTTTAAGCTTACGCCTCTAAGGATAGGGCGTTCAGCATCATACGAAAAATGTATATCCCTAAACTCGATGCACCCACCACTCACTTCCAAAGCCGGAGCGGCGTCCTTATCTTGTACTTCAGGCGGCTGCTCCAACAAGATAAACATCTCACTCATGTCAACTAAAGCTTGACGAATTTCGCGATATACAAAACCAAGAAAGTTTAATGGCATCATCACTTGCATGATATATGCGTTTACGGCGACAAATGCACCTACGCTAGCTCGGCCAACAGCAACATCTTGAGCTGACATAATCATAACTGCAACCATTGCGGTATTAATAATTATGGATTGGCCAATATTAATAAAACCCAGAGAGTACGAGGTTTTGATAGCTGCCGCTTCATAACCCTTCATTGCGGCATTATAACGACCTGACTCACGCATTTCAGCACTAAAATACTTCACAGTTTCAAAGTTTAGAAGACTGTCGATAGCCTTTTGATTGGCATCCTTATCTTGATCGTTCATTACTTTGCGAATTTTCACTCTCCACTCTGTAACCACTGCAGTAAAACTAACGTAAGCAACAACTGACAAAGCAATGACACCAAGATATCTAATATTAAAAAATGTCGCTAAAGCAATTGATATAAGAACAAGCTGAAGTACCAAAGGACCGATAGAAAACAGAAGAAAACGCAAAAGGAATGAGACGCCTTTTACACCGCGTTCCATTACTCGACTCAAACCACCGGTCTGACGGCTGAGGTGGTATCGCAATGACATATTATGAATATGATTAAAAGTCTCTAAACCTACCTGCCGAAGGGCGCGTTGGCCAACTTTGGCAAAGACAACATCTCGCAATTGTTGAAATGCACTTTCTAAAACACGAGACAACCCATAAGCAACTGTTAAGCCAATTGCTCCAAGCATAAAGAGCCTATTAGCACCACCGTCACCAGAAAGAATATCAACTGTGGCTCCCATAATCATTGGAGTGGCAACTGCAACTACTTTAGCCATGACTAAGCTAACCAAGGCAAGTGTGACGCGCCACTTTACCCAATTCTGACCCTTTGGCCATAAATACGGCATCACCCGAGCAATAACTCGGATTTCAACCTTTCGGTCGTGGTGATCTTCTGGGCTGCCAAGACTTTTCATTTTATAGTGATGAAATAGTGCAAAAAATAATAATTGTAAGGCCTAATTAAACTTGAATCTCAAATATCTGTCCTGGATATATAAGATCTGGATCCCTGTTCCCTTCTTTATTTGCCTCACATATGATCTAACCTTTACACTAGATTTGTATTTTGGGGTTTCACTTTTGTTTAAGATAAAATTATATTCACAGAAATAAAATTTTTTACCGAATAATTGCCTTTATGAAATAGGCTTAAACTACCTTTCTTTGAGTAAAGTTAAATCAATTACAATACGACTAGCATTGTCTGATATTCCAAATACGGCCAAACCTGTGGAAGCTGGGCCTGGCTTTTCATAATATGCGTTCCTAACTTCCATATTTTGATGTAATTCCTCAGCCGTATCGCCTCCAACATAATGCGTGGTAGACTTTACAATATCTTTGAAGCTTAAATTTAACGGCTTAATGGCAGCTTCTATACTTTCCATGATTAACTCTGTCTGAGCCACTGCACCCTTTGTAACATCGAGGGATCGCGCCTGTAGCCAAGCCATATTATCATTTTGGCGTATTAAAAGACTTACACTGTTTTCAATATCGATTGTCTTTGTTGAACTTACTACCCCATCTCTTGTTAAAATAAAGTGTCCTGAAATATAATCAGTGTCTTTGCCAGAACTGATAACCGCGCCCAAATCAAGATTTGGCCTTTCCTTCGTTATACAGTCATTAAAAGTTAATAGGTCACCAGATGGCACAAACCAGTGTTCTGATAGTATTGCCTCTAGGTTTACATTAAGATCTGAAAGAAAAGACGTTAGTTCTGGAATCAGAAACTCTATTGAATTATTTTTTGCTTCGACAAACATTGATATCTCTAAATTTGTAGAAATAGCGTTAATTGATACGCCATTTTGATTATGAACCAAATACTGTTTTTTTTCAGTATTACAGTAAATATCTACTTCTAGTAAAATTCCATCGTAATAAAAATGTGGAACTCTTATTGGCACAAAGAGAACATTGTCGCCAAATTTTTTCTGAAATATATCCAGCATCATATCACGATTATTTTCACCAGTATCCACGTAATATAAGAGAAGTTTAGTTACTGATTGAATGCGCATGTCAGCGCGTGAAAGTATTTCTAAAATATAGTCACAAACGACATAACTCTGTTTTTCTATATTATTTGCGCCAATAACCTGTGACTTTTTATCAAGAGCTAATTGTCCACAGCTCCAGGCTAAATTATCATCCTTGACCATAAAAGAATATGGCGTATCTATCGCCATTTCCCAGAGAGTTTCAAAAGGTACAAAAGAACGAGCCATTAAAAGTTATTCTCAATCTCAATTTTACTTAAAAGGTGAAGCACTACCATTTCTAATTACGGCCACTCTGGTTCATGTGGGGCCAAGTAATTGCCGGCTTGCTCCAAAAACCCTATCCACATCCGACGCATGAATCGTGGAAGAAACATAGTTTATCGGATTAAGGTTTTGCATTAGACTTTCCTTCTTGATGAATATTCAATAAATTGAATATTGTCATAATAATATAAAATATCAAATAATTATTATTCTCTTAAGAAATTACACTCATTGATTAGGCGTTTTTAAAATACCTGTATAGTTTTTGTTATACTTCACTAGTTACCAAGATGAACTGTCAAAAACTCTAGTAGGCCAATCTGATAGTAGTGTTGCGTCTCTTTATAGCAGTAGATACAACTTAGAGACTATGAGAACTGCTATGGAACAGGTGTGGACATGAAAAGAAAATTACAAGTAGCATTAGTAATCGGGGTTTTAGGTGGCCTAATGGCAGGAATTCCGTTCGCAATACTTGATTATGTTTTAGGAGTAGAGTTATTACATCCCGCTGGAGGCCTAATAACCATAGCCGCCTTGTTTATCCCAGCCTTTGTTGCTGGCTTTTTTGCCGACACTATTAATGTGCGTGTTTAGAATGAGAAAAGCTCTTATTATCTTCGGAGGTTCTCTGGTCTTAATCCTTGTTCTATTAGCTTATGCGGCTTTTTTGTCTTAAATCAATGAACTTAAACCATATCATCTAACTTGGCTTTGTGAAGTGATTTAAAATGAATGAACTTTTAGTTTTTGTAATCCATTTGCAACCTACAAACAAGAAAAGCTTAGCGGAATATACGCTAGGTTATTGTTTTAATTGGCTTCGGCGGTAAGTGTTAATTTCCTATAAGGAACGCCAATTCGTAACTCATGTAAGCAATATCAATAACTACTTTACTTACTAATCTTATTTGATGTCAACTGCACCATTTTGTCTACTGTGTTGTCTACTGAACCCCACTATGCCTGTTAAACTGCATATGCTCCCAGATTCCATATAAGAGTCATACAGAGTCATTTGGACTGTCATGCCTCACGAGAGGACTCTGTACGTGTTACAGGCTGTCTGTGAGCTTTGTAGAGTCTCTCATGAAGTGTCTCAGTGGTAAGTCGTTTAAATGTTATATTACGAGGGGATGCAGGGGCACTGGGAGTGTACGGGATATATATTGTTGGAGTGTTACACAGATCAGGCTTAGCTAACCGTTACTAGTACAGGGGCATGTGATGGTATGACGAGTAATGAGATAGTCAAAGGATATAAGCACCTTACTATAGTATGATGCGTAATTAATAATGTCCTAAACAGGACACTTTCCCTTGTTAGGGAGAGTTGAGTTAAGTCTGCATATTTAAATAATCTCAATACTAGTAAGAAAACTATCCGTTACAGAAAAATCAGTCAGGCCCAGTGAGATGTCCAAGCTGTGGGTTTGATTCTTATTAGTGTAGTCAATGATAATACCATCCCCTGCTGAATTAGCGGCTACGCTACCCTTATCAAACTCTGCCCCACCTTCGTTGTAGAACCTCAGAGCATCACCCTGTGAGGCATCAAAGTCAGTCACAGAGGTGTCCTGTGATGTATGGGTAAACTGGAACTCATCAGCACCTGTGCCACCTGTTAGGACATTTGTACCAGTACCGCCAAAGAGTTCATCATTTCCATCGCCGCCGAT
Source organism: Paracoccaceae bacterium (assembly GCA_028112705.1). Lineage (GTDB taxonomy): Bacteria > Pseudomonadota > Alphaproteobacteria > Rhodobacterales > Rhodobacteraceae. The sequence goes on along the minus strand of JAOGYN010000001.1, from coordinate 143,870 downwards.
GATTATCTCATCTGCATCTGATCCCCAGATAATATCGCTACCGCCAGCACCATCAATGGTAATGGCTTGACCTGCTAGGCTGTAATCAGTTGATGTGAGATCAATCAGGTTTAACTCACTGTCATTGCCCATGATCTTCTCAATGTTGGCTAGTCTGGCCACACCCTCTTCACCCCTGCTGTTCATTGTAAGCGCCACAGAGGCATGAAAACCTGAGAAAGAATCTTGTAGAAATAGGGCAATGTTCCCTTCACCAAGCTGAATCGTATCTACATCAGCACCGCCATCGATAACGTCTTCGACTTTAACCATTCCGTTGAGATTAAAGTTTTCTCCAGTGCCCACTTGCGTGGAGGAGGAGATATTCTCAGCTGCGAGAGAAGAGTTAAAAGCAGTACTTCCTTGCACAAAAATAACATCATCTCCACCGCCTGATTTTACAAAATCCGCCCCAGTTTCAGAAGAGAATAAGTTATCAGCAACAATCTTATCTTGACCAGCACCGCCAGTAATCTCGTCATCGCCGGCTCCTCCATTAATCCAACTTCCGCCATCACCTGCAGTTAATTTATCATCTCCAGGTCCTAAATAAGCTTCGTTATACCCTGTGTTCATCATGAGCTCATCGGCATTTTGCGTCCCAACAAACACTAAATCGGGGCCCGAAAAGCTATCAAAATCTTTGATAATGAGATCATTTTCATTTGGATAAGCTGTAGTTACGATATACGCACCATCACTTAGCTCTACCGCATAAGCTTTGTATGAGTTTTGCGTGTCTTGATAGATAGCAAAGTGGCCTGAAACTGCAGTCTCGCCAGAGACACCTGCTGGACCCTCAATACCATCATCAACTCCAAGATTATAGATATTCGCATTTTGAGGCGCAACAAAACCGTTATGGGTAAGCGCCGAAGTCGCAATGGAGCCAACTACCGACTTGGGGTACTGAATAAATTCTGAGAACGAGACAGTGAAATCCTGAGCGGATGCACCAGTAGTTAGGATATACGCACCATCACTTAGTTCTACCGCATAGGCTTTGTATGAGTTTTGCGTGTCTTGATACATAGCAAGCCCGTGTTCAGAATCAGGAGGTCCATAGATATTGGCATTTTGAGGCGCAACAAAATCGTTATGAGTAAGCGCCATAGTCGCAATGGTCTGAGCTTCTGCACCAGGAAGTTTATCAAAGTTTGTTTGGTCGATACTAAAAGAATGGGGGCTTACCGTGAGATCTTCAAGGATGGTGACACCTTCACGGACACCTTCTCGGACAATTTCACGGTGATGCATTTTTAAGTTATAAACTTTACTTGGTTGATCAAAATTGGACACCAAAACATCAAATTTTCCAGAGCTTTGATCTACCATGCTGGTCGTGACCTTCGTACTCTGTGTAGTGCTTGGTAAGCTAATATGGTCCATAACATTTAGATCGTGGTCAAGGAGATATACATATGTGCCTTGGCCGTCGGTAACGAAAGTGTATACTGTTGCAGATCCCAACTGACTTACACTGCTATCTGTAATAGACTCAGCCCACGTCTCAGAGCGGAGGTATGCATTATAATCCCATAAAGACTGGGCTTGTCCCTTGCCTACGAAAATGTGATCAGTTTCATTATAATTACCTTCTACAAGATCCAATTGTCCATCATCATTGAAATCTAAAAATGTAACATCTACAGTATTTTTATTATCTGAACCAACTAAAAACCCATAGTCGGTATAATTGCCGTCTTCATTAATGTAGATTGCATTTCTACCATCATTTAATGCTAATATATCATCATAGTCACCATCACGATCAAAATCGTAGAAAAGAAGTCTATTTGTATTACCGGAACCAATGCTTGTTTCCGTGAAAGAAACGTCAAACGAGTTGGTTTCCTCGTCATACTTCGGCATAACGGTATAAACTTTACTTGGTTGATCGAAATTGGACACAAGAACCTTATAATAATCCGATCCGTTAACGTTTTGCCGCAGCACTGTGACCGATGTACTCTGTGCAGTGCTTGGTAAAATAAAAGGGTCCATCTGAACTTCAAGATCCCCTGGAAAATATAAATGTGTGCCGTGGCCGTTGGTCGCGAAAGCGTAGCCCCATTCATTAACACCATAGTCAAACGAAGGAAGAACACTGCTATCTGTGATATGCTTAGCCCACGAATCTGAGGGGAGGTATCCATTATCATCCCAATCTGCAGCAACCAAAACCTGTGTTACTTCTAACTCACCTTCTATATGAACATAATCACCTGCATCATTCCTGTATATGTTTGCGTCTAACTCCTTAGCCATGTACGGATAACTGTCTAAAAGGTTGCCAAGCGTTATTAAGTCAAGGTCACCATCATTATCGTAATCCAATAAACCTTGATATTTCTCACTTAATGAGATGCCGCCTAATTCATCTATGTAAACGGAAAACGGATTAGTGATCGGCGTAGCTTCCCTCCAGATGATTGCCCCGCTCGAGTCAATTCCTTCATTTGAAAATGTTTTAATTGGGCCTCCAAATAAGTCATCGCTAATCACAATGTCTATATCTTTATCATTATCAATATCTCCCATTGTGATAGAAGAGCTCATAAAGCCATCTGGAACTTTTTCGGAATTAGATTCAAATATGGAACCGAAATCGGACAACCCGGTTGACATTCCTATTTCATAAACGGAAATAGATTGTTGGTATACATTGGGTAACAAAGGTTTAGGGAATGACCTTCCGTATCCGAATGTATAAACATCAACCGAGTTGTCCGATATTGTGAAGAGTTCAGCCCAACCGTCATTATCGATGTCTGAGGTTAGGAAATGATTTGTCTGAAGACCGCCAAACGTCACCACATCGCCAGACATAAACGTGCTAAAGTCACTATAGGCACTTGTCGTCAGGGCAGCGGCATCTACTACACTCAAAATAGGTGTCGTGGGAGTGCTAACAACAAGGTGGTCGACACTTATTTCGTTATTCGGATTGCCGTCATCGGTATTCCATACCACTCCGTCAGTGTCCCGAAGCGCATCTGTTGATGTAAAGTTAAGATAGACCGTTATTTGCGCTCCAACGTCATCGGCAGTTAGAGTTAATTGAGCAGAGGTCGCCCCCTCGATTATTTCACCATCTCTAAGCCACTGTGCCGTAAACTTATTCACAAGCGTTCTTTCTTCTAATTCCCAAACCGAGGCAGGAATGTACATGGGCACATCCTTTTGGGCATTCTCCAATGCTGCTAAATAAAGACCTTGTTCCGTAGGGGACATAGCATCATAGATAGCTTCTTCTTGTTTTTGAACTCGAACTAATTCATTTAGCCATATTTCCTGAGCATTTCCATAAGGGACCTCATAGTTAGATATTTCAAAATAAAGCGTTCCTCCAGCATGGGGTTTGCCTTTGATTTCGACATCTGCAGTGATGCTTGGTATCATATTTCTTTCCCGAATGGTTGCAAAACGAAATTATTTATCGAATATTTAGATGTGAATTTGAACTTCTACAATAGAATATTACATTATTTATAATAACTGCCATACATATTTGTTTTGTTTGCTGTTGAGATTAATGGTACCGCTTAAGTGACACGAACCCGTGACCTCCGCATCACGAATGCTAATGATATACTTCGAAAACAACGCTTCATGAATATTGTCTAACTCAAAATACCTAAATACTGCCCCACGCATACAAATTTTCTTACAAAAGCAAACTGGCTTCGTCACAATGATCGCTGTGCAGCAAGTTGTGGACAGATATTTACTGCAAACAAAACAAAGTTTCATGGTAGGTGACGTACTCAGTTAAATCAAAGTCGTGAACTTAATTTAAATTTAGAAGACGTTTCGGGTCCAAAATAAGAAATTGGCTGAATCAAATCTAGTTTTTGAAGCTTTTAATCAGTCAGACGTACAGTTTAAAAAACTATATAACTCTTTATAACTTTTGTTATAAAGCAATAGCACATTAAGAACGCACTACACCATACTGTTAATATTATAAAAATTGGCTCCGGCGGTAGGGATCGAACCTACGACCAATTGATTAACAGTTACATGCTCCCATGTTTTATGGGGTTTTATGAGATTTTATTATTAGCACTTTTAACCATATATACTTGACTATAATGTGCCGTGGGGTTGCATCGGCTCTCCTCCAAGCGTAAGCTTTTTGTAACCCGTATGTAACCCGTATGTAACCCACAGAGTAAAATGCCCAAGCTTGTAAATCGACCTTTAACTGAACTCGCCATTAAAAAAGCAGCCAAGGCCACTGCTCGATATGATATGTTTGATGCGAGTGTGCGTGGGCTTGGGGTCCGTATAGCGCCATCAGGGACAAAGAGCTGGTTTATAATGCGTAGGTTTAATGGAAAGATGTTACGCACTACATTTGGACGTTATCCCGAAGTAGGCCTTGCCGATGCCCGTCTGCGGGCTCCCGAGGTTCTCTTGAAGATGTCTAAGGGGAATACAAGCCAAGGTAATGATACGTTCGATACAATAGTCGCAGAGTGGATTAAGAGAGATCAATCCAAAAACAAAAGTGTTGAGCAGGTTAAGACAGCAATCAAGCGTCACGTCAGTCCAGTTTTCTCAGGTCGAAAATTAGACGAAATAAAGAAACAAGACATTATTAAGTTAATTGATCAAATCACAGACGGTGGAAGTCCAGTTGCCGCAAACCGTATTTTAGCATTTCTGAAGAGATTTTTTAATTGGTGTGTGGAGAGAGATATTCTCGAGGTGTCCCCCGCTCTATCAATTAAAGCGAACACCGGAGAGATTAGTAGAGACAGGGTCTTGGATGTTGGTGAGCTTTTAAGCCTTTGGACTATTGAAGGTAACTTAAATTACCCTTGGGGAGCTATACTAAAGTTACTTATGTTGACTGGTGCGAGACTGAAGGAGGTTTCCGAAGTTACTTGGGATGAAATATCACTTGAAGAGCAAATCTGGTCGATCCCGTCCAACAGAACTAAGAATAGCAGACCTCATCAAATTCACCTATCCACCCAGGCAATTCAAATTTTAAGATCGCTACCAAGAGTCAAAGATCAAAGCTTCTTATTTAGTACGAATGGCGTAAGACCTGTGTCAGGGTTCTCCAAGGCGAAAAAACGTATCGATCTGCTAAGCGGTGTCGATAACTGGAGGTTTCACGATCTCCGTAGAAGTTTTGCCACGTACACGACAGAAAAATTACAGATACCGCCAGTAGTCATTGATAAAGTTTTAAACCATGTGAGTGGCGCAGTTAAGGGTGTAGCAGCCATATATCAGCGTGGGGAGTATCTAGAGCAACGGCGCGAGGCATTGCAAGCCTGGGGTGACTATCTTGAAAATCTGACAAATCAGTCTCAAGCCGATGAGTGAGAAAAAGCAAAATACAATCACGTTTAATTCTTCTGAGTTAGAACAAATGCAGCCATTGATCCCTGAGGGAAGGTTTAAGGAATTTTTAAAAAGAATTGAAGTTGCACTCGAAATTTATCAAGAATTAGATGAACCGAAGTTAGTTCAAATGGAGCTTAGAGAACTTGGACATTTAACAAAGAAAGTAGATTTAAAAAAGAAAGTAGATTCAGCCTTGGTAGATAAAATTAAGCAGTTAAACCCTACTACTATTGAATTTCTCGAACGCTTTTCACCTTTGCCGCCTCTCCCAAATGTTAAAAATAAAGAAGATCTAGACCTATATACAAAAGATATAAGAAGAAGAATTTTAAAGGGCTCAATTCTAAGCGATAAGGAAACCTACAATCTACCAACTGGGGCTTATAAAATAGGTCGACCACGTAAAGAAAGAATTGATGTATTGGTTTCGTTTGTAGCGGCGGCCTACGCCTTAGTAACGGGAAAAACAATTAGGCGCGAGTGGGATGACGGTGAAATTTTACCAATGCACAAAATTTTAACATTAATATTTACGAAATTAGAACTAGAAAAAGTTAGTGTAGATGAGGCAATTCGCCGACTTATAAAGAAAAAATAGTTATTTTCCAGTGAATTAACGCTATTTTCGTATTTTCTCATCAAGGACGTTTATTGATGAAATATTCGTTAAAAAACATTAAACATTCCCCAAAATAGTCCTTTCGAGTTTCCCCCCTGTGACACACTTTATCTAGTTCTTTAAGTTGCCTTCATGACTATAACTGTGAAGGAAACACCATGCAGACCCATGAAAAATTCATACGATTAACGCAAGTATTAGATATTGTACCCTACTCATCTAGCCACATCCGGCGCCTAGAGGGTAAAGGCAAATTCCCAAAACGTATCCGTCTAGGTGAAAATAGAGTGGCCTGGCTTCAATCCGAAGTTCACGACTGGCTTGACCAGCGCTTAAATCACCGAAATTTAGATTAATAGATATATATAAGGTATTGATAAAATGTCATTTAATAGAAAATGGAATGAACACTCCCCCCGCATTATAGCCGACTGTAACTTAAAGGAAACATCAAAGGGCGAATGGCACGGCGCCTGCCCTAACTGCGGGGGAAAAGATAGGTTTTGGATCAATGAGTATAAAGGAGATATTAAAGCTCACTGTAGGAAGTGTGGTGACTTCAAGAAAATATCAGAAATTCTCTTTCCCAATAGTTTTATTGATAGAAAACAGAGTTTTGACAATAATACATCAACTGAAAATAAAAATACTTTTTTTAAGTCTTACGACCAACGCAAGGGCATCGAGCTAATTGACGCTAAAAAAGATGGAAATGACGTCGTAATTGATATTTACTCTGCAGACGGACTGAAAGTTGGGCAACAGACAATTTCACCAGACGGCACTAAGAAATTTACACATGGGATGAAGAAGAAAGGTGCATCCGCCTTAATTGGAGACCCAAACAGTGACACGTTTTTCTATGCTGAAGGCTACGCCACTGCCGTTTCTGTCTACCAATCAACGGGAAAAGCCGTCGTATTCGCATTAGATGCAGGTAATTTACCTGAAGTAACGAAGCATTACAGAGATAAATATCCAGAAAAGACACACATTGTGGCTGCAGATAATGACCCTGACGGTATTAAGGCGGCTGAAAAATCCAAATTACCTTACGCCCTTCCACCAAAAAATGGACAGGACTGGAATGACGTGTTTCAAGAACAAGGTTCAGTGGAAACTAAGCAATTACTAAAAACACTCATATTACCTAAGAGTAAGCTACTCACACGTATATCTGATATTGAGTTTAAAGCGCCAGAATACCTCATACCGGGCATGATTGAGAGTTGCGCACAAATCATGGTTATTGGGGCGTCGGGCGCAGGAAAGAGCTTCGTAGCACTTGGTATTGCGCTCTGTATTGCATCGGGAGCTCCTTACAATGATAGAACTGTTGAAAAGGGTCTAGTCGTTAGTATTAATGGCGAGGGTCACCGCGGGATACCTGGCAGGGTCGATGCTTGGTGTGTTAAAAACGGAATAAAGAAAACTGACTTAGATTTTTATATATCTGACCGCGCAGTAAATATGACCAATGCAGAGACTTTCAGGGAATTACAGTCAGAACTTGACGAGATCGTCAGGCTTCGTGGAACCCCAAAAATGATAGTTGTTGATACCCTCGCCCGAGCTACTGGAGGTGCTGACGAAAATAGCTCAAAAGATATGGGGTTATTCATTGAGGGCTGTGGTGAGCTGATTGTAAAATATAAATGCACAATCTTGCTTATCCATCACACCGGTCACAATAACACGACAAGGGCCCGAGGGTCATCCGCACTATTTGCAGCAGCCGATGCAGAACTAATTGTTGAGGCAATTGGTAAAGATGACATTACCGTAAAGTTCCAGAAAATGAAGGACGCCCCTACCCCTGAAAAAATGCAATTTGTTAAGGTTCCATGCGACGACTCTCTCTTCTTAGAGCTAGTGCCTGTGTCAAGTACTTTAGGTAGGAAACCATTATCCCCAAATGAGAGTATTGCCTTTGAGGCGTTCAATGAATGTATTAAAGGTAAAACCCAAGTTAGCCTAGATGAGTGGCGTCCATATTTTATGGAGAGACACACCGGCGACAACATTAAATCCAAGGATACGGCATTTCGTCGAACGAGAAAATCCCTTGTGGTAAAGAAATATTTGGAAGTTAAGAACGATATTTATAGCTTTGGCGACACGGCGACATAAAGGCGACATCTACTTTTGTCTCCAAATCATATAACTTTGTTTAGCGACACGACACGACACACCCCTTAGGGGTGTCGTATGTCGCCTAAATAAAATGATCACAGTTAGGTATAAGCAATACATCGATAAGTTTAGTTTCAATAGGCTTTAATTCAGGCTGAACCCGACGACCAACATCAGCTGAATGACCCAGTTTAGCCCATTAAATCAGTTAGATTTTACTAATGTTTCACATCTATCAGATGGAATTATTGGTTGGCAAAAAGATGGTGAGACTGCGATCGATTATGTAGTGAAGAACTAGCATTGCAACAGTATCAATGATCAAGATATTCAAATTTAAAGTCACTAAAAAGTAATTAACATTTGCGTTTGATTTATATAAACTCCAAAAATAGTTTTAGCGTGGGATTGTTAAATGCAGTTAGTAAAAAACCTTATTTTAGAAATAATTAATTATTTTGAAAAGAATATTGAAAGTAAATTTGACCCAGAACTTCTGACTATACTGAAACATGTTTCACTTGAACGTAACAACTACAAATTTCAAAAGCCAAATACACCCCCAAAATTAAGAGCTCTTCAAGATGCTATGCTATCGATCGAAGCCAGACCTCTTTTGAGAATTAACCAATTATTAAATAGAGCCTTACCTAAATTAAAATGGAATATAGATAACGGAATATTTTATGACAAAGATTCAAAAATTGGCAAAGATTATCTTGAAGGGAATATGAATTCTGAACTAATTGGCCCAGAACATGGAATCTTCAAATCCGACCAATGTAGATTAGGTCTGTTTTTATTAGAACCAAATATTTTTTATAAAGATCACAAACATGAAACCCCTGAATTATATTTAAATCTAACAAATGGCACACAATGGCGGTTTGAAAATCTTGATTGGCAAGAGAAATCCGCTGGTAGCGTCGTATTTAATGAATCTTACAAGGTTCACGGAATGAACGTAAAAAGTAATCCTTTTTTTTCAATTTGGTATTGGCCAGCCAATTCAGAAGAAAAATGCATCCTGGTTCCAAAATCAGATTGGTAATTCTGTTAAATTTAAGACGTAGCGGAACACTGTGTGAAAATTTGCTCAGTAAATGCACCGCTTCTAAATCTAATATTAACCCACAGCCCAAACCGGGCGACCAACATTAGTTGAATCACGCTATTCACCCCATCTTCAACAACAGCCTAGCAGCCATTATAAAGCCGTCATCAGCTCGCCGCTCAGCAGCCTGTGCGCACTCATGAAGGCGGTGGTAGGTTCTCCACCACATTCCCTTAGGCTTGAGAGCCTCAAAGGCCTCGGTAGACGCATTGCCACTCAGTCGCACCCGATGCTTGTCTCGTTGACGCAGGGATCGATCCCAGAAACCTTCATTCTTACTGGAGTATGGTAAGTTATAGCAGTGACGACACAGGAAGAGCCGACCAGCTGAATACAGCTTCACCACACGCCTATTACATCTACACCTGAAGTAGGGTCGCCAGCCACCAAAGGGACAGGACACACGCTCTATTAGAACTGGCTGATCTACTTCCTCCCATTCCCGCCTGGGACCCCTTGATCGGTAAGTAAGATGCAGGTGATCTGCTGACATACGTAGACCAACAGAACCCACTTCCACGTCGTTGTGGGACCATCTACACGTACCGTTCCAACCGTTGTTCAGGCAGCCATCTCTGCGCAACTGGTTGGCGTCTAGCGAAGCGCATTCCTCAATTTTGAGTTGGTCACTGTGCCGGCCTGATCCGTATCCACCCATCTACAACCTCCGATTATCAGGTAATCTTTTGGGAACTTTCGCCCCAGAGAGAAACCTAAGATAATATCAACAATCATAGAGTAAATTTAGGTGTTTTGGGAGGCTCTATTAAATATTATTTCATCACCCCTGAAGTAACTAAAAATTAAGAAATTTAAATATATGCTTTCATTTTTTGAAAAATTCTTACCATAGCCAATGTATCTAGCTCGCAATATTCTAACATATCTTTCTTAAGTTTTTTCCGGTCAGATCCTTCAGGCATTTCTAACATACGTGTGAAAGCTTCCATAGCATCCGTACCATTTGCCACCTCCATATTATCATAAGAAAGTTCTGGAACTATAACGGGCAAAACTTTTTTTATTGAAGTGGATCCACCAAAAGCAATATCTACATAACCTCCCTTAAATAGATCTTCGAGATCAATCATTCGCAAAGAAATATCATTTAAAAAATCAAGCTTGTCAGGATATAGTATTGCCATCTCTTTGTTGCGCGTATTCTCAAATGATTTATGCCAGGAAACCAGTGAACCTGTTGAACCAATACAACTCTGCATCTCTTCAATCATCTCTATTGGCAGATCTGCACCATCAGCAAGATACTCAAAGTGGTGGAGTTCTTCACTGCCCTCACTCGGTATTATATGTAGAGAAAATTGAAACGGGATATGGGCATAAGGTTTCACTCCGTCGAGAAGTGGAATTGCTGAGCTAAATGTTTCATAATCCAAAAAGTACAGAGGATACCTTACCTGCTCATAAAACTTTTCTAGGACACTCTCATTTATGACTGGGCTATTAGTCTTTGCCGCTTGAAGGACACTAAGTTGATTTCCAGAGACCTCACTCTCATCAATATCATTGAGATCAAACCGCCGTTCACTGGAAAATAACAAAATCTTATTTTTATGGATACGAGGTAAATTATATATTGATGGCTTTGGTATGCCTGGGTTGAAATAATCAAAACTGGCGCAGTGGTGCGATTTACTCAGCTTAAGGCATGAGCAGCTTGTCTCATCAATCTCGGCTTGTTCTAAAAGCCTAATTGCACAATCTACTTCCACAGCTGTTTCATCAATTATGTTGCGCACTTGCTCTGTTACTGTTGAGAATGACATCATTTCACCAACATTCAAAATATCACTTCTGACATACTCTTTATTTAAGTGAACTATGTAGATGGATTTCACAATTATCCCAGATCTCTCCAAGACGATTGTCTGGAATGTTGCGTCTATTAAGTGTGCCTTTGAGACGGATGAAGATGACTTCACCTCATAAATATTTACTGTCCCGTCATCATTTTGCTGGATGATATCTGCTTCTGCGTATAGCCCCTGATTTGTTTTATAAACTTTATTAAACGAGTATTTAACCGCGCTATCATCTTGAAGAAGATGCCCTTCAACTAATTTCTGAACCTCATACCCCTCCTGAGCTAACTTTTCTTCGTAATTAGAAACTGTCTGATGGGGATATAATCTTGGCTTGTGCTTCAGTAACCATAGAGATTTAGCACAATTTAAATATTGTAGAAAATTAGTTTTCGATAATTGCATCTTAATCCTAGTCTGATTTGAGATTAGATCTTATTCTTTGAAGTCATTTTGTACGAATTCCTATGCCTAATTTAATAATCCATAAAATTAAGGCTAATATAGTTAAAACAAATACCACCTCAATTGCAGTGGTAACCCACCAATATCCTGGCTCGCATACATCATAGTAATACATTTTTGCCCTCCTTTTTGATTATCACTTTATTTAGGTTAGTGGTTCTGGAAATTGAGTTTAATTTATCTGAGAGTAACTCTTTTTCCATTTCAGTAAACGTTAATAAATCTTGGAGGGTTTTAACTTTTGCAGTTGTGCCATTTGGCCTCGTTAAAACTTGATTGGAACTAGAGATCGAATAACCCATATTCTCCCAAGCAGATTTAAGAGACCAGTAATCTTTACCAAGAAGTGCCTGGTCAACCTGGCTTACCGATTGTGCACTTAATGCGCCGTAAAATTTACTAACGATCTTTTCGAGTATTTCCATGGGTTGAATAGTATCACCCATTAAGTCGTAGACACGTTCAAATTCAGTCACCACATCTTCACCAATGGTCTTTGCAAGTGCAAATGCGTCATTCGCCTCCTGATTATCGTAATGGTTTACTGTTGCGTAATACGCGTCCTTAATTGATTTTAAGAGAGCCTCAGCGTCTCCTTTTGGATTGAGGTCTAGTTTATCTAAAAACTCTTCCTGCTGCTCCATGGGTAGTTCTTGAGCTTCTCGCCAAGCTTTGGCTGCTACCTTACTGTATTCAATTACAGTCAATGCATCTCCGTGCCTTTTCTTCGCTACAACCTTAACCTCTTGAACTATTATCTCTGGTGATAACGCCACCTTGTTTAAAGCTGGAAGCTTATTCTTTTTACGATCAAGAATGAGTGAGAGAATAGCTATAATAAGGAATAATACAGAGGGCCCGAAGTAAAGCATTTCTTTGTCAAGACAACTTTGGATGGATGAGGCGCAGCTTAACTCCAATCCTAATTGCAGAACCCACTGCGTCCAGGCAGCCCCAATTAATATAAATCCTAAGGCAATTAATTTATACATTACTATACTTTCCTGGTTGATAGTTTTCTGGATGGTTTCTGCGAACTACCCCAAGTTCAAAAGGCATCAACTGAATACCCAGTTCTCAATATTTTCGATGAAATTAAAAATTGAATTTTTCAATCACGGTACATTTGCCAATCCCAGCTTTATAAAGCTTTCCATTGTCATCTTGGATTTGTCTCACATAGATTAAATTCTCCAAATCCAACACAAAAAACTTGTTCTTAGTTTGACTTGAATTCGAATAATTTTCCTGAGTGAGTACAAATGTATATACCTGCTCATTAAGCGTGTACGTGAGTGAAGTTATGGCCCCATTTTTGTTATATAAGTGATCATACACCTTTTTGCTTTTAGTTGAGTATTGAAAGTTATCATTCCAAATAATGATGCTTCCATCATTCATTAAATGAACATAGAAAAAATTAAAGGGGCCATACTTATTTTTACTACTGTCTAAGATATTTGGTTTAATTCCATCTGGGCTACAGAAAATTACACCCTTATAATCACCAGAAGATACTACCCCCGGAAAAGAGAAGAAGAGAAGTAGAAGAAAAATTTGTAATTTCTTAAAATTCATGACATTGCCTTGGCTCATAATCATCTGAAATGCCTGAAATACTTATCTTGTTGTAAAGCTTGCCTGCTTCAAAGTTATCATTAGTAAGATGTGCCATTTTTATCCGATATATAGTTGCTTAATTAAGGTTGGTAATCAGCGCCGTGTTGTAATCCAAAAAAAGAAACTAGAGAAAGTGCGCTGATGAGATTAAATTCTGAGATTAAAAAAATAAATAGTAACGTTGATATTATTTTTGCTGCAATTGTTAAGTATTTATTAACTTCAAAATAAATTAGAACGCCACATACCCTCCATATTGATAAGCCAAGTAGTACTAAGCTTGTTAAGACTAATAAAACACTCAGTAATGGTAAGGGCCCCATTGACGCGAATATAAAGCTATTAGCCCAGAAATATCCCATATAGTTCTTATATGCGATATAAGCAGATGTAATAATTACATTTAGTGCTGCAAATGCAAAAGTTTGTATCATGTATTTTTGGATTATGGTCATGGGATTATTTTAAGTTTGTAATTTCTTAATAGTCATCACACCGCCTTGGCTCATAATCATCTGAAATACTTGCAACACTTATTTTACTGTAAAGCTTGCCTGCCTCAAGATCTCCATCTTGTACTGCCTTACATACCCACTCTAAAGCCTTATCAAAGTCCTGATGCACACCCTCACCATTAGCGTAAAGGAGGGCAATGAATATTTGTGACTCTACATCTCCGTTTAAGGCTGCTGGAAGGGTATTTTCAAACTCTGTTGCAAAGTCACCCCATAGAGGTAAATCACCTATCCTACGGTTTTGTATGTCGTTCAGGATCTCTTGTTCCTCCAAACAGACCTTATCGCTTGAACAATCAAAGTCTACCACGCCATATGGGTTCTCCTCTTCCATTGCCTCATACATGACCCACACAAGACCAATAGCAAACACTACTGATGCTGTTGCGGATAAGTATGCTATTGCCTTGAAGAATTTCCCTGTGCCTTTAGATGCTGATATTGCAACTATACGAGCCACCTCTGACGCTGTCAGAGACTTCGTTTCATCACTCATTAATTTGCCTCACATGTGTTCCAGCTTTGGTGCTAGAATTCTTTTTTAGATGCTCAATATCAATTAACTTTAATTCTGAATCAATAGAGGCAACCTGCGTAGGCGGTTAATTGCTCTATTTTATAAATACCTGTCAATCTTATGAGAGTATTCTGACTAGATCCACGCACGTTTATCATCACCAATTCTTTTTAAATATCATGGGTTAATCGTTTCAGAGCTATAAAAATTAATAACAACCGTGGGAGTTATTTAAAGAATTGGATTGGATCAACACGCTGGTTGTTTTTGATTACTTCAAAATGCAAGTAATTTTCCCCTGGAGCAAGTTTTCCAATAATCTGCCCTCTTTTTACCACGTGTCCTTTTTCCAACTCGACATCTGTTATATTTGCATATGCCGAGAGAATATTATTGTTATGCTTAATAAAGATTATTGTTGGTTGATATTCTGTCCTAGAAACTAATGCAATAACACCATCATCTGATGCTATAACAGGACTACCCTCTATGGCCTTGATATTAATACCTTTATTACCATTCATATTATATGAAAATGGGTTAATAATCACGCCATCAATTGGCATTAGAAAAGATGTATAAAATAATTTCTGGTCAATTATCCTGTCTAGCAAAGTGACGATCTTGAAAGTTTTATCCCACTGATAAACTTCTTTTTTAGGTTCAGAAATATTATAAGCAACTGCCAAGCTAGTCGTCACCATTCCAAATAACATTGACAATGTAAGAATTGATTTGACGATAAGATGTCTCATAACAAAAACGTTAGCACCTAAAGTTAAGTCTGTGAAGTATTAGTAATACTTAGCCACTTTGTTAACTTGGCACCTGTTAACTATATAAAAGGTTTTCAGCCGAATATTTGATCGATGCTTGTCGAACCCATTCCAATCGAATTTCTTCTATATCCGTTGGTAAGGTACAACCTGCTCCAATTATAGTCCCGATTTGTCCACATTCATCTAAAATATCAAAAGTGGCTTTTTCAACTTCTTCGCGCGTTCCAGTGTATATGACTTGGTTTTGCTTAAAGCCTCCAATTACAGCTTTTCCGTCGAAAATTTTTTTTCCTTCTGATAAGGAGACACCTTCCGCATCAACGTCCCAGTTAAATGCAGCTGCTTCAAAATCTTTGAAGAGTTTCAGGTTATTAGACAGACCATCATACCCACAAATGTGTAAAATGTTGATATCGCTTAGTTCATTAGCCCTTTTCAAGACTTCCATATCATAAGGAGCAACATAAGTGTTGAAGAGAGAGTCTTTGAAGAAGTTATTTTGATTATGCACACAGTAATAGAAACCTTCTATACCAGTCTCTTCATTTAGGACACGATTGAATTCAGTTAGGCTTTTAGCAATTGAATTGAGAGCAATTGCCAGAGAGTCGGGATCTTCCTCAATGAACCGTAACAAATCTTCTTCACGATCACGCATGAACCAACGAAGGGTGCAGGACGGTGAGAATGCCGTGGTGTATATGGGCGCATTAGAGTCTTCAAAACATTCAAGAGATCTTTTGGTGAGTTCGACAGACTTTTCAACAAATCTACAACTCATAGAAAAGGGTTTAATTTTCTGCAGATCTGCAGCTTCTTTAATGAAAGATAAGTCCACTGGCATCATCATGAGCGTGTCATTCATAATTTTAATCACATCAGGGTCAAAAACCTCTCGAGCATTCTTATGTTCAATAATGTTTTTCTCAAAAGCAGCAGAGTTTACCAAACCCTGATCCCAGTCTTTCTGACAACAAAAATGGTGGAAAAGTAAAACAGGCACATAATCCACCGGTTTGTTTTCGAGTACATTTTTAAGCCTTTCGCGCTTGTTCATAGCCAGTTCCTATTTTTGCTTAAAATCTTAGTCGTCACCATTCCAAATAACACTGCAAATGTTAGAATTGAATTGACGATAAGATGTCTCATGACGAAAACGTTAGCACCTAAAGCTACTACTGTGAAGTATTAGTAATACTTAACTACTTTCAAGCCACCCAAACAAAACCACCCAACGCCAAATCCACTGATCCAAGTTTATAGAGAGGTGGTTAATTGTTTTTTCTTGGCCGACCACTGTGCCTCTTTTGATCAGGTCTCATTTTTACTTTAACTGAGCTATCACATATAAATTCACTAAGTTTAGGGCAACAAGAGACATCAAGATATTCTATGTTATTTTGATCACACGAGATAAAGCCTAAGTTTGGTAGATACTTCAAATCTAATTCTTTTAGGGCGTTGTTATTCGTAAAAAGGGTTCCTAGTTTTGGAACATTAGATAAATCGAGTGCCTCAAGCTTGTTATGTTGGCATGATATACTTTCTAATTTTGGCATATTTCGAAGATTAATATTGCATACATTAGACTGATAAAATGATAAGTATTCCAAATCTGGATGATTACCTAACTTCAAAGAAGTAAGCGGGTTACTACTGCAAAACAAAGATAATAGGCGTTCGTTTTTTGTGAAGTCCAATTTGGTTAATTGATTTCTACCACATTCAATACTTAACAACTGGGGCGTAAATCGTGTGTTTAAGACTGTTAATGGTGTCCCCCTATCAACAAAGAATTTCAAACTTAAATTACATAAGATAGAGTATCATGATGGCAGTAGCGCAATGTATAATTAATTACATTCCTAATCAATATTACCTGTGTTTCTGATTTTTTTTGTAACCCATTTGTAACCCACAAACAAAAAAAGCTTAGCGGATTATGCGCTAAGCTATTGTTTTAATTGGCTCCGGCGGTAGGGATCGAACCTACGACCAATTGATTAACAGTCAACTGCTCTACCGCTGAGCTACGCCGGACCAGAACCAAATAACTTTGATTATCGACGTCGTATATCAAACGAATATTTTTTGGTCTATAGTTTTTTAGCAAAAATCCTAATTAAATTGAGGAAAAAATTGATTCAAAGTTGAGTTCATGGCTATTTGTTACCAACTGACGTTGTTTTAAGTCAATTAAATGAGCAAAAACGTTTCGAGCAGCAGCTGGAATCAAAGACTTATTGACGTCAATATATATTTTTTCTGCTATTTGCGTTGAATTTAGTGAGATCTCAGCAATTGATTTTAAAATTTGTTTTTCTCTCATTTTTCGATGCTTAATGATATAATTAATAATTTCTTTAGGATTATCAATCTTATCCCCATGACCAGGATAATAAATATTGTAATCATCAAATTTTAGTAATTTTTGTAAAGAATCCATAAATTGAGTTAAATCACCATCCGGTGGAGAAACCAATGAAGTTGCCCAACCCATAACATGATCAGCAGAAAATAATACGCCACTTTTTGTTAAGCCATAACAAAGATGATTGCCTAAATGGCCTGGTGTCCAGATAGCATCAAAACACCACTCATCATTACTTATTTGATCTCCATCTTTTACATAAACATCAGGAGAGAAGTCCTTATCGAGGCCTTCCCCACCCTTAAGGTCGCCTTTCTTTGTTAATTCCACCATCATTTTACTTCTTCCTGAAAAACTATCGCCAAACGCATATATGGGAGCGTTTGTCTTTTCTTGAAGTATTTTAGCGAGAGGTGAATGATCAATATGACTATGGGTTATTAATATATGTGTGATTGTTTGATTTAGTGAGACTGATGCTAAAATTGAATTTAAGTGAGCTTTAATGTTTGGCCCTGGATCAATGACAGCTAAATTCTGGTTTCCCACCAAGTATGTATTAGTACCAGTAAACGTCATAGGTGATCCGTTTGGCGCTATAATTCTACGTATATTTCTTTGTAATTGATGAACTTTACCTGGTTCAAAATGAAATTTTAATGAAAATGGGTTACCTTCCATACATCTTGCTCCTTGCAGGAATTACAATGTAAGCGTAAATCTAAGCTTATGATCTTTCAACGACTTAAATCGATTTTACCTAAAAACCTGTATGGTAGGGCTTTTTTAATATTATTAGTGCCAATCATTATTATTCAAGTAGTTGTATCATATGTGTACATTCAGCATCATTTCGAAGGTGTTACACGGCAAATGGTCGATAACGTATCTTTTGAAATAAATTATATGTTAAAAACTGCAGAAGAGAGCATAGATGAGACTGATGCTCAGCAAAAGATGAATGAACTAGGGAAACCACTTGGCTTTTCAATCAGGTTAGATCCTGCTCCCACATATACAGATTTTAAAAGACATTATTATGATTTTACAGGAATTGAAGTCATTAAAAGGATGAAAATTAATTTCCCAAATTTAGTTGCTTTAAATTTGAAAATCGATTCTCAAAGATCCATTGCAGTTCTAAATACGAGACACGGCTTTATAATGTTAGATTTTCCAAGAAAAAGAGTTTCGTTGTCAGCTCCTCATCAATTACTCGTATTAATGCTTTTTACCGCAATTTTAATGACATTCGTTTCATTTATATTTATGCGCAACCAGCTAAAACCTGTAAAACGCCTTTCAAAGGCAGCAGAGGCTTTTGGGCG
This sequence comes from Paracoccaceae bacterium, assembly GCA_028112705.1. GTDB lineage: Bacteria > Pseudomonadota > Alphaproteobacteria > Rhodobacterales > Rhodobacteraceae. The sequence goes on along the minus strand of JAOGYN010000001.1, from coordinate 125,186 downwards.
AGGTATTTCAGTTGATTACCAACCATCTGGCGCATTAGAGGTTAGAAGCGCTGGGCAGGCATTTTTAGCAATGAGAAAAAAAATAGAAAACCATATAGAACAACGTACGTTGTTACTTTCTGGTGTCAGTCATGACCTGAGAACCCCTTTAACACGGTTGCGTTTAGAATTAGCTTTAATGGAGAATAACGATATCGACATGAAAGGAATGTTAGGAGATATTTCTGAGATGGAATATATGCTTGATGAATTTTTAGAGTTTGCGCGTGGGGATCAGCTAGAGCAGATGAGCCCGCAAATCCCTTGGAAAATCGCTTTTGAGGTTATTCAGAATAATAAAACTCAAAATGCAGATGTAACTATTTCACCCTCTGAGCAACCGATAAGCGAAAAAACTATTTTATTAAAACCAATTGCTATCCGAAGAGCACTAGATAATTTAATACAAAACTCCTGTGAATTTGGAACTAAAGTAAAGTTAAAGCATTTTTATGATGAAAATAATTTAATTTATTCTGTTTCTGATAATGGCCCTGGTATTGCAAAAAAAGACCATGATAACGTAATGAAGCCTTTTTATCGGCTGGACAATGCACGAAATGCTAATAGGAAATCTGGAGTCGGTTTGGGCCTGGCTATAGTGGCTGATATTACAAGAAGTCATGGTGGTCAATTGAGTTTAGAAAAATGTGATGACCTAGGTGGTTTGAAAATATCAATCAAAATACCTATTTAAAATTAAATAAATGTTTTCAGGTCGCTATATTTTTTTCCATCTAGGTGAGGAGTGCAATTATATTGTAAGAGAGTAAATTGATCATTTAATTCAGAGAAAAAAGAATAGCTTGAATTCATTGTAAAATTTAATATTTCTGCTGTGCCAGCATAGTCCAGGTTTAAAGCTCTAGAAACTAGTAATGCTGTTGGACCTCCACTGCTTATCATTAAAATTCGATCCGATTTGAGCAAATGCTCATTGACGACATTATTTACACGTTTATTAAAATCAAAATAACTTTCGTTTAATCCTATTAGATTATTAGATGCCCAAGCACTGATTAATTTTGGAAAAAAATCGCGAAACTCTTTAGAGTTTGTGGGTGGAGAAGTATTAAATGCAATGCAATAGGCATTTTCTAATTGTTGATAGTCCAGCTCATTTAATCTGTTATCAAAAATTGTATTGGGCAGGTCGAGGTTTTTTTTAATCTGTTGCAGGGTTTCCTTGTGCCGCTTCATCACACCACAGACAACTTTATCAAATTTAAGACCTATTTCTTTAAACCTAGAGCCCAGTAATTCAGTTTGTCTATGACCAACTAAACTCAATTTATCATAATCTTCAGCACCAAACGATGCTTGTCCATGTCTTACAAAATATATTTCTGCCATATTTTACTCCGGAAAGTTGATCAAAACATAATTAACAGAAAATCCACTTTATCTTTGAGAAAATATTTTCACAACAATTTTATTGCGTTAATGACTTTGACTAATCTTAATAAGTTTAGGCCTGTCTTTGTTATTTATAGTTTTCAATTAGTATAATGGGCAAAATACGACAAAAATGCCGCTTTTTGTATATAGTAAATTTTTAAATTTTGTAGTTGAATAATAGCACTAAAAATTGAGTCGTTAAAATTAATTAAAAGATATTATGGAGATAATTAATGGACAAGAAACTTTTTGATAAGTATCGGGAAGACTTTAATCGTGACGGTTTTGTTATGATGAAAAATGCAGTTTCAACTAGTCAGTTAGATGCAATGAGATCAAAACTTGATGACTGGGTTGATGCGTCTCGAGATTTTTCAGAAAATTTTGGTGAACAAATGGATGGTAGACCAAGGTTTGATGTGGAACCAAATACCCATAGTAAAGACAATCCAGCCTTACGTCGTGTTGCTTCTCCAATCGAAGTTTCAGATACTTACCTTAATGTAACGCGAGATAATGCCGCATTGGATTTAATAGCTCACATTTTCAATCCCAATATTAAACTAGTTGGAACTAAAATAAATTTAAAATTACCTGGTTCTGGTACCATCGTGAAATATCATCAAGACTTTCCTTTTGAACCACATTCAAATGATGATATTATGACTACTCTTTATTTTTTAGACGATGTTACTTTGGAGAATGGGCCATTAGAAGTAGTTCCAGGTAGTCATAAAACAGAAATTCACAGTTTATGGCATGATGGCGTTTTTACTGGCGCGGTTGATGCTAAAATTGAAAAAGATTCTCGAAAAAATGCGGTAATGTGCACTGGCAAAGCTGGAGATGCATGCCTTATGCACACCCGTGTGCTCCACGGTTCATTACCAAATAAAACTAAGGTACCTAGATGTTTATATATAGCCACTTATGCGTCTGAAGATTCTATAGCATTAGATCGAAACCACCTACCCTCAAAATATGATGGTGAAATTGTTCGTGGAAAACGTACAGGCACAGTAAGGGCAAGTTCTTATAATATGGCACTTCCTGAGTACCCTGAAGAAGCCTCTTTTTTCAACCAACAGTCAAAAACTGTTTCGTAATATTAGTGAAATAAAATAAAAGCATTTTTTAAATTTAAATGAAATAGTCATGTAAAAAGCCCATGTTTAGCATGGGCTTTTTATAATTGGTAGGCCTGAGAGGACTCGAACCTCTGACCAAAGCGTTATGAGCGCTCTGCTCTAACCAACTGAGCTACAGGCCCGCCTGACAGCATCCCTAATAGAGGATAAGCCTGTGGTCAAGCTATGCTTATTAAGTTAAAAGGTTCCAAACAAATAATGCGAGATTTTTTAATATGAATACAAAAAAATCAATTTTGTCATATAGTGATGCGGGAGTTAATATAGATGCTGGCAATTCCTTAGTAGAGGAAATAAAACCGGCTGTTGCAATGACCAGAAGACCAGGAGTTATGAGTAATATTGGAAGTTTTGGTGGTTTATTTGATCTTAAAAACTCTGGGTATAATGATCCAATTTTAGTTTCAGCTACAGACGGGGTTGGAACCAAATTAAAGTTAGCCATTGAAATGAATAATTATGGAACGATCGGGCAAGACCTTGTTGCAATGTGCGTAAATGACCTTATTTGCCAGGGAGCAGAACCTTTGTTTTTTTTAGATTATTTTGCTACTGGAAAGTTAGATGTACTTATTGCAAAGAAAATAATAATTGGTATTGCAAATGCTTGTAAGAGTTCAAATTGTGCACTTATTGGTGGTGAAACTGCTGAAATGCCAGGTGTATACAGGGGCGGTGATTTTGATTTAGCTGGCTTTGCAGTCGGTGCTTTGGAAAGAGGTAATACTTTACCAACTGGTATATCTACTGGAGACGCAGTAATAGCTTTACCCTCATCAGGTATACATTCGAATGGTTTCTCACTTGTAAGAAAAGTAATTGCAGAAAGTGGATTAACTTGGTTTGATAAAGCACCATTTGACACAGTTACTCTTGGAAATATTTTTTTAAGACCCACTCAACTTTATGTTATGCCAGTATTGAAATTAATTAATGAAAATTTAATAAATGGTGTTGCACATATTACTGGGGGAGGTTTGACCGAAAATATTCCTCGTATTTTGGATGGAAATATGGGGATCTTGATAGACACATCAGCATGGGAGTTTCCAAGTGAGTTCAAATGGTTGAAATCAGTGGGTAATATTGAACAAGCAGAAATGTTAAAAACCTTTAATTGTGGAATAGGTATGGTACTTGTCATAAACAATCGATCAATTGATAATGTCTTATCTTTACTAAAAAATGAATGCATAGACGCCTTCCAAATTGGTGAAATTACTAATTCTGGAAAGTTAGAATATCATGGTCTCAAAGTTTGACTAAGGTAAACATTTGCATACTAATATCAGGCAATGGTTCAAATATGCTTTCATTGGTAAATGATATTAAAAAAAAAGGATATGCAAATACAAGCCTAATAATCTCCGATAACAACAAATCAATTGGATTACAGAAAGCAAAAGAATTGGGGTTAAAGACCTTTATTCTTGAAAAAAGTAAGTATCGCAATTTGCCAAAAGAATTTGATAAACACTTAAATAAGATACTGAACCAAGAAAATATTCAGTTGATTTGTTTGGCTGGTTTTATGAAGATTTTAACACCCTGGTTTATTAGACTTTGGGAAAATAGAATTTTAAATATACATCCATCAATATTACCCAAATTTAAGGGGTTAAACAGCCATAAACGAGTTATTGACTCAGGTGATCGAAAACATGGTTGCACAGTACATTATGTAAATGCAGAAATTGATGGCGGCGAGATATTGGGACAGTCATTTGTGGTGGTGTTAAAAAAAGATACCACCACCACTCTTGCTGCCAAGGTTCTAAAAAAAGAACATGCTTTGTATCCAAAAATTTTATACAAAATTATAGTTAATAATAAATTATTTCTTATTAATAATACTTAAAAAATATCAGCTTAATATTTCATTCCCAGCAAAAAAATATGCAATTTCTTCTGCCGCAGTCTCCGGCGCATCAGACCCATGAACGGAATTTTCACCTTTGGATAACGAAAATTCTTTTCTTATTGTGCCTTCAGCAGCCTCAGAGGGGTCTGTAGCTCCCATAACTTCTCTATTTTTAAGAATGGCCCCCTCACCTTCCAAGACTTGTACAACTACCGGTTGTGAAATCATAAAATTGCATAATTCATCAAAAAAAGGTCTTTCAGAATGCACACCATAAAAATGCTCTGCTTGCTTCCTAGTCATTCTTATCCTTTTTTGAGCAACTATGCTGAGTCCTGCCGCTTCAAATTTAGCATTAATGGACCCCGTTAAATTTCTTTTTGTCGCATCGGGTTTAATTATTGAAAAAGTTTGTTCTATCGCCATTTTTTCCTCTTTTATGAAATTATGTCTTAAATATAAAGTTAATATTAATTTCAGCGCAATTAGCATGAGATAATACTATTGGAAAGTGTAAGTTTATATTGTGTATTCATAAGTCTAAGGTTACAGCCCTAATTAATTATGCTAAAAATTGAAGACATATCATTTCGTATTGGCGGAAAAACTTTATTTGAGAGTGGAACAGTAATGATTCCGCATGGAAATAAGGTAGGCATCGTTGGTCGTAATGGGATTGGTAAATCTACATTATTTAACTTAATCAGAGGTGAGGCTCAGCTTGAGAGAGGTTATATCAATTTTCCTAAAAAAACTCGGATTGGCTCAATGGCTCAAGAAGCACCAGCAACTGAAAAGAATTTAGTTGAAACGGTTTTAGAATACGATGCCGAGCGTCATTCTCTCTTGCAAGAAGCAGAAGAAACTAAAGATCCTTCACGAGTTTCAGAAATACAACTGAGATTAGTGGATATCAATTCGCACACAGCTGAACCAAGAGCATCTGCTATATTAAAAGGATTGGGCTTTGATCGCCAGGCACAACTAAGAGCCACAAGGACCTTCTCTGGTGGATGGCGAATGAGGGTAGCATTAGCAGGTTTGCTTTTTTCACAACCGGATATCTTACTATTAGACGAACCAACAAATTTTCTTGATCTTGAAGGGGTATTTTGGCTTCAGGGTTTTATAGCAAAGTATCCCAATACTGCATTGATCATCAGTCATGATAGAGATCTTTTAAATAGATCTGTAAATTCAATACTTCATGTCAACAATAAGACATTGAAACTTTATACTGGTAATTTTGATACTTTTGATAGGCAAAGGCGAGAAAACTTAAGGCATCAAGCGGCGGCGGCTAAAAAGCAGGAAGAACGATTAAAACATATGCAAGCATATGTGGATAGATTTCGTTATCAGGCGACTAAAGCTAAACAAGCTCAATCCAGAATTAAAATGATAGAGAAATTAGAACCAATTGCAGTTGAAGATGCTGGTAGAAAAGTCAGGTTTACTTTTCCAGATCCAGAAATACTATCTCCACCTCTATTGTCTCTGGAAAATGTAAAAGTTGGTTACGATGATAAACCTATATTAACAAATTTAAACCTTCGGTTAGATCAAGATGACAGAATTGCTCTACTTGGTGCAAATGGCGAAGGTAAATCAACATTTGCTAAGCTAATTTCAAAACAATTACCAACTATGGAGGGTGAATTAAAATCACAGTCTAAACTTAGGATAGGTTTCTTTGCACAGCATCAAATTGAAGACTTAATCCCTAATGAAACAGCCTTAGAACATTTAAAACCCCATTTTCCTAATGATCCTCCTTCTAAATTGAGATCTAGATTGTCAACTTTTGGGATAGATTCAGATATTGTTGAAAATAGTGTTGAGACCTTGTCTGGGGGGCAAAAGGCAAGGCTTTCCCTTATGTTAGCCACATTACACGCCCCACATTTATTGATTTTAGATGAACCAACAAACCATCTAGACATGGAGAGTCGTGAAGCATTAATCAGGGCTTTGGCTGATTACTCAGGAGCTGTAATTATTGTAAGTCATGATCTTCATTTACTAAGCTTAACAGTAAATAAACTATGGTTAGTCAATCAAGGAAAAATAAGTGAATACCCAAATGATTTAAGTGATTATCGTGACTTATTACTTAAGGAAAGGGGTGGTGAACAATTAAAACAAAAAACAGTAAAGCCAAAAAAACGACACGATTCAAAAACTATAAAACTATCTAGTTTAAAAATAGATGTCCTTAATTCTGAGAAAAGAATCGAAAAGATCGAAGAAATGTTAAAAAAAATCGATGACCACCTTAGTAACCCTTTGATTTACGAACAACATAATAGAGATAAACTTGAAAATCTACAAACCAAAAGGAAAGAAATAATAAATGGATTGAAAAAAGCTGAAACTTTATGGGATAAAGCTATTTTAGCAGAAAAAAACTTTAGTAATATTCTGTAAATTATTGTAATTGTTATTTTATTTCGTAAAAATCAGCTACTAATCTGTTTAATGTTTTAACACCCCAGCCGGAAGCTCCTTTAGGCGCAAATTTTGTCTCTGAGCCCGTGGACGCAACCCCCGCTATATCCAAATGGATCCAAGGCAGGTCATCTTCGATAAATCTCTGTAAGAACTGAGCGGCCGTAATGGCGTTAGCTGCTCTACCACCTACGTTCTTCATATCCGCAATATTAGATTTCAGTAACTTATTATAATTTTCATCTAGAGGCAATCTCCATGCGCCTTCATCCTCCTTACTGGCGGATGAAATAAACTTCTCATAAAAATCATCACAATTAGAAAAAACACCTGCTTTATCGTGACCCAAACTTACAATAATAGCTCCTGTTAAAGTGGCTAAGTCAATAAGTGCGGCGGGTTTAAAATATTTTTGAGCATACCACATCACATCACAAAGGACCAAACGCCCTTCAGCATCTGTGTTTATTATTTCAATCGTATCACCTTTCATTGATTTAACAACATCTCCAGGACGCTGAGCATTCCCATCGGGCATGTTCTCTACTAAACCGACAAAACCAACAACGTTTGATTTTGCTTTTCGCAAAGCGAGTGTTTTCATAAGACCCACGACAACTCCAGCCCCTCCCATATCAACAGTCATTGCTTCCATTCCAGCGGGTGATTTTAGAGAAATTCCTCCAGTATCAAAAACAACACCTTTTCCTACCAAAGCCAAAGGTTTTGCATCTCCTGCCCCATGCCACTCAAGTACCATAACCTTAGTTGGGCTAGGTGACCCTTGCCCTACACCAAGTAATGCATTCATTCCAAGATTTTTAAGATCTTTCTCTTCAAGGGTATGAATAATTAATCCATATCTTTGCAAATCTATTATTCGTTTGGAAAACTCTTCTGTAGTTAAAATATTTGACGGTTCATTAGTTAAATCTCTGGCAAAGAATATTCCTTCATTAATAGCTTCATATTCAATATAGCATTTTTTTGAAAAGCTTGGATCTTTAACAATAATTTTTAAAGGAGGTCTTTCAGTTTCTGAAATCGATTTATGATAATCGAATTTGTAATCTCGCATAACAAATCCGAATATAATATCATTTGAATTAGGATGCTCATTTAACGAAACTATCGCCTCACGTGGTCCTAAAGTTTTTGAAAGATTTGCCCCAGCCAACCGAGCACCGTGGATGTCGTTATCCATTGAAATTTTCAAAACAATTATTGCATTTGTGCATAATCCAGTTGGAAAGTTTAAAGTGAAACAAGAGTATTCTTTTTGTTCAGCAAAAATAGAGCTGCGTTTAAATCGTTCAATCAGGCCAGCTGTTAAGGAATTTAGATGACTAGTAAACTCATCTATTTTGTGACTTTCATCCAAACATATTACAAAAATAGATTCTATTTTGTCTAAATTTGTGAGTTTCATATTATTAAACGTTACTTTGCGTTGTTTAGTCATCTAATTTCCTTATTTTTTTAGTTATATGTTCGTTAGTAGTGATATACCACAAGGTTTTCAGCATTTCCGTTGTTTTAAAATAATGAATCAGTATATACTTAAATTACTTTATTATGGAGCTCGAAAAGTATTGAAGCATTACGATCGTTATGTACTTGGTCAGCTAATGTGGGCGTTTGGATTCTTCTGTTTTATTTTGGCACTCGCTTACTGGATTAATAGATCATTAGGCATTTTTAATAATCTAATTGGTGATGGCCAATCAACCTTTGTTTTTCTCGAACTGATATTTTTATTTTTGCCACAAGTGATTGCAATTGTTTTACCAATAGCCGCGTTAGCAGCAGCGATTTTTGTGATAAATAGGTTAAATACAGAAAGTGAATTAATTATTTTAGATGCATCGGGCATGCACCCTCTTAGTATCCTAAAACCATTCGTTTATTTTGCTTTGATTACTGCAATTACAACTGCAATATTATCTCTCATTTTAGTACCCATGAGTAGAGCACATTTGGATTACCGCAAAGCAGAGATCTCTAAAGATATTGTTAGTAGATTGATTTCGGACGGATCATTCTTACACCCAGTTGAAAATATGACTATTTTTGTTTCATCCGTTAATTCAAATGGAGAATTTCAAAATATTTTTATTCATGATCAACGTTCCAATGAAAGAGACTTAACGTATATAGCGACACGTGCTGTTTTAGTTAAGGAAAAAAAACAATCACATTTGGTTCTCTTTAATGGTCTAATACAAGCTTTAGACTTAAAGTCACAAACCCTTAGCCACGTAGGTTTTGAAAGTTTAGCTTATGAGCTCACACAATTAGCATCGGTACAATCAAAACAATTAATGAATCTTGATAATTATGGCATTATAGACCTTTTTACTGCGGATAATGAACTTTTAAAATTTCTGAAGAGAAGTAAAACAGAAGTCTATTATGAAGCACATGATAGAATATTAAAGCCTTTTCACTGTGTTTTGTATGTTCTGTTGTCTGCTATAATTATGAACATTGGAGGACACAGTCGCTTTGGATTAACACGGCAAATTTTCTTTTCGATTATTGTAATTGCTATTCTCAACATTTTAGCAACCAATGGGTTGACACTGTTAAGAAGAGATATCTCAAATTGGTTTTTTGCATACTTACCATTATTGATTGGATTTAGTATGATTTGTGGATTATCGACAAGAATGAGGCGTCCCTTTTTCACCGGAGCTTTAAAATATACCTACTTTGGTAAAAAATATGAAACTTAATATATATTTCTCAAGGCAAGTAATTTATTATTTCTGTGTCATATTTTTGATTTTTTATGGGTTTTTAACAATATTGAGTTGGGTCGATATTTTAAGGTTAGAATTTTCAAAATCTATAAGTTCAGTAAGTTTATTTTATTTGGCACTTTTAAAAACACCAATAATTATTCACCCATTAATCCCAATTATTACTATTATAACCTCTTTAAGTTTTTTTATAAATATCTCCAGAAATAGTGAACTTGTAATAATTCGTAGTGCTGGACGATCTATATTACGAAGTATGTTTGCACCTATAATAACAATTTTTACTCTTGGATTAATTATGGTCCTTATAGTTAACCCATTTAATACAATCGCATTTAAACTATATAATTCAGAATTAAGTAAAATAAATAAATCTTTATCAAGCTACTCTATCAATAATGAAGGCATTTGGTTAAGAGAGGGGCATATTGATGGACAACGTGTGATACATGCTAAGACTGTTAGAAACAATGGAAAACAATTGAAGCAGGTAACAATATTTGAGTTTAATAAATCTAGTATACCAACGACTAGGATTAATGCACAACTAGCAATAATCGCTAATAAACAATGGAATTTAAAAGATGGGAAAATTTGGAAGGTAAACAGGGACGATAGGCCAGAAGATAGGGCCAAATCTTTTAAAAACTTGCAATTCAACACTGAATTAAATTTGGAAAAAATAAGATTAGGCTTTGGTGAACCATCAAAAATATCAATTTGGGAATTAAAGAATTACATCAAAAGGATCGAACATGCTGGTTTTTCCTCTTTAAAGCACAGGGTTTTCCTACATACAGAATTAGCTTTACCATTTTTTATGGTTGGTATGTTTTTAATTGGTGGTGCCCTTAACATGGGGCATACCAGAGTAAGTAAAAAGGGGTTAGCAATCTTAATAAGTATAATTATGGGTATTAGCGCTTTTTTATTAAATAATTTAACTGAAATTTTAAGTCAAAATGGTGCAATACCTTTTTTGCTTGGAGTTTGGGCCCCCCCAGTTATTGTAATATTTATTTCTTTAGGACTTATCCTGCATTTGGAGGATGGTTAAATGAGATTTCTTATTTTCTTAGCAATCATTACATACGAACTAACATTCAATGCGAATGCAAATACCAATCCTAGTTTGATTGCAGATGTTATAACAGTAAGTGAAGATGGAAATGTGATAAATGCAAAAGGGAACGTTAACATAAGTTTTGAGAATCAGTCATTAAAAGCATCAATGATTAGTTACAGCAAGCTAACTGGTAAAATAAATGCCTTAGGACCAATTATATTAGACGATGGAGAACAAACAATAATTTTGGCTGATGAAGCAATATTAGACAAAAACTTTAATAATGCAGTGCTTAAAAGAGTTAGGTTTATATTATCACGAAGCTTGGAGATATCTTCAGCAAAAGTAATTCGAGAAAATAGCAGATTTAACAATTTTTATGAAACCATTGCATCTACCTGCATGATTTGTAAAAAAAATAAAACTCCACTTTGGGAAATAAGATCACGAAAAATTGTACATGATTCGAAACTTAAAGAAGTTTATTTTTATAACTCTCAGTTTAGGCTCTCTGGCATTCCCATTATGTACTTTCCAACACTTAGAATTCCAGATCCAAGTGTAAAAAGAGCTAACGGTTTCCTTACTCCAGAAATAAATCATTCAAGCGTGTCAGGCACTGAACTTCATCTTCCTTATTTTGTGGCTTTAAACATATCATCAGATATTATTTTTAAACCAAATATTAGCACTAGTAAAAATGTATCCCTAGGAGCCGAATATCGAAAACTATTTAAAAAATCTAACCTAGGCGTAGATATGTTTGTAACTAACGATAGAAATTCATCTAATAAAGCTAAAGGTTATTTGTTTGGAAATTTTGATAGTAAATATGAGAATAATATTGAATTATTAATACAGTATCAAAAAACTACTGATTTAGATTTGCTTTCACAACACACGACCAAAGATTCAAAATTTACGGAAACATATGTAAAATTAAAAAAACAGGATACCTCATTATATATGAATTCTGGGTTTTACCAAAGCAAACTTCAGAAATCGAGTGTTTCAGATTCAAATATGGCCAATCTAAGGCACGAAACAATTAGTGATTATATTTTTTACCCAAAAAAACTTGGTGGACAGGTTAATTTATTAATTAATTTAAGTGGATATAAAAGACAATCGACAGAAAATGGAAAATTGGGAAGAGATGCATTTAGAATAAAATCAGATCTATTATGGCGAAAAGATATAATAACAAAAAAAGGTTATATTATAGGTTTAAAATCTTTATCATCAGCGAAAGTTTCTAAGTATTATAATGATACTAACTACCGAACTACCCTAAGTAAAACAAATCAAACAAATGGTATTGAGTTAAGTCTTCCTCTGGTAAATAGGCGGGAATATTCCTCAACCATATACGTGCCAAAACTACAATTAATATATTCTGCCCCACATAGGTTTAATGAACCCAATGAAGATAGTTTTTATTCAGAGATAGGTTTGGCAAACTTTTCTGACTTAAATCGCACTTATGGAATGGATAGAAGTGAGAATGGTTTAAGGTTGCAAACAAGTATAAAAACCTCTCACAAAAATACTAAAGGTTTTGAAAGTGAAATCTTTATGGGAAGTATTAATAGATTTAATGGTTCTCAACAGTTCAGTAGTAAGCCAGGAACAACTGAAAATAAGTCAAATCTATTTGGAGCAATGAAATTAAATTTTTCTAATAAAATTAAAATAAGTGGAAATATCTTTTCAAATGACCAATTCAACCCTACTAAAAAAGAATTTCAAATTAACTATATGAAGAATAATTTAGATGTCTATTCAAAATACTTTCAAAAAGATAAAGATAGCATATATGGCTTTGCAGAAAACAGATCAGAATTAGCCATTGGTACAAATTATCAATTTAATAAAAAAACTAATTCTAATTTTAGTCTAATATATGACCTTAAAAACAAAGAAACTGTAAAATCACAATTTAATTCACGTTATGAACATGAATGTATGGCGGTTGATTTTTACTTATCTCGTGGATTTTATTCTGTAAGTTCTATAAAGCCTGGGGTATCACTTGGAATAAAAGTAGAGTTAACAGGACTTACGAAAAATAATAAAATTAAGCCATCACAAAAATGTAATGGATCTTAGGATAAATTTTAATGAAATACTTAATACTTTCTATAGTTTCTTTAGTCATATTTATGACGAACAAAGGATTCGCAGAAAATAAATTTGATCCAGTAATTATAGTTAATGAGACCATAATTTCTAAATTTGAATTATCTCAAAGAATAATGCTTTTGAATATCTTACAACTGAATGGCGATATCCAAAAAAAAGCAAGTGATGAATTAATTAATGGAAAATTAATAAATGAATTTGCCCGAAACAATAATATATCAATAAGTGAGGAAAAGGTTCAAGAAGGCATAAGAGAACTGGCACAACAATTCAACTTATCAATTGAGAGGTTTTTATTTGAGGTTTCTAAAATTGAACTAGCTACAGAAACAATTAGAACATTTGTAAAGGATCGTATTCTTTTAAGAGAGATAGTTCAGTATAAGTTTGGTAATCGTGCAAGCATTGGTGACGATGAAATAGACTCTTTTATTATAAATGGGAGTGCATCTTTAGAATTAAATTTATTAGAAATAGTATTGCCTTTTGATTACAACAACAGAAATGAAGTTTATAATTTAGCTCTAAGCCTTAAAAATAAAAATTCTGAAGGTATCACGTTTGAAGCTCTTGCAAAAAAATACTCAAAATCTGATAGCTCAATAAACGGTGGGAATATTGGTTGGATTTCAATAGATCAGCTCGCACCAGATATGGGTAGTTTATTTTTAATATCAGATTTAAACACGTTAATTGGACCTAAAGTCTTTGATAATGTTATTATCTTATACAAGTTAGCTAATGTAAGGGAAGTTCCACTTTTTAAGAATACTAGGGTAATGATAGATTATGTTGAATTAAATTTATCAAAAAACAGTGAAATCAACCTGAGTTCTGTGGTGCAATTATTTGAAAATAACAATAATTGTTTAAATTTACAATTTGAATTAGAACGTTATCCAACTTTAAAAGGTAAACTAATTAAAAATACAATCGAAGAACTAAAAATTTCAGAAAAAAAATATGAAAAAATTAAAACACTAGATATTGGTGAGAATGCCATTCTTGAAGGTGGAGATTTATCTGAAGACCCAATATTAATTATGTTATGTTCGCGCCAACAAGAAATTTCAAAAAATGATAGAGAGACAGCACGACAATATCTCTTTTCAAAAAGATTAGTTTCTTTGGCAGATGGCTTTATTGCAGATTTAAAAGCAGAAGCAAAGATCGTTTACAAATGATTAAACCAATTGGACTAACCTGTGGGGAACCATCTAGCATAGCTCCCGAGATAACAGTCAAAGCTTGGAAAACGTTGAAGAATGAATTAAGTTTCGTTTTGTTTTCATCCTTTGAGTATATGAAGAAACGCTTTCCTGAAATACCAATGCAAAAAGTTTTTAATTGTTCTGAAGCACTTGATGTGATGGTCAATGCACTTCCGATCATCGACATACCATTTACTGAGGAACCTGAGGTGGGGAAAGTGAATCACAAACTGGCTGTCGACACTATTAAAAGTATCAAAATGGCCACTGAGTGCTGTATGATCGGCGAAACAGCAGCGTTATGCACTAATCCTATAAACAAGTTTGCACTCAGGTCTGGAGCTAATTTCAAGCATACCGGACATACCGATTTTTTAAAGTATTTAACTAACAGTAAACAAGCAGTTATGATGATTGCATCAGATAAACTTAAAGTTATACCAGTCACTATTCATGTTTCTTTGATAGAGGCGATAACCACTCTTACAGACTTGTTAATTAAAGATACAATCAAGCTTTCACACCAGTCATTGATTGAATTATTTAATATTAAAAAACCAAGAATTTTTGTTTCTGGTTTAAACCCACATGCAGGGGAAAATGGTCTTTTTGGAGATGAGGAAAAAAAATTGATTCTGCCTGTAATCGACTTACTAAGAAAAAGTGGACTAAATATTAATGGGCCATTTCCAGCAGATACTATGTTTCACGATGATATTAGAAAAAATTATGATTTAGCAATATGTATGTATCATGATCAGGCATTAATCCCTATTAAAACAATCTCATTTGACGAAGCTGTAAATGTAACTTTAGGACTCCCAATTGTGCGAACTTCGCCAGACCATGGAACTGCTAATGAAATAGCTGGAAAAAATAAAGCTAGTCCAAAAAGTTTAATAAACGCTATAAGATTGGCTAAAAAACTTTCAGAAAACAATAGCCTTTATGCAAATAGATGACTTACCCCCTCTTCGAGATGTTATTTTAAAGTATAATCTTGAAGCAAAGAAATCGTTAGGTCAAAATTTCTTACATGATCTAAATCTTACTAGTAAAATTGCTTTATTAAGTGGGTCGATAGAAAACTCAACTATTTTAGAAATTGGTGCGGGACCAGGGGCCTTGACGCGCGGTTTATTAGCATCTGGAGCAAAAAAAGTAATTGCTCTTGAACGAGATGAACGTTGTATTCCAGCTTTAATGGATATCGCCGATTACTATGATGGAAAGTTGGAAATATTAGAGAGAGACGCACTAAAATTTGATTTGAATGAAATTAAAGATTTAGGAAGTTTAAAAATCATTTCTAATTTACCTTATAACATAGGTACTGAACTGTTAGTGAAATGGTTAACCCCAATAATATGGCCTCCGAAATGGGAGGACATGACACTAATGTTTCAAAAAGAAGTTGCAGAGCGCATAGTAGCAATACCTGGCACAAAAGCATATGGTAGGCTTTCAGTATTAGCTCAATGGCGGTGTAATGCAAACATTCGAATGACAGTTTCACCAGATGCGTTCAGACCTAAACCTAAGGTGCAATCTGCCGTGGTTAGTGTAAAAGCACTTAACACGCCAAAATTTTATGCAAAACAAATTATTTTAGAAAAATTAGTGAAAGCTGGCTTTGGACAGAGAAGAAAAATGATACGATCATCTTTAAAATCAATTGATCTTAATATAAATAGTTATCTTCAAAATGTCGGTTTAAAGCCGACTTTGCGCGCAGAAAATTTAACAGTTTCAGATTGGTGTAAGTTAGCAGAGCAAATTGAAAAAAATAAATAGTTAATTTAACTGTCTTTTTCTACTGCTTCTTCAATTTTCTCACTTAAGTTTTTTTGACTATCGTCATGTCCATTTTGAGGAAGATCATTCGCTGTTTCTGTACGTTCTATTCTACGAGAGGCTGCTTGTGCCTCTTGCTGTTCTTTTCTATCATTTTGCTCCTTAAGTGCTTCTGATAAAATTCTTGTGTAATGCTCGGCATGTTGTTGAAAATTTTCAGCCGCCACCCTGTCACCAGATAATTGGGAGTCTCTAAATAATGACATGTATTTTTCAATAATTTGTTGAGGTGTACCCCTAACTTTTCCTTCAGGACCAGAACTATCGAATACTCTATTAACAGCATTACCCATTGATCGTCTATTGCCATTATTTTTGTTGCGTGAACGCGGCTTGTTTTGTTGTCTCATTAAAAAACTTTATGTAGATGTTTAGATTAAACCATTTCAAAAAATTTAGGAAAGGATCGTTCAATTGGAGTTTGTTACTTGGCGCCTTGGGGCCTTAACATCTGCTTCTTATAGTGCATAACGAGATGAAACAAGAAAAATATATTAAAATTTCTATATTTCTTTACTTTTTGTCAAAATGTTACTTTAATAACTCTATCCTTACCTGACATATCTTTGAATACTTTAGCCTTGAAACCTTCATTGGTAAAAATTTTTCGCACCACTAATGCTTGGCTATGACCAATTTCAAATAAAGCTAAACCTGATTTTTGCATCACTTTTTTTAACTGTTTTGCAATTTTATAATATGCTGCAACTCCTCCATCGTCAGAAAATAAAGCATGATAAGGTTCCCATTTAATTAAATGAGCATCATATTGATCTTTTTCATTTATATCAACGTATGGAGGGTTTGAAATAACTAAGTCAAATTTTTCTGTTACGTTTTCACACCAATTTGATTGTAGAAAATCTAATCTTTTGCTTAATAAGAAGCTTTTTGAGTTTATTTTAGCAACTTTTAATGCCTCTAAATCAATGTCTACCCCTACTCCTGTTGCGAATTTATTCTCCAAAAGTAGTGTAATAATTATTGCTCCAGATCCAGTTCCCAAATCTAAAACACTGCGGAACTCTTTTTTTAAAGCGTGAAATATTAATTCTTCTGTTTCTGGTCGAGGATCCAATACTTTATTATTAATAAAAATATCTCTACCCCAAAAAGATCGATATCCGATAATTTGACTAACCGGTTGATGTTGCTTCCTCAAACTTATTTTTTCAAAAAACTTTAACTCAACCGATTTTGGGAAAATCTCAAGGTCCAATAATATTAATTTTTCCTTCGGAATACCCAGAATATGTGCAAGTATTATTTTTGAATCGCTAAAGGGGTTTTCTATTCCGATTTTTTTTAATTCATTTGCAGCTTTACGAAGAACCTGACCATATGTTTTAGACATTGGAAAAGTTTGCGAGTTTCATAAGTCTATCATCCGCCTTTAAGGCATTAATAATTTCATCTAATTGACCCTCAAGTACTTGATTTAATTTATGAACAGTCAGATTCACCCTATGATCAGTCACTCTACCCTGTGGAAAATTATATGTTCGTATCCGTTCCGACCTATCACCACTTCCAACTTTCTCTTTACGATCGGCATCTCGTTTTTGTGTTTTTAAATTTCGCTCCATTTCATATAATTTTGACCTTAAAACTTGCATTGCCACAGCCCTGTTTTGGTGTTGAGATTTCTCAGAGCTGGTAACCACGATACCGCTAGGGAGATGTGTAATTCTTACCGCAGAGTCAGTTGTATTAACATGTTGACCTCCAGCACCACTGGCACGCATAGTATCGATTCTTAAATCATTTTGATTTATTTTTATATCAACCTCTTCTGCTTCCGGTAACACTGCCACAGTCGCTGCAGAAGTATGAACGCGACCTCCTGATTCCGTTATTGGAACTCTCTGCACTCGATGAACTCCACTTTCGTATTTTAAATACTCAAAAACATTAGGTCCAATAATACTAGCAATAACTTCTTTTAAACCACCCAATTCATTAAAAGACTCAGAAATAAGAGTTAACTTCCATCCTTGATCATCACTATACTTTTGATACATTCTCAATAAATCAGCAGCAAATAATGCCGCTTCGTCACCACCTGTACCAGCTCTAATTTCTAATATAGCTGATTTCGAATCTGCTTGATCCTTAGGAAGAAGCTCTAGTATCAAATCCTCTTTCATCTTTGATAGTTTAATTTGTAAAATCCTATCCTCCTCGAGAGCCAAGCTTCTTAAGTCAGGATCGTTCATAATATCTTTTAATTCAGTTAAATCAGAAAAAATTTTTTTGTATTGTCTTATTTTCTCAACTACTAATTTCAACTCAGAGTACTCAACACCAAAAGATTTAATTTCATCACTTTTTAATGGTTGAGCTAATTTAACTTCCAAATACTGAAAACGTTCCTCCAACCCATTAAGTTTCTCCAATGAAATCATAACCGAACAGACGTCCAAAAATTATTGTTATTTACAACCATAGTTCCCCACATCAGTTAGACAGATTTTTTCAATTCAGTTAACCATTTTTGTATACGTTGTTTGTTTTTCCCAAAATCATACCGACCAAAACGGGATCTAGAAAAAATACTTAATGACGATTTGTTAACACCCAAGTTCTTAAAATTAATTGAGACATAATCTGGAAATCCAAACACTTTACTTCGACACACATATGTAATTAACCCTAAATTAATATCTCCAAAAACCTTTTCGCAATTATCATTTATAATTATATTATTTAAAATATTAAATAAGGCATTAACTTCTAAATTAAAAGTTTTTGTTCCTTTGTTAGCATAATTTAACAAAAATGAATTATTAATATTTACATTGGTTATACTATCGGGATCTAGATGCCAGATACTTTGTTCTACTTTTGATAACCTAATATAAGCAAATAACAAAAGACAAATTAATAAGCATAGTAATAATACTTTCACTTAAGTTTCCTTTTTCGACTCAAGTAAATTTGCTTTATCCTCAACAAGCTCAATTAATTTGTTAATCATTCCAGTATTTAACAACTTATTTACTTTTTTTCCATCAATATAAAACATGCCACTATCTTTTCCACCACCTGTAAATCCAATATCTGTCATCAGTGCTTCTCCTGGACCATTTACAACACAACCAATTACCGAAAGTGTTAATGGTGTTTTAATATGCGCCAGTTTTTCCTCTAATAGTGATACAGTTTTTATAACATCAAACCCTTGCCTTGCACATGAGGGGCACGAAATTATAGTAACTCCCCTGTGTCGCAATCCCAAAGATTTAAGAATTTCGTAACCTACCTTAACCTCCTCCACAGGATCTGCAGATAAGGAAACCCTCAAAGTATCTCCAATACCCGCCCATAGAAGATTACCTAGCCCAACAGAAGATTTAATAGTTCCAGGAATCAACCCGCCAGCTTCAGTGATTCCAATATGTAGAGGAGCATTCGTAGCCTCAGAAAGGCCCTTATAAGCAGCAACTGCAAGGAACACATCTGATGCCTTTACACTTATTTTAAATTCAAAAAAATCATTATCTTCAAGAATTTTGATATGATTTAGGCCACTCTCAATAAGAGCTTCTGGGCAAGGTTCACCATATTTTTCTAAGAGATTACGTTCAATTGACCCCCCATTTACGCCAATTCTTATGGAGCAATTATTGTCTTTTGCCGCAGATATAACTTCTTTGACACGTTCTTTATTACCAATATTCCCTGGATTAATTCTTAGGCAAGCAGCACCTGCAGAAGCAGCTTCTATTGCTCTTTTATAATGAAAATGTATGTCCGCAACTATTGGAACTGGGCTCTCCTTACAAATTTCCTTTAATGCAACCGTAGAGTTTTTATCAGGGCAGGATATTCTTACAATGTCAGCACCAGCTTCTGCGCAATTAATAACTTGTTTTAAAGTTGCTTTGATATCAGATGAATCTGTATTTGTCATGGTTTGCACTGATATAGGTGCTCCACCACCAATAGCAACATCACCAACATTGATTTGTCGGGATTGCCTACGTGTAATAGATCGCCATGGACGAATTGAATTAAGTGACATATTGATCCCAAACAATTTATAGATGTTGTTTTTTCATTAAATAATTTAACTTATATAGTAAATAATTACTAGATTACTAATCATTATTTGTAGATAAAAAATTAATTCGTTTAAGTGGATTTAAAAGTTCTTCATTAGTAACTTCTAGAAAATTTTCAATAATATCGTCAAGTTTAAGAGATATATTTTTTACTACTGAAGTACCCTCCCCAATTGGACCATAAGTTAAATTATCAATTTTTATAAAAACAGAACCTGCATTTCCTGAACGTAAAACAACGTTATCCATATTAGATGGAACTTTCATTATTTGGCCCGTATTTAAAATATCTTCATTTATGACTTTACCATCTTTTGTGTATATCCTTACCCAAGCAGGTCTACTAGCTAGAATAGAAATTGTACTATTTCGGTTATTAATAGTTTCAATATTTTTGACTTTCAAAGAAACTACACCAAATTCAGAAATAGTTTCATCATCCTCAAAGAAACCACTTTTATTTATATCAATGTTAGCAATTGGACCATCTAAAGATTTGATAAACAAATGGCCTGAATTATTAGTTGTTTTACCACCTAAATCTTGTGCTAATTTATCTTGTTTATTAATGTCATTATCAATAATTATTGGGAAAATATCCTCTTCGACAATATTAACTTGTTGTATTTCCTTTATTACAAACCATCCACCGAATCCTATTCCAAAAATCAAAAAAACAAGTGTAAAAAAAGATAAAAAAGAACGAAATTTAACTTTATTAAATCCAGAAGGTTTTTCCATAAATATATTTGATTTTTTTTCAAATGAGTTAGTAAATAATTTTTTCTGATTAAATGATTTCTTAACAGTGTTATTAGTTTTTTTTCTTTCATTAGATAGTGATGATGGGACTGAGTAACCCGATTCCTTACAAAACATATCGAATACCCATTGCTGGTTTAAGTTTAAAAATTTAGCATAGGACCTTACATAACCTGATATAAAAACAGAATCCTCATGACCAGATATGTCACAATTTTCTATAGCAGAAATAATATTAACATTTATTCTTAACTCACGTTGAATATCCATAAGAGACTTACCTAAAGTCGCTCGTTCACCCCGCAATAAATCGCCTAACTTAAATTCATAAGAATCGAAGCCACGATGTTTATTCTTAAACTTGATCTTTTGTTTCACTTTAAACTTCAAAAATCCTATTCCTAGTTGATAAACGAATTAATGTACAAATTAGATTTAACAAAGCATAATTCATATTTATACATTATTTTCACTTAAACTAACAAAACTCACTTCTATTATAACTCAGTTAATACAAAAATAATAATTTTATTTTTTAGTATACGCTTTATGTAAGTTCTTTAATATAGAGAAAATTCCTTTCATTTTGTCTTTGTTTGTCACCCAATGTCGTTTAAAAATTAGTTTAGTCCCCTTCACTTTAATTCTATTATCCTCTGAATTAATATAATTAATTAACTTATTCGGATTTAATTTATGATTATGACGAAGTTCAAAGTTTGCACCACCGATATCTAAATCAATCTTACTTATTCCAATTTTCTTACATATAGATTTTATTTGCATTACGTTTAGTAGAGAGTTTATCTCTTTTGGCAATTTTCCAAAACGATCAATCAATTCAGACGCAAAGCCCTCTAATTCAACTTTAGTAGATAAGCTCGATAACCGTTTATATAGCTCCAACCTTACGCTGACATCATTTACATAATCATCAGGTATTAATATTGAAACTCCAAGATTAAGCTTTGGTGTCCATTCTTGATCATAATCTAATTCAAGACCAACATTACCACTTTTCATTTTTATTACCGCCTCTTCTAATAAAGATTGATAAAGTTCGTAGCCAACTTCTTTAATATGTCCTGATTGAGCATCTCCTAATATATTACCAGCACCTCTTAGATCTAAATCTTGACTTGCTAAATTAAACCCAGCACCTAGATCATTAAGAGCGCCAATAACCTTTAATCTCTTATATGCATTTGTTGTAAGTTTTTTACGCGGTTTAGTCGTCAGATATGCATAGGCTCTCTGTTTTGATCTACCGACCCTACCTCTGATTTGATAAAGTTGAGCTAAACCAAACATATTTGCATTGTGAATTATAATAGTATTAGCCGTTGGTATATCTAAACCACTTTCAATGATTGTTGTCGCTAAAAGAATATCATATTTTCGATCATAAAACGCATTCATATGAGTATCCAATAATGCACCACTAATTTTACCATGGACTGTAACATGGGATAATTCTGGAACATGCTCTATAAGAAACTCCTCTAAGGCTGGAATATCTTTTATTCTTGGCACTACTATGAATGATTGCCCCCCCCCTATAATGTTCCCTTAGCAATGCTTGCCTAATAGTTGTTGGGTCAAATTCACTTACATACGTTCTAATCGCCAATCTATCTATTGGTGGAGTGGCTATAATGCTCAAATCTCGCAATCCAGATAAACTTAGGTGTAAGGTTCTAGGGATTGGAGTGGCTGTTAGTGTGAGCACATGAATGTCAGAACGCATTTTTTTCATTTTTTCTTTATGAGAAACGCCAAAGTGCTGTTCTTCATCGATTATTAATAATCCTAGTTTAGAAAATACCGTTTTTTCACTTAGAATTGAATGAGTTCCAATTACAATATCAACTTTTCCATTTTTTATATCATCTCGAATACTTGCAACTTCAGCTTTTTCGGTAAACCTAGATAACTGCTTTATATTAATCGGAAAATCAGCAAATCTTTCCAAAAATGTATTAAAATGTTGTCGAGTTAATAAAGTAGTTGGAGAAATAATGGCAACCTGAACTCCAGACATAGCCACCAAAAATGCTGCTCTCATTGCTACTTCTGTTTTACCATATCCAACGTCACCACATATCAACCTGTCCATTGGTATCCCTATGTTCAGGTCATTGATAACCTCATTAATTGCGTCTAATTGATCGTCAGTCTCTAAATAATTAAATCTGGAACAAAACTTCTCCCAACCATGAGTGTCGGTATCAATCTTTTTTACTTTTTTAAGTTGTCTTAAAGCAGCAGTTTTTATTAAATTACCAGACATCTCCAAAATTTGTGTTTTTAGATTAGCTTTTCTTTTTTGCCAGGAAGCACCACCTAATTTATCTAGAATACCTGTGTTTTGACCGTATCGACTTAAAAGTTCGATGTTTTCAACTGGCAAGAATAATTTACTATTTTCTGCATACTCCAGTAGCAAGCACTCATGTAAAACCCCATTCGCTTTAACTGTTTCAAAGCCCTGAAAACTACCAATACCATGATCCATATGTATAATTAAGTCACCCAAATCTATTGATAAGGCATCAGTTATTACGTCAAAAGATCTATTTTTCTTCTTAGGTGGAGTTGCTAATCTATGCCCTAGAATATCTTGTTCTGAAATTATAG
Organism: Paracoccaceae bacterium; assembly: GCA_028112705.1. Taxonomy (GTDB): domain Bacteria; phylum Pseudomonadota; class Alphaproteobacteria; order Rhodobacterales; family Rhodobacteraceae. The sequence goes on along the minus strand of JAOGYN010000001.1, from coordinate 101,794 downwards.
TTAAGCTATTACTATAAAACCCCTCATTTAATGGCCAAACCGTAATAGACAATTTATTTTTATCTTTAGGTAAATCTGTAATACTTTTTATTTTAACAATATTATTTTGACCTTCATCATTTAATAAATCAATTAATCTATCTCTTGATCCTTCTGAGAAGGAGGTAATAACCACATGAGTGTTTAATTGAGATTTTTTAATATACAAATTTAATGCTGAAAAAAGATTGATATTTTCAGACTTTCGTTCTGAAATAAATTTCTTCCCAAGCCCACCGCCTGCATTAATGGAATTCAATCCAACAGGCAGTGGCAATGCACTTAAATAAAAAACATTTTTTGTAATTATATATCTTTTAAAATGCTCAGGCGATAAATATAAAGAATTAGGTTCACATGGCACAAAGGCACTTTTAACATTCTTATTTTTAATTGGATTCAATCGTGCATTATATTGTTCGTTTATTTTTTCCCAACGTTGCTCATGGATATAACTAATCTCAGTATCCATAAAATAAATAGCTTTTGGTAAGTAATCAAAAATAGTTTCTAATCCATCATAGAATAATGGCAACCACTGTTCCACACCTTGTACTTTTAATCCATTAGAAACTGCCGAATATAGCGTATCAAGTGAACCACCAATACCAAATATTTTACGATAGTTTTTCCTAAAATTAGTTACCGTAGTTTCATTAATAATTACTTCTGAAATTGGTAGCAATTCTAGATTACTTAAATTACTTATAGTTAATTGAGTTCTTGGGTCTATAGTTCTTAACCGATCGACAACATCACCAAATAAATCTAAACGCACGGCTCTATTATTACCTGAGGTGAAGATATCAATTATATCACCTCGAATTGAATAGTCACCAGGTTCAGACACCATAGAGGTCTTAACATAGCCAAATTGGACAAGTAGTTCCTTTAAGTATTCTTCATCAATTTGCTTTCCTAATGTGATTTGATAGTATGAATCACTTACTACTGAACGTGGGGGTAGATATTGAGAAACGGAGTTTAGAGTCATTAAATAGATAATATTTCCATCAAAATCTTTATTAATTTTTGATAGTGAGCTTATTCGTTCAGATGTAATTAAAGGGTTTGGGCTTATCATTTCGTAAGGAGAACAATCCCAAGCTGGTATAACACGTACTCTCACATTTGGATCAAAAAAGAGCAACGCCAATTTCATCGCTTCTAAGCTTTTATCATCGTGTGCAATATGAACCACGTTGCACCCTGAAAGATTTAATTTATCTAATAAAAATTTTGCATTAAGTCCCTCAGGTAGTGACCCAACATTTATTTTAGCATTAGATTCGAAAGAACTTTTCATCCTCTCGATATAACAACCTAAATAACCGCTGCAAGGAAGTTTGGGCCACTTAAGCAAAATAAATTACAGCATTAGCAAATTAGTGAATACCTTGGCAATTGCAATCCTTTAGACTAATTATGTATAAATCTTAAAATTTCCATTAAAAGGTCTAAAATGAATCCCATTAATACATCATTTCCAGCAAGCCGTTTACGTCGCCTTCGCCAAAATGTTCAAATAAGAAATTTAATCTCTGAAAGCACCCTTCAGGTTTCAGATTTAATTTGGCCTTTATTTGTTTGCGAAGGTAAAAATGTAAAAGAAAAAATTTCCACTATGGATGGTGTTTTCCGACTTTCTATTGATAATCTAATTATCGAAGCGAAGGAAGCTATCTCATTAGGAATCAATTGCATTGCCTTATTTCCATCAATTGAACCAAAACTAAAAACCTTGGATTGCATAGAGGCTTACAACCCAAATAATTTAATCAACACAGCTACAAAGGCTGTGAAAGATGCCTGCCCTGAACTCCTTATCATGCTAGACGTGGCACTTGATCCATATAATATTAGTGGACATGATGGGTTATTCAAAAATAATGAAGTTCTAAACGATGAAACTGTTGAAATTTTAAAATTGCAAGCACTAGTACAAGCAGAAGCTGGTGCTGATATTCTAGGCCCTTCTGATATGATGGACGGTAGAATTAAATCAATACGGAGTGCTTTAGAAAGAGAAGGTTATGACAACAAGATGATCATGGCCTATTCGGCCAAGTATGCATCAACTTTATATACTCCTTTTAGACAGGCTCTTGGAGGTGCGTCAAATTTCAAATGTGATAAAAAAACCTACCAAATGGATCCTGGGAATACAGATGAAGCGTTAAGAAATGTGTCTAGAGACATACAAGAAGGAGCTGACATGGTAATTGTAAAGCCTGGTGCGCCTTATTTGGATGTTTGTTATAGAATTAAAAAAACTTTTGGTATACCAACTTTTTCTTATCAAGTATCTGGTGAATACTCAATGATAATGACATCAATACAAAATGGATGGTTAGAACAAGATGAAGCAATTCTAGAAAGCTTAATATGTTTTAAAAGAGCAGGATGTGACGGAATATTGACTTATTTTGCGCCTATGGCAGCCAAAGCACTTTTAAAGTAATCTAATTAATCCATAATGACAGATCTATATTATTAGTTTAGTATGAATGTAGGTAATTTAAAAAAAAAGGAAATTATTATGGGAAAGTGGACAAGGCGTAACTTTGTTTTAGCAAGTAGCACAATACCTTTAATTTCCTGTGCTCAAATTTCTTCAAATATATCACCCTTAAAACCGAAATCTCAAATTAATAATGAAATTCAATATGCTAGAAGTTTGATGAATAAAGAAATTCCTGGATCGGTTGATCTGGAGACCGAGGCAAAAGGTGTATTAATTATACCAAAAATATCTAATGCTAATTTTTGGCTAGGTGGTGCTTATGGCGAAGGGGGATTGCTGATTGGTGATGCTATCGTTGGTTATTTTAATATGGCACAAGCATCCATTGGCCTTAAAATTGGACTCCAAGATTACTCCCTTGCACTATTTTTTATGAATTCCAGCTCTTTTACCGAATTTAGATCTTCTGATGGATGGTCTTTAGGCGTTGATGCTGAATATGTACTAGCGAAGGATTCTGGAAGGATTGGTATGGATGTAAGTGCCAGCAAGCCATCTACAGACGTAATTGCTTTAATGTTTGATAGGTCTGGCATTACTTTTGGTGGATCATTGGAAGGTGTAAAATATACACCTATTTATAAAAACTAATATTCTTCTAAACGCTTTAATAAACTCGAGGTGTCTAAACGGCCTCCACCATGGTTTTGAATATCTTTATAGAATTGATCTACTATAGCTGTAACAGGCAATAGTGCGCCATTTTGGTTAGCTTCATCCAAACAAATTTTAAGATCCTTTCTCATCCAATCAACAGCAAAGCCAAAATCGTATTTATTTTCAAGCATTGTTTCATAACGATTGTTCATTTGCCATGAACCTGCTGCTCCTTGACTTATCACTTCAGCAACTTTCTTCACATCAAGATTTGCTTTTTTGGCAAAATTCAAACCCTCTGATAACCCTTGAACCAAACCAGCGATACATATTTGATTAACCATCTTAGTTAATTGTCCAGAGCCAGTTGGCCCCATAAGTTTGCAGATTTTTGAGTAAACGTCCATCACTGGTAGTGCATTATTAAAAGTAGCTTCATCACCTCCACACATTATAGAAAGAGCTGCGTTTTCAGCACCCGCCTGCCCTCCTGAAATAGGCGCATCAATATAAAAAATACCTTTATCTTTTGCGCAATTATATAATTCCTTCGTAATTGAGGCCGATACTGTCGTATGATCAATAAAAATACTGCCAGCAGTCATTGAATGGAAAGCGCCATTTTCAGCAACTGTTACCTCCCTTAAATCCTCATCGTTGCCTACACAGGAGATTACAATATCCACATCCACTGACGCTGCTTTGGGAGTTTCAGCAGTATTTCCTTTATAATTATCTTTCCATTTGCTTGCTTTAGAAGATGTTCTATTATAAACGACTAGATCATGTCCAAAATTTGCTAAGTGCCCCGCCATCGGAAACCCCATGACACCTAAACCTAAAAAAGCTAATTTCATTTTATATCTCCTTTTTATGGCGAAGGTTAAGTTACACAACAAACTTACACCATCCTATAGAGTTAATTAGGAACTTAAAATGCCTTATACAATAAATTGGATTAAAGGATTTTTTTTTCTAATCTTAGCTTTGATAGCTGTATTTGTAATATTTATTTACTTTATAATAAATCAATCAATCCCAAACTATAATAAAGACTATACATTATCAGAACCATTTGGATCGATTGAAATAATCAGAGATAGGCATGCTGTTCCTCACATTTTTACTGATGACAAAAGAGATTTATTTTTTGGTTTAGGTTTTGCACATGCGCAAGATCGACTTTGGCAAATGATGCAAAGTAGGCGTTTAGCATATGGAGAATTATCCGAAATATTTGGTCAAAAAACATACAACATCGACGATTTTATGAAAAGAATTGATCTAAAAAGACTATCAAGTGTCTCATTACAGTATCAAAGTCAAAGTACACAAGAGGCGCTAGAATCATATGCTTCAGGTGTTAACGCTTGGTTAAATTTGATAAACAAAGGATCTCAAGGGAGAGGTGCTCCAGAATTTTTTTTATATGGGTCTCCTTTAAAAAAATGGCAACCAGTAGATAGTTTGAGTATTTTGAGACTTTTGGGCCTACAAGGTTCAAGTCAAATTAATGAAGAGTTGTTAACATTAAAGACAATTTTAAAACTAAAAAATAACAAAGCTTTCGATCTTTTTTCTCAAGAAATTAAACCAAATTTTGATATTAATAACGAATTACTGACTAAGTATGAAAATATTAGTTTTATAGATAAACAACAATTAAGTATTGGGAATGGTGTTGACCTAAATTTTAAACCAATCCAATCAAGGTTCAACCTTCAAAGTTCTAATTTAATTTCCATTAGTCCAAGTATCACAGTAAAAAAAGGATCCTTATTAGCACATGATCTTCAAGGTGTTTTAACAACACCAGCTAAATGGATGTTAGCCAGAATGGAGTTTCCAAATGGTGGTGTAATCGGTGCTACAATACCAGGTATACCAGCAATTCTCTTAGGCAGAAACATAAAAATAGCTTGGGGTTTAGGTAATGTTAACGCAGATCAAATAGATTTGTATATCGAGGAATTAAATCCAAAAAATAACAAGGAGTTCCTAACTCCAAGCGGTTATAAAAAATTACACCAAAAAAAAGCAAAAGTGAAAATAAAAAATAAAGATGACATTGAGATTGATCTATTATGGTCAGATAACGGGCCAATTATACCTGAACAATACTTGGGAGTAATATTCAAAGAAGAATCAAAAAATTTAATTAGTATCAAATCAAATTCGATGATTGAAAATGACTTAAGTATGACTGCAGCAATAGATCTAATGCTTTCAAATAGTGTTAATGAAGCTCTTGAAGTTTCAAAAAACCATGTAACTCCAATTAAAAATTTAATGGTAATCGATAATGAAAATATTGCATTTAAATTAATTGGTAAAATACCAAAAAGAAATATTGCTCACTCAACAAAAGGACAATTCCCAGGATTTGGGGGCAGTCGGGATGATCAGTGGAATGGCTATTATGCCTATGATGTTAATACTATATCTAAAAATCCAAGTAATGGAAAAATTTTAAATACTGGAAACAAAAATATTAATAATAAATTTCCAAAAAACCTTACATATAAATGGAATGATACACAAAAAATCCAAAGGTTAAAAAAGAAAATGGACTATCGTGATGTCTATACCTTAGAAAGTTTAATGGAAATTCATACAGATACAGTATCGTATACTGCACGTTCTTTGTTGGGATTAATTGCGAATGATCTATGGTATGAAGGAGAAATTGGGCCGAGCGGATCAAGTAAATTTTCTCGGCAAAGCATACTAAAAAAGCTTTCCACCTGGAACGGCAATATGAACAGCAGTCTTATAGAACCGTTTGTATATAATACTTGGTTAACTATGCTACAAAAAAGAATAATTCAGGATGAGTTAGGTATGCTTTATGAACAATATAGTAATTATCAGCCCTTATTCCTTGAGCGTGTATTTAAAAACATCAACAATGCATCAGATTGGTGCGATATCAATCAAACATTTAAAATAGAGAACTGTAACCAATTAGCAAAAGATTCTCTAAATGATACATTAACTTCTTTAAGGAAAAAATACGGCAACAACATTGAGAATTGGAAGTGGGGTAAATATAATAAGGCAGTTTATTTTCATAATCCTCTAGGAAAACAAAAATTTCTACACTGGGTTTTTAATATTTCCCACAATGTGTCAGGAGGTACCTACACTCTAAATAGTAATAAAACAAAATATTCAAAGGATGGCAAAATAATAGCATCTCATGGTTCAGTTTTTAAAGGAATATACGATATGGGTGACCCAAATAGTAGTTTATATATAATTTCAACAGGGCAAAGTGGTCATTTTTTATCAAGACATTATGACGACTTATCAAGGCTATCTAACGAAGGTAATTATATTCCAATGTCATTGGATCCAATCGCTACAAAAGCTGGTTCTTTAGGTGTGACCAGAATAAACTATTAACTAATTAATATTAAGTAAATTATAAAATTCTCCCTGTTTTCTTTTAGACCAGCGAACCACAATTTCATAACCATCTTCACATAACTTCTCAGATTGTATAACAGAAGATTGATATAATTTTGAACGAACATATGATTTATCAAAATTGATTTTAATAACTTCGCTTATGAGATCTTTATTTAAAACTTTTTCCACACCATTAATTAATTTTTCGATGCCCCTATTGTCTGTCGAGGAAACAAGAAAAAAATCATTTGCTCTATTTGCTTTATTTTTTAACATTTCAAGCTGATCATCACTTAAAAGATCAATTTTATTATAAACTTCTATTAATTTTTCATTCATCTCCGTCTCAACGCCTAAGCTATTTAGAATAGAATTTACCTGATTAAATTGCATATTGGTGTTCTCATCAGCGATATCTCTAACATGAATAATTAAATCAGCATGTAAAACTTCTTCTAAAGTTGCTCGAAAGGCAGCAATTAACTCAGTTGGTAAATCTGATATAAAGCCAACGGTATCCGATAAAATGACCTTACTTATTGAATTTAGGTTAATCGATCTCATTGTTGGATCTAATGTTGCAAATAACATATCTTCAGCTAAAACTTTTGCACCCGTTAGAGTATTAAATAAAGTTGATTTTCCAGCATTAGTGTAGCCAATTAATGTCACAATGGGATAAGGTACTTTTTGACGCGACTTTCTATGTAAAGATCTAGTTTTAACTACTTTTGATAATTGAGATTTTATTTTAACAATCGCATTATCAATGGCCCGACGATCAGACTCTATCTGCGTTTCTCCAGGTCCGCCTATAAATCCAAGCCCACCTCGTTGTCTTTCTAAATGGGTCCAACTTCTTACCAATCTTGTTCTCTGATAAGATAATGTGGCTAAATCAACCTGGAGTCTTCCTTCACGAGTGGCTGCTCTGTCTGCAAAGATTTCTAATATTAAGTGAGTACGGTCTATTAATTTGACTTGCCAAACCTTTTCAAGGTTTCGCTGTTGAATTGGGGAGATATCGCCGTTTACGATAATAAGATCAATTTTGTGTTCTTTAATTTCATTTAAAATGTTTAAAGTTGATCCTTTGCCAAAAAGATAACCAGCTCTAGGTGTGGAAATCTTAATTATTTTAGTAGCAATAACAACTAATTTCAAAGACATTGAGAGTGAAACAGATTCATCAATTGATCCACTAATTACAGTAGAATTATTTCTTAATTTTTTAATATCTGGATGAATAATAAGAGTACGAGTCGTACTTAAACTCACTCAGTATCCTCACCATCATAAAGGCTGACTGACGTTGCAGGCATAATAGTCGACACTGCATGTTTGTAAACTAATTGAGACTGACCATCCCGTCTTAAAAGGACACAAAAATTGTCAAACCAAGTAATCATACCTTGTAACTTGACACCATTTATCAAAAATATTGTTACAGAAATTTTAGATTTTCTTAGTTGGTTCAGAAACACATCTTGAAGGTTTTGCTTATCGTTTGCCATTTGAAAGCTTTCCTATATTTTATTGTTGAATTTTTATTTTTCTATAGCCCACTTTTAATACTAATATTATTAACACTTCAATAACATAAGTTTAAAGAAACTTATTTACCCCACAATTCAGGATTAAACAGTGCAAATAAAAGCAAAATTTCAATTCTTCCCAAAATCATAGCACATATTATTATATATTTTGAAAAAACTGTTAACTCTAAATATAAATCTAAGGGTTGAATAATCGTAGGAAAAAGAGGCCCATTATTACAAAGGGCAGAAATACTCATAATAAAAGCATTCTCAAATGACATTCCAGCGATTGTTAATAAACAAAATACAAATAAAATTGTTATTACCAATATCATAGCAAAGACCCAAACTTTTAAAATTATTGAGCTGTTTAAATTCATGCGTGAAGTGGAAATTCTTATTTGAGATGGATAAACCATCCTTGTCATTTCAGAATTTAAATGTCTTTGCATTATAGCAAATCGAATTAATTTTAACCCTCCTGCTGTGGTCCCTATACCCCCACCTATAAAAGTTAGAGCAATCAATATAAAACTCAGAACACTGCTTGGTTCGTTTGGTGAAAAATATATAAACCAGCCAGTGGTTGTTAAAAAAGATGTGCATAAAAATATACTTTCTAAAATAAGTATAAAGATTTGATTAAAATCATGAGATACATTTAAATTTAGAACTGTCAAAACTAAAGTACTAAATAATATTAAATAGATGGCAGCTTCAAATTCTGATTTTTTGGCAAACATTTTTTTTAATTCAAATAAATTATAAAATCTATAAGACCCTGAAGAAAGAGCGAAAAATAAAAATAATAAGATCGCTAACAATCCAAACACGCCACTGTCGCTTGAAATGCCACCTATTGGAGATATCCCACTTGTAGACATTGTTGACATAGAGTGACTTAAAGAAACAAACGTGCTGTCACCAGATAATTTAAGAACACCCCAAAGCATAATTGTCAGTGCAGTATAAGGAACTAAAACAACAAACAGAGTTTTTAAAAACACTTCACTATGATGAAATTGTCTTTTTTCCATAAATTGAACTTCACGAATAAGTTTAATTTCATTCATGACGAAAATATTATTTATACCAAGAGAGTTGAAAATTGCCAAATATAAGGTCCATATAAAAACACCTCCAAACCAAGCTACTAAAACTTGCCAAAACAATACAGTAGAGCTAATATTTTCAACCATATAAAGCCCAGTTAAACCGGTTGTTGTAAACGCTGATACCATTTCAAAATACAATGAATGAGCATCAAAGTTTGGTAATAGTTTCAGTAATGGTAGCATAAAAAAAATTGGCAAAATTAAAAAACTAGATATAACTATCAATAATTGGCTTCGAATAGGGGAAGACTTTGCTCTACTCAAGCTTGCTACTGCTAAAAAAAATGAAATTAGTAATATTAACAAACCATAATAAAAAAAACTCCGCGCCGCTTCGTATTCATTATTTATCAAACCAAATATGGATGGAATAAACATAATAAATCCGGTAAAAATTAATAGTATAATAAATATTGGAAGTTTTTTTAAAAAGAGCATTAAAAAAAATCAATAGAAACTTGTAATAGAGCTTCCACGTTTGGAACATCTCTGGCTAGAGAGAAGATAGTTATCACATCACCTTGTTGAATTATTGTATTACCAACGGGTTTTATAAGTTCATTTCCTTTTTTTATTCCGCCAACTATTACACCTTCAGGAAAGTCAATTTCTTTAATTTCTTTTCCAGCGATGGGGGATGATGATAAAACCTGAGCTTCTATAACTTCAGCCTCTCCATCTCCAATTGAATAAACTCTTCTAACTCTACCATGCCGTATATGCCGTAAAATTGATGAAACTGTTGTAGCTCTTGGGTTGACAAATGCACTAATTCCTAAGGGTTCCATAAGACCTGTCATATTTGGATCGTTTATTAAACTAATTGTGATAGGACACCCAGCAGCTTTCGCTTGAGTGGCAACTAACAAATTAGTTTTATCATCGTCTGTAACCGCTAAAATTGCGTCTGCTGATTGAACATTAGCCTCTTCTAGTAGATCTAAATCTAATCCATCTCCATGCAGTACGATTGTTTTTTCTAAAATATCTGCCGCCTTTTCAGCAACTGAAAGGCTTTTTTCAATAATCTTAACTCGAACTCTATCCGTTCGCATTTCGAGTTCTCTCGCTACATTAAGTCCAACATTACCACCACCTATAATAATCACACGTTCCCTTTTTTTTGATACTTTACCAAATATTTCGAGTGTTCTGTCCAAATCCGCTATATTCGTAAAAATGTATACTTGATCACTAGAGAATAATTGATCATTCGGCCGTGGAACAAATAACAATCCTTTTCTGCGAATTCCAATAACCAGAGCACGCAGTGTTGAAAATAATTCTGAAAGCTGCCGTAATGGAGTGTTTAATACTGGACAAGATTCGTCCAAAACTATTCCAATCATCTGTGCATCCCCATCAAGAAAATATTCCGTCTCAAAAGCTGACGGTGCTTGTAGGCGCTGTAAAGCAGCCTTAGCAACTTCTAATTCAGGAGAAATTACTACATCAATAGGCATATGATCTCTTCGATACAAATCTGAGTAGATTGCAGTTAAGTAGGATTGAGCCCGTAATCGAGCAATTTTACGAGGTATTTCAAAAACTGAATGAGCAATTTGACAAATTACCATATTAACTTCATCAGAATGGGTAGCTGCGATAATCATGTCTGAATCTCGCGCACCGGCATTTTCCAAAACGTCTGGATAAGACGCAAAACCAACAACCCCATTAACATTTAATGTTTCTGAAGCCAATTTAACTAGTTCTGGCTGGTTATCAATTATTGTAACATCATTATTTTCACTAGATAGTTGACGTGCTATTTGCCAACCAACTCGCCCTGCGCCACAGATTAAAATTTTCAATTTAAACTCCTGAAGTAAATTTTACTTTTTAACACTGGAAGAATTATTGCAACTAAACATCTTGGTCTTATATTTCAATGTCTTTGAGTTTATTTACATGACGCTAGGATCAGGTTTTGGTCTTGAAATAATATCCAAAGATTTCAACTTACGATGTAGTGCAGATCTTTCCATTCCCACAAAAGATGCTGTCCTACTTATATTTCCTCCAAACCGATTAATCTGCGTTAAAAGATAATCTCTTTCAAATAGCTCCCGAGCTTCCCTTAATGGTAAGCTTACTACATTATTAATAACTATTTCTTTATTATCATCTTCAAAAGAAGGATTTAATTCATTTAACTCATTAACAGAAATGAAATCATCCTCTGGCCCTAAGATTAAAATACGTTCAATTTGGTTTTTTAACTGTCTGACGTTTCCCGGCCACTCCATAGATTGAAGAAAAGTTAAACTATCTTCGGAAAGCTTCCGATCACTTAATCCTTGTTGATTATGGAGCTCTTGAAGAAAAAATGAAGAGAGTTCTGGAATATCATCTCTTCTATCCTCTAGTGAAGGAACTTCAATTGGAACCACATTTAACCTATGATATAACTCTTCTCGGAATTTACCTTCCGTAATTAAAACTTTTAAGTTTTTCGTTGTTGACGAAATAACTCTCAAATCAACTCTGACTGTATCAGAACCCCCTAAACGAATAAATTGTTGTTCCACTAACACTCTTAAAATTTTAGATTGCGTTCCTATAGGCATATCTGCGACTTCATCAAAATACACCACTCCACCATGAGCCATTTCTAACAATCCAGGCTCCACTTCACCTCCCTTATATTGTGAACCAAATAAAACTTCCTCCATTCGATTGCTTTCAATAGAAGCACAATTGATTGTTATAAAAGGAAAATTACTCCGGTTTGAATTCGCATGAATATATCTAGCAGCTACTTCTTTACCACTACCGGGTGGCCCAGTTAATAGGACTCTTCCGTTCGATTTTATAACTTTATCTAAATTATTTTTAAGAGTTTTAAATGTAGATGATTTCCCTATCATTTCTGATCGCGTAATATCCTGAATCTTCAATGCACTGTTTTCACGCCGTAATTTAGATACCTCCATAGCTCTATTAATAACAACAAGTAGTTGATCTGTATTAAAGGGTTTTTCAATAAAATCATATGCACCTTGCTTAATTGCAGCGACCGCAATTTCAATATTTCCATGGCCAGAAATGATAACTACAGGAATCTCAGGATTGTCTCTTTGAGCAACTTTCAAAATATCGATTCCATCCATATGACTATCCTTTAACCAAATATCTAAAATGAGTAAGTCTGGTGGAGACGAATTTATTTCATTTATGCATTCAGTACTATTAGCAGCTAATTTTGTAGAGTAACCCTCATCTTTAAGGATATCAGAAATTAACTGTCTTATATCTTTTTCATCATCAACAATTAGTATATTACCCAATCTATTATCCTTCTTTTTTATTCAATTCACTTTAAATAAATTTATCCTAATTCACTCTTAAAAAACTTTATTATAGCAGAAGTGCCTATATGGTTATTCTTTTCAAAAATTGGTGCATCTTCTAAGTAAAATTCACCACTATGTTCTTCTATTATTTTTTTAACAATCGGCAACCCAAGCCCCGTTCCTTTTTCACGAGTGGTCATATAAGGCTCAAATAGTCTTGTTCTATCTTTTGGTAACCCAATCCCATTATCAGAAATTGTAATGATTGTTTCTAATTCTGAGTTACTCACACAAATGTTAATGATAGGCTGATAATCATCTATGTCATTTTTGTTGACAAATGTTTCGATAGCCTCACCAGCATTTTTAATCAAATTGGTTAAAGACTGAGTTATCATAGCTGGATCAATCATTAGCAATATTGGTTCCGGTTTCTCAAACAAGACTTTAGCTATTGAGCTATCTCTAGACATTTCTAGATGGATAACATCGTCAATAATCTTGATTAAATCTGAAAGACATCTTTGGGGTTCTGGCATACGCGCAAATTGAGAAAACTCATCTACTATTCTTCTAAGATCTCCCGTCTGTCTAATAATAACATCAGTATACTGGATTAGACTTTCTTTATTTTCTCCTGCTATTGGCATAAATTTTTGTTTCAACCTTTCTGCAGATAATTGGATAGGCGTTAGTGGATTTTTAATCTCATGGGCGATACGCCGAGCAACGTCGCCCCAAGCCGCCATTCTCTGTGCATTTACTAAATCTGTAACGTCATCAAAAGTCACGACATAACCTTCTAAGGTTCCTTTATTATTTTCTCTTCTATCAATTCGGACTAGTAAATTTTCAAGTTTCTCATCTCTTGAAACTTGAATTTCTCTACGTGCTGCACCAGTTCTATCCCCTTTTAACTTTAAAAAAAGGTCTCCAAATTCAGGAACAAGTTTTATCAGTAATTGCCCATTACAACCTATAGAATTTAGCTCAAGCATCTTCGATGCCGCCGGATTAATAAAATCTATTTCTTCCAAAACATTTAGGCCAATCACTCCAGAAGTGACACCAGATAATACAGAGTCAAATTGTCTTCTCCCAGCTTCTGACGTTTTATTTGCATCTAATAATGCATCACGTTGACCTTTGAGTTGTCTCGTCATTTGATTAAATACACGACCTAGCATAGAAATTTCATCATCATTTTGATCAATTGATACTCGACTATCCAAGTCCCCTGCACCAACTCTTTGCGCCGCTGCTGCAAGTTGACCTACGGGATAAGCAATTTTTTCGGCAAACCAAAGCCCAACCCACACCGCGGCTAATATTAACAAAACAGAAAAAGAAATATAAATAATGGCAAAATCAAAAAGCAGCATAGATCTATCGTTTTCATGTTGTTGATATTGCTTCACTGTTCTTTGGGTTTCATCTAGTAAGTTTAGAATACTACCATCAACGATCCGGCTTACATATAAAAATTTATCTTGATATGAATTTAATGATTTTATTGCTCTAAATTCATTATTCACCCAATCTTTTATAATAACTATTCCATCCTCATGTATTTGTTCTAAAAAATCTATTGGTGGCTTCTCAAAATCAAACTCATAACTTCTTTCTCCACGTAAAATTAAATTTCCTGAGGAGTTAATAATAAATGCCTCTCTAAAACCTCTTTGAATCTGTGGTTGTATCTCGGATAACCACAATCTAAGCACTGCTGAGTTTACTGATCCAACTTGAGAATACCTAGAATCCAAAGCAGAAGCGAATGTAATCACATCGCTTCTAAGGCCTTCTTCGTGTTCAGTTTCATAAGCCAATGCAGCCGCATGGCTTGATTTAACAACATTACTAACTCTGGTAGAAAACCACTCTTCTAATCCAAAATTTATTGTTATCATTGCAAATATAGCTACTAATATAGTTGGTATTAAAGCTAACATCGCAAAAACACCTGTTAATCTGAGGTGTAATTTTGAACCAGCAGATTTGGCTCTCCTGGCAGCGACAACGAGTGCAATACGTTTTATAACTAAAGAAGCTATAATTATAACATAAATGACATCTGCTAATAAAATTGTCCTAAAGCTTTGTGAACGAATTTCTTGCTCTACTATGTTAAGATAAAACAATGTTGATATGGCCAATGCTGGGCCAATTATAACAATAAGTATAGTAGCATAATTCTGAAGGCGCGGATTATTTCTATAGCGACTTGCCTTACTAAATATAGTTGAAAGAGATCGCTTCATTATTAAGTTTTGTATAACTTTATTTTTCATTATTTCGCTTCGATAACATAATATACTAATTAATGTTGTAATATTATCTCATTTTTTTATAATTTGTCACGTAAATATCGCTTTTTTCAATTTTTTTACGCAGAGTATTGCGATTTAACCCTAAAAGTTTTGCACATTTCAATTGATTACCACCACAAGCATTGAGCGCTATCCGAATTAAAGGATTTTCAACTTCATTAAGAATACGTTTGTACAGTCCATCAGTTGGTAACAATTTTCCATGACGCTCGAAATAGATATTTAAATGCTCTTCGACTGCATCTGACAACTTCTCCTGTTGCGTGTTTAATTGAGTAAATTTAGGCTGTTCATTTAAAATAACTTTAAATTCCTCAGCTGAAATAATATTGTTGATAGAGTTTAAAGAAAGTGAATATATAATATTTTTTAACTGTCTAACATTTCCAGGCCAAAAATAATCTTTTAAATCCTTTAAAGCTTCTTTGTTAATCTTCAATTTGTAGTCTCGATCAGCATTATGTTTGTGCAAAAAATGTTGAACCAAAGAATCAAGATCGCTTAATCTAAACCGAAGTGGTGGAACATTAATTGTTAACTTATTAACACGAAATAATAAGCTTGGTTCAAAATTATTATCAGATAATTTTCCCAAATCTTGTGATTTAGCTGTTATTAAAAATCTCGGACTAATTTCGAAATCATAATCAAGTAGAAGCCTTAACGTTTTCTGCCTTTGCTGATCAAGTAAATCCATATCCTCAATAAGGATCGAGCCCCCCTTCGCACTTTTAAAAAAATCAAGAGTTAGCTCAAAATTAGAAAAAATTTCATGCTGAACTTTAATAAATGGTAAATTCCTTCTATCGCTAAAGTTATGTATCGTGTTAGCTATTAATGTTTTGCCAGTACCACTTTCACCAGAAATAAACACTGTTTCTTCCAAATTCATTAATTTTGCTAATTTACGATAGACTTCCAACATAGGTGCCGATGAGCCTATGAGTGGGAGGTTTTCACTTAATTGTGGTAATTTCTTAGTAATTCCACTTTCTATATTATTTAATCCCAATGAAGCTTTGTGTAATAAATTTGGTAAATCAAATGGTTTTGGCAAGTAATCAAAAGCTCTCCCCTCCTCTACCTTAATCGCAGTCGTGAGAGTATTTTGTGCTGAAATTATGATGACAGGCAAATCTGGACGCATCTTGTGAATCTCGGGCAGTAATTCTAATCCATTACCATCAGGCATTATAATATCGGTAATAACTAAATTACCTTTCCCCTCGCTAACCCATCTCATAAGAGTCACCAAAGAGGCCGTTGCCTGAACCTTGCATCCTGCTCGAGTTAAAGCCTGTGTCAGAACAGTCCTAATGGTCTTGTCGTCATCAGCAACTAATACAGTTCCATCCATTTACTTCACCTTATCCAAAAAAATTGGCATTGCGATTTTGACCTTAGTTTTGTTCTTTTTACTTGTAATACTAATTAAACCGTCATGTGATAAAATTATTTTGGATACCAAAGAAAGACCAAGCCCAGTTCCGTTAACTGATCCTGAAATGAAGGGATCAAATATCTTTTCCAATAAGGCAGGGGAAATTCCATCTCCATTATCTTCGACTTCTATTTTCAGTGGTAATTCTTTCTTAATGCCTTCTGGAGTTAAAATTGATAACCCTTTTTCAAAAAATGTCCTGAATATAATCACTCCATTATCTATATTTTTAAGTGCGTGAGCAGAATTATCAATTAGGTTTATAAAAACTTGTTCAAGCTGGACTCTGTCTCCTAAAGTTAAAGGCAACGACGGATCGTAATCATCCGAAAAAGAAATATTTTTTTCTAAATTAACCTTACTTAAGTTTTTAACATTTTCCAAAACATCATGTATGTTAATTTTTTTTAATTCTGGTTTTCGTAAATCGCCAAACTTATCAAATTGTTCTATTAAACTCATTATCCTCTTAGTTTCCTTAACGATTAACCCAGTTAATTTTCTATCTTCGCTAGACAGAGACATTTCTAACAATTGCGCCGCACCAGTTATACCTGCAATTGGGTTTTTTATTTCATGCGCTAACATTTCAGCCATTCCAACCATTGATTGAGTAGCATTTTTTGTAAGGACCACGTCTCTAAAGTTTTTATTATTATCAGCCTCCAGCATAATTAGAAAATTGCAATCAAAAGGCACAACCCATATATCAGATAAAATCATTTCTTCGTTTACTTGAATAAAAATACTTTTAAACTTTAAATTACCTTGGTTTTTCGAAAAGCTTTCAAAATGTTTTAGAAAATCAATATCACTACGAAAAACCTCATCCATTGTTTTATTAAGCAAATTTTTCTTTGCAGATTTCAGGTAAATCTCAGCAGAAGGATTAACATCAATAATTGCACCTTTTTTAGACGTTAAAATACATGAAATTGGCAATATTTCCCACATACTGAACTCTTTCATCAAACTTTTTCTAAACTCTCTCAGCGTTCTAAGTCAATTAGTGATTTTATCATGTTAATAGCCAAACTTGGGTTCTCTTCAGTAAGAATTTTTTTTCTAATTTTACCGTCAGTTATACCCATATAACCTAAATACCAGTTTATATGTTTTCTTACCGATCTCACGCCCAAAGTATCTCCATAAAACGTTAAAGCGGCTTCATAATGCAATACCATCATTTCACAAAAAGATTGGGCATTAGGAATTTTTGGTGGTTTAGTATTGAATAATACATGAGAAATTTCTGCCAATAACCAAGGCTTACCCCCGACACCTCTACCAATCATAATACCAGCTGCACCAGATAATTTAAGAGCTCGCCTAGCAGAACTAACATCTGTAATATCACCATTCGCAATAACTGGAATTTGCAATGCATTAACAGTATCGCTAATCCGGTCCCAATCAGCAGTACCTTTGAAAAATTGGCAACGTGTCCTTCCATGTAAAGTAATCAATTGTGTGCCCAAATCTTGTGCTATTACGCATAGTTCAGGAGCATTAAGTTTTTTATCATCCCAACCTAACCGTGTTTTTAACGTGACCGGAACTTTGACAGCATTTACAACGTGTTCAATAATTTCTTTAGCAGCCTTTATATCTTGCATGAGCGCAGAGCCAGCATATCCATTAACTACCTTTTTAGCAGGGCAGCCCATATTAATATCAATAATTTTTGCTCCGTGATCTTCACACATACGAGCACACTCAGCCATTACCAATGGATCAGATCCGCTAATTTGGACAGAAGTGTTTTCAACGTGTGCTCCAATGCTAGCTCTTGCTAAAGCATTTTTTCCCCCAACAATGAGTTCTTTTGAAGCAACTATTTCGGAAACTACCAAACCTGCTCCAAAACTATTAACCAAATCCCGGAAAGGCAAATCTGTTATTCCAGCCAATGGAGCCAGAAATACAGGAGACAATATTTTTTGTTCTGATAAAAAGTTAGTCATTTTCATTCTTTTAAATATTGTAGCATGTTTAAAAAGAAATTATATAATAATCAATCAAACTATTACTAATCAAAGGTAAAAGTCGATCATGAATGAAGTCTCTTTAAAAATAAAGGCGATTATAGTTTCCGCTGGTGATGGAACCCGAGTTGGTGGAACAATACCAAAACAATATCAGAAAATTGGTGGTATACCAATTTTGGCGCTAACTATAAGACGTTTTGCAGAATTAAACATTGTCGATGAAATAATAGTAGTTATATCAAAAATTCATCAAGAATATTTTAATACTGAGATAATGCCATTACTAACAAAAAAAGTAATAATTATCTACGGAGGCAATACAAGACAAGATAGTGTTTATGAAGGATTAAAATGCACACAGTATAATGATTTAGTTCTTATACACGATGGAGCTAGACCTTTTGTTAGTAAGGAATTAATAAAAAATATTATTTATAAAACTAAAGAAAGTGGTGCAGCTTCTCCTGGTATAAAAGCAACAGACACTCTATGGAGAGTGGAAAAAAATGTTGTATTAAAAGTAGAAAATCGCCGAAATGTATTCATGGCACAAACACCTCAAGGGTTTTTTAATAAAGATATAATTAATAATTATGAATCAACTGAAAATTATGCAAATGACGATGTTGAATTAGCAATAAACAACGGATTAAAAGTAGCAATTATTGAAGGTGAAGAAAAAAATATAAAGATAACAACCATGGCTCACATAAAACAATCAAATAAAATGTTAAAAAATCAGTTGTTCGTAAAGACAGGCATAGGTTATGATGTACATGCTTTTGAAGAAGGCACTGAGCTTGTACTGTGTGGTTTGAAAATACCATTTAACAAATCTTTAAAGGGACATTCCGATGCTGACGTTGCTATGCATGCAATAACTGATGCAATCTATGGGGCAATTGCAGAGGGAGATATTGGAACGTGGTTTCCACCCGATAACCCAAAATGGAAAAATGCAAAATCTAAGATATTTTTAGGTCATGCATCCAAACTAGTGACGGAAAAAGGATACGTGATTTCAAATATAGATTGCACAATAATTTGCGAAGAGCCCAAAATTCAACCTCATGCTCAAAAAATGATACAATACCTCTCGGAAGTATTGCTTATTGATGAAGAGAGAATAAGCATTAAAGCAACAACAAACGAAAAGTTAGGCTACATTGGTCGGAAAGAGGGCATTGCCGCTCAAGCAATCGCCACCGTATTAAAAAATGATTAAGCTTTTAGGAACATTTTTTTACTCTGGATATTTCCCCATCGCTCCTGGCACATTTAGTAGTATTTTAGCGATTATTTTAGGTGTACTAATCTTTAATATCATAGGTCTTTATCCTTTTATATTGTGTACCTTCATTGTATTTTTTTTGGGCTGGTGGGTTAGTCACAAGATGATATTACAAACTCAAAACACTGATCCATCAGAAGTTGTAATTGATGAGTTAGTTGGTCAATGGATAGGAATGCTGCCGTTATTCTTCTTCTTAAATGATAATTTTAATAAAACTGACGACTTTCCATATAAAGAATTATTTGCAACATTTATTCTTTTCAGAATTTTTGATATCGTTAAAATAGGACCAATAAAGTGGGCTGATAACCTTCACACTGGTTTTGGCGTTATGTTCGATGACGTTTTAGCAGGAATATTAGCAGGATTAATCATGACCATTTATTTATTTTTATTTTAAAGAGTTAATATGCAATCCATAAAAATATTACAAACAATATGCATGAATAAAAAAATATTTATAAGTACAGCTGAGAGTTGTACCGGTGGGGCATTAGCCCAAGCAATTACATCTGAACCAGGTGCCTCAAAAATTTTCAATGAAGGATTTATAGTTTATTCAAATAATGCAAAAATCAAGAATTTATCAGTTTCACCAAAAACTTTACAAAATTATGGTGCTGTTTCTGAGGAAGTTGCAATTGAAATGGCAATAAATTGTCAAAATATAACTAATTCAACAGTCTCAGTCAGTATTACCGGAATTGCTGGGCCAGGTGGTTCTGAAAACAAACCAGAGGGTCGTGTGTGTTTTGGAGTGACGTTTAATAAAAAAATAATATCAAAAACTATCGAATTTGGAGTAATTGGTAGAGAAAATGTAAGAATTAAGTCTGTTGAGTATGCACTAAAACTATTAATTAATACACTAACTGAATAATAATTTAGCTTCGATTATGAGGATCCAAAATGAAGATTGCAGGTATTTTATTTGATAAAGATGGAACACTTTTTGATTTTCAGAAAACGTGGGGTAAATGGGCAAAAGTATTTCTTACGGAGATAAGTAATAATAATATAGAAGAAGCAATAAAACTAGGGAATCATATTGGTTATAATTACCGTACTGAAGAGTTTTTAAATGATAGTGTTGTTATTGCTGGGACGCCAAAAGAAATTGCAAACAAAATAATATCGTTTTTACCAAAGTGGAATATTATTGAATTAATAAATTATATAAATGAGGTGGCAAAATCAGCAGAAATAATGGCAGCTGTTCCTTTAAAACCACTTTTAATAGAATTAAGAGCTAAAGGGTTGAAACTTGGTGTAGCAACAAATGATGGAAGTTTACCAGCTATTGCACACTTAAAATCAGCCGAAATTTTTGATTTTTTTGATTTTGTCGTCGGCTCAGATAGTGGGTATGGTTTCAAACCAAATTCTGGAATGCAAATAGAGTTTTGCAGGCGCTTTAAACTAAAAACAGAAACAGTGCTAATGGTTGGAGACAGCACACATGACCTAATCGCTGGTCGATCAGCAAATATGATTTGTGTGGGAGTTTTAACAGGAGTAGCGCAAAAAAGTGAACTAGACAGCTATGCTGATGTGGTACTTAATGACATAGGCGAAATCCCAAAATTTTTAATAGAAAATGGTTGCTAATTCAGCGTAATTTATGGTCCAAAGGATATTTTACATCTAAATTTACATTTAGCATTTTTTAATCTTACATATATTTTTTTAAATCTAACATAAACGACACTATTGGTCGGTATTTATCATCAATATGGACAAAGGATGCTTAAGGTGACTAAAATAAATTTAGCGCTGTAGACGGGATTAACAAGATGGAAAAACGACAAAGATCAGGTGGTAGGAGTGGCAACACTCGTCGTTCTAGCGCGAAAGCAATCGATCAAATGCCCTGGAAGATTCCCAAATTAATTGATCCACCAATAGAACCATTAGACGATGAAGGTGTTATGAGTATTCATAATGGCGCAATGCAAATTTTAGAAGAAATTGGAATCGAATTTTTAAATCCTGAGGCATTAAAGATTATGAAAGATGCAGGATGTACCGTAGTTGACCAAAACGTAAAGATGGGTCGAGATTTTGTTATGGAAATGATGAAATATGCCCCTGAAACATTTGAGATAACACCAAGAAACGTTGATCGTAAGGTTCCACTAGGGGGGAGAAATATGGCGTTTTTAAATGTTAGTTCCCCACCAAATGTTTGGGATTTAGAAAAAGGAAAGCGGCCTGGAGATTTTGAAAGCTTTAAAGACTTAGTTAAACTAACTCAATATTTCAATTGTCTACATGGTT
The DNA here is from genome assembly GCA_028112705.1 of Paracoccaceae bacterium. Classification (GTDB taxonomy): domain Bacteria; phylum Pseudomonadota; class Alphaproteobacteria; order Rhodobacterales; family Rhodobacteraceae. The sequence continues at coordinate 79,944 of JAOGYN010000001.1, read as the reverse complement.
GCGCTGGGTACCCAGTAGAACCTATAGATATTCACCCATCTGTACGGCACTTAGATTGTCTTTATGAAAAGTTAACCTTAACGGATAAAGTTGTACATGCATATTCCTTAGGAAAAGATCGTGTAGAAGACGTTATGGAAATGGTTCGCATCGCTGGTGATCTTACAAATGAAGAATTTAATGCTAAACCTCGTATGTATACTAATATAAATTCTGTATCTCCACTAAAACATGACTTTCCTATGCTTGAGGGAGCTATGATACACGCCAGCAGAAATCAAGTAGTCGTAGTTACACCATTTACATTAGCGGGAGCAATGGCTCCTGTCACGATGACAGGCGCAGTAACTTTATCCATTGCAGAAGGTTTGGCAGCACTAGTTTTATTACAGGTAGTGAATCCCGGTTGCCCCGTAATGATTGGGACATTCACTTCCAACGTTGATATGAAAACAGGAGCACCTGCATTTGGTACGCCTGAGTATATGCGAGCCACGCAAATTACAGGTCAAATGGCCAGGTTTTATAAAATACCCATGAGATCTTCAGGAGTTTGCACTGCAAATGTACCTGATGGTCAGGCAATGTGGGAAACATCAAATTCTTTATGGTCTGCTGTGCATTCAGGAACAAATTTAGTTTACCACGCCGCAGGTTGGTTAGAAGGTGGGCTCATAGCATCTCCAGAAAAACTAGTGATGGATTGTGAAATTATACAGATGATTCAACGTTATTGTGATGATGATTTGATTAAAACAAGACCTGAGGATATTGCAATTGATGCAATAAAAGCGGTTGGACCAAATGGGCACTACTTTGGTGTAGAACATACTCAAGAACGTTATGAGACCGCCTTTTACAGCCCAATAGCAAGTGATTGGAGTAATTATGAAGCATGGGAACTAAATGGAGCAACTTGGACAGCCGAACGAGCACACAAGATATATAAAAAAATTCTAGCAGAGTTTACTCCACCTCCCATTAAAACAGAGGTAAAAGAAAAACTAAAAGAATTCGTAATAAAAAGAAAAAAAGAAGGTGGTGTAGCCACAGACTTTTAATTTTGTTGCATAGCTATTTGTCGTACAACGTAGCTGCTTGGGTTTCAAACGCTCTAACAATTTTTAGCATTGCTTGATTAAACACGACACCTATCAAACCTTGAAGGATTTTCGACTTAAATTCAAAGTCCACCATAAACTCAGCATTACAGCGCCCAGGCTCTAAATCAGTAAATTTCCAATTATTAACCAAATATTTAAAAGGGCCATCTAAATACCTAACTAAAACCTCATGATTTTCAGAAACCAATGTGACCTCTGAAGTAAATTTTTCTCTAAATGCTTTAAAAGAAATAATTAAATCTGCAGTTATAACTATTTTATTTTCAACTTCATTCTCAGTTTTAATTCGTGCACCCGCACACCAGGGGAGAAAACTTGCATAGTTTTCAATGTCAGATACTAAGTCAAACATCTGGTCTGCAGTATATGGCATAACTTTATTTTCGAAATGTTTTGGCATAAATGGTTGCAATATTTCTATAAGTTAATTTTTATTGTGACATTTGCTTTGCTTTTTTCTAAAGTAACACAGGATTGCAAGGGGGCAATATGAATCATTCAAATTATACCATAGAGCAAATGATATCGGCGAAGTCGATTGCAGCGCGAGTTGAAGGATTAGCTTCTGAAATTTCATTTGCATTCTCTGGGACAGACAAATTAATTGTCGTAGGGCTCCTTAGAGGCTCATTCGTCTTTATAGCTGATTTAGTTCGCGAATTAGATTTACCAGTAGAAGTCGATTTTCTTGAAGCGTCTAGTTATGGAAACTCAACAGAAAGTTCAAAAGAAGTAAGAATATTGAAGGACTTACGTGGAGAAATTAAAGATCGAGATGTGCTGGTTGTGGAAGACATTGTAGATACTGGGCACACTATTAACCATGTCTTAAAACTTTTGCGAACTAGAAGCCCAAAGAGAATCGAGGTTTGTGCATTGTTGGACAAACCATCCCGCCGAGAGGTAGATATAACGGCAACATGGATTGGGTTTGAAATTCCAGATGAATTTATTGTTGGATATGGAATTGATTATGCACAACGAAACAGGAACTTACCGCATATAGGTAAGGTAAAATTTACTGAATAGATTAGGCTTTTAGTTTTGCCAATCGCGCAGCTCTCAGTAGTTTGAAATCATCACCAGCATGGTAACTTGATCTAGTTAATGGACTTGATGAAATCATTAAAAAACCTTTTCCAACAGCCGCTTTACGATAACTTTCAAACTCTTCAGGCTTAATGAAGTCTTTTACAGCATGATGTTTTGGTGTGGGTTGGAGATATTGTCCAATAGTTAAAAAATCAATGTTTGCCGAGCGCATATCATCCATAACTTGATTAACTTCTTGCCGAGTTTCGCCAAGTCCAACCATAATACCAGATTTAGTAAACATGGTCGGATCAATATCTTTCACTCGTTGTAAGAGCCTTAATGAGTGGAAATACCGCGCGCCAGGCCTTACAGTCGGATACAATCCAGGAACAGTCTCTACATTATGATTAAAAACATCTGGCTTAGCTTGAACAATTGCTTCTAAAGCATCATCCTCACATCTTAAAAAATCAGGAGTTAATATTTCTATAGTTGTGTTTGGCGATCTTTTTCTAATGGCACGGATCGTTTTAACAAAATGTTCTGAACCGCCATCAATCAAATCATCTCTATCAACTGAAGTTATCACAACATGATTCAATTTTAATTTTGAGACAGCAAAAGCTACGCGCCCAGGCTCAAAAGTATCTAAATCATTTGGTTTACCAGTGGCAATATTACAAAAAGAGCACCCACGAGTGCAAATATCACCCATAATCATCATAGTTGCATGTCCCTGCGACCAGCACTCACCAACATTAGGACAATTGGCTTCTTCACATACAGTGACCAAGTTATTATTTTTTAAAATTTTTTTAGTGGCTTTATAACCCTCTGAGCTAGGTGCCTTAACCCTTATCCAATTAGGTTTACGCAATATTGGAGTGTCCGGTTTATTTACCTTCTCTGGATGACGAACATTTTGTCTTAGTATTTTTTCCATAAGTTAATATAAGACCTATATACTTTTACAGCAAGTATTACTTAAACGATAATAGATAGGAACAAGAACCTTATAAAGTATCAATAATCTTATTAAAAGTTTTGCTGGGACGCATTATATTTGATACTTTAATTGGATCGGGATGATAGTATCCAGATAAATCAACTTTAGCACCTTGAAAAGAGTTTAATTCATTTAAAATAATACTCTCCTTTTCTTTTAATTTTTTTGCTACAGGTAAAAAATATGACGATAAATAAGGATCTGAATTTTGTTTTGCAAGTGCATCTGACCAATATAAAGCAAAATAAAAATGACTACTTCTGTTGTCTAACTGTCCAACTTCACGCATCGGAGATTTGTTAAAATCTAAAACTGCTTGTGTGGCTGACTCCACTGCTTCCCCTAACACTGCCGCGCGAGTATTATGGTTTTTATCTGAAAAGAACTTTAAAGACTCACCTAATGCACAAAACTCTCCAAGAGAGTCCCAACGCAGATGATTTTCTTCAACTAGTTGCTGGACATGCTTGGGCGCCGAACCACCCGCACCAGTTTCGAACAAACCCCCACCATTCATCAGTTTCACGATAGATAGCATTTTGGCAGAAGTGCCCAATTCTAAAATTGGAAATAAATCAGTTAAATAATCTCTTAGTACATTACCTGTTATAGCAATGATATTTTCACCTTTACGAATAGTCTCTAAAGATACCCTGGTGGCTTTGCGTGGAGATAAAATTTGAAATTTATCTGACAAACCCTTAGCATCCAATATCGAAGAAACATAATTTATCAATTGTGCGTCATGGGCGCGATTTTTATCTAACCAAAAAATTGCAGCTGAACCAGTAATGCGTTGACGTTCAATACCTAAATTTACCCAATCCTCTATCGGTGCTTTTCTCGATGATGATGATCGCCATACATCACCCTTTCTTACATTATGTTCATGTAACACGGCTCCAGACTCTAAAATAATCTTAACAGTTCCAGGCATTTGCATTTCAAATGTAGTTGGATGTGATCCATATTCTTCAGCCTTTTGAGCCATCAAGCCAACATTATCGACCGAACCAGCAGTGGTGGGATCGAGTTCACCAGTTTCTATAAAATATTTGATTGTCTCATCATAAATAGTTGCATAACTACTATCGGGTATTACACAATTTGTATCTTTAGATTGCCCATCTGCTCCCCACCCTTTGCCACCAGCCCGAATTATTGCAGGCATAGATGCATCTATAATCACATCAGACGGAACATGGAGATTTGTAATCCCACGATCACTGTCCACCATATAAAGTTCAGGTTGGGAAGAAATAACACGCTTAAAATGGTCAGTTATTTCAGTTTTTCCCTCAACACACTTTAAAACCTCACCAAGCCCTGAGTTTGGGTTAACCCCGGCCAACTTCAGATTTTCAGCATGTTTTAGAAAAACTTCATCAAAAAAAACTGATAAGGCATGTCCAAAAATGATTGGATCAGAAACTTTCATCATTGTTGCTTTTAAATGAAGCGAAAACAATATGTTAAGATCTTTTGTTAACTCAATTTGATCTTTAAAAAATTGACGCAATTCAATGACATCCATAAATGTAGCGTCAACGACAGATCCTTCATGTACTGCGAAACTATCCTTTAATACCACTTTAAGACCATTTAAATCTTCAAAAATAATTTGAGCTTTTCCACTATGTTGTTGTAATATTGTAGATGATTTTTCATTAAAATAAAAATCACGACCTTTCATGAAAGATACACGTGTCTTTGAAGAAGGCTCCCACTTACCCATTGAATGCGGATTACTCATTGCATACCGTTTAACAGCCTTAGCTGCTCTCCGATCAGAATTTCCTTCTCTTAACACTGGGTTGACAGCGGAGCCCTTTAACGCGTCGTATCGATTACGAATGTCAGTATCTTTTTTATTTAATGGATTCTCTGGATAATGTGGTAGGTTATAGCCCTGGTGTTGTAATTCAATAATAGCTGCAGTTAATTGGGGTACTGAAGCTGAAACATTGGGTAATTTAATAATATTAGCACTTGAATTAAGCACAACTTTGCTCAGGACAGCCAAATCATCGGTTTTTCGTTGATCTTCTTTAAGATATTCCGGAAATGCAGCCAATAATCTTCCAGCCAAGGAAATATCCTTAGTGCCTACAGTTAAGCCAGCCACTCTACTGAAACCCCTTATAATCGGCAATAGAGACGCACTGGCCAGTTCTGGAGCCTCATCCACGATTGTGTATATAATATCTGGTAATGTTTCTGAAGTCATAATGATCAAACCTGTAAAAAGACTAATATTTGATAATAACAAATTTCAAAAAAAGATCCAACAAAGATAAATTAATGAAACACTAATTAATAAATCCTCATACGTTAAAATAAAAATATTTTCAATTCGTCTTTTTATCATATTAAATTATAATCTTTTTATTAAATTAAAATAAATTCTTACTATTAGGTAGATTAAGGACCAACTAATACAGGAAAGAAATAATGCAGAAATATCATTTATACCTATTAATTGCAGTAGTATTAGAGTGTTTTGGAACAACCGCAATGCAGTCTTCTCAACAATTTACCAAATTTTGGCCATCTGTGTTTACAGCGATTGGATTAGGTGGAGCCATTTATATGATGACACTAACTTTGAAATACATGCCATTAGGAATCGTTTATGCTTTTTGGTCTGGTTTAGGAATCGTTTTTATAACGGCTATAAGTGTATTCTATTATAAACAACCTATCGATTTGTGGGCAATTTTTGGATTAATATTAGTAATCTTGGGAATAATAATAATCCATCTTTTTTCAACAACAGCAACATTATCATAATTTTAAAACCAAATACTTGTTAAATGACCTTCAAGTCATTTAACAAGTTAGTTTAATTTATTATCCTTCAAGCACTTCATCAGAGGGCTTTGGATTTTTTCTTGTTTCAAAATCAAGGCCATTAGCTGCTCTGATCTTATCCTCAATCTCCATTGCAGTTTTTGGAAATTCCTTTAAGTAATTTTTCACATTTTCGCGACCCTGACCAATACGTTCGTCCCCATATGAAAACCATGATCCAGATTTTTCAACAATTCCTGCCTTTACTCCTAAATCAATTAGCTCACCTGCCTTTGAAATTCCTTCACCGTACATTATATCAAATTCCACTTGCTTAAATGGTGGAGCAACTTTGTTCTTAACCACCTTAACTCTTGTAGCATTGCCCACTATTTCGTCACGATCTTTTAATGCACCAATACGTCTAATATCTAAACGAACTGAAGAATAAAATTTTAATGCATTACCACCAGTTGTGGTTTCAGGAGAACCAAACATCACTCCAATTTTCATGCGAATTTGATTTATAAAAATGACCATACATTTTGATTTACTAATTGATCCAGTCAATTTTCTCATTGCCTGGCTCATTAATCTGGCTTGACCACCCATCTGGTGATCGCCCATATCACCTTCTAATTCAGATTTTGGTGTTAAAGCTGCAACTGAGTCAATAATAACCATAGAAACTGCACCTGACCTGACAAGTGTATCGGTAATCTCAAGTGCCTGCTCTCCTGTATCAGGCTGAGAAATCAGCAGCTCGTCTAAATCTACACCTAGTTTTTTAGCATAACTTGGATCTAACGCATGCTCCGCATCAACAAAAGCACAAACACCTCCTGTTTTCTGCTCTTCAGCCGCTGAGTGGAGTGCCAATGTAGTTTTTCCAGATGATTCAGGGCCATAAATCTCAATAATCCGACCTTTAGGAAGCCCACCTATACCTAAGGCAATATCAAGTCCTATAGATCCAGTTGAAGTCGCTTCAATCTCCATAACAGCATTGTTTTGACCTAATTTCATTATCGATCCTTTGCCAAAAGATCTTTCTATTTGGGCAAGTGCTGCATCTAATGCTTTTTGTTTATCCATATTCCGTCTTTCCGATAGATCTAAAATGTCACTCATAATTCATCTCCTTATTTCATATCACTTAATTAGCTTCAATCAAAGGTTTGTTCATGTAATGTTCTCTCTATGTATGGGTACAAACAAAGAACAAATCAAGTCTTTTCTCAAATTATAAAATAATAACTTAGTTCGGAAGTTATACTTTTTCCAAAACAGCACCATAAAACCCATCACTTTTACTGGAAGGTACCAAAGATATACTTTTTACTAGTCTTAAGGAAAGTACCGAAGAAATTAGATCATCGATCAATTTACCGTTTTCAATATCTAATATTGAACAGGTAATATATAAAATTTGTCCCCTTGGCGCTAAAAGTTTTAGACCTTTCAAAATTAACTCTCTTTGAGTTTTGACATAATTATCTAATATATCTTCATCTAAGCGCCACTTTCCTTCAGGATCTCTTCTCCAAGAACCTGAACCTGAACAAGGAGCATCAATTATAATTTTATTATAACACGATTTTGAACTAAGTTTGATGACTTTTTCTATTTTCACACCTGCCCTTTTTGATCTAGCGTCGATATCTTTCATTCGATCAAAATTTATATCCCAAGCAAAATAAGTTGCATCCATCTCTGCACCACAGGAGATAGCAAGACTTTTCCCACCTGCACCAGCGCACATATCTAAAACTTTATCATTATAGTTAATTTCAATTAACTCGGAAACTAATTGGCTGCCAGCATCTTGAAGTTCAACAAATCCGTTTTCAAAACACGGTGATGTTAAAATATGTTTTGCACCATTCAAAACATTTAATGCAGTAGAGCATAATTCATTGATTTCGCATTCAATATTATTTTTTTGCAATTTTTTCATCGCATTTAATCGAGATATTTTTTTTAGATTAACTCGAAGTTGTATATGAGATCTGTCTCGTAAGGCTTTAACAACATTACTAAATTCATTTAATAATGATCTTCGCAGAATAGGAATAAGCCAACTTGGAAAATCTAATTCGTAAATATTGGATAAATTAGATAAATCAACATTAATATTCTGTTCTTTAATTGTTAACTCTTCTGGTCCAAATTTAGAGTTATCAAATACACTGCTTAATTCAGTACCCTTAAGTTTTAAATAACCAATTAAAAGATTTCTTCCACTGAAACCACCGCCTACATGCTCGCATGATTTTTTTTGACGTATTATATCAAAAATTATATCTTTTATTTTTCTCCTATCAGACGAACCGGCAAAACGGTGTTTGATTGCCCATTTTTTTAAAACAAAGTCTATTTTAGCTTCATTTAAATACGTATCTAATATTTCAATAACTGATTGATATATGGAGTTTATTTGCATGAATAATTCAATATTAATCTTTCTTATAATTAGGAGCGTTCCGCGTTATCTGCACATCATGAACATGACTTTCAGACAGGCCTGCATTAGATATTCTAACAAACTTACAATTATTGTTCATTTCAGAAACGGAAGAACACCCAGTGTAACCCATCGATGCACATAATCCACCAACTAATTGATGAACAATTGTTGAGACTGGTCCGGTATAAGGAACCCTACCCTCCACACCTTCTGGGACAAATTTATCAACACTTACCTCTTCCTGAAAATATCTATCCGCAGAGCCCCTAGCCATCGCTCCTATTGATCCCATTCCCCGATAACTTTTAAAAGACTGCCCTTGGTACAGAATAACTTCTCCAGGGCTCTCATCAGTACCAGCTATCATTGATCCTACCATAGCCAACGAGGCTCCCCCAGCAATTGCCTTTGATAAATCCCCAGATGACTTAATTCCACCATCAGCAATAATAGGGATATTTTTATTTTTTGCAATTTCTGCACAGTCATTTATAGCGGTTAGTTGTGGTACGCCAACACCAGCAACAATGCGTGTTGTACATATAGAACCCGGCCCAATACCAACCTTTACCGCATTTGCACCAGCATCAATTAATGACTTTGTTGCCTCAGCTGTCGCAACATTGCCAGCAATTACCTGCACATCAGGCCATTTATCCTTAATTCTTTCGACTGCGTCAAAAACCTTAACTGAGTGGCCATGTGCGGTATCTATAACCAAAACATCAACGCCAGCAGATATTAAATCTGAAGATCTATTGAAACCTATTTCTCCAACAGTTGAAGCCGCACCAACCCTCAATCGACCAAGATCATCCTTGCAAGCAGAGGGGTTTAATACAGCTTGCTCCAAATCTTTAATAGTTAATAAACCTGTTAAAATATTTTTTCCATTAACGATTAATAACTTTTCAATTCTGCGTTCATGCATCATCATTTTTGCTTTAATTAAATCTGAAGGATCCGTAATAATGGCTAAATTATCAGTGGTCATCATATCTTTTATTAAGGCGTTTTCGTTACTTTCAAATCGCATATCTCTATTTGTTATAATTCCGATTACCCGTCGGTTTTCATCAATTACCGGAAATCCAGAAATATGAAAGTTCTCTTGTAGCTTTTTTGCATCTTTCAAAGTTTGAGTAGCCAGCAATGTAATCGGGTCATGAACAACACCAGAAACAAAACGTTTAACTTTTTTTACTTGTTCGCACTGCTCCAAAACAGAAAGGTTTCGATGAACGATCCCTATTCCACCTAATTGGGCCATTGCAATCGCCATCCTGGATTCTGTCACTGTATCCATTGCTGAAGATAATAAAGGGATATTTAATTTTATAGAACTGGTAAGATTGGTTGTTGTGTCAACATCTGAAGGCACCACGTTAGATTTCTCTGGTACTAAAAGTACGTCATCAAAAGTTAATGCTTCTCGAATTTCCATAAAAACTCCTCATAACCTTGAAGCCGTTTTTCACTATTTTAATAAAAAGGAAAGAGCATAAAAAAATATTTATAAAAATGTTTTAAAAAGCTATCTTAAAGGATAATAATGTAAATGTATTAATTATTACCAAATTTCAAAAAATAACTTTTTAAAGTGAGCACAACAATGACTAATAACAATTACGAATCTGGTCGTCTTAACCTACCATTCGTTGGCATATCAACATTTGCAAAAAAAGTTTATCAAAATGATTGGGATAATATTAAAGCAGATGTAGCTATTTTAGGAGCACCTTACGATTTTGGCACCCAATATAGAGCTGGTGCAAGATTTGGACCCCGTGGAGTAAGAGAAGCCTCTGCATTGTTTTCATTTGGACATGGAGGCGCTTATGATCACGAAGATGATGCAACCTATTTAGGCGGCGACGTTAGGATAGTAGACATCGGCGACGCTGATATTGTCCATACAGATACAGAACAATCACATAAAAACATTCAATATGGTGTAAAAAAAATACTTGCGGCAAAGGCACTTCCAGTTATTATTGGCGGCGATCACTCGATTAACATTCCCATTATCAATGCATTTTGTGATGAGGCTCCTTTTCATATTGTTCAGATAGATGCACATTTAGATTTTGTAGATATTAGACACGGCGTTAAATATGGACATGGCAATCCTATGAGACGGGCAATAGAAAAACCCTATGTGACTGGATTAACGCAAATTGGTATAAGAAATGTTTCTTCAACAGCAAAAGAGGGTTACGTCGACGCACGAGCAATGGGCTCTGATATAATATCAGTTAGACAGCAAAGAAAACTAGGTGCAATAAAAACAATAGAACGCATTCCCGAAAAAAAGCGAGTATATGTAACAATAGATATCGACGCTTTTTGTCCATCAATTGCTCCTGGCACAGGGACACCAAGCCATGGAGGTTTTTTGTATTATGAAGTTTTAGAGATGCTTCAGGAGATAAGTAAAAAACATAAAGTAATAGGAGTCGATCTTGTGGAAGTAGCACCAGATTACGATCGAAGTGGATCAACATCTATCCTGGCTGCCCAGTTGCTAATGAATTTTATTGGGTTTATTTTTTATAATAAATAATATCTATAATGTTAATCAAAAACATCCAACCCACGAAAACCAGTGGCAATTACAAACTTTTCTGAGCTATCAGAACGGCTAGCCTTTGGTTTGAAATGCGATACTTTTTCAAAAGCTTTTTTAAGCAATTTTTGTAAATTTCCTTCTGCACCACCAGCTAAAACTTTTGCCACAAATGTTCCACCATCTTCCAAGATATCAAACGCCAAGTAAGCAGCCGCCTCACACATAATCATAATTTTTAAATGATCAGTCTTCTTATGACCTGTGCTTGAAGCTGCCATATCCGACATCACAACGTCTACTTTTCCACCAATTATTTCTTTTATCTTGCTGTCAGCATCATTGGATAAAAAGTCCAAAACATAGCTTTCCACTCCTGGTATTGGTTCTATTTCTTGCAGATCTATTCCAATAATTCGTCCAGTTTTTTTACTACTTCTTGCATGGTTAGAGTTGATTTTAGGCACTGCGACCTGCAGCCAACCACCAGGTGCGCAACCGAGATCAACTATGCATTTTCCTGGAAGAAGGAAACCAAATTTATCATTTATTTCTAATATTTTATATGCCGCACGACCACGATACCCATCTTTTTTTGCACGCTGCACATACGGATCATTTAATTGGCGTTGAAGCCACCTTGTAGAACTAATACGTCGACCTTTTGCAGTTTTAACTTTTACTAATAATTCACGTTGTCCACGACCAGATGTTTCTTTTGTTTTTTTTATCATATATATCTCAACCTATTAATCCTCATCAGCCATTAAAGAAAACAAAAGTCCTTCTCTTAAGCCACGATCTGCTATTGATAATTTATTAGTTGGCCAGAGCCTTAACAAAGTCTGCAAAATTGCTGCTCCCGACATAATCAGTTCTTGCCTATCTTTTCCAATTGTTAGATCCTTCAATCTCCCTCGTGGACCAAGTAATAAATACTCTCGAATGACTGCTTCAATTTGAATTGCAGACAACTCAAGCCCATCAACTAAGTTTCTATCATATTTCTTTAATTTTAAATGGGAAGAAGCAATAGTAGTAATTGTGCCTGAGGTTCCTATAATTTGAAATTTTTTATTAGATTGGTCTAGAAGTTGTTTATAAGGTATAAAATCTTGTAAACTTTCTTCAAACTGACATGCCATCAATGCAAACTGCGCCATGTCTCCGTCAACGTCTGAATATTGATCTTTTAATGTCACAACCCCTAATGGAACAGAAATCCAATCAACAACTTTTGCCCCTAACTTATCTGGAATACCTTTTAGGGTTGGATTAATCTTAGTTAAGGCTTCACGTCTAAAGTCAGGGCTAACATTTTCTAAATTTATCCAAATTAATTCAGTTGATCCCCCACCTATATCTATAACAAGAATTTGTTCAGCCTGAACATCCACCAGCGGCGCGCAGCTCATTACAGCAAACCTAGCTTCTTCACTAGTTGGTATTATTTCAAGAGATAAGCCAGTAGATCGCTTCACTTCGTTAATAAAAATACTTGAATTTTCAGCTCTCCTACAAGCCTCTGTTGCAATCAAACGCATTTTTTTTACTTTATGGAAATTTAATTTTTGTTGACAAATTTTTAAGGCTGAGATTGCTCTTTTCATAGCGCCATTTGAAAGTTTTTTAGATTCTTCCAATCCCGAACCCAGCTTAACAGACTTTGAAAAACTATCTATAATTTTAAAATTATTCCTATCTGCGCGGGCAATAAGCATCCGACAACTATTAGTCCCCAGATCTAAAGCAGCATAAGCAGGCCCAACATTAGAGCAATTGTTTTTTAATAATCTTGATGACATATAGACCAATTCATCTCAGTAAATTAATGAAAATTCAAATAAAATATATTTAATCGATTCTATCTTCTGAGAACGAATCTAGCAAGCCAAGACATATCAAAAATAATACTTAAAAAACAAGACGTCGTTAATTGAAACTTGAGGGTCGAAAATAAACGAAAATAATAGGCAACTCAAGCATACAACAAATAAAAAAGGAGCAAGATTCGACTATGCCAAACCTAACTATTGTTTACTGGAGAGACATACCCGCACAAGTTATCGTAGGTAAAGGTAGAAAAAGCGCGAAAGTTCAGCTTCATGAACGATTTGAACAAGCAATTGATCGCTGTGCGATGAAGATTAATGCTAAAGATAGCGATAGTTACTTAGCAGAATGGCGCAAAGGAGATCCACAAGAAATTGATGGTGATCAAGACAAAATTGCGGAAACTGAAGCTAAACGACTTGAAGAAACATACGATCAAAATACTTTAAAAGAATTAATTAAAAACGATGGTTGGAAAATCAGATTGGATAACTAATGTCACTATTAAACCTTTTTGGTTCAAAACATAGCAATAAAGAAGTAAGCAATCATTTAAAATTATTTCTAAATAATTTCTCAATCGAAGTGATGCCCCGAACAGCCGCAAAAATTGAAAGTTTTAATGATATTTTACCAAAAAATACCCGAATATATATTGCTCATATCGAAGGTGTTCCAATACAAGAAATGATTAGTACCGCAAAGCGAATTCAAAGTGAAGGATTTGTCGTTATTCCACATTTTCCAGCAAGGATAATAGAAAACAAAGTTATATTAGAAGATTGGATAAAGGCATATCAAGAAGAAGCTAATATTGATCATGCACTAATTTTAGCTGGTGGAGTAGATAAACCTCACGGTATTTTCGAAAATTCAATGCAATTAGTTGAAACAGAATTGTTTAGTAAATATAATTTTAAAAACTTATATTTTGCCGGACATCCAGAAGGAAATAAAGACATTGATCCAGACGGAACCGAAAAAAATGTAAACAATGCTCTTGTCTGGAAACAAAAATTGAACGAAAGAACGGACATAGACCTTGCTTTAACAACCCAATTTTGTTTCGACACAAAACCGGTAATTAAATGGGCGAACGAATTAAATAAAAATGGAATAAATATTCCAATTCATATCGGCGTAGCTGGACCAGCAAAGTTACAGACCTTAATTAAATTTTCAATTGCCTGCGGCGTTGGAGCTTCATTAAAGGTTCTACACAAACGAGCAAAAGATATTAAAAAATTATTATTGCCATTTGAACCAAACGAATTTTTGGAAACTCTCGCTTTACATAAAAAAAATAATTCAAATTTTAATATTACAAATATTCATTTTTTTCCATTAGGAGGTATAAAAACTACTTCAAACTGGATAAAAAATGCTACGCAAAATCTTTAATTAATTTAACAAAGGATCTGTTAATGACTAGAACCATAGTGGAAAGTAAATCTAAAACTGCAATAATTGGTTTTGATCAACCCTTTTGCGTTATTGGAGAAAGAATAAATCCAACGGGAAGAAAAAAACTAGCCGCTGAATTGGAAAATGGTGACTTTTCTACTGTAGAAAAAGATGCTTTAGAGCAGGCCGCAGCCGGAGCGACTATGTTGGATATAAATGCAGGAGTTGTTTATAATTCAAATCCAAATCCAAATGAAACAGAACCACCTCTAATGGTTAAGGTCTTATCTTTAGTTCAAAAATTAGTTGATATACCTCTGTGTATTGATAGTTCTGTACCCGCTGCATTAGAAGCTGGGCTTGCAGTTGCTGAGGGACGTCCGTTGTTAAATTCCGTTACTGGAGAAGAGGAAAGACTAGAAGCCATCTTACCGTTAGTAAAAAAATACAACGTGCCTGTTGTCGCAATATCAAACGACGATACTGGTATTTCAGAAGATCCAAATGTAAGATTTGCAGTAGCAAAAAAAATTGTTGAAAGAGCTGCGGATTTTGGAATTCCAGCGCATGATATTGTTGTTGATCCTTTAGTTATGCCTATTGGTGCCATGCGTACTGCTGGCCTTCAGGTATTTGAATTAGTCAGAAAACTACGCACTGAACTAGGCGTAAACACGACTTGTGGAGCGTCAAACATATCATTTGGACTGCCAAACCGCCATGGTATCAATAATGCATTTTTACCAATGGCTATTGCTGCTGGTATGACATCGGCAATAATGAACCCAGTCACAATTGCTTTAACTAAAACGAAGATCGATGCAAAAAAAATGCTTCTTAAAGAATTAGGCATTATCGTACCTGAAGATATCGATGATGCGTTGTTTGCAAGGTTAACTGGACTAGGAAGCACACTTAGTTCAGCAAGTAAGGAAATGGAGGCGATAAATGCTGCTAATTTCTTAATGAATAGCGATCCTCATGGTGCCAATTGGATTAAAACAAATAAGATTGAAGGAGCAAATGAAGGTGCCCGTGGTAGACGTAGAGGTAAGCAAAGAAGATAAAATTTATTTAAAACTCGCTTTTGAAGCTCTGATCTTGTTACCAAAGAAAAGTACATCTATTATTAGATACAGCCAATTAATTTAAAAAAGGTGTTTTCAAATGATCCCTCGTTACTCAAGGCCAGAAATGGTAAAAAATTGGTCACAAGAAAGTAAACATTCAATATGGTACGAGATTGAAGCTCATGCCTGTGACGCAATGGCAGCCTTAGGTGTAATTCCTAAAGAAAATGCAGCCGCCATTTGGAAAGCTAAGGGTTTAGTTTTTGACACAAAAAAAATTGACGATATTGAAGCAGTAACCAAACACGATGTGATAGCTTTTCTAACTTATTTATCAGACTTAATTGGAGCAGAAAATGCACGATTTGTTCATCAGGGAATGACATCATCAGATGTTTTAGATACCTGTTTCAACATACAACTAGTAAGAGCAACAGACATAATGTTAATTGGTCTTGATAAACTTCTAGTTACTTTAAAAAAAAGAGCATACGAACATAAAAACACGATAAAGATTGGTAGAAGCCATGGAATCCATGCTGAGCCCACAACAATGGGTCTTACTTTTGCCCGGTTTTATGCAGAAATGCACCGAAATAAAATTAGGTTATTAACTGCGCGAAATGAAATTTCGACTGGAGCAATCTCTGGCGCAGTTGGTACTTTTGCAAATATTGATCCTAAAGTGGAAGAATACGTTTGTGAAAAACTTGATTTAACTGTTGAACCAATAAGCACACAGATTATTCCACGTGATCGTCATGCGGCGTTTTTCGCAACTCTGGGCGTAATAGCTTCTTCAATAGAAAATATTGCAACAGAAATTAGACACATGCAAAGGACAGAAGTTTTAGAGGCAGAAGAGTATTTTTCGAAAGGACAAAAGGGCTCCAGTGCAATGCCTCATAAACGTAATCCAGTACTAACAGAAAATTTAACTGGTTTAGCCAGGTTAGTTAGGATGTCAGTAATACCTGCCTTAGAAAACGTAACATTATGGCATGAAAGAGATATAAGCCATTCCTCTGTTGAACGAAATATTGGGCCAGACACTACAATTACATTAGATTTTGCTATAAACAGGTTAACCAATGTGCTCGAAAATTTAATTATTTACCCTAAAAGAATGATCGAAAATATGAATAAGTTTCGTGGTCTAGTGATGAGCCAACGAGTTTTACTGGCATTGACCCAAGCTGGTGTTTCAAGAGAAGAGAGTTATCAGCTTGTTCAGAGAAATGCTATGAAAGTATGGGAAGATGATAAAGACTTCATGACAGAGCTATTATCAGACAAAAAGGTCTTGAAATATTTAACTAAAGGTCAAATAAAAGATAAGTTTGATATTAATTATCATACAAAGCATGTTGATACAATTTTTAAACGAGTATTCAAGTAATCAATTACCAATCGCCATATATACAAAATAAATAGACACAATAACGCAAATAAATTTCAATTGCTTGCCCAAACATCAAGCATAAGATACGATTAAAATAAACATCTTTATTACAAGAATGGTTAAGAAAATGGCCCGCGGGAAAAAAATATATGATGGAAAAGCAAAAACCTTATTCAAAGGTACTGAACCTGGTACGTTGATTCAATATTTCAAAGATGATGCTACAGCCTATAATGCACAGAAACACGATATTATCGCAGGTAAGGGTGTTTTAAATAATAGATTGTCAGAGTTTTTTATGACTGGGCTTAACGATATGGGCATTCCAACCCATTTCATTAAAAGATTAAATATGCGCGAGCAATTAATAAGATCTGTTGAGATTATTCCATTAGAGGTAGTGGTTCGCAATTATGCTGCAGGTTCTATGTCAGATAGATTAGGAATAAAAGAAGGCACACACTTACCTCGCCCAATTGTAGAGTTTTATTACAAAGATGATAAACTTAACGATCCTATGGTTACAGAAGAACACGCGATAGCATTTAATTGGGCAACACAAACAGAATTAGATGAAATGATCGCAATTTCGTTAAGAGTAAACGACTTCATCAGTGGTATAATGAAAGGTGTAGGAATAACACTTGTAGACTTTAAAATTGAAATTGGTCGTGTATTTGAAAATGAATATCAAGGTTTAATAATAGCAGATGAAATTAGCCCTGACAGCTGCAGACTTTGGGATATCAAAACTGGTGAGAGACTCGATAAAGATTTGTTTAGAAAAGATCTTGGAAACTTGAAAGATGCCTATACTGAAGTAGCCAAACGATTAGGCGTCCTTTAAATTTGAAAGAGTTTCGTATAATAGACTTTAAATTCAGAGGAAAATTAATGAAACTATTGATAAGTATTACATTAAAAGAAGGTGTTTTGGATCCTCAAGGATTAGCTATAAAAAATTCACTTTCCTCAATTGGTTTTGATAATATCAATACAGTTAAGCAAGGAAAAATAATTAACGTTGATATTAAAGAAAAAGACCCTTCTAAAGCAAAAAATCAAGCAAAAGAGATGTGTGAAAAACTGCTAGCAAATACTGTTATAGAAGAATACCAAATTGAATTGAAGCAGTAGAAAGATATGAAGGCCGCAATCATAATTTTCCCTGGATCCAACTGTGATAGGGATTTAGCTGTGGCATTTGAAAAAGTAACAGGGAAAAAAGTTACTTTGATTTGGCATAAGGAAGCGATAATTCCAAAAAATATAGATATTATTGGAATTCCAGGCGGTTTTTCTTATGGTGATTACCTAAGAAGTGGCGCAATAGCAGCAAAATCACCTATTTGTAATGCAGTGGTAAACTTTGCAAACGCAGGTGGATATGTTTTAGGAATTTGCAACGGCTTTCAAATTTTAACTGAAACCAAAATTTTACCTGGGACATTAATGAGAAATAAAGGATTGAAGTATATATGCAAAGATACTGAATTGCTCATCGAAAATAATAATACAGCATTTACTCATGGATACCAAAAACAACAAAAAGTAACTCTTCCTATCGCACATCATGATGGAAATTACTTTGCAGATAACGACACATTAAGCTTCTTATATGATAATAATAGTGTAGCCTTTACATACTTAAACAATCCGAATGGAAGTATTAATAATATTGCTGGTATTATGTCTAAAAACAAACGTGTGTTGGGAATGATGCCCCATCCTGAAAGATTAAATGATACACAATTAGGGGGTACAGATGGTGCTTTAATCTTTGGAGCGCTTGATACCATATTTAATTAATAATGTAGAATTAAGAAATGGATTCATCTGCATCAAAAAAACTGCAACTTAAACCATGAAAAATCACGATTATAAAAGAGAAAACCTTCAAATGCGAACATCATTATTGATGCGTGTTTTTATAATACTTTTTGTTGTTTTTGGAATTTTACTAATACTAATAACTAATCTAGCCTTAACAGCAAGATTTAGCCAAGAAACAACAAAACAAGCTGAGTTGCGATTGCAATTATATACCAATTCAATTGAGTCGGAATTAGAAAGAAATAGATTTATTACCTTACTAATTGCAGGTGACCCAAACTTACATACAATACTACGTAAAAATAATGAAAAAATGCTTAATCAATATGTTCAAAAACACACCAAGTATTACACTCAAAATATTACTCTTTTAGATCCTAATGGTTTCCCCTTTGTTAAAAATAAAAAAAATTCAACAAATAATCAGCATTCAAATCAAGAATATTTTAAGTCAGCAATTAAAAGCGATCAAATAATATTTACAACCATTCTAAATCAAAGTGAAAATGAAGAAAATAAATTTATTTACTCAAAATCGATAAAGGAATCAAACCAAATACTTGGTGTCATAGTTAATGAAGTTAGTTTAATCAAAACTGAACATGCTTGGGTAAACAACTCCGAAGCAGTAATCGTGACAAATAAAAATGATAAAATTTTACTATCATCAAAACCAGAGTGGTTTACTTCACAAATAGCAAATCAAAGCTCCTCTGCTCAACCCAAAAACCTTTTGAATTCTGTTCAATCGTTTACCCACTGGGAAGAATTACCAGCAAAAGCATTTCTAAATAAAAACACATTGTTACAGCTAGAAGCATGGTTCAACAAAAACGAGTGGCGAATTCTATACTACACAACATACGCACCTGTCAGAGAAAAGGTGAACGGTATAATTGCATTAGAAATCACAGCACTAGCAATACTACTTACATTAATTTTTTATTTATTATCGCGCCGCTCTCGCATCCAGTCAATTATCTTTATGGAAGAGAGTAATAATCTTCGGAACATGAATTCAAGATTGCAAAATGAAATAAATGAACGTGAGAAAGCAGAAAAGAATCTGAAAGTTGCTGAACAAAGTCTTGCGCAAAACTCAAAACTGGCAGCACTTGGAGAAATGTCAGCAGCAGTTAGTCATGAATTAAACCAACCACTGGCTGCAATGAAAACATATTTGGCAGGCGCAAAATTATTATTACAAAGATCAAGACCAGACGAAGCATTATCCAGTTTTCAACGAATTGATGATTTAATCGAACGTATGGCGACCATTACAAAACAATTAAAATCCCATGCTCGTAAAGGGAGTGATGAATTAGTTGAGGTTGATTTGAAAATAGTAATTTCTGATACTCTAAATATTATGTCTTCTCAATTGAACATACTCCAAGTTGAATATTCCCAAATTTTACCAGAACAGCCTGTGATCGTTCTAGGAGATCAAATACGCTTAGAGCAAGTGATGATCAATCTTTTAAGGAACGCTCTAGATGCGATGGCAAATACTAAAACTCCAAAACTTGAAATTATTTTAAAAATAACCAGTAATGCGGTTATAAGTGTAAAAGACAATGGGCAAGGGATCGATGATTTGGAAAGTTTGTTTGAGCCATTCTATACAACCAAAAAACCTGGTGATGGGGTTGGTTTGGGTTTAGCTATTTCTTCTGGCATAATAAAAGACTTGGGTGGACGCTTAGTTGCGCGAAATAACAAGACACCAGGAGCAGTTTTCAAAATATATTTACCAACTTTAGACGCAATATAAGAAGATAAAGGTGAGCAAAAATGAAAATTTCTATCGTTGATGATGAAAAGGACATGCGAGAATCTATCACACAATGGTTCACGTTGTCTGGGTATAAAACTGAATCGTTTGACAGTGCATCAAATGCCCTTAAACACATGGGAAAAGAACACCCTGGAATAGTAATATCAGATATAAAAATGCCAGGCATGGATGGTATAGAATTTCTAAAAAAATTAATGGCAAAGGATAGTGCTCTCCCTGTCATACTAATAACTGGTCATGGTGATGTGGCGATGGCCGTTGAAGCAATGCATCTTGGAGCTTATGATTTTTTAGAAAAGCCTTTCGATCCAAACAAAATATTAGAAATCGCAAAAAGGGCTCTACACACTCGCAAATTGGTCTTAGATAACCGTTCATTGCGAAGAGAACTGTCCGATGGAACAGTATTATTAAGGAAATTAATTGGTTCATCTAAAAACATGAACCAATTACGAGAGGACATTCTTGATTTAAGTAGAGCGGACGGACATATTTTAATAAATGGTGAAACTGGTACTGGTAAAAACCTGGTGGCCCAAGCGATCCATGCATGTGGTAGCAGACAAGGTAACAATTTTGTGCTCTTCGACTGTGCAGCTCATTCTAAGGAAGACTTGGAAAGAATACTTTTTAAAGGATCTAGTAGTGATAATGAAAAATCAATTATTGAACAATCATTGGGAGGCACCCTCTGTTTAGAGGGAATTGAGCATATGCAAGAAGAATGTCAAAGTAAACTTTTGGCACTAATAAATAATCAAGATAACGAGCAAATAGGCTTACTAAGAATAATTACTATTTCTGAGACAGTTAGTAATAAAATAGATAATACAAAAATTATTCCAGCATTGTTTTATCGACTCTCGACACTAAACATTAATTTAGCGCCTCTAAGAAATAGAGGAAACGACATATTAGAATTATTTAATAAGTTTTTAGATATATATTCAGAGGAATATGGTTACCATTCTCCTGTAATAACAGCGGTAGAAGCAGCTCAATTATTACAAGCTCCATGGCCTGGAAATGTTAGGCAATTAATAAATTTAGCAGAAAAAGCAATATTACAAAATTTTAAACCTGACGCTTCTTTATCCAAACTATTAATGGAAGAAATTAATTCAAAAACCCAAAACAGCGAAGAAATATACGATAAACCACTTAAAGAGCATGTAGAGGCATTTGAAAAGATGTTAATAGATAATACAATGAAACGAAAAAGAGGGTCAATTACGTCTGTGATGAAAGAATTGGGTTTACCAAGGAGAACGTTAAATGAAAAAATGGCAAAATACCAATTAAGTCGATCAAACTATCTATAAATCATAAAGACCTTCTAAATGTAAGCAACTAACGCGAAGCATCCAGAACATTGCTAACTACTGAAAAATCAACTTCATCTGTAACAAAAGCCTCACCAATGTCTTTAACCATAACAAAATTAACCACACCATTGTTAACTTTTTTGTCTTTGAACATTTCTTGAATAATTTTTTCAGTTGGGGGAAGAGAACTGCTAATTTCACGCAACTCCGATTTCAATCCCACTTTTCTAAGATGACTCTTTACCCTTTTTGTAGCCTCAAGAGATGTAAAACCCATAGCAGCACTAACTTCAAAAGCTAACATGCAGCCAATAGAGACGCCTTCGCCATGCAATAATTGTTCAGAATAACCCGTAACAGCTTCCAAAGCATGACCAAAAGTATGACCTAAGTTTAACAAGGCTCTTTTCCCTTGCTCCCTCTCATCCTGTTTAACAAATTCTGCCTTTATGAGACATGATTTTTTAATTGCTTTGGTGAGTAACGCCTCATCCCTAGATAAAATGTTTGTCCCATTCAAATCCAACCAATTGAAAAACTTTATATCGCCTAATAAACCATATTTTAGTATTTCACTGTATCCAGACTTTAACTGGCGATCACAAAGTGTCCTTAAAGTGCTAACATCAATTATTACTGCCTTGGGTTGATTGAAATTTCCAATCAAATTCTTGCCAAATCGAGAGTTAATTCCAGTTTTACCACCAACAGAGCTATCAACTTGAGCCAAAAGCGTAGTAGGTATTTGAATAAAATCAACTCCACGTAAAGTTGTTGCAGCAGCGAACCCGACCAAATCGCCTATCACCCCACCACCAAAAGCAACGATTAAGTCATTACGTTCTATTCCTGTTTCTAAAAACCAATTAACTGTTTTTTCAAAAAAATGGAAAGATTTTGTTTTTTCTCCACTTGGTAATTTTAATAAATTTAATTCAATTCCAGCTTTTATAAAGCTTTTCTCTAAATCAGTTTGATACAAATTAAGAATATTAACATCAGAAACAATCCAAATGCGATCACGTTTCAAATACGTTTTTAATTCGGCTCCAAGAGACAGTATAATTCCACTGGAAATATTTATTTTATAGCTTCTCGAACTTAGGTCTACCGTTAAGCTCTCCATTTATTTAAACTTTCTATTCTAAATTATTATTTATAAAAGATAAAAACTGATCGACTGTCCTTTTACCTATTTCATCAATAGAACAGTTTTGATTATTAACAATTGAGATATCCGCCTCAGCATAAAATCTAACACGATCATCATAAAGATTTTTAAATTTTTCAAATCTATCATATTGATTTAGCAATGGTCTATTTTTATTATGTTTAATTCGTTCCCACAATATTGCGCAATTTGAATTCAACCAAATACTATGCGCTTTTGATAAGATAATTCCACGATTTTCTTCAGATATAAAAGTGCCACCACCAGTTGCTAGCACAACAGGTTCTCTATCCAGTAACCTTTGAAGAACTTTACTCTCCTTATCACGAAAAAAAACCTCACCGTATGTTTCGAAAATTTCTGTAATTTTCATATTAGCAGCTTTAATAATCTCATCATCTAAATCAACAAATTTTGCACCTAAACGAGTTGCTATAGATCTACCAACAGCAGTTTTGCCAGCACCCATCATACCCACTAGCACAACTGTTTTTTTTAATTTATATGTCAAAACAACTCACTTTTTGCGGCACATTGAAATTATTATTTTTTACTTTGACGAACGTATACTATTTTGAGTAAATTATTACTAGCTGCTCTGATCAACGAATTAAAGATGGAGAACACACTGAATGAAAATAATAATTAAAATAACTTTTTTTTTAGCACTGTTAAGCTTTGTTTATTTATCAGTTTACGCTCTTTTGGGCAATACAGACACAGAGCAAACAGAATATAACATTGAGATAAAGCTTGATTAAATTTAAATACATAATCTTTATATTATTATGGTTATTCTCACACCATCCAATTTACGCTCAAGAAACAACTTTGAACTGGATAAACAAAAAATTATTAAAGGTTGAAAGTCAATCTGAAACGCAAATAATAGAAAATAATCCTAAGGTTAGCAGTGTCGTTACCGCAATTAAATTGGACGACCTAGTAGAACAAAATATAAAACTTCCGTATTACTACTGGTCCTGGTCAGATATTGAAGATATTTCAAAAAAAATTAACGACATCTCACTGAATTCCAATCCTTTAATAAGAAACTTATTCACTGCTGTTTTAATCTCTGAAATGCCGGTGGATCTAAATTCCATAAAAGAACGTGATTTATATTTAATACGACTGAATAAGCTGATTGAACTTGGAAAATTTAAAGAAGCACAATTATTTATCAATGTTAATGACCCAACTTTAAAAATTAGCTCAGATCCACAATTCATTATAAATATTATACGTGGCAATGATACTCTAGCCTGTGCACAATATAAAAAAACCGAAAGTATCACCCCTAGCCTAAAAAAGAAATTATACTGTTTGACTTATGAAAATGAAATGCAGCAAGCAAAGGTAATATTTGAAACAGCAAACATACTAAATTTTACGAATGCATATGATACGGAGATTTTAAAAATTCTTTTAAGCAACAAGCCAGAAACACCTATCTTTATTCAAAAAAAAGGTTATATCTTATCAGCTTTAGATTACGTTATACTAGCAAAAAAAGAAGCGATTAGCGATGATATTATAATACCAATTACTTTTTTGTCCTACGATTTTAACCAAAGCATTAATTTTCGTAAAAAACTAATTGCTAGTGAAAAATTAGCAAAAATTGGTATAATATCAGCTAACCAATTATTTCAATTGTACAAAAATGGCGTAATTGACAAAAATTACGGGGTTGGGCTGAAGGAACGAATTTTAGTAATAAACTCTTTAGAAAAATCTATTAATTCTAACGATCCAGAGCAAATTAAAAAATTCTTAACAAAAGGATTTAGTGATTTTGAGGAAATTGGTTTGTCCAACCAGTTTTGTAATTATTATAAAGATCATATTTTAAAACAACAAGGTTTGGGTTGGAAAACACCAATCTCAATAAAAATGAATTTGCTCACTGGTGATTATAGCAAAATAACAAATAAAATTTCAATAAATAGTAATTTTATTCCTGCTCAAAGTATTGCCAAAAATGATTATAGCAAATTAGGGAATATTTCGGCATTTGAAGAAAGCATAATAAGCGCAATACGTGACCCTATATATAAAGAGGAAAATATAATTCTAATTGAGCAAGGAAGAATAGGGGAAGTTATCCTCTCAAGTATTTCACATTTAACAATTAAAACTGGGAATATTAATGCCAATATTAAAAATGGATTACGTGGGCTGATGCAAACTGGTTTAGAAAAAACTGCAAAGCTAATCGCAATTCAATACATATTAATGGATTGAATAATTGAATAAAAAATTAAATTGGATAGAACTTTTTTTAAATGCACAATATGCGGAATATCAATCATCAGAAAACACAATTTTAGCTTACAAACACGATTTGAATAGCTTCATTGATTTTCTCATTAAAGAAAACGTGACATTAGGCACCGCATCCCAAAAAAATATTGAAAATTATATGATCCATTTAGATAAAAATGGATTAGCAGCATCTACTAGAGCTCGAAGGCTTTCTGCTATAAAAGGATTTTATAGGTTTGCATATGAAGAAAATTTACTAAGTAACAATCCAAGCCTAAAACTTCGTCAACCTAAATTACAAAAAAAACTCCCGGGGACGCTGTCAGAAAATGATGTTGAAGCATTGTTGAATGCAGCAAAAAATGTTGGAAAGAGTTTTGCTGACAAAGTCAGAAATCAATGTTTATTAGAGGTTTTATATGCAACTGGAATGAGGGTGTCAGAATTAGTTTCTTTACCTGTAACTGCCGCAAAAAATAACTCAAACATGTTGTATATTACTGGAAAGGGTGGAAAAGAAAGATTGGTGCCATTATCATCTACTGCTCAAAAAAGCCTCAAAAAATGGTTGGTAGAATGGCAAAAAACTGCACAAGCAAGAGAAAGAAAAACAGGGGCTAAACAAAGATACCTTTTTCCATCAAACTCTAAAAAGGGATATTTGTCTCGTATAAGATTTTATAAACTGATAAAAGAGATAGCGTTAATTGCAAACTTAAATCCTACTTCCATCTCACCTCATACACTAAGACATGCATTTGCGACCCATCTCTTAGCAAACGGTGCTGATTTAAGATCAATTCAAACCCTATTAGGACACTCTGACATATCAAGCACTGAAATATATACGCATGTACTGACAAAACGCTTAACAGATTTAGTGGAAAACCATCATCCTCTGGCAAATTCAAAATAAATTGTGTATCTACTTAAATCCAAAGTAAAATAATCTAACAAAGTTTATCAAATACTAATAAATACTAATAAATACTAATAAATACTTTAAAAAATAAACCTAACCTGAAAGTGAACAATACTATTATGGATTTCTCATCTACATTCAGCATAGCAAATATTCTGACAGTAGTAGTAATAATTTTGTTGCTGTTTCTATCAGGTTTTTTTTCTGGATCCGAAACGGCTTTAACTGCCGCAAGTAGAAGCAAACTAAGAGCAAAAGCAGATAAAGGAATAAAATCAGCTGCACGAGCTTTAAAATTAACAGAAAATACAGAAAAATTAATTGGTGCAATATTACTTGGAAACAATTTTGCTAATATTTTAGCGGCTTCTCTTGCCACCCACCTCTTAACAAAAATTTATGGAGAAAGTGGAGTTTTTTATTCGACATTGATTATGACATTTCTCATTGTCATCTTTGCTGAAGTTATGCCAAAAATTTATGCAATCAGCAATCCAGAAATGGCCGCAACAAGGGTCTCTCCAATCATAGGACCAATAGTTTTAGTCTTTGGTCCAATAACCAGTGGAATTCAGTGGATTGTAGGCGCTCTTTTTCGTTTATTTGGAAAAAATATTAAGTCATTACAGCAAGCCAATTCAGCTCAAGATGAAATATTAGGTGCGATTTCTCTAGGTCACCTTGAAGGCGCTGTAGAGAAAGACGACAGAGATAGGCTCCTTGCAACGTTAGACTTAGCCAATCGAACTGTGGAAGAAATAATGTTGCATAGATCTGAAATAGAAATGATCGATGCGGATTCCACTCCAAAGGCAATACTAGAACAGTGCTTAGCTTCAAGTTACACCAGATTACCAATTTATAAATCTGAACAAGAAAATATAATAGGTGTCATGCATGCTAAATCACTCTTAAGGACTGTGAATACAGAAAAAAATGGTAATAAACCCTATTTTAATGAAGAAAAAGTTCTTGAAATAGCTATGAAA
Source organism: Paracoccaceae bacterium (assembly GCA_028112705.1). Lineage (GTDB taxonomy): Bacteria > Pseudomonadota > Alphaproteobacteria > Rhodobacterales > Rhodobacteraceae. The sequence goes on along the minus strand of JAOGYN010000001.1, from coordinate 52,941 downwards.
CCGTACTTTGTTCCAGAAACAACACCACTAGATGATCAATTGAGGGAATTCTTAAGAAGGCGAGCCCATTTTGCATTAGTAGTAGACGAATATGGAGCACTTCAGGGCTTAATAACTTTAGAAGATATTATTGAAGAGATAGTTGGGGAAATAAACGACGAACATGATAAAATTACCGAACAACCATCACAAGATCCAAGTGATGGCGTATTAATAGTAGAAGGAAATACAACCATCCGTGACTTAAATAGAGCTCGAGAATGGAACTTACCTGATAGTGAAGCGCATACAATTGCTGGATTGGTCATTCATGAAGCACAAATAATACCAAGCGTTGGTCAGGTGTTTGTTTTTTATGGCTTTAGAATAGAGATAATAGAGCGTAAAAAAAATCAAATTACAAAACTCAAGATAAACTCAATAAAGGATAGCTAACACCATATAAAAAATATTATCAAAATACTTATATGGACTTCAAGATTAGAACTGAATTCAAACCACCAAATGCAAATGCATTTGACATAGCCACATCAACATTAGCATCTCTTGGTACATTGTTAATTAAATTTATCTTTAGTTCTGGATCTTCTTTAATAACATTAATTGTTGGAACAACAACGTTGTGGTTTAGTGCATAAATACACGATAATAATTCAATTGCTCCACTTGCACCCATAGCATGACCATGCATTGATTTAGTTGAAGAAACTAAAGGAGCCTTTATGGAATTAGCAAAAACTGAAGATATTGCAGATGCCTCTATCTGGTCATTAATTTTTGTTCCAGTACCGTGCGCATTTATATAAGTAACTAAATCTGAAGGTATATGGGCGTCATTTAATGATTTAACAATCGCTCTTTTCACACCCCCAACTGATGGAGACATCAAATCGTGACCATCTGACGTCATTGAGCAACCTATTATCTCAGCCAAGATATTTGCTCCACGCTTAACTGCAAAATTAAATTCCTCTAAAACAAAAACGGCACTTCCTTCTCCTTGAACTAAACCATCTCTTGTCAAACAAAATGGACGGCAACCAGTTTTTGACATTATTCTCATGCCTTCCCATGCCTTAATACCACCAAAAGTTAACATTGAATCAGAACCACCCGCGATCATTACTTTTGCACCACCAGAACGGATTAACTGAAATGCATTAGAAATTGCATGATTTGAAGAGGCGCAAGCGCTTGATAGTGAGTAAGTAACTCCTTTAAAACCGTAAGCTTTGGCAACATTACTAGCAGCTGCATTATGCATCATTTTGGGAACTATAAAAGGATGAACCTTATTCTTATTTTCTTGAAATACTAATCTATAATTATCTTCTTGTGTGTTTAAACCACCGCCTGCAGTGCCAATAACAACGCCTGTATTCTCAGTCAATTCGTCAGTGAATGTGAGCTCAGACTCACTCAACGCTTCTTTTGCAGAAATTAAGGCAAATTGAGAAAATGGATCTAAAAAATTTAACTCATTTTTAAGAAAAAAATCTAAAGGATTATACCCTTTAACTTGTGCAGCGATATTAATATTCAACTTAGAACTATCAATTATCTGCAGATTACTAATACCAGATTCACCAAGAACCATTGCTAAGTTTGTTTCTTTTACATTATGGCCAAGAGAGTTTATTGTTCCTCTCCCAGTAATGACTACACGGGGCATTTATAATCAACCATTTTTATTTTTAAGTATTTTTTCAATAGATTTTATAACTTCCTGAACTGTTGAAATATCAAAATCACTAGAATTTAGGTTATTAAAATTTATATCAATTTCTATATCAAACTGTTCCTCCAACGCGAAGATGATCTCAACGATACCAAGGCTATCCAAACCTAAATCACTTATTGAAAAATCCAATTTAACATCGCCAGGTTTTAAAAGAGCTTTCTCAGCTAAGATTTCAATTACTGTATCTTGTATAGTCATTTAGCTTCATTACTCTAAAGTTTAAGTTTAAAATGCTTAGATTCCTTAATTTTATAATTTTTTTTGATTAATTTTTTCCATGAACCTTGGTAATCTTCTTATTGATTTGTACACTTTAATATTTTCATCCATTTTCATTGCAGGGTTTCCTAATACCACTCTACCTTTGGGAATATTAGAGAATATTTTGGTTGCACCACCCGCAATCACGTCATCACCAACTTTCGTATGATCTCCAACACCACATTGACCAGCCAAAACCACCCGATTACCAATGATTGCAGAACCAGCAATACCCACTTGACCACACAGCAATGTATCAGCTCCAATTTCGACATTGTGACCAATATGGACCAAATTATCTATTTTTGTTCCATCGCCAACAATTGTATTTTTTATGGTGCCACTATCGATAGAACAATTACTGCCAATTTCAACATCATCACCAATATCAACAGAACCAAAGCTTGCGATTCTTGAATATTTTGATTGGTTAGTCCCACGCCTTTTACCTAAACTACGCTTTATCTCTTTAATATTATCATCAGCTGCTGAAACAAATGAGAACCCATCAGAACCAATTACAGTATTAAAACTGCATCTAAAATTAGATCCAATTGTGACACCAGTCGAAACTTTAACACCACTAAAAATTAATGAATTGTTGCCAATGAAACAGTTATCAGCAATGGAAATGTTTGTATCAAGAAAAGTCTCTTTGCCAATTGTAACACCTTTCCCAATAACACAATAAGCACCTATAGAAACATTTTCGCCTATTTTTGCTGAAGGGTCAATAATAGCAGTATCATGAATAATTGGATCTAATGGTCCGTTTTTGTCATACATAGTGAAAACTTCTGACATTTTAAACCTTGGTTGATCAGGCAATAACGCTGCTTTCAATCCAAGCGCCTTCCAATCGGCACCATTATACATAAAAGCAACCAATGCCTTCGTATTTTTTAATTCACCAAAGTATTTTGTAGAAGTTGCAATTACCATTTGATCTGGTCTCGCATTTTCTGGTGATGAAATAGAAACTACTCTAATTCCTCCATCACCTTCATAAGGAATATTGAGCGCTTGAGATATCTCCATAACTGTATAAGACATTATCACCTTCAATCTGCACTAGTATGTTAGTTCTTAACGATTCAATTAGCACAAGAATTTAAAAAAGTAACTATATTTGAAATTAAATAAAATTAAAAAATAATGTTATAAATAAAAAAATAGTGTTATTTTCGAATAGTTCCATCGCCTACAACTAAATACTTAAAAGTTGTCAATTGATTAATACCAACCGGTCCCCTAGCATGAAGTTTACCAGTTGCAATTCCAATTTCTGCGCCCATTCCAAATTCACCGCCATCTGCAAATTGCGTTGAGGCATTATGAAGTAAAATGGCACTATCTACTCTTTGAAAAAATTCTTCTACTGAAGCATTATCTTCGGCCATAATACATTCAGTATGATTGGATCCAAATTTTTCAATATGTGAAATAGCCCCTTTCACACCATCAACAACCTTGACTGCAATTATTTTATCAAGAAACTCTCGGCCAAAGTCTTCTTCTGAAGCAAGGAGGACCCCATCAACAGATTGGGCTGATAAGTCCCCCCTGACCTCAACTCCTTCACTTAAAAGATCATTAATCAAAACAACTCCAAAATTATCAAATATTTCCTGATCGATCAATAAACATTCAGTAGCACCACAAATACCAACTCTACGAAGTTTCGAGTTCATAAGCACAGAGCGAGATTTTTCTAAATCAGCAGACTTATCAACATATAAATGACAAATGCCTTCCAGGTGAGCAAATACCGGTACACGCGCTTTTTCTTGCACAAGTGATACAAGGCCTTTGCCACCTCTGGGAATAATCACGTCTATATAATTAGATAATGATAACATTGCATCAACGGCGTTTCTGTCTCTTGTAGGCACAATTTGTATAGCATCTAAAGATAACTTGCCCTTTTTAAGACCAATAGTCATGCAGTTACAAATTGCGGTGGACGTATTAAAGCTTTCGGATCCACATCTTAGAATAACTGAATTTCCCGACATAAGGCATAACGCAGCAGCATCTGCAGTAACGTTTGGCCGACTTTCATAAATCACCCCAATAACACCAATAGGTGTACCTACTCGTCTTATGTTCAGACCTGAAGGCTGCTTCCACTCAGAGAGAATTTTTCCAATAGGATCATCTTGATTCGCAATATTCCTAATACTGCTCACCAACTCTGTTAAACGTGTATCATTGATCATCAACCGATCTAACAAAGCTGAAGATAAGCCCTTTTCCTTTGCCTTCTTCATGTCTATGCGGTTTGCTAATATGATTTTATCTCGATTTTCATTAATAGCATCAGCAGCAAAATTTAAACAATTTACTTTGGAAATTGACGAGGCGCCAGCCATTAACCTAGACGCTTTTTTGGCCAACACACCCATTGTTTCAATTTGTTTGAAAGTATCCACTACAACACCATATTATCTCTATGCACTACAGAAACGCGACCAGAATAGCCAAGAATATCAGTGACTTCAGATGATTGTTTTCCAATGATTGCACTGACTTCTATATTATCATAATTTATTAAACCCTTTCCAAAACCTTCCCCATTTTCAACAATAATTTCAACAGGATCACCCCTAGAAAAAGATCCAAAAACCTCAGTAACACCTGCAGGTAATAAGGATTTTCCGTTCTTTAAGGCATCAACAGCTCCAGTATCAATTTTGATCTTCCCTTTTACTTTCATAGAAGAAATCCAATTTTTTCTTGAAGTTTGAGGATCATTTTTTGCAAGAAATAGCGTATGTTTTTGACCCTTCAGCAAATTAGATAATGGATAGTTTTCTTTTCCATTACAGATAACTACCGAACAACCCGCGTTTGTAGCCGATTTAGCAGCAATTATTTTTGTTCTCATGCCACCTTTTGAGAAAGTAGAATTTGAAACACCAGCCATTGCTTCTATTTGTGGGGTAATTTCTTTTATTTCATTCAAATGTTTTGATGAGTCATCATCATGTGGGTTAGCAGTAAATAGACCATCAACGTCCGAGAACAAAATTAAATTATCAGCACCAACCATTATAGCCACTTGGGAGGCAAGCCTATCATTGTCACCAAATCTAATTTCATCAGTGGCAACCGTATCATTTTCATTTACGATTGGAACCACATCTAAGGATAACAGCATATTCAAGGTTGTTCTAGAATTCAAATAACGTCGACGATTTTCACTATCTTCTAATGTTAACAATACTTGAGCAGTAATAATACCTAAAGGAGCTAATGCTTCTTGATAAACTTGCGACAATTTAATTTGACCCACAGCCGCTGCAGCTTGAGATTCTTCTAGCGACAAATTAGTATTTTTTAACTTTAACAAACTTCTTCCAATCGCTATCGCTCCAGAAGAAACTAAAACCACATCAGTTCCCCTTTTTTTTGCACTTAAAACATCAAAAGCAAGAGATTCAAGCCAACTTTTACGAACTTTACCAACAGAATTATCTATTATTAAAGACGATCCAATTTTTACGATTAACCGTTTTGAAGAAGATAATTGTTTCATGGCTCCCACTTAATATTGTCTAACTCGTTAACAGATTTATTTTCCTCATGATCTAAATAATTATTATTATTATCAATAGTCATTTTTAATTGCCTTAACACCGCAGTTATACCTTTTTTTGAAACACCAGACATACATAAAACATTAACACCAATTTCGTCAGATAAGGCTTTGACTTTTTCTTCTATTTCATCAGAACTCAAAGCGTCAATTTTATTTAAAACTGTTAACCTGGGTTTTAATGACAAGATCGGACTATATAATTTTAATTCTTCCAAAACCACATTAGAATCTTCGATAATATTTGAAGAAGTTCCGTCCACAATATGTAATAATACTGACGAACGCTCAACATGACTAAGGAATTTATCTCCAATACCTTTTCCAGAAGAGGCACCTTTGATTAGTCCAGGGATATCAGCGATCACAAACTCTGAGCTGTCAACCTCAACCACGCCAAGATTTGGGTACAAAGTTGTAAAGGGATAATCTGCAATCTTTGGCTTTGCATTTGATGTAGATGCTAGAAAAGTTGACTTTCCAGCATTTGGTAATCCTAAGAGGCCAACATCAGCAATCAGTTTAAGTTTTAAGATTATAATAATTTCTAACCCAGAAATTCCTGGATTAGCTCTACGCGGTGCTCGGTTAGTAGAAGATTTAAAAGCTAGATTGCCAAACCCTCCACTTCCCCCAGCTAATAATAATGTTTTTTGTCCAACTTCAACCATATCAGCAATAATATTATCATCTTCATCTAGAACCTCAGTACCAATGGGTACTTTTAATGTTACATCATCACCGTTTTTTCCAGATCGCTGCTTGCCCATTCCTCCAGTACCATTATTAGCAAAAAAATGCTGCTGGTAACGAAAGTCGATCAATGTATTTAATCCATTGACTGCCTCTACCCAGACATGGCCACCATTACCCCCACTTCCGCCATCAGGACCACCAAATTCTATATATCTCTCTCTCCTAAAACTAACGCAGCCATTACCACCATCCCCAGAACGAATATTTATTTTTGCAATATCAAGAAATTTCATAGTTACCTTCTGAGTTTAAAAACCTTTATACAGAGCATAAAAAACCGATATTAAGGTTAGCAATGCAAGGGACCACATTAAATACTTTTCATAACCTCTACCTTTAACTAACAAAGCCAACCTTTGACCACCCCAACACCACAGAGGATGAAGAATAATCTGCATCCCAATTAATGTACAAGAAATAATTAAAATTGCTGGTAGAGTCTTTATTTCACTAGAAATAAAACTTGTATAACCTGTAATAATCATTCCCCAAGCCTTAGGATTTAAGGGATGAACTATTAAACCAGAGAAAAAACCAGGTGGACTTTTTGGTAAATCTTTAACAGATATTCTCAGATTGGCTATCTTGTAAGATAACCAAATAATGTAGAGTGCCGATAATACCTTAAGAACTGTGAATATTATTGGAACATTTGCAACAAAGCCAATTAGACCAAAACCTATAGGCCAAATAATAATTTGTTTTCCCAAAATAACACCAAAAACAAAAGGTAATGCCCGCTTTAAGCCATATCTCGCACCAGTCGTAAGTAAGATCATATTTGCAGGACCAGGTGTTCCTACCTGAGAAAGAGCGAATAATGCAAATGATATAATTACTGATAACACAATGTAAACCTCCGCTTACATAATATACAAACCACATTCTATCACTAAAAGATCAAAAAATTAAATGACACGTGCATTATTACTAAAAAAGTAACAATACAGAAAGTTCGCTCAGTTTAGTAAAAAGAAAACCTTTATTCTGCCGCTGCCAACATTGGGACCACAGAAATAAATGTTCTACCTTTAAAACCTTTTTTGAATTTTACTGAGCCTTCATTAACAGCAAAGATAGTATGATCTTTACCTTGCCCCACGCCATCACCTGGCCACCAGGTATTTCCCCGCTGTCTACAAATAATATTCCCAGGGATAACTGCCTCGCCACCGTATTTCTTTACACCCAATCGTCGACCTGCGGAATCGCGTCCATTACGTGAAGAGCCACCTGCTTTTTTATGTGCCATATCGCTGTCTCCTTTTTATCTTATTTCTTATCATCTACTGGCTTCTTAGCCACTGCTGCTGGCTTCTTAGCCACTGCTGCTGGCTTCTTAGCCACTGCTGCTGGCTTCTTAGCCACTGCTGCTGGCTTCTTAGCCACTGCTGCTGGCTTCTTAGCCACTGCTGCTGGCTCTACACTAGAAGAAGTCTTAGACAACTTATCATTTGTTTTATCTTGATCTTTTGGTACAGTTGAAACAAATCCAGCACCATTTAATGCAGTGATGACGCCAGAATTTTCAGCACCAGTTTCTAATATTTCCGTCACCCGTAAAACTGTCAAATATTGTCGATGCCCTTTTGTTCTTTGAGAACCGTGCTTCCTACGACGCTTAACAAAGTTAATAACTTTTTCACCACGTATTTGAGCCAACACTTCTGCTTGTACTGCAGCACCTTTAATTAAAGGTGAACCTACTGTGGTTTTTGATCCTGTTATCATAAGAATATCGTTAAATTGAACAACTTGGCCAGCGTCTGCGGCTAATTTTTCTACTTTAAGAACATCTCCAGAAGTAACTTTATACTGCTTACCACCAGTTTTTAAGACCGCAAACATAGCGATTTCCTTATCTTTCCGCGTTTGTCGGCCTCACTTTGGATGTTTAGCTGTAATCAGCGCCTAAAACTGCGTGCTCTCTTCCGAGCATGCTTCGTGTATAACAAAGATCAGCTTATGCTATCGCTAAAATGAATTGTCAACAGAAACACAGCAAAATTCAAAAACTTAAATACTTACCTTGCCATATAATACTTAAACGTTTAACAAAAATGGAAAAATTAAAAAGAAATTATGACCCCAAAAGAATTATTATTAAAAGCGAATAAAGCCATTAAAGCTGATAATTTAATTTTGGCTGCGGAATTGTTTAGTAAAATTTTAAATCAATTTCCAAAACACTCGGCGGCAAAAGCAGGGTTAAACAAAATCAAGAAAATAAACGCTATTAGTTTACCAAGCAGAGTACAAGATGAATTAAATATAGTGATAAATGCAGTACAAAGGGGGGATTTTAAAACAGCACTCGATTTAGCACAAAATTTGACTGTAAAATATCCAAATAACGCTATCGTATATAACATTATTGGAATATCTTACATAAATCTTCAAAAACCAGGAAAGGCTATTCCCAACTTTAAAACTGCTTTACGATTAAATAAAAAATATAATGAAGCGAGATGCAATTTAGGATCAGCTCTATTATTAGCTGGGAATACTGATGAAGCAATCATTCAACTTGAACGAACATTAGAGGAAAACCCTAAAAACCTCATAGCCTGGAATTCTCTAGGGAATGCTAAAAAATCAAAAAATTCATTTGGTGAAGCTAAAAAAGCTTTTAAACAAGCATTATTTCTTGATCCAAGTTATTTAAACGCACTCAACTCCTACGGTGTGCTACTTTCTCAAGATGGGGAATATAAAAAATCAATCAAACAGTTTAAGATTGCTTTAGAAATCTCATCAACAGATATGGAAATTTTTACAAATTATCTTAATGCGTTGGCAGCTGATGACCAAACTGAAAAAGCCATGCAATTACTGAAAGGAAGTTCAAGCCAAGTTTCTCGATCTCCTCCATTACAATTACTGATGGCAGAACTTCAAGCCAGGATTGGAAACCTAGAGGAAAGTATTGATTTATTGACAAGATTGATACGGCAAGAACCAAATTATTTTGAAGCTTATCGCTTGTTAAGTTCTATACATAAATTTAAGGAATCAGATGAAATTTTCATAAAAATGGAAGAAATTTATAATACAAAAACTTTAAATGTGAACGATACAATAAATCTTGGATTCTCTTTGGGTAAAGCGTTTCATGACATTGGAGAATACGATAAAGCTTTTTATGCATATAAACGTGCTAATCAATCTAGGCGACAGGAGCTAAACTATGATTCAAATAAATTCAATAAGATTATTGTAGACGTTAAGAAAACCCTAAATAAAAAATGGATTAATACTGTTAAAAATTTTGGTGATAAAAGTACAAAACCTATTTTTATTTTGGGCATGAACAGATCAGGGACAACATTGGTTGAGCAAATTTTATCTTCCCATTCCAAAGTTACGGGTGGAGGAGAAATTCCGTTCTTAAATCGTTTCTGCATCAAAAGGTTTGATAACCAAGAGTCTTGGAAGGATTTCAATCCAAACCTCTTTACAACAAAGTATTTAGAACAACTCAATCTTATTGATGAACACGCACCTCACGTGACAGATAAAATGCCTATTAACTTTGCTTGGATAGGTTTGATAAAAGCAATCTTACCTAATGCTAAAATTATACACCTAATCAGAAACCCAATGGACACATGTTTATCAAATTATCGAAATAACTTCGTGTCTGCTGGTAATGGATTTGCTTATGATCAAAAAGAACTGGCCAATTTTTATTACCAATACAGGCAATTAATGCATCACTGGTACTCTTTATTTCCCAACGAGATATTTCGATGTGATTATGATAAACTTGTTTCCAATCAAGAAGACCTAAGCAAGTCGATGATTGATTATTGTAATTTATCATGGGAACCAAAAGTGTTAGAATTCCATAAAAATAAAAGAACAGTACAAACAGCAAGTATTGGTCAGGTTAGAAGCAAAATTTATAAATCATCTGTTTCTGGCTGGGAGAGGTACGAAAAGCATTTGCAACCAATGTATAGAATATTAGACCAAACAGGTTGCTTTGAACCATGGGAAATTTCCAGTTTTAATTAATGTCTCCTAGAAGACCACCCTCCTCGTCTCTTTGCAGGCTTATTTTGAATTTCCAACCCTTCCAATAATACTTTTGTCATAGGATGATTGGGATTGTTTTTCTGGTATTCCTTCAATGCAGATTTAATTGCCCCTATCTGATCAATACTTATATCTAATCCCAAAGCCCAATCTAAAAAAATTGCCTTACATTCTGGCAAAGTAATCCCAGTAATTCTATAAGCCTCAAACAACAATCCACGTGGATCCTCTGATAATTTACCTTTATTCATTCTTCACGACCTATCTGTTTTCATTTCAATTTTTTAGTAATAATATCAGCTACCCATTTTCTTGATACTTCCAAGTCATTCTTTAAAGCTTCAATGCTGTCTATTTTTGTTTCACGCAACACTAAATTATGAGTAAATTTAGCAAGTGGCATATTTAAGTCCTTATAACCACCAATTAATGCAAAAATTTGACTCAACTTTACCATCAATTCGTATAAATTTAATATCTTTTCACCATCAGACTTCGACCAATTTGTAAGTTTATGAAGAGAGGAAAGATGCACTTTTGTATCATAACTTTCAATATTAAAAGATAATGCACAACCTTGCCCTAAGAGTTGTAAATCAAAAATCCCTCCAAGACCTTTTTTTATGTCCCAAGGGAATTCGTCTGTATCAATAAAGTTTTTATTAATTTTCCTTCTTAATGAACCTATTTCAGAAAATATATTACTTTGGTTAATACCCTGATTGATGACTGTTCTTCGGAACGACTCTAACTCTTTTTGTAAGTTGCTATCTCCACAGACAACTCTAGCCCTTGTAAACGCTAAACGTTCCCACATCCAAGCATCCTCTAATTGATATCTCATAAATGAGCTCAAAGAAGTAGCAACAGGTCCTTTATTACCAGATGGGCGCAACCTCATATCTACTTTGTATATTGTTCCATCGGGCATCTTAGTCACAATAGCTGTTAAAAATTTCTGAGTAAGCCTTGAATAATAAACAGGCGTATCCAAAGGCTTATTACCAGTTGATGAGTTTTCATTAAGCGCATCATAAATCAAGATTAAATCAACGTCTGAATTAGCACTCATTGATTGGGCACCAAGGGAACCCAATCCCAAAACTACAGCTCCATTTCCTGGTAAAGAGCCATATTTTAGTGAAAAGTCGACACAACAAATTAACCAAATCTCCCTTAAAATACTGTTAGCTAAATTCGAATAACAACAAGATACTTCTTCAGAGTTTATCAAACCTCTTAAATAATGAACGCCAATTCTAAAATGGAATTCATTATGTATTGCACGAGCTAAATTTAACTTATCCTCATAATCAAAAGCATTTTTCAATTTTTCATGCAGCATAAGATTAAACTTTTGATCGAATTGTAACTCGTTAAAAAAATTACCATCTAAAACAGAATCAAATACTTTAGAGTTTCTCGCCAAATAGTTGGATAATTTTTCACCAGAAGTGCATATATCTAATAACAAGTTAATTAACTCTGGATTAGTATCAAACAAACTAAATAATTGGACACCAGAAGGTAAACCTTCCAAAAATTTAGAGAACCTAGTCAATGTAATTTCAGGATTACCTGCCTTGACTGCTTTCTCAATTATTACTGGCCTAATCTTTCTAAAAATTTCTTTTGCCTTATCAGACCTTAATGCTGGGTAGTTCAACCAATCATCACTTATATCATGGTATTCATCCAAAATTCTATGATCATGAACCTGAGGAGAGAAAAATCTTTTAGTAATTCTGCTAACTCGATCCAAATTTAATTCAATTTCTCTTTTTAGATCCAAGCCCTTACTTATTCCCATGAACAAAGCGACTCGTTGCAAGCCAGCAAGTGACATTGGTAAATCATGGGTTTGAATATCATTGATCATTTGCAGTCTATGTTCAACAATTCGAAAATATTTATAAGCTTTTGTTAAAACATCTCGATCCTCTTCTGTAACCCATCCACTTTTCGTTAAGTCGACTAAGGCTGCACATGTTTTTGGTGAACGTAAAGTATCATCTCTTCCACCAGCAATAATTTGTCTGGTCTGTGCAAAAAATTCAATATCACGGATACCACCTTCACTTAATTTTATATTCCGTCCAAAAAACTTATCATCCCCATTCTTTAAATTATTTTCTTTTATTTTCAATCTAATATCATGAGCTTCTTTAATTGCAGCGAAATCCAAATGTTTCCTCCAAACAAATGGTCGGAGTTTTTTTAAAAAAACCTCTCCTGCATTTATATCACCAGCACAGGCTCGAGCTTTAATAAAAGCTGCTCTCTCCCAGGCTCTACCCAAACTTTCATAATATCGCATAGCTGAATCCATGGATAAACAAATTGGTGTGACGCTAGGATTTGGCCGGAGCCTAAAGTCAGTTCTAAACACATAGCCTGAGCTAGAAGTATCGTTTAATATTTTATTGATTGATCTCGTCATTCTAATAAAAACCATCCTTACATCCTCAAACTCTTCAGGAGCAAACACCGTCTCATCAAATAAAAAAATTAAATCAATATCAGATGAATAATTTAATTCAAAAGCTCCCATTTTACCCATTGCAATAGCCACCCAGCCAGAGTCTTTTAATTTGCCAGATTGAGTTTTCAATTTTTTAAATTTAAGTGATCTTTTAAACTCATAATCCATACAATGCTTAACAGCCAAATCTGCGAATTTAGTTAAATTATTGGTAATTTCATCCAAATCCCAATACCCCCCTAAATCACATAATGCTGTCCAAAGAGCCATTTTTGATTTGGCAATTCGAAGTGATTTAAATAGATCCTTGGAAAGAATTAAATCATTATTTAGCTCATCTATAATGGAACTTGGATCGTTAGATAATCTTTCAAACAACCAGTTTCTATATTTTATGAGCAGGTCTTTTAGATAGGGGCTGCAACCAGCGATGCCTGTAATAAGTTCTTTGAACTCACTAGGTAATTCATGATAAAGGTTTGCAACTTCAATTCCAGATTTTTTATTAAATGGTATTGGAAAATTTCTAGTATTTTTTTTTAAAAACATAAAATAACGCCTGTTAAGATATCTATTCTGATTTTTTCCAGTGCTTTAAAATGAGACTACATTGCAAAAAAGGATTACGTCAAAGGTTAATTTTTAAGAATTTATTTATTGAATAAGCTGCTAGGTTTGACACATGAGTTGTTCCACCACCTAAAATTCTAATCACTTCCAACAAACCAGATTTTTGATTAGAGGCAAGATTGTCATCTTCAATCAAATTAATGAGAGCACCTGCAATTAATTTTGGCTTACATTCCTTACCCAAAAGTTCAGGAACTAATTTTCGATTTAAAATAATGTTCACAAGAGAAATAGAATCTATTTTTAATAAAAATTTCAAAATAATTCTAGAAAAGAAATTAACATCATAACCAACGATCATTGGGGTTTTAGCTGCAGCAAGTTCTAAAGTAACCGTACCAGAAGCAGCTAAAGCAAAATCTGCAACACAAAAAAGCTCAAATTTAAGTGTTTCAAATTCCTCAGCAGTCAAGTCATTTTCAGAAAATACCTCTATATCGATAAGTGATGACTCTAAATATTTCTCTATGAGATGAACAGTAGATCCTATAGCCGGAAGTATGATTTTAATATTTGTGATCTTTGTATTTAGTATTTCTAAAGATTTCAAAAAAATAGGTAATAAGCGTTTAATTTCACTAACTCTTGAACCAGGCAAAACCACAAGTAACAATTCATTATCCTCAATATTTAGTTTATTACGTATGATAGATAATTCATTTTCATTATAGGTTGGCATAGAGGAGATTGGGTGGCCAACAAAATCACAAGAGATCCCAAACTCTTGCATAATCTTTGGCTCAAAAGGAAATAAAGCTAGAATATGATCAATAAACTTTGCAATTTTATACCCTCTCTTTGGCCTCCACGCCCACAATGAAGGCGCAACATAATGAATGATTTTTAAATTTGGTACATATTTTTTTACTTTTCTTGAAACACTGAATGAAAATTCGGGACTATCGATGGTTATTAGGCAGCTAACCTCTGATGAGATTATATTCTTTACCACAGTATCACGTAAATGAAATAATCGAGGTAATTTTGGTAAGATTTCAAAAATACCCATTAAAGATAATTCTTCCATTGGGAAAATAGAGACCAATCCTTCTGCTTGCATTAATGGTCCGCCCACTCCACAAAATACGAAGTCACTATTAATCAAATTTAAATTAACCATTAAATCAGATCCTAATTTATCACCTGATTTTTCACCTGCTATAATATATATTTTATTATCCACTATATATATCAGACAACTAAGAGAAATAAGCCATGCTTATTTGCAAGTGATATCGTTTTATCCAGATCAAGAATAAAAACACCATTTTCACTAATTGCTACACCATTTAGTTTAGCCTCAGCTAACTGTAATATAGTTTCTGGGCCAATTGTTGGAAAATCAACTAAAAGACTTTGATTGGCTTTTGGTCCCTTAAATAAAACACCACTCGAAGACTGATTAACTATTTGTCGCCCATTTAAAGTCTGCTTGACAAAGTTTAACATCTGTTCGGTCCCTTGGGCTGTTTCAACTCCTAAGCACATGCCGCAGGACACAACTGAAGCTTGACCAACATCTACTAAACCGATGGCATTCACTATTGATTTTGCCCGATCAATATCTTCGAAATCCTGTATCGTTGGCTTCCTATCGGTAAGAACGTCAGCGGAAACCAAAAGGTCAGGTTCAATTTTTTCCGATGCGAGAACTTCAAATCCTTCATCTTGGAAGATTTTCACTACAAGGCTCAATATTTGATCATCGCCGCCATTCATTGCTGGTAAAATCACTTTAGCTAATGACAAAAACTTATCATCTGCAGTTTCTAAGTTCAAAGTTGGCCTATCAAGAGCACCTGCAAATACAATTTTATCAACTTTGTTCAATCTTAGTTGATTAAACAACTTACCTATTCGCTCAAAATTTGCTTTTATTACACTTGTTTCGCTCGACACCCACTCTGGTGGAAAACTAGTAAAATAAACTAAACAATGTTCTATATGCTCTTTCAGCATTTTTTGAGATAAGATCATAGGTAATAAACCTGACCCAGAAATAATTGCTATTTTACTATTATTTTTATTCAATTAGATTTTTCCATAGTTAAAAAAGAACGATTTGTTTGTGAAAGTACAAACTCCACCATATCATTAATTTCCGAAATCTCTGGATTATTGTTGAAAATATTTTGCGCATTTTCCCTCAATACTCCACTACCCTTAAACAACTTATTAAAATATATTTTAATTTCTGAAATTTCTGATTTCGAAATACCCTTTCTCTTCAAACCAATAATATTTAACCCTCTTAAACTACCGCGTTCACCAGCAACCATACCATAAGGAACAACATCATTTGTAACCATCGATAATGCCCCTATAATGGCCCCCTTACCTATGCGAACAAACTGATGAACACCTGATAAGCCACCAATAATAACGTCGTCAGCAATGACGCAATGTCCCGCTAGCGCAGATTGATTAGCTATTACTATTCTGTTGCCTAATTTTACGTCATGTCCGACGTGAGCACCAGTCATAAACAGGCAATCATCTCCAACAGTTGTTACTCCACCACCACCTCTTGTTCCTGGGTTCATAGTAACATTTTCACGAATTTTATTTCTCTTACCTATGATTAAACTAGTCTTTTCACCATTGTATTTCAAATCTTGTGGGATTTCACCAATTGAGGCAAAAGGAAAAATTGATGTTTCTTCATCAATTGTGGTCATACCAGAAATTACAACATGTGATTTTATAATAACATTATTTTTTAATACTACCTCATTCCCAATTACAGAAAATGGACCGATGTCACAATTTGGTCCCACTACTGCGCCGCTATTAATAATTGCAGAAGAATGTATCTTTGCAGTGTCATGAATACTCATTATCTATTAATCACCTTAAGTTTTTTCTAACATTGCCGAAAAAATAGCCTCAGCCACAATTTTTTCACTAACTATAGCTTTTCCTTCAAATTTCCAAATTCTTGAACCTTTTCTTAGAACATTAACATGAAGCTCCAAAACATCCCCAGGACAAACAACTTTTCGGAACCGACAATTATCCAAGGTCATGAAATATACTAATAACTCTTTATCTAAAGTGCCCAACGAATGAGAAACAAGAACAGCCGAGGTTTGCGCCATTGCTTCAACAATAGTGACACCAGGCATTATTGGTTTTTTTGGGAAATGTCCCTGGAAATGGGGTTCATTAAATGTAACATTCTTCACACCAACTGCACTTTTATTTAGTTCAATGTTTTTAACTAAATCAATAAAAAGGAAAGGATACCTATGAGGTATTCGTCTTTGAATATCCTCAATATCCGATTTTGTAGTTAATGTAGCATCCATCTTAATTCCTTTAGCTCAATAAAAGTCCAATTTTGAATATAAATAATCAGTAATAACTATTTTTTTAATCTTCAGTCATTTCTTTTCCATCTCCAATAATTTTATCTACTCTTTCAATTGCAACGTCAGTAATATCTTTGAGTGATAAAATAACCATTCGATGATCTAATAAAGTTGTGATACCAAATTCATCAGATAGTTGTACTAAAATTGGAAGTATAATCTTAAAAAATCTATTTTGTTCACTTTCAGAGTATTCGCCAAGTTTTATTCTATTTTCTGTTGTTTCAGCTCTAATTTTTTGTACCTTTTTATCAAACGCAGAAGCAAGTTTTTTGAATTTGTCAGTGTCTATCTTTTTTCTTTCCGCAGTCAATAAGCTTTCTTCAGTTTCTAATTGCGATTGTAGTAAAAGCTCCTGCGCAAGTAAAATAGCACTTTCATCACTTACCTCTTTAAATACTCGTTGACCAAATAATGAGTTTCCAAAAAGTCTTTCCTGATCAAGAGTTGCTATCACCCCATTATTATTTGAATCAGAAAAGGACGGTAATGTTGATAAGCCCAATATCATCGATAACAATATGAAAAATCTTGTTAATACAGACACAAGTATTCCAATCAAAACTGAGTTGAAACAGTTAGTTCCAAAATTTGAGCTTTATCATATGACTTTTTAGCCAACGCCTTTGAATAATTTATTCTTAAAGGCCCTATGACTGTTTTCCAGAACAAAGATAGACCTATGGAAGATCGCAGGCTGAAACCATCATCAACTGTCCCAGAAGTTCCTGCTGTGTTATCCAATTTCCAAACCGATCCAATGTCATAAAATGAGCCACCACTCATACCGTAGGTCTCTAAGAAACCTATTGGAAACTTTGCTTCAAATCGAGCTGCAGCAAATAAATTCCCACCTAAAGCATCTTTATTTGTGGCATTTATATCCCTTGGGCCAATTCCATGGTGTTCAAATCCTCTAATAGCCCCACCGCTTGCAAAAAACCTATCAAGAACTCCACTCGCTCCAGAAAGAGATTGAAGACGACCTGCTTCAATTTCTCCCATTAACCCTAGATCTCCATTAAATAGTTCTGTTTGCCCACCCAGTAATGCGTTCGTCTTTAGGTACTGATTACCCCCCCCTAAGCCAGCAAATTCTTGGCTTGCAGTAAAATTAATACCTGCGTCTGGATTGAATCCAGTTTTACGTGTATCAAACCCATAAGTAGCTCCAATATTTGATGAAGATCTAGAAGAACTCTCATCCCGCAAAACTAGTGAAGACCCAGAGGTTAAGTTTACTAAACCTTTCCCTCCAAAAGAATAAAACAACGAAGTATTTCCATATTCACTTACAGGAAATGAAATAGAAGGACTAATTCCATAAGAAGTAGTATCATAGGCTGAAAACTGATTATTGGTATTCTTAGTAAAGATATTAATGCCAAAACTTAAGTCGCGCCCCAAGAATCTTGGCTCTCCAAAATCAATACTATATGTTTTAGTATTAATTGCCGTGTCGAGAGTTAAAGAAAGCCTTTGACCACGGCCTAATAAATTTTTCTGTTCTATTTTTAAATTTCCACCAATACCAGCTGCCTGACCATAAGAAACACCAAAATTAAGGCTACCGGTTGGCACTTCCTTTACTTTAAGATCAATTATTATATTATTATCTTCAGAGCCCGGCTTTGAATTGATAGAGATTGGTTCAAAAAACTGTAAAGCATTTATCCTTGCAGATGCTTCTCGGATACGTCTGGGATTAAATGGATCCCCTTCCACAGTATCAAATTGCTGTCGAATAACACGGTCAATTGTTGTGCTATTACCTGAAATATCAATGCGTTCAACAAAAACTCTTGGCCCACGAACAAGATTAAAAGTAACATCTAAAGTTCGCGTTGAATCGTTTCTATCAACTACTGGATCCACCCTAATGAAATTAAAACCTTTATCACTTGCTAGCTTCTCAGCACGCGAAATAGCCATATCAATATGAAGAGGGGAGAAAGTAGCTCCTGACTTTAAATTAATGATTTCAAAAAAACCCTCAGATTTGATACCAGATAGATTGGAAGACACTGAAATATCCCCTAAAGTATAAGAAAAACCCTCATCTACCTTAAAAGTCACAAAGAACCCGTCCCTTTGTCGGGTTAAGACAGAAGTAGCTGAAAGGACCTTAAAATCGATATAACCCCGCGATGAATAAAAATCTCTTAATAATTGTTTGTCTAATTCTATTCTATCTTCAGCAAAAGTATCATTACTCCTAAATTTACGAAGCAAACCAGCCTGCTTTGTTTGCAATACCCTTCTTAAACGCCTATCAGAAAAATTTCGATTCCCAATAAAACTCAAACGAGTAACTTCAATAACCTGACCTTCAAATACTTCAAACACTAAATCGACCCGATTATCTGATCGTCTTATTATAAAAGGTTTAACTTCTGCAGTTATTCTGCCTACACTACCATAGGCAGTAGCTAATTTTTCTGCATCAGACGTCGCCAAAGCCGTACTATAAACTTTTAATGGTCTTGAAGAAATTAATTTTATTAACTGCTCATCAGTTAATCGTTTATTCCCTTCGATTGAAATTTCATTAATGGTTGGAAACTCTTTAACAGCTATCTTTAGTACCGAATTATCAATTTCAAACTCGACTTTTTCAAACAGTTTACTTGACATTAATCGCTGAAGAGACCCATTCACATCAGAATCTGATAAAGGAACATTTAAGGGTGTATCAGCAACAGATAGAATTGTAGCAGTCTCTATCCTATAGTTTCCATTTACTTCTATGGAAGTAAATGATGTGTCCGCTTTAACATCATAGCTCGTTAAAAAAAAATTAGAACTTACAATTAAACTACAAATGGCTATTATTTTTCTCAAACGAAGCATGCATAATCCCTTATTAAATCGAAGTAAGTGAAACATAAATTAAAGTTAATAGCTACTATTTTAATTAACCTTTGTCAAAAAACGAAGTCTTGAAAAATTTATATAATCAGGGGCAAAATAAATCACTTGATATGGCGATTATCATTAACGACAGTAAAATAAAAATTCCAATCAATGTCATAGTTTTCATTATTTTTTCAGATGGCGGTTTTTTTGTAACAGCCTCAAAACCGTAAAACACTAAATGCCCCCCATCCAGCATTGGAATTGGGAATAAGTTTAACATACCAATTGCAGTACTCAATACTGCGATTATTCTTAGAAAAGTACCAATTCCTTGTTGTGCAGCGTCACCAGCAGTTGAGGCAATGCCAATGGGGCCCTGTAAATTACAAGTAGAAATGGCACCAATCAAAATGTTTTTAATACCATCCAACGAACTAAGAATAATTGACAGAATCTGCTGTACAGAGAACTTAGAAGCCTCAAATAAATTTATTTCAACTCTTTGTATTTCAAAAAATGTGCCGCTTGTTATTCCAATTAACTTCCGTTTAACAAACCCACCACCTTTTTTTGGATAGTCAATAATTCTTGGAGTAACTAAAATATTGTAAACCTGCCCATCTCGCCAAACCTCCAGATTTATTGGGTATGCTGATGTTTCTTTTACAATTTTTTGTAATTGGGTGAAGTTAAAAATGTCATTTGCGTTAGCTGACAATATTAAATCACCAGACTTTAAGCCAGCTTCGAAAGCAGCCGATTGCAATGCAACAGAGCCTACAATTGCAGGAAAAGGATGAGGACCTGTTATTTCTTTGATTGTCCCATCACGTTCTATTAAGTAATCAACATTTTTATTAAATTTATATTTTCCAGCCAATTCATAGAAAGATGCTGCAGTTGGTGTCTCCAAACCATCTAAAGAAACTATGCGATCACCAGATAATAATTTTTGATTCATAAAAGGATAAGCAAAAACTTTATCGATTATAACCTGATGAGCAGGTACTCCATTAATAATAATAAAAGATATTAAAATACAAAAGCTCAATATAAAGTTTGCAACTGGGCCTGCTAAAACAGTTAATGATCGTGATAACAGTGATGCACCATCAAATGTGTTGTCATTATTGATCCCATTATTTGCTGGGCTTTTAATTAATTTTGAACTCTCGTTTTCTTTTAAAAACTTAACAAACCCGCCAAGGGGTAATAAAGCAATCTGCCACTGCGTTCCATGTTTATCAGTAGTAGAAAAAATAACAGGACCAAAACCAATGGAAAACACTTCAGCTTTTATTCCACACCAACGCCCAACAATATAGTGGCCAAATTCATGGATAAAGACAATAACACTAAGTGCAACAATAAATGAAAGCAGGTTGAAAGAACCAGCTGCTAAAAAATTAAAACTATCAGACATGTATAAAACTTCTTCTAAATACTTTTGTTGGTTATATATTTTTTGGTTAATTTTCTTGCAAGACTATCCATCTCAAATATCTCAGACAATCCTAGGGATTTATTTACAAAATACCCCCCACCTTTTAAATAATTAATAACATAATACACACATTTATACATGTCTAAGAAACCTATTTCATTTTCGATAAATGCAGTCAGGGCCTCTTCTTTGGATGCATTATAAGCCGCACCAGAAGAACTTTGTAAATTAATTATATCGTAAGCCAAACGCAAAGCAGGCCACAGTTCAAAATCCATTTCTTCAAAAGTTAAACTCCCTGTCTTTATTAGATCCATTCTTTCCACATTTATATAAGATCGGTCAGGATAATTGAGTGCGAACCCTATAGCAGAAATCATATCTGGACGGCTCATTTGAGCAATCGTAGAGCCATCATTAAAATTGACAAATGCATGAATGATGGATTGTGGATGGATCAACACATTAATCTTTTGGCCCTCAAGACCAAACAATACATTGGCCTCTATCACCTCTAATCCTTTGTTGAACATACTAGCACTATCAATTGATATCTTTTTTCCCATTGACCAATTAGGATGATTAGCTGCCGTTTTGGCACTTACATCTTTTAATTTATCAATTGGCCAGTCCCTAAATGGACCGCCCGATGCAGTTAAAGTAATACTTTCAATTTCATCTTTCTTCTCTCCACGGCAACATTGAAAAATGGCTGAATGCTCACTATCTACTGGGATAATTGTTGTATTATGCTCCTTGGCTACATTATTAATAATATTTCCTGCACAAACCAACGTTTCTTTATTTGCTAACGCAATAGTTCCACCATGTTTAGCACTATTTATTCCAACTTTTATACCCGCAGCACCTACAATCGATAACATAACCCAATCAGAATAAATATTAGAAGATTCTAAAAGTGCTTCTTCGCCTGCTGCAACTGCAATCCCTGATCCTTTTAAATAAAACTGTAATTCCTCTAATTTCTCATCATAAGCAGTGACGGCCCGACTAGCACATAATATTATTGCCTGCTCAGCTAATAGTTTAATATTATTTCCACCAGTTAAAACTTTAACATCGTAGTGCTCACTGCCACCCTGCTGTAATAACAACTTTACGGTAGTGCTGCCTATGGAACCAGTAGATCCAAAAATTGAAATTCCACGTCTACCCATTAAAACACCAAAATTAATGATCCAGTAAAAAATAAATATAATTTTACTGCTATTGCACCGCCAATCAACCCATCAAAACGGTCCAAAAACCCACCATGCCCTGGGATTAACTTTGAACTATCCTTTTTACCAACTCGTCTTTTCAGCCAACTTTCATAAAAATCTCCTGCTTGAGCAAAAGTAGCAACAATAAAGCTTAATAAAACAATTTGTAAATTTAATGAATTACCAATCATAAATATAAAACCAACAAAAGATGCGGCAACCCAACCTGCTATAGTACCTGACCATGTTTTATTCGGACTAATCAAAATCCAAATCTTTGGACCACCAATCAAACGTCCAAAAAAATAACCTGCCATATCAGATGCTGCAACACAGGAAATTAACCAAAAAATAACATAATTGCCAAAATGCACCTTTAGCTCAAAATAAGTCATCAAAGCTGAAATTACTATAATACCAGTAAAAAAGCTTAATGTTCTGTTAGTAGCACTATAAAAACTAAGAACTATCACCGGTATTATTAATAAAACATACTCCCAAACAAAATCATAAAAAAGAAATGCACCAAAACAAATAATTACTGAAACAATTAAAAATATTACATTCAAAATTCTTTCACCAAAACCTAATAAAGTATTTGTTTCGTAGAAAATAACTACAGATAAAAATAGCAAAAGCAGCGAGTAAGAAAAGTTTCCAAGGGAAATACATAAAGACGCTACAATAATCATAATAATAGCTGACATCAAACGCGTATACAGATCGCTAAACTTTAAGTTTTTAAGCAATTTTTCACTCACTATTAAGGGTATACAAGTTTAAACTTGCATTATTTCTGATTGCTTTATTTCTAAAGCATCATCAATTTTTGTAATTCCAGAATTTGTCGTATCTTGTATTTCTTCAGACCAAATTTTTTGATCGTCCTCACCCATTCCAGAGATTTTTGCTCTCTTTATTTGATCCATCCCATCACGTCTAACATTTCGAACTGCGACTTTTGCATTCTCCGCATAATTTGCGGCTAACTTTGTTAGATCCCTTCTTCGTTCTTCATTAAGTTCGGGAATAGGAAGTCGAATTATTGTACCATCAATTACAGGATTTATTCCAAGGCCTGAATCTCTAATAGCCTTCTCTGCAGCGCTTACGAGAGATTTATCCCAAATATTTACTGTAATCATTCTTGGATCTGGAACATTAATAGTTCCACACTGGCTTAACGGTACTAATGATCCATACGCATCCATATTTATTGGATCCAGCATAGAAGATGACGCACGGCCAGTTCTTAACGATAAAAATTCATTTTTTAATGCAGACAAAGCCCCATCCATGCGTCTTTCCAAATCCTCTAAATCAATTTCCAGACTTTCATCAGACATCACAACTCCATTTCTAATAAATAATAATTAATTTTAGTCAATTAACCAAGGTATAGGTGCCCTCACCTCGTAATATACAAGCGAGACCACCAGGTTCATTTAAAGAAAAAACTATAATTGGCAAATTGTTATCCCGGGCTAAAGCAATTGCCGATGCATCCATAACTTTTAGGTTTTTTTGCAAAACCTCATCATAAGTTGTCGATTCAAATCTTTTTGCATCTTCATGAAGCACTGGGTCTTTATCGTAAACACCATTAACTTTTGTACCTTTAAAGATAGCTTCGCAGGCCATTTCAGAAGCTCGCAAAGTAGCAGCTGTATCAGTTGTAAAATATGGATTTCCCGTCCCAGCAGCAAAAATGCAAACACGATTTTTTTCCAAATGACGAACAGCACGACGTCTAATATAAGGTTCGCACACTTGATCCATCGGTATTGCTGAAATTACTCTTGTGTTGATATTTAGGGCCTCTAATGCGCTTTGCATAGCTAACGCATTCATAACTGTAGCAAGCATGCCCATGTAATCAGCAGTTGTTCTTTCCATACCTTGTGCAGAGCCTTGCAATCCTCTGAAGATATTACCACCCCCAATTACCATACAAATCTCAGTTCCAAGCAAGTGAACTTTCTTTATTTCTGCGGCTATTCGTTCTACTGTTGGGGGATGTAATCCATACAATTGATCTCCCATTAAAGCTTCCCCAGAAATTTTTAGCATCACTCGCTTGTGTTTTTTTATTTTCTCAGCGGATGATATTTCCAGCATTTGCAGCCTCTTTAAATAAGATCTCTAGTATCTCTTATCAAATAAGGAAAATTATACAATAAACATTTGTCTTAAATTGAATTTATTTGTCAAAATGCAATTAATTATTTAAGGATATCATTATGAGTTTTCACAAAATATTTATTAATCTTATTTATAAAAAACATGATGAATAACATCGAAAAACAATTCCCTATTTTATTATGTGGACCAACAGCATCCGGTAAATCAAATTTAGCCTTGAAGTTGGCAAAAGAATTCAATGGAATTATAGTCAACGCAGACGCACTTCAAATATATGATAAATGGAGAGTTCTAACAGCCAGACCAACTAAAATTGACGAATATCAAATTCGACATTATTTATACGGAACAGTATCAATATATGATCGTTATTCTGTTGGGAATTGGCTTCGAGATGTAAGTAAAATTTTAAGTAAACATAAAGGAACACCAATCATAATTGTTGGTGGTACTGGACTGTACTTTACATCGCTAATCAATGGACTAACAGACATCCCCAAGATAAACGCTACCATTCGTCAGGACATAAATTCATGGCATTTATCTGATGGAATTGAAAATTTATTAAAATGGTTAAAAACCCATGACCCTGAAACTTTTATGAAAATTGATAAACAAAACCCAGTAAGAATCCTAAGAGCACTAGAAGTACTGACTCAGACTGGGATAGGTTTGTCTGCATGGCATAAAAAGACGTCAAAACCTTTAATAAATTTTAAGCCGCAAAATTCATTTCTAATGAACATTGAAATTAACAAACTGAATAAGAGGATATCAGAAAGGTTTGAAAATATGATAGAGAATGGAGCATTAGACGAGGTAAAAAACAACAGCGCTAACTGGTCCAATACTCTCCCTGGGTTTCAGGCAATAGGTGGCAAACAACTACTAGATTATATAAACAAGGAGATAACATTAGAAGAGGCCAAAAATAATTCAATCATTCGCACTCGACAGTATGCTAAAAGGCAAAGAACTTGGTTCAGAAGTAAAATGAAAAATTGGACTAATTTGGATGCTTAATCAGCCAGGAAGATCTAATTGTACCCTGATCCAGTCCTGAAACCTCTTAAGCAAATATTCTTCAGGCATTAAAATACCATGTTCAAAAGCTTTAGAATGCATTCCTAATTGATTAATTTCACAAGCTTTGCCATCCTGCATCATTACTAATTTTGCAAATTCAATCACATTCTGAATATCGTAAGAAGGATCATTTAGTGTATTCTCTTCAAATAACCATTCAACACTTAATTCTAACTCTTCAGGTCCGACAGGCAATATCCGAACAATTCTAACATGATCAGCATAACCACCGATAAAAACAGATGGCCATGACGAAGCATAAAGTTGTCCCCTAGCAATATCAGAAGAACTTAATGTCTTTATAATACGACCTTGTGCAGAACCATCAAATGACCAAGTTTCAGCACCCTCTCTTAGGCCCCCTTTATCTTTTGGATCTTCAGATGAAGCTTTCTCTCTCCAATCAGGCAAATCTTTTGAATTGATAATTCTTTTTGAAAAAAGTGGAACCAATTTTGATAATTCAGGATGAACATTGGGACAGTGCAAACATTCATTGAAATTTTCCCAGAAAGATTTCCAATTACATTTTATAGTTTTTTCCCAAACAGATCCAACTTTCATATCTTCAATTGGAAACCGTTTTAATTCATTAGCAGATCTTTGAAATAAATTTTCTATGTCCCACTCAGATTCCTCATCAAGATTAATGAATATACATCCCCGCCATTCCTGAAGTTTCACTTTAAAAAGACCATAATCTTCTTTTATAAAATTATCAGGATTTTCAAATGATGAAGTCTTAATCAACCGACCATCCTCCAACGAATATGACCACTGATGATAAGGACAAAGAAAAACTGGGGTTTTTAACTTGCCTGTTTTTTCTTGGCAAAGAGCCGATCCGCGATGACGACAAGTATTATAGTAAGCACGCAAGTCACCATTGCGATCTCTAAGGACAATAATACTTTGCGTTCCAATTTTGATTGTTTGATAAGCCCTTGGCCCATCAAGAGAATTTGAATGACAGGCATAAATCCAATTCTTAGACCAAATTGACGATAATTCTTTTTTGTAAAACTTATCATCATAATACCAATTTGATGGAAGTGACTGCACGCTCTCACTTAAAGCATTTCCGTCATCAGATAAGGACATTTTGTTAAACCTATATTAAAAACTTAAATACACTTATTTTTTATGATTATTACCTATTGCCAAACAGTCAACCGCCCAAGCACCTTTTTCCGAACAAATTATTGGATTAATATCTAGCTCTTTCAAATTATTTCCCAAATCAGAGATAATAAAAGAGATATTAGAGATCTGGTTACACAAATCTTCTAAATTAATTGGTTTGTGCCCCCTAACCCCATTAAACATTTTTGAAATATTCAACTTTAACAATAATTGTTTTGCAGTTTGAGGGTCAATTGGCGCTAAAGAAGATATAGTATCATCGATCACCTCTATTAAAGTTCCACCAGCAGACAGAACAATAACTGGTCCAAAGTCATCATCAATAATGGCCCCAACACAAATCTCTACAGATCCTTTGTGCATTTCCATTAAAAGTGCTTTTGGTCCAAAACGGTTATTTAATTCGTGATACTCTTTTATTAAATCTTTTTTAGAGGTCAAATTTAATTTCACTCCACCAACATCAGACTTATGATTTATATTTTCTGCTGTTTTTAAGACTAATGGATAGGATAGTTCATCAATTGAATTTAACAAATCAATTTCATTATATAGTAACTTATAGCTCGCGACAGAGACACCAAAAGCTCTTAACATCTCTAAACCATAAAATTCTGAAAAACTTTTCTTTTTAATTAACTTTTTTATCCAAGCGTTAATGATTGGTTTTTTATTTATACTTTTGAGATCTCTTTTAGGAATAGACAGGTAATTTCTCCAATTGAGAGCATGCTTTACAGCCAGGAGTGCATTTTTAGTACCCCTGATTAGAGGAACACCGTGGTTAAATAAATAACTCGCCATTTTATCGTCATTCACTAAAGAAAAATTGGACACTAACACTATAATTTTTGAAGTATTTTGAGACGCTATTTTGATAGCTTCAGCATAACCTTCTGCATACCAATAGCCATCTCTAGGATTTGCCATAAATAGGCAAATAGCTGTACTTTGATCATTAGCCAAATACTTAATTATCTTAGAATATCTTTCTATGTAATTATTATTGGTACCAAATATGTCAATTGGGTTCTCTGCAATTAATCCTGGTTCAAGTTGAGTACTTATTTTATTTTTTGTTTCTACTGAAATTTCTGAAAAATTGATACTCAGCTCATCACATAAATCGACAACCAGCTCTCGCTCACCACCAGAATCGTGAATTGTAACAAGATCTCCATTAGAAAGTGATTTAGCCAAATCAAAGAGCGCTAAAGTTGCCGCCATTTCATCCATATCATCAACCTCAATTACACCGTACGTTCTAAATAACGCCTCATACACCACATGGTTTCCCACAAGTGCTCCTGTATGAGACAGTGCCATTTGAGCACTTTTTTCTGTTTTACCAACTTTCAAAATGACAACTGGTATTTTTTTTCTAACCGCTTCCTTTAATGCTCTAATGAAATTATCTGGATCACGGATTGTTTCTAAAAATAGACCAACTACTTTTGTGTCTTTCTGCATTAAAGCCCAAATTAAATAATCGGTCGCTGTTGTTTTAAGCTCCATTCCAGTAGAGATACATAAATTAAAGCCCAACCTTCTATCATTATGTGCCAAAGCGC
The DNA here is from genome assembly GCA_028112705.1 of Paracoccaceae bacterium. Lineage (GTDB taxonomy): Bacteria > Pseudomonadota > Alphaproteobacteria > Rhodobacterales > Rhodobacteraceae. Next base: position 24,599 of record JAOGYN010000001.1, on the reverse strand, counting down.
CAAAAGCTGAACCCGATTGTGCTATCCAAGTAATGCCTCCCTTGGTTAGTTTCTCAGGAGACGGGAAACTAGCAATCCTCAATTTTGAACCTGGATTATAGAATCCCATGCAATTGGGTCCACAAATATCAATATTAAATTTAAAAGCTTTTTCTTTTAAGCGTTCAGCTAAATTAGGCTTAGAGTCATTTTCCAAAAAGCAAGATGCAAAGATCGTAACTGCTTTAATACCCAGCTCCACACATTGGTCAAAAACTTCTTCAACAAACCTGCTTGCTATCCCAATCACCACATGATCAGGTGTAACACCTAAATTCTTGATACTAGCATAACATTTTACATCATTTATTTCAGAATAATTGGGATTAACAAGAAAGATAGATCCCTCAAAGCCATCTATCCTGCACATTTCATACATTGCTAATCCGTTACTATCTTCTTTGGGGGACGCACCCACCAGAGCAATACTGCGCGGTGACAACAGTTTATCTAAATTTTTATTTTTCATAATTGCAGAATCTCTAAACTTAATTAACTATTTTAAAAATGATACCAAGATAAAGTTTTGTAAATAAGATTATTTAAAAAAGTTAAGGATAAACATGGAAGAGTCCCCAATAAAAACCAGCATAGATGGTCGCATAGGAATAATAACCTTTAATCGCCCAAAGTCATTAAATGCATTTAATGTAAAATTGATTGAAGAAACTAATTTAGCTGTTCAAAATTTTATTAAGGACGATCAAGTTCTTTGTATTATAGTTAATGGAAACGGAAGAGCGTTTTCAGCAGGTTTTGATATGAAAGAATCGGCACAACGCAATATTACTACTGAAGAAGAGTGGCGCAAAGTTTTAGAAGAAGACTTTAATTTTATAATGCAGTTTTGGCACTCAGCAAAACCCACCATAGCCGTAGTACATGGACACTGCATTGGGGGCGCATTTGAGCTCTTAATGGCATGTGATTTAGCTGTGGGAGCAAAATCAACTTTATTTGGAGAGCCTGAGGTTAGGTTTGGCTCTGGGATTGTGGCCCTATTAGCGCCTTGGGTAACTGGTCCTAAACAAGCAAAAGAATTACTCTTAACTGGTAATGACAAAGTTAGCGCACAGAGATGCTATGAAATGGGTATTTTAAATAAAGTAAGTAATGATGGTGAAGAACTAAACGATGCCCTTGAGTTAGCAAATCAAATAGCAACGGCTGCTTCAAAATCAGTACAAATGACAAAAAGTGCGCTCAATCGAACCTATGAACTAGCAAAAATGAAAGAATCTTTGATTCAAGGTTTAGAGGTTGATATTCAAATTGAGTCTGATTTGAGTCCAGAACGAGTTGAGTTTAATCGAATAAGAAAAAATGATGGATTAAAAGCAGCATTAAATTGGCGAGATAAACTTTAGCAAATATAAAGGATCTAAATAATGAAGTACGGCTTAATTGGGCTTGGAAATTTAGGAAACAACATTGCAACTAATTTGATTAAATCAGGTTTTGAACTTTATGTTCATGATTTAGATATTGATAAGTTTACTTCAATTGAAAAGGTTGGCGCAATTTGGTGTGACTCACCAGCAGAGTTAGCTCAACGTGTTGATTGTGTCATTACATGTCTTCCCTCCCCTAAAATTTCAAACGAAGTAATGTTAGGCAATAATGGCGCATTGAATTCAATGATATCAGGATCAACATGGATAGAAACAAGCACCACAAATGTTAACGACTTATTAGAAATCTCAAGTAAAGCAGAGAAACTTGGCGTAGCTACATTAGAAGCGCCTGTAACTGGTGGAATACATAGGGCGGCAGCTGGGAAAATAACAATACTAATAGGTGGTGATAAAGAGGTTTTAGAAAAACATCGACATGCATTGGAGTCCTTTGGTGAACCAATTTTCCATTTAGGTGGAATCGGAACTGCTTCCATACTAAAAGTAATTACAAATATGCTTGCATTTGTAAATTTAATTGGCGCTGGGGAAGGACTTCTGCTTGCAAAAAAAGCAGGCATTGACCTCACTGAAGCTTACAAAGCGATCCAAGCAAGCTCAGGTAATAGTGCAGAATTTGAAACTGTCGCTCCAGTTATTCTAAATGGAAGTTTTGATACAGCGTTCACTCTTGAACTTGCATGTAAAGATTTAGGATTAATGATGGAATTAGGAAAAAACTATGGTGTTCCTTTAAAGTTTACTGGCCTAATGGATCAAATGTTTATCGAAGCAAAAGAAAAATACGGCGCTAATGAATGGACGCCTAATGTGATAAAAATGATGGAAGAAAACACTGGAACTGAGTTAAGAGCACCTGGATTTCCTGATCGGATGATGGACGCTGATAGTGTTAAGAATTTTATTAATAAAACTCCTTCTAAATAGCGTTAAATCATACGGTGGTTATATTTTGAATTAGTAGGACCCAAACCAAATACGATGGAATAGTCATTGTCATTGTTAGAATTATGAATAAACTAAAAATTCGAAATCTGCCGAATCGGAAATAAGTTAATATTTTTATAGTTAATTTATTGGGCTAAGTAATTATAATTGGGAGAAGATAATGAAAATGAAAACAATTAACAACAAACCACTTCACAAGAAAATACCTGGAATGGCTAAGGAAGCTAAGGAAGGTCAATTAGACCGCCGTGAGTTTCTAGCGATGGCTACAGCCTTCGGAGCAACAACAGCAACCGCCTATGGTTTACTAGGAATTGCAGCGCCAAAGGTTGCGTCAGCTGCTACCAATAAAGGTGGAGTTTTAAAAATTTCCATGAGTGTTCGACCTTTTGAAGATCCAAGAATTTATGATTGGTCTGAAAAAGGAAATTTAGGTCGCATGGTTTGTGAAACACTTATTCGTTACACAACAGATTCTACTTTTGAACCGATGCTTTTAGAGAGCTGGGAAGTAAATGATGATGCCACACAGTACACTCTACACGTACGAAAAGGCGTAAAATGGAGTAATGGTGACGACTTTAATGCTGATGATGTAGTTTATAATATTAATGGATGGTGTGAAAAGGACGTTGAAGGCAACTCTATGGCCGGAAGAATGGCCTCTCTAATCGATGCCGCCACAAACAAAGCAGCAGATGGAGCAATCGTAAAAGTAGACGATTATACAGTTCAGTTAAACCTACCAAACTCTGATATAACTATCGTTCCAGGACTGACAGATTACCCTGCATTAATCGTTCATAAAGATTTTGATAGCTTGGGTAGAAATTTAATGACAAACCCAGTTGGAACAGCTCCTTGGACGTTAATATCTCATGCTGTAGAAGAATCAGCAGTATTTGCGAGAAGAGACGGATATTGGGGTGATGCACCACATTTGGATGGATTAGAATTTACAGACTATGGTACTGATCCAGCTGGTGAAATAGCAGCGTTTGAGGGTGGTGATTGTCACGTAAATTATCAGACAACTGGTGATTATATTGATGTTCATGAATCAGTAGGCATGGGTATTGTTGAGGCTGTTACAGCAGCAACAGTAATAGCACGTGTGAATGTTAAGGTAGCACCATATGATGATAAGCGTGTAAGAAATGCACTGCAAATGGCATGTGATAATCAAGTAGTTACAGACATTGGCTTCCAAGGCAGAGGTTCTGCTGCAGAAAACCACCATGTATGCCCAATTCATCCTGAATATGCAGCTATTGAAAAAGGTTCTATTTCTGGAAATGCTCCAGACAAATCAGGTGCAATGGCTCTGATGGAAGAAGCAGGAATGGCAGATTTTGAGCATGAGTTAATCTCAATTGATGATGCGTGGCGACGAGATGCTACTGATGCGGTTGCAGAGGAATTAAGAAGTGCAGGTATAAAAGTAAAAAGAACGATAATACCTGGTTCATCTTTCTGGAATAACTGGCTTCAGTATCCCTATTCAACAACAAGTTGGAACCAAAGACCTTTGGGCGTTCAAATCTACGCTTTGGCTTATCGTAGTGGAGAAGCTTGGAACGAGACTGCATTTAGCGATGCAGAATTTGATTCCTTGCTTTCTGATTCACTAAAAGTTGCTGATGCAGGTACGAGAAGCAAAATAATGGCTAAAATGGAGGCTATCCTACAGGACTCAGGTATAATGATCCAACCAACATGGAGAAAGCTATACAGAACAGTTTCGCCAGACGTTCAGGGCTTAACTGGAATGCATGCGTCTTATGAAATGCACTTTGAAAAAGTTTCACTTTCATAATTTATTTAGCAATCAAACTGAGGGGTGCAGCGCATCCCTCAGTTTTATATTTTGGAAAAATTGACATAAATGCTATTTTTTATTTTTAAACGAATATTTGTTGTATTTTTAACTGTGATTTGCTTATCGTTCATAGTTTTTACGTTAGTTACAATTGAACCAAATCTTAAAAAAATGGCATTAAACCAGGCCAACATGCGTATGGAAGAAGCAGCTGTTCAGAGCTGGTTAGATAAAAATGGTTATAAAAGACCACTTCTTGTTCAATATGGTGAATGGTTAGGAAATGTAGTTCAAGGTGATTTCGGTTATTCAACACATTTTAAAAAGCCTGTAAACGAAGTTCTATGGCCCAAGTTAGGTCATACTGGTATCCTTATGTTTTGGGTTTTAATAATAACAATTCCATTAGCATTAGTAATTGGCGTATTATCAGGTATGAGAGAGGGCACAAAGACAGATAGAACCTTATCTATATTCTCTATCGTCACGACTTCAGTACCTCCATATGTAAGTGGTATTCTATTTACAATCTTATTGTCCAGCTGGCTTGGTCTATTCAAGGGAGTTGCAAAGGCTGGCAATATAACTTTTGAAAATTTTGCATTACCAGTATTAACAATGGTCATGTACGATATTGGCTACATCGCAAGAATGACAAGGGCTTCAATGGTTGAAGTTATGGGTTCACAATACATTAGAACAGCACGCTTAAAGGGAATGCCTTTTATGGCGGTCGTCTTGAAGCACGCGCTTCGTAACGCGTTAATAGCACCATTTACACTAATAATGCTTCAATTCCCTTGGCTATTAACTGGTGTAGTTATTGTAGAGAAACTATTTAACTACAAAGGGTTTGGCTCTCTACTCGTATCTGCTGCAGATCAAAATGATATCAACGTAACCTTAGCCTGCGGCGTTGTTGCTGTGGTATTAGTGCTTACGACACAATTAATATCCGATATCGGATATGTCTTCTTAAATCCTAGAATAAGATTTAGTTAGACAATGGAAAGCATAAGCACATTCGAGATATGGCAAACATTTGTTACTAGGCTCTGGCCTGTTTGGCTAGCCTTAGCCATCACATTTTCTGCATCATATCAATGGCGGTCCAAATTAGGATCAGTTGGCAGAATTTTTAATTCTCCAGTAGGTTTGGTGGGTCTATTTATTGTTTTATTTTGGGTTTTTGCAGCCATACTTGCCGACTTTATCGTGCTTTTTGACGCTTTAGAGCAATCAGGGCTATACAGACGAAAGCCCCCAGGAACTATGAATACTGCGCAGGGAATTCCATATATTTTTGGAACAGATACTCTAGGAAGAGATCTTTTCAGTCGAATGATTTATGGCAGTCAGATAGTTTTACTTATTGCGCCCGCCGCAAGTTTAGTCGCTTACGTTGTGGGAATTACTTTAGGTTTACCTGCAGGCTATATTGGTGGAAAGTTTGATACAGTATTATCTTTTCTTGCAAATTTGGTTTTAGCATTTCCAGTTATCTTGTTGTTTTATCTTTTAGTGGCACCAGGCATCAGAGAAACAATTTTACCTAATATAATGGCTGGTGTATTTTTCATGTTCCCCATTCTTTTTGCATTAATGGTAGTATACTCGCGGTTTGCAGAAAGATTAAATGTTCTAATTCCATCCTCAATTATAATTCTTCTGATTGGTGCCTGGTTATACTCAGGGTTAGTATTCAATGCAGACCCATTAGGACTAGTTGGAATTGATCCTGGCGAATTAAATATTTTTGCAGCAGTTGTTTTTACAACCTCGCCAGGCGTATTCAGGATTGTCAGAGGTTTAACCATGGACATCAGAACTCGTGACTATGTCGCAGCAGCAGTTACCAGAGGAGAAAACCCACTATTTGTGATGATTTGGGAGATTCTTCCTAATGCTAGAGGTCCACTTATAGTCGATAGTTGTCTTAGAATTGGTTATGTTACAATCTTGCTAGGAACCTTAGGTTTCTTTGGCCTCGGTATGGAACCAGAAAGTCCTGATTGGGGATCAATGATAAATCAGACAAGAAGTTATATCAGATTAGTTCCAACTATAGTACTTCCACCCACCCTAGCACTAGCTTCATTTGTATTAGGGCTGAACTTGCTAGCTGATGGTCTTCGTGAGCAGTCTTTAAAGGATTAAACAATTGTCGGATGCCATATTAAAAATTAGAGACCTTTCGATTTCCCTTCCAAAGAATGCTGACCGAAAGTATGCAGTCCAAGACGTTAACCTAGACGTAGCTAAGGGAGAGATCCTATGTATCGTTGGTGAGAGTGGATCTGGCAAATCAGTAATGACTAGTGCTATATTAAATGACGTTCCTGATACTCTTAATATCACATCAGGTAGTGTGGAGTTTGATGGTCAGGATATTTTAAAATTATCACAAATTCAATTGAATACTCTGCGTGGTGCTCGGATTTCAATGATCTATCAAGAGCCAATGGCCGCTTTGAATCCATCAATAAGAGTAGGCAAACAAGTAGATGAAGTTTTTGCTCTACATCGTCCTGAAATAGAACCAAAAGATAGAAAAGCAGAAACATTAAAGCTTTTAAATCAAATGAAATTACCAACACCTGAGAGAATTTACGCCAGTTACGCACATCAAGTTTCTGGAGGTCAGTGTCAACGGATAGTAATCGCGATGGCGCTAGCATGTAATCCGGACATATTGATAGCAGATGAGCCAACCACTGCTCTAGATGTGACCACCCAAGCAGAAATACTAAAACTAATATCCGACTTAAAGGAAGTTTATAAGAATACAATTATTTTTATTACCCATGATTTTGGAGTGGTCACAGACATTGCAGACCGTGTTGTAGTAATGTGCCAAGGTAAAATAATCGAAGAAGGTTCAAAAGAAGAAGTACTAATGACGCCCAAGGAGCCTTATACTAAATTGCTGGTTGACGCGATGCCTTTGCTAGAAACAAAAAGAACTCCAGATCAAAGCCGTGTGGACGATCCAAGCGTCATAGTTAATGAGTTGCATAAAATTTACAAAACACGCACTGGTCAAGTACACGCTTTAAATGACGCCTCTTTTGTCCTTAGAAAAGGTGAAACTTTGGGTGTTGTCGGTGAAAGTGGCTCAGGTAAGTCAACTCTAGCTAAAACTTTAATAAGACTTGAAGAGCCAACATCTGGCTCTGTAAGTATTGGCCAGGAGAACTTTCTTTCTTTATCTGGACGTGGGTTAATCTCTTCTAGAAAAAAAATCCAAATGATATTTCAGGATCCCTTTGGGTCCCTAAACCCAAGTCAAACTGTAGGTTTCATGCTAATGAGGGGGCTAGAGTTACAAGGGGTAGATACAATTGAAGCGAAAGACCGTGCGATAGAACTACTTCAGCAGGTAGGGTTAGGAGAGCAGGCTTTCAATAGAAAACCTAGAAACTTTTCTGGCGGGCAAAGGCAACGCATCGGTATAGCTAGAGCACTATCTATGGGGCCAGATGTAATTGTAGCTGATGAATGTGTATCAGCGCTCGATCTTTCAGTTCAAAAACAAGTATTACTCTTATTGAATGATCTACAAAAAACATACCAAATGGCGATTATTTTTATAACTCATGATCTTAGAGTAGCGGCACAGGTCTCAGATTATATAACTGTTATGGAAAAAGGTAAAATGGTTGAGTTTGGCACCGCATCAGATGTATTTAATCAACCAAAACATGAATATACAAAACGCTTACTAGAAGCTGCGCCTGGACGAGACTGGCACCCGCCACGCTTAAGCGCAGAAGAAGCAGCCGAAATAGCTAAAAGTCTAGAAGAAAGCTCTCTTGAACACTAATAAGTAATTCAATTTAATAAAAGATAAATTATAAAAAGTACTTTCTCTGAGCAGTTATCCTAAAAAAATTCAATTATTGTAAAAAAATAGTGCGCAAATATAAACTTGCAGTATAACAAAAAATAATCTGCTTCTAATTTACGGTACAAGTGTCAATAATGCCGTTTAGGTGAGAATAGTTGCCGCGTTTGTAATTTGATAATGTCAAGAAAAAACATATTTGTTGTCTAAATAATAAAAAGGCTAAGTAATGTCTGATAAAGATCCACAGGTCATATTTACCCCATCAGGAAAAAAAGGACAATTTCCAGTTGGGACAACAGTATTACAAGCTGCTCGAACTCTAGGTGTAGACCTAGATAGCGTTTGTGGGATGCGTGGGATATGTTCAAAATGTCAAATAACACCGTCATTTGGAGACTTTCCTAAGCATGGAATCAATGTCACTAAAGATGCATTGAGCAAATGGAACAGTGTAGAGGATAGATATGACAAAATAAGGGGCCTAAAAGAAGGAAGAAGACTAGGTTGCCAGGCAAAGATAAATTTTGATGTAATAATAGATGTTCCAGAAGAAAGCCAAGTTCATAAACAAGTTATTAGGAAAAGAGTTGAAGCAAGAGATATTCTTGTAAATCCAACTATCAAAAAATATTATATAGAAGTTGAAGAGCCAGATATGCACCAACCAACTGGTGACTTCGAAAGATTAAAATTAGCTTTTCTATCACAATGGAAAATAAAAAATATTGAAGCAGATCTAACAATATTCAAAAATTTACAAAAGTATCTTAGAAAAGGTGAATGGAAAGTAACTGTCGCCTTACACAATCAAGAAGGAAGTAAGAGAAACCAAATTATTCATATTTGGTCAGGCTTTTACGACGGTCCTATTTATGGAGTGGCCGTAGATTTAGGATCCACAACAATCGCTGCAAATCTGTGTGATTTAGAAACAGGTTTGGTTGTTAGTTCTGCAGGCGCAATGAACCCACAAATACGTTTTGGTGAGGATTTAATGAGTAGAGTAAGCTATTCAATGATGAACCCTAGTGGCAATGAAGAAATGACAATCGCTGTACGAGATGGTTTAAATTCATTATTTGATCAAGTTACTTCTGAAGCCAATATTGATAAAGATATGATAATGGATAGTGTATTTGTCTGTAATCCAGTCATGCATCACTTACTATTGGGGATTGATCCTTTTGAACTAGGGCAAGCACCATTCGCCCTAACAACATCTGGAAGTTTAAACCTTTCAGCAAAAGACTTAGGTTTAAATTTAAATAGGTTAGCCCAAAGTTACATATTACCATGTATAGCAGGACATGTGGGTGCTGATGCCGCTGCTGTGGCATTATCAGAAGCGCCAAATCTTTCTGATGATCTTGTACTAATTGTAGATGTTGGAACTAATGCAGAAATTATGCTTGGGAGTAAAAAACTGGGAGTATTAGCCTGTTCATCCCCCACTGGTCCTGCATTTGAAGGTGCTCAAATTTCATCAGGGCAGAGAGCAGCTCCCGGAGCTATTGAAAGGGTGCAAATTAACCCAATGACCAAAGAACCACGATTTCGAGTTATAGGGTCAAGCATCTGGTCAGATGAACAAGGTTTTTTTGCATCAATCTCAAAATCTGGAGTAACTGGCATATGTGGCTCTGGCATTATTGAAATGGTCGCAGAGATGCGAATAGCTGGAATTGTGGATGGACCAGGCCTAATTGGATCACCAGAGCAAACTGGAAGTGAGAGATGCTTTCTAGATGGAAGAACTCATTCTTACATGGTTTGGGACGGAAGCAAAAATGGTGGGCCTATTATTACAGTGACCAATAAAGATATAAGAGAGATACAGATGGCGAAAGCAGCATTATATTCAGGTGCAAGGCTTTTAATGGACAAGTTAAATGTTGATGTTGTCGAACGTATTGTGTTAGCGGGAGCTTTTGGTGCGCACATATCACCAAAACACGCTATGGTTCTTGGGATGATCCCAGATTGTGAAATTAAGAAAGTCACCTCAGCAGGGAATGCTGCAGGGACAGGTGCCCGAATAGCATTATTAAACAAAAAATCACGAACTGAGATAGAAACTATTGTCAGTCGTATTGATAAGATCGAAACAGCAATTGAACCTAGATTTCAAGAACACTTTATAAATGCATCTGCAATTCCAAATTCATCAGATCCCTTTCCAATTTTAGAAACTATTGTCACCTTACCTGATGTAAATTTTAATAAAAACAATGATAATACATCACGTGAAAACCGAGGTCGACGACGCCGTAGAACATAATAACTTATAACTTAAATTATGATAAACTTTTCATAGGAATCACAGTGACAGCTAAAGCTTATATAATTATTGACACGACCACTACTGAGACAGAGTTAACAACTCTTTTGTCAAACAATTCGATTCCATGCGTTAGGTTGGCAAATAAGGGCCATGATCCAGAGGACTTGAGAAAAAAATGTGACCAATTCAGACTAATTTGCCACAACTTGGAAGTGCCATTTATTCTGGAAGATAATTATGAAATGGCTAAGAGCCTTGGATTGGATGGAGTTCACTTAAATAGAGACAATCAAGATTCAGAAAATATAATTAAAATGGTGACTGACGAATTTATGATTGGAGTGGACTGTGGTCACTCCAGGCATGCTGGTTTGATTTCAGCTGAAATGGGCGCTAGTTACATCTCATTTAAGATGCCAAATAACCAAAGCGAATCTGAGTCCAGCATAATTGAAACTGAATTATTTGAATGGTGGCATCAAACCGTCGAAATTTCTCTAGTAGCTGAAGGCTGTAATACCTTGCAACAAATGAGCGCAGTATTGAAAGTATCAGACTTTATTTCTATTTCACCTAATGACTGGAGAAATAATGAATACTTTAGCAAAATCAATGATCTCTTGATCTAAAAACAGATGAAACATCTAGATACAAAGTATTTGCTAGCATTTTTCGATTGTTAAAGCTCGAAACCAGATGTGGAGAGTGAAAAAAAAGTTCAATTTTTCCCTTTTTATTAGTGCTTAATATGCCCAAAAGATGATCCAGAAATTCCATTTTTCCCCACCATCCATAAAACCTTTTATCTTCCAAATCAGGTGCAGTATACACAATTGACACTCCTTGGACGTGCAGATTAGAAATTTTTTTATTATTCATTAAAGCTTCAAATAACGATGATTTAAATGGTAAAACCTGCAAACCATCCGAAGAGGTACCTTCTGGGAAAAACAATAACTTCTCACCTTTATTTAAACGTTTTTCAAAATTTAAATTATTTGTTATAACTTGATTTCTTTTTCGGCTTATAAATAACACTCCAACTATCCTGGCCAAAGCTCCAATCCCAAACCAGGTTGAAACATCTGACTTTGATACAAAAACAATATTTTGAACTGAACTTAAAGAGAAAATATCTAACCAACTCACATGGTTTGCCACCACGCAACCATTTTCAATCATTGGCAAACCGTGAACAATTAATTTAATTTTCAAAGTTCGTAGGGTTGTTCTACTTACAAGTTTAACAATTTTGTAAGATAATTTTAAATTTGATAAATATTTTTCTACAAACCGTAATAAAACAAAAATAATTAAATTTACACAGATAAGTAATATTATAAAAAACGCTCGCAAACAAATTCGAAGCCACTCAAGGAAAGTAAATTTTTTTACGGTTGGTTCTGACAATTTTCCATACCATGTATTCAAGATAAAAATCCCTTTTTTAACATTTTTTGTTGATAATTAGGAATATCTTTAATTAATAGAACACAGCAAACATCGATAGTTCTAAACTCATAGTCTATATAGTAATATGGAGCAACACGGCACCCAAACCGCAAATAAGCTTTTAATATATCAGGTATTCTCTTGATACCTTCAACCTCGTTGTATGATTCATTCTCAAAAATGTTTTCATTTATTTCTTGGTTTGATTTGATCATCTTAGTTTCAGGCGAGACGTACTTGTCAAATAATGCTCGAATTGAGTTCATATGATAAGTCAAATCACACCCCATAAAACTCCCTACTCCAATAATTATTTCAATATTTTTTTCTCTTAAATAATTAAATAAAAATAGCCAAATTTCAAACAAAATAATGCCATTTCTAAAATGAGAATCAATACAAATTCGTCCTAGCTCACATGAATTAAGCTTTCTTTCCAATAGCTTATCAATGTTGAATTCTGATTGTATTTGATATTTATCATCAGTATTATTTAGAGTCCTAATCCGAAATGTACCAATTGCTATTTCTTTTTTATCTGGAAACTTAGCCATACATAAAATATGTTTACAACTATCATCATATGGTCCCCATTCTAATTTATTGAAATGATCAAAACTATCACCATCTGCCTTAAACTCATCTCTGAACACCTTATATCGCAAACCCGCGATTAAAGATAATTCTCGTTCTGTTTCAGCAAATTTAATTGATAAATTATATGTCACAGTTATTTAAATTACCTTTTAATAATTCTTATTCATCTAAAAATACCAATGATAATTCAACTTTCTCAGTATTTAAGACAAGCTTACCTTGGTTTTCAAAATTGACAGTCACCTTTTCACCTATAACTGATTGAATTTGACCTGTCCCCCATCCCAATTGCGAGTCCATTCGCACCAACATCCCAGGTTCAAAGATTGAGTTTGTCATGCTTTTCTCTGGCTCCCTTTAGATTGAATAACCAAAAAGATATTAAATAAAATAATTACTATTAAAAAACTAAAAAATTAAATTTAAAGAAAAATGTAATAAGATATATCCAATGATCATACCAAAAAATACAAATGCTACATTTTTAAAATTATGCAAAACAGATATAAATGAAACTGCTATCCAAATTAACCAAATTGTTCCCAACAATGTAAACAATATTGTTATAGTAGGCGAAACCCATAACCCAATAAACACAATAGCCAAGCCCATTGAATGAATTATATCAAACCAAGCTAAACTAAGAATGGAATTACGTAGACTACCAAGACCATTAAAGACGCGACCAAAATATGTTAAGGCAATCCCACGCGCAACAAAAGAAATGATACCACTGATAACTATATTAATTGGTTTAATTGATTGTAACGTAGAAAATATGTTAGCCTGGTTCGGTTGCATTTCAAGAGCACTTGGCAAAACAGCTCCAAAAGTTGATACTACAAGAAATAAAAATATTGAAATAAGGCAAACAGCTAACATAGCAATTTGTAATAATTGAAAATTATTGAAATTTAACTCTAGTAATTTAGACATCCCAGCTTTAGGATTTCTAGCTGAAAGCAAAAATAATTCTAACCAATTTATACTCATTTAAAACACCATCTAAAAAAATCTAATATTATGTAACGGATAATTCATTAATAACAAAAACAAAACAAGATTAGGTCAAATATAAAGAGAATTTTAACCTTTGTATTCTGAACACACCTTTAAAAAATAATAAAAAAACATACAAAATATCAAAAATATAAATATTGAAAATGAAATCTCAAACCATATGGGACAATTAGTTACCTTTATTAAACTATTAACTAAACCCCACGGACTAACTAATGCAAAAGACCAGAATAATGACATTCTACTCTGTAGACTTGTTACTCGAAATTTAAACAATCTGAAAACTAAAAAAAAAATACCTGAACACACATAAAAAAATAATGGTGTGATAAACAAAACAGCCACCAAGTTAGCGGAAAACATACCTATCAAAGGATCAAGAGAAGATAAGGATCTGTAGTAAAGCAGTGGAAACTGACTAATCAAAGTAATTAGACAACCAAAAACAAGAACACCAAAAAGCTGACCCTCCGTTTTTTTTATTATCTGGTCATTAAATATTTTTACTGGAGAGAAATAACTAAAAAAAATATTACTAACAATACTCATGACTTATGTCTTTTTACCATCCAATCTTTTAAACGACTACCAATAATAGTTCTGATGCTTTCATCAGAAATTTCTTCTATTGCGTCATTTAAAAATGCTAATACTAGCATATCTTGTGCCTCTGCCATTGGGATTCCTCTCGAGGTCAAATAAAATAGGGCAGCATTATCTATTTCACCGCAAGTTGAACCGTGAGAACATATGACGTCATCAGCATAAATTTCAAGCTCAGGTTTTGCAAGGAAACTACTATCATCATCTAACATTAATCCTTGACTGATTTGATATCCGTCTGTTTTTTGAGCGCCGTCTTTAACCAGAATTTTTCCTTGAAACACACCCTTTGCTCCATTTCTTAAAACCTTCTTGAAGACCTGTCTACTTTCACAATTTGGTTTATTATGGGAAACGAATATTGTATCATCTTGAGAAAATCCCCGATCACCCACCGCCGCTCCACCAAGATGCGCTTTAGAGTTTTCGCCATTAATATCTACGACATACTCATTCCTGATTGATTTCCCATTGACGGTTAATGTAAAACTTTTCATTGATGAATCATTAAGTAAATTGGCAAATAAATGTGTGACAGCTATTTTCTCGTGGCTTCTACCTTGCACCCTAACATGGTCAAATTCAGCATTTTCACAAACAAACACTTCCATTAGGCAATTTGATCGAGACGCAACACCTCCACTTTCCAAGATTGTAACACTCGCATTTTTTTCAATTTTAATAACATGATGAATCAAAACATCTGAGGTATCATTGGTATGTAAATATGTGATCGAAATTGGTTTATCAATTTTATCAGTGATCCTAATTGCTAGCCCTTCAACCGCAAATGCAGTGTTTAAACTCGCTAAAGTTCTTTCAACGGGTACTTGTGATGATTTCTCTAAAACCCCGAAATAATTGGCAGACCAGTGATTACCTTTTTGATTTGCTACACTTATCGTGTCAATTTCAATTCCTTTAAGCAAAAGTTCATCTGATTTTGAAGCATTAAAATAACCATCTTCAAAAACAATATTTATTCTATCTATATTTTCAAATATTGAATTCTCTACATAGTCTATTTTATTACGCTCTGGCTTCTTGATGGTATTAAAATACGAAGGATCAGTATTTTTCCAATATTCGTCTCTTCTATTTGGCAAACCAGTTGTTTCAAGCCAGTTTAAAGCACTTTTTCGGGATTTTATAGCCCAGCTTGCCTCGGTTGGCAAAGAATAGCTACTAATTTTTTGCTCAGTTAGATTAGTTTTTGGCATTAATTATACTCAGCCAATAAATCACTATAACCGTTATTTTCAACTTCCAAAGCCAAATCAGCACCACCAGATTTTATAATTTTTCCATCTGCCATGATATGGACAACATCAGGAACGATGTGATCAAGTAATCTTTGATAATGAGTGATAACTAGAAAAGACCTATCCTTCGATCTAAGAGCATTCACGCCCTCAGCCACCAACTTCATTGCATCGACATCCAGTCCACTATCAGTTTCATCAAGTATACACATTTTAGGTTCTAACATCGCCATTTGAAGAATTTCGTTTCTCTTTTTCTCCCCTCCAGAGAAGCCCACATTTACTGGTCTTTTTAGCATTTCAGCATCTATTTTTAAATTTTTCGCCTTTTCCCTAACAATTTTAAGAAATTCAGCAGCAGACAACTCTTCAACTCCTCTAGATTTTCTTTGGGAATTCAGTGCTGTCCGTAGAAAAGTCATATTACCCACTCCAGGGATTTCTACTGGATATTGAAAAGCTAGAAAAAGACCTAATGAAGCTCTTTCGTCAGGGCTTAACTCTAAGATCTCACGGCCTTCAAAAGTAGCAGAACCTTCTGTAACTCGATAACCATCTTTTCCCGACAGTACATACGATAAAGTAGATTTTCCAGAGCCATTTGGACCCATTATTGCATGAACTTCTCCAGCATTTATATCTAGATTAACTCCATTCAAAATTTTCTTCTTTTCGTCTTCAAGTTCAACATTTAAATTATTGATATATAACATTAAATTTCCTAATTAATTTCAATTTATTTACTTATTTTTTGTATCTTTATTAAAACCCTTATCGCTATCACTGCTAAAACTCCCATTAATCCAGAAAACATAATATTTGGCTAAAAATCACCGCCCATTCCCGTAATTCACCCAATGAAAAATATAACTGACGCTACAACTATTCCATAAATAATAGTTTGTTTAAAACTCATTATCCAACTGATCCTTCCAAAGAAATAGCCACCAAAGCCTGTGCTTCCATCGCAAACTCCATAGGAAGCGCTTGCAATACATCCTTGCAAAATCCATTAACTATTAACGCTACCGCTTCTTCTTCCCCTATTCCACGTTGATGGCAATAAAATAGTTGATCATCATCTACCTTCGAAGTTGTAGCTTCATGTTCAATCCTAGAGCTATTATTCTTGCATTCTATGTATGGAATTGTATGCGCGCCACATTTATCTCCAATTAAAAGGCTATCACACTGGGTAAAATTACGTGATTTCTTTGCCTTGGGATGCATTGACACTAAACCACGATATGTATTTTGTGCAAAACCAGCTGATATTCCTTTAGATACAATTCGAGATTTTGTGTTTTGTCCCAAATGAACCATTTTAGTTCCAGTATCTGCCTGTTGATGATTATTTGTAATAGCAATCGAATAAAACTCACCTTGGCTTTCATTTCCTCGCAAAATACAGGATGGATATTTCCAGGTAACTGCAGAACCAGTTTCAACCTGGGTCCACATCACTTTTGCTCGGTCTCCACGACAATCCGCTCTCTTTGTTACAAAATTATAAATTCCACCTTTTCCATTTTCATCTCCTGGATACCAATTTTGCACTGTGGAGTATTTAATTTCAGCGTCTTCTTCAATCACCAATTCTACAACTGCAGCATGCAATTGGTTGGTGTCTCTTTGTGGTGCAGTACAACCTTCTAGATAACTTACGTAAGAGCCTTTATCTGCTATTATTAAAGTACGTTCAAATTGGCCAGTATTCTCAGCGTTTATTCTAAAATATGTAGACAATTCCATTGGACACCGAACACCAGGGGGGACATATACAAACGATCCATCCGTAAAAACAGCAGCGTTTAATGTTGCATAATAATTGTCAGATTGAGGAACCACACTACCAAGATACTTTTTAACAAGATCTGGGTATTCCCTTATAGCCTCAGAAATTGAGCAAAATATGACGCCCGCTGCTTTTAATTCTGTCTTAAAAGTGGTGCCAACCGAAACACTATCAAAAACCGCGTCTACGGCAACCTTTCGTTGCTCTTGAGTACCATCTACTCCAACCTCAACTCCAGCTAAAATTATCTGTTCTTTTAAAGGAATTCCAAGTTTCTCATATGTTTCTAATAATTTAGGATCTACTTCAGCTAGCGACTTTGGTTTTTTTTCCATACTTTTTGGCTTTGCATAGTAATGAATATCTTGAAAATCTATTTCTGGATAGTTAACCATAGCCCAATTAGGTTCTACAAGTTTTTCCCATCTCTTCAGAGCAGATAATCGCCAATCCGTCATCCATGAAGGTTCATCATTTTTCTTTGAAATTAACTTTACAATATCCGCATTTACACCTTTTGGCGCATATTCCATTTCTATATCAGTTGAAAAACCATACTTATATTTTTGACCAACAGTTCTTACGGCTTCAACCGTATCTTGATCTACGCCTTCACGTTCATAAGTATCTGTGTTTGACATAATTTATTTCCTTTCAAGCTACTTTTGCTTTAAATTTTTTATAGAAATTGCTCCAAACATCAACAAAGTTTAAAACTTCTTCTTCTGTATTATACGGACCAAGTGACACTCTTATAGCACTTCCTGCAGTAACGTCGTCATATCCTAATGAATTCAACACTTCACTCCTACTTACTGATCCAGATGAACAAGCCGATCCGGAGCTAATGGCAAACCCAGCCAAGTCCAACTGCATAACTGCTGTTTCACCAGACCATCCAGGGATACTTATACATGAAGTATTCGGTAGTCTATCAACATCTCTCCCAATGAAGATAGTGTCAGAAGCTGACGCTTCAATACCTTCTTCAAGTAAATCTCGTAAGTTAGATACTTCTTCCCAAACTCCATTTTCTAAATCTCGATTTGCTGCGGATACAGCAGCTCCAAAACCAGCTATTCCAATTACATTTTCAGTTCCAGACCTGCGTCCCATTTCTTGCCCTCCACCACCAAACATATCCGATACCTCAGTGCCTGATCTTACAACGAGGGCACCCACTCCTTTGGGGCCACCAATCTTATGAGCAGAAAGTATTCCCCGCATCGCTCCTGTCCACTCAAATGCAATTGAAATCTTACAGAACGATTGAACAAAATCTGACAAATAAATACCAGCTGGAATATCTTGTAAAATTCCTGTTTCACTATTCGCAGACTGTATACTAGAAATTTCTAAATCTGATATTAAAATCTTGCCACTAGCATCGACTGTTAACGAGTTTTCACAATGCGACGAAATACATGGATGCTCTACTTTTGAACATTTGATATTTTTTGAATTAAGTGCAAGAGTTGCTGCTTCAGTTGCTCCTGATGTGAAAATTATATCAGAGTTACTCGCACCAAAGGCTTCAGCTAATTGCATTCTTGCAGTATCAATTATCGCTTTTGCCGCGCGTCCTTCAGTATGTATTGATGAAGGATTACCTAAGTTACTCATAACTGATATCATCGCAGTTCTTGCCTCTGCTTTAAGAGGAGCCGTGGCGTTCCAGTCAAAATATGCTCTTTTGTTCACACTGCATCCAACTTCTTTTAATATTAAAATCAGCTATATTTAACAAATATTAAACGAATTTATTAAAAAATAATTTGATTATTATTGTACTTAAGCGGCATCTACCACCTCGAGGAGATTTGGAACTGCTGGACAGGGAGAAAGTTGATTATCAATTACATCTGATAATCTTGTCTGATGTAGATACACATAAACATGTGCCGATAAACCTTCCCATAATCTATTAGTTAGAGACTGTTCTTTACTGCATCCAACAACTGGCGAGGCACCTGCTCCTTTTGTAAGTGCATCCATAGTTTCATCAACGGCTGACAAAATTTCTGATATCCGTATCGCATCAGCAGATTTATTTAATGAATAGCCACCACCAGGTCCTCTAATTGACAACACTATACCTGCCCTACGCAATTTTACGAATAATTGCTCAAGATATGCTAATGAAATATTTTGCCTCTTAGATATATCAGATAACGTTGAAACATTACTATTTTTTGGATTTGCCAGGTCTGTTAAGGCAATCATTGCATATCTACCTTTTGTACTAAGTTTCATACCCTGCTGCACCTTTCAGTTGACGTCAGCAAAACAACGCCTTAACTGCTAACCTAAATAACTAGATACTTTCTAGTTTAGAAACATTCTAGATTGTATAAATGATTCAGTCAATGAAGACATTTTATAATTTAGCACTAAACAGTAGGATTTTAATATGCCTGAAATATTATTTGCTGGTCCAGAAGGTCGATTAGAAGGGCGTTACCACCCTCAAAGAGAAAAAGATTCACCAATTGCTCTAATTCTCCATCCACATCCACAATTTGGTGGAACAATGAATAACAGGGTAGTTTATAATCTGCATTACTGCTTCCACAAAATGGGTTTCAACGTTATGAGATTTAACTTTCGCGGAGTAGGACGCAGTCAAGGGGAATTTGACCAAGGAGTGGGAGAATTGTCAGATGCTGCTGCTGCTTTAGATTACCTCCAAGCACACAATCCAAATACAAAACACTGTTGGGTTGTCGGATTTTCTTTTGGAGCTTGGATTGGGATGCAGTTATTGATGCGTCGTCCCGAGATTTCTGGCTTCATATCAGTATCCCCTCCAGCAAATATGTATGATTTTAGTTTTCTTGCTCCATGCCCAGCATCAGGCTTAATTATCAATGGATCAAGCGATAGAGTTGCACCACCCAATGATGTACTGGGCTTGGCGGAAAAGCTACATGAGCAAAAGGGTATAACAATAACTCAAGAGGTTGTCGACGGTGCGGATCATTTTTTTCAAGGCCCTCACATGGATACATTGTTAGGCACGGTCGATGGCTATGTGGAAAGACGTTTAACAGAAAATACTAGATAGATATTAAACGAACGAATCTGGAACAGAAGCTTTTTTCTTTGTAACAAATTCATTTAGCGCTTCTTCAATAGCAATATCAATCGAAGGTTTTTGATAATTAGATAATTGAACTTTAACCCTATCTGCCGCAAGTGACATTGTATCTTTAGCACCATCTTCGAGCCATGTCTCAAAGGGTTTATAATCCAGCACTTCGGAACGCCAGAACGCATCCTTAAAATTGGCTTGAGTGTGCTCACATCCCAAGTAATGCCCACCAGGAGCAACTTCTCTTATAGCACCAATAGCTTGGCCATTTTCACTCATGTCAATACCTGAAGCTAAGGAATGAAGAATACCTAACTGGTCAGCATCCATTACAAATTTCTCATATGAGGAGACCAAACCTCCTTCTAACCAACCACATGCATGCAACATAAAGTTAACTCCACCAAGAAGTGCGGCATTAAGTGTGTTAGCTGTTTCGTATGCAGCTTGCGCATCTGGCAATTTAGAACCACATAAACCTCCACCAGAACGAAAAGGAAGTTTCAGGCGCCTAGCTAGTTGACCGGCACCTTGCAATATCTTTGTTGCTTCTGGAGTTCCAAAAGTTGGTGCTCCAGAATTCATATCAATGGATGTTACAAAAGCCCCAAATATGACTGGAGCGCCAGGACGAATAATTTGATTATACGCAACACCTGCAAGTACCTCAGCAAGTACTTGTGTTAAAGTGCCAGCTACAGAAACTGGAGCCATAGCCCCGCCAACAATAAATGGAGAAACGATACATGCTTGGTTATGCCTAGCAAAATTTTCCATTGCACCTATCATTATTGAATCAAATGTCATGGGAGAGTTTATATTGATTAAACTCGTCATAACTGTGTTTTCCTCTACAAAATTATTTCCAAACAATATTTTAGCCATATCAACACTATCTTGTGCACGACTAGGTTCCGTAACAGATCCCATAAAGGGCTTATCGGTTAAAGTCATGTGAGCAAACAGCATATCTAAATGGCGCTTATTTACAGCCACATCAGTTGGTTCACACACAGTTCCCCCAGAATGATGTAACCATTTTGACATATAGCCTAATTTAACAAAATTATTAAAATCCTCCATGGTAGCATAACGACGTCCTCCCTCCATATCTCTAACGAATGGTGGACCATATACTGGTGCTAGAACTAAAGAATTTCCACCGATACGAACATTCTTTTCTGGATTACGAGCGTGCTGGATATATTCAGATGGTGCTGTCTTTATTAAATTACGAGCTAACCCCTTGGGTATACGAACTCGTTCAAGTTCGAAATCTACGTCCGCACCAGCCTCCTTCCATCTTTCTAAAGCGGTTGGATTATCAACAAAACTCACACCTATTTCTTCTAAAATAATCTCAGCATTTGTTTCAATTATTTGCAATGCTTCTTCATTTAGAATTTCAAAATTTGGAATTTTTCGCTCTATATATTTGGCAGTCTCAATGACTACTGCCGTTCTTTCGGCTCTACGAGCTGCTCCGCCACCTTTTCCACGACGTCGGCCACTTGCTTCAGACATAAATCAATCCTTAGTTATAGAAATATTTAACAATACCAGGTCATATTATTTAAAAAATTAACGTAATGTATATGTAATATAAAAGTTAAAAACCGTAAGGGTATTTTCGCCACGTTTGAGCATAAAACGACATGAAAATTTTAAACTACACAATATTACTTTAAATCCTTGAATTCTCACAACTGTATCATTAACCCGTAACTATGGTAAAAACTCCTCATCAAAAACTGCTAATTATTGATTTTGGATCTCAAGTTACTCAATTAATCGCTCGCCGATTACGTGAATTGAGTGTTTACTGCGAAATACATGCTTTCAACAAAGTAAACGAAACATTTCTAAAAGATTTTGCACCAAAAGCCGTGATATTGTCGGGAGGACCTGCAAGTGTACTGGATGATAACCATCCAAAACCACCGGCTATTGTATTTGATCTAGATATCCCAATCCTAGGAATATGTTATGGTCAACAGATAATGATGCAGTGTTTAGGAGGTAAAGTAGAGCGTGGTGTAAACACTTCAGAGTTTGGTCGTGCTTTCGTATCAAAAAGTGGTGATAAATGTGATTTATTAGAAGGCTGGTTCCAGAAAAATGAAGAACAAGTTTGGATGTCACACGGTGATCATGTAAGTGAGATCGCTCCTGGATTTAATGTATATGCAACCTCTCCTAACGCACCTTATGCCATTATCGGTGACGAAAAAAAACGGTTTTTTGCCGTTCAATTTCATCCAGAGGTGCATCACACTCCACATGGAAAACTCTTATTCAAGAATTTTGTAAAATTATCTGGGTTTACCGGTGACTGGAATATGTCAAAATACCAAAGCCAAGCTATAGAAAAAATTAAAAAACAGATCGGCGATAAAAAAGTTATCTGTGGATTGTCAGGAGGAGTTGATAGTTCTGTGACAGCCATATTGTTACATCTAGCCATTGGTGACCAACTTACCTGTATATTTGTTGATAATGGCTTATTGAGGTCGAACGAGGCTGACGAAGTAGTCTCTATGTTCAGGGATAACTACAATATTAAATTAATTCATGCAGATGAAAAAAATCTTTTCCTAAACGAACTAAAAGGAAAATCCGACCCCGAGGAAAAAAGGAAAAAAATTGGCAAACTATTTATTGATGTATTTCAAAAATATGCTTCCCAAATTGAAAACGTAGATTTTCTAGCACAAGGCACCCTGTATCCAGATGTAATTGAGTCAGTGTCTTTTAGTGGTGGCCCTTCTTCAACTATAAAATCACATCATAATGTTGGTGGGTTACCAAAAAAAATGGGACTAAAGTTAGTAGAGCCGTTGCGAGAGTTATTTAAAGATGAAGTACGGGCACTAGGACGAGAGCTAGGCATCCCAGAAAGCTTCATTGGAAGGCATCCCTTTCCAGGTCCAGGTTTGGCGATTAGGTGCCCAGGAGCGATTACTCAACAAAAATTAGATATTTTACGCCAGGCAGATGCAGTGTACATCGACCAAATTAAAAAACACAATCTATACGATGAAATCTGGCAAGCTTTTGTAGTTATTCTTCCAGTTCGCACTGTTGGAGTAATGGGAGATGGCAGAACATACGATTTTGCTTGTGCATTAAGAGCGGTCACATCCGTGGATGGAATGACCGCAGATTATTATCCTTTCTCTCATGACTTCTTAAGTCAAACCGCAACCAGAATTGTAAATGAGGTTAAAGGTATTAATCGAGTAACATACGACATTACATCAAAACCACCAGGAACTATAGAGTGGGAGTAAATTAAAATGATTTGTATTCAAGTAGATATACCACAAAGTGTATGTGATATTAACGATGAACTAAAGGCGATTTATCATAGCAAGGACACTGTATGTATTTGGGTTTTTAAAACAAGAGATGACAGAAATAAGTTTGTGGATGATACCGCAGGAATGTTGAAGTCTGAGCGTGAAAATTATTATGAAAAATACTTCACCTAAAAGTTACATAAATGTTATAGAGTCTAAAAATAAAGAAATATATCAATGACTTACAGCGTAGAAACTATTGAGTGGGAGTGTCAAACAAGTTGGAATGGTAAAGACAAGAAAATCTTTTTTGCAAATCAAAGCCTTATAAAATAAAAAATTGTAGGTAACCTAAATTTTATTCAAAGGGAATAATATTGATATGAAACACTCTATCCATGTCTGAACAAAAAACAGTATCAATTTTTGTAGACGTTCAAAACGTATACTATACATCACGGCAAACTTATAAACGAAACTTTGATTATAATAAATTCTGGTCGCTAGTCACCAAAAACAGAAAAGTGATTAATGCTATTGCTTACGCTACTTACCGCAATGACCAAAAACAAACTGAATTTCAAAACATCCTTCGGGCAATTGGTTTTAGTGTTAAACTAAAACCGTATATTACTCGCATGGATGGTACCGCTAAAGCAGACTGGGATGTTGGTATAGCAATTGATATCATGGAAATGGCAGAAACTTCAG
The DNA here is from genome assembly GCA_028112705.1 of Paracoccaceae bacterium. Taxonomy (GTDB): domain Bacteria; phylum Pseudomonadota; class Alphaproteobacteria; order Rhodobacterales; family Rhodobacteraceae. Next base: position 420 of record JAOGYN010000001.1, on the reverse strand, counting down.
ATATTATTGTATTAGTTTCAGGTGATGGTGATTTTGATCAATTGTTAAATAGAATTAAATCAAAATATAACAATGAATGTGAAGTTTATAGTGTTAAGGCCCTCACAGCAAACTCCTTAATAAAAGAAGCGACTAGATACTACCCCATTGTTGAAGAGCTGCTTTTATAAGTATCGTATGTGATAATTGGTCTTGATATGTATTGTTATATACTATTTGGCAGCTTCTAGAATAGAACAATAGTTTGCAACTCCAGAGCCACCCATATTAAAAATACAACCAATATTTGCATCTTTTTTCTGCATCAATCCGGCTGTTCCTGTTAGCTGAGCTGAAGTCAAAGCATGCATAGAAACACCAGTAGCTCCTACCGGATGCCCCTTAGCTTTAAGGCCTCCAGATAAATTAACAGGCAAAGCA